>NZ_WUMM01000004.1:0-467328 GCF_009826875.1 Shinella sp. AETb1-6 | reverse complement strand
GGCGCGAGAAATTCTGGATATTGTCGCAAAAATCTAAAAATGCCTTGCAATCCCGACCCATGCCGCATAGTGAAATCGCGAGCGGAGAGGTGGCCGAGTGGTCGAAGGCGCTCCCCTGCTAAGGGAGTATACCGGAAACGGTATCGAGGGTTCGAATCCCTTCTTCTCCGCCATCCACCGCTTGTTGATTTAATTGAGTTTTTCGAAGCCTCGGTTTGGGTTTGTACCCAACACCGTACCCGGAGGCTTTCGAATGTACCTCACCCGTCACGGCAATGGTTATCGCTTTCAGCGGCGGATTCCCGCAGAACTGGTCGCGATTCTCGGCAAATCTCCCATTAGGCTCAATCTCGGCAGAGTCCCGTCACGGACGGCGGCGGCCGCCTCGCGTTTACTTGTCGGTCATTTGGACCGGCTATTTCTCTGCGTCCTCAAGAGAGGACCGGAAATGCAGCAGCACATCGACCCGCGAGACGCCATCATCGCCGAATTGCAGGCGCGACTCGCAGACCTTATCGAGACGTCTAGGGAGGCTGCCGAAAGGGCGGATGAGCTGATCGAGCTTCAGCAACGCACACATGCCGCGGAATTGGAAGAGCAGAAGAACCGTCTGCGGGTGGAAGCCCTTCAACGCGAGAACCACATCCGCGTTGAGATCAACGAAGTGTATGCTTCCTCCATCGAGACCCGCGCCAACGTGCTGGCAGCGCTGACGTTGAAGCGCTCGGCGCAGAAGCAGGTTAGCGAGCTGGTCGTCGCTCCTTCGTTGGATTCGCTGTCCCAGCGGCTGGAGTCTCTGAGCGTTGCGGTCGAGAGCGTGTTGGAAGGCGGCGCGCCAGGACCACTCATGTCCGAGGCGCTTGAATGGTGGCACCATGAGATCAGACTGCCGCTGGGGTTGTCGGGCAGCAAGACAGACACCGACTACAATCGTCTCAAGGACTTCATGGCATTTGCGGGTGACAAGCCTGTCAACCGGTATCGGTTCGCAGATTTCCAGCAGTTTGCGTCGCTTCTCGCGGTGGTCCCGGCAAATTACGTGAAATACCCTGCGTTCAAGGGCATGTCCCAAGAGGAGGCGGCGGACTACAACGAGACGCTTCCCCCCAAGGAGCAGCTTCCCTGCCTGGCGGCCGGTACGATTAAAGACACCTACTTTTCGCCCATCCGGATGTTCTTCAAAGACGTAGGTGCGCAGCACGGTTTTCGATCACCTCTCTTCGATGTGGAAATCAAGATTCCCAAGTTCGTGAAGGGGGCCATTCGGAGAAGACCCTTCAAGGTCGAGGACCTGAACAAATGATTTGTACATGCCGCAGGGGTCCTCCGCGCCGACATGAAATGGATGCCATTGCTTGGGGTCTTGGTTGGCGCTCGTGTGGGTGAGATGGTGCCGTTGCAGGGCAAGGATATCTACCAAGTCGAAGGCGGAACATGGGTTATCAATCTCACCACCGAACTCGTTGATGACGATGGGAATCCAGAGGATCGTCAATTGAAGACGGCCAGCAGTCGCCGAATCATCGCGCTTCCGGATGTCGTGACGAAAACGGGCTTCATCGACTATGTTAAAACCCGTCGCCCCGAGGACTATCTTTTCCCAGGTTGCTTCTACCACGGAAAGAAGCGGGTCGAAGACCCGGCAGACGCGGCATCCAAGCGTCTGAACAATCAACTGCGGGCTGTTGGTATACATCGAAGAATCGAAGCGACGTTTCACTCCAGCCGGCACAACGCAAAGGACCTCATGCGCGTTGCGAGGATCGACGAGCGAACCCACGACAAACAGACAGGACATGCACCCAAGAATGTCTCGGGGGGCTACGGCGATCCCTTGCTGCTTCGGGAAGAGATCGAGGTTATCCGGGCAATGGCCCTCCCGGAGGGACTGGACCTGTCACCGTATCTCATTCGGTAATCGGTCGCATCGGCGCTTGCATCATGCGCCGCCGGCTCCGAGTATAGAAAAAGCCGCGGATCACAGGGCTGGAACCCTACCGTGGCTTTCTCGGAGATTGTTCAATGAAAGTAAACGGCGGCGACGCAATTGTAAAGACAACTGACCCCATGCTAACAGGCGCGGGGCAAACGACTTATCGGTACCCAGAGGTTGCGGGGCAACCCCTGCTCGGTTTCGAAACACGCTACGCAGAGGCCCGGCGCAAGGCTGCCGAAGCGAAGATGAAGCGGAAAGCCGCAAGTAAGCCCTCCCGCATCGTCGCGGGCGAACCCGACACGAACCGCGCCCGACAGGAGGCCATCGAACTTCGGCGAGCCGTGCAACGGCGGCTGGAAGAGGGGTTCGAGCTACCTTTCGGTAAACAGGTCGCCGGCCGTTGGCGCGATCCGTTTACGGAGGAGGGCCTGCGCTCGGAAGACAACACGGTTCTGAAGCTGTTCGTTTCTATGGTTCCAAAGGGTGGCACGGCGCGGGCCTCGAATGACAAGGCAATGTTGGCCGTACAGACGCGATCGAAGCTCCTCACGCTCGACTATCCCTATATCGAACTCAACAAAACATTCCTTGGCGCGCTGCGCATCGATTGTGACGGCGTCTTCGTCTCCCCGGAGCATCTGTTGTATGCGCTTGAAGAACTGGTCGAGGCGGGCGCGATTCCCTGTCTGCCGCATATCATCGTCGGCGACCGCCTTGCGGACGGCAGCTATCATCGGCCGCACCTGATCTTCCTCCTGCCGCCCGGATGCGCGGTGTGGAAATCGTCGGACACCCGTGCACCGGAGGCATCGATCGACTGGCTCGACCACGTGGAAGTCACAGGCCGCTGGTCCGACCTTCTGTTGTGCTTCGTCCGGAGCGAATACGAAGAAGACACCGACATCAAGCTTTTGAAGTCAACGATCGCCTGGCTCGACACACTTTCCCCCCGTGGGGACATTGTCGGGCCGGCGGAAACCGGAACAGGCATAGGCAGCGGCCTTGCCCCCAGCCCCAGCGGCAAGGACTTCGACCCGACGAACGAGGAGGGCGGGCCGAAGGGACGCAAGCCGTGAGCCCACCGTCATATCCACGAAATCCATATTAGGAGGACCACCGAGTGGCCAAAACTAAGCCGAACTGGAAACTGATCGAGCCCTTTATAAAAGCTGTGTACGATCTCGAATCCGCGATTGCTGATGCCGATCGCATCGGAGATCGGGCGTGGGATTTCGAATGCAGGGCCGACGAGGACAGGCTCAGGTCATCCGGTAACATTGCATATCAGCATCTACACGATGCCCTTACCGAGCTCCATCAGGCCGGAAAAGCGGTTGCCGCGGCCCAAGGTCACCTCAAAAAGATCACATCGAAGTCCTAGATTTTCCTGCGTCGCTCGTGGCCCACCCTTGCGCAAAAATGCAGGCTCTCGCTGCCATAATATCGACCATCGACTTTATCAGGTTAAACGAACGCCTGCCGCCGCCTGCAGGGCTTGAAACACGCATCTCGACCGATCTGCGCGCCTGTCGATGCCGAAGGGAGGCGGCGCTGAGAAAAGCTCTAATCAAGCAACTAGGCCCTGAACACGGCGAAACGCCTCATCCTGTTCAAGCGCCGCGCTGCGCCGGTCTCCGAGGTCGATCAATGCGTCGAGGAGCCTCAGCAACCCCCGCGCGCGACCAACTTCAAGAGGATAGTTTGCTTCGGCAAGTGTTTGGATGATGGCTGCAAGCCGCGCGGGCAATGACGTTCCTACCCAACTTCCTTTCGCGTATTCGATGGAATCCAGTGCTGCGGCAGCCTGGTCAATGAAGGCATCGATCGGGTAAGACGCCGCTGCACGCTCGCACAAGGTCAAAAAGTTCTGCATGACGTATGTTGACCATCCGGTCGCTTTAACAAGCTTCGTCACCAGAGGCATAATAATCGCGATACTACTCCAATCGCCATTGACGAACCGCGCAGCACCCGCACATTCGTCATCGATGTTCACGAACAGAAGCGCCTTGATGAGTTCAGGCATATCGTAGCCGTGGATTTCACCGGCTCGATAACTGTTCGGCGCAAATGCTCTGTCGTCGATGACCCGCTGCACACAATCGTCGAGAACTTGCAGCGCATTCTGGGGGATGTCTTTGGCATCGAGGACATGACGGGTAACGATGCTTTCCGCGAATTTCGCAAGTACGCGCAACGCCTCCTCGTCGTTCGTGCAGAACGGTTTGACAAAATTGTCGCGAACCCATTGCAAATCGAAAAATGGCAATGCACGTGCAAGCAACGTGCCCAAGGTGCGGTCCCATTCGAAAAGAGCAGTCTCTTTGTCTCGGCGACTCCTTCTATCGTCCCACGTGGGCATCAAGCGCTCGGCGGTCCACCGCACGAGATCGACAAGAAGGGGCTGGATTTTCGAGCGATAGACGTTTGACTGGCACCACTCTTCAAGTGGAAAGAGCGTGAAAAGCTTGGCGGCGTATTGACCGTCGAAAGAGCGTTCTGGGTCGGTCCAATACTCTTCCGAATGTCTGTTTTGCTTGGATGCCTTTACCCACGCAGGTGGCAGAGGGGCAAATCCTTCCGTGGTCTTGACCACGAGGGCATGTAATGCCTTCGCGAACGCTGCTTCGCGTGCATTTCGATTTGCGGTGTCGTCGCGCTCGAAGGTCTCTTCATTTCGGATCGGTTCAATGTAGTGCGCGAGATCGAACGCGAGGTGCGCGGCAACCCATTTTACATGCTGATCCGGGTCCATGAAGAGAGCCTGGAAAGCCATGATTTGCACATCTTCGTTCGGATGACTTGCAAGCTGGATCAGGCTCGCGGAAGAGTCCGAACGGGGCGCGCCGCTGGTGCGGTCATGGTAAAGCGAGGAAATGAGGTGGAAAGAAGGATGCCACGGAATTTTCGATCCATGGAAATCACTGGGTTCCCGCATTTTCAGAACCCGTTCCATTACGTTCCACGCCCACGGCCGATCCGGTGAACCGGTTTCACTAAATCGGATAACGCAAGCGGCGGTGGCGGAGACGCCGCTTTGGATCGCATGAGGACCGACATCGGCGCGCTCATCGAACAGGTCGTCGAGGTCGTTCTTTTTGGCGAAGGCGATAGCGTTTGCCAACGTCCACCCCTCGGCAGGCTTACCCTCATGCAAGGATTTGAGGGCCCAAGTGAGCGCTTGCTGCTGATACAACCATTCGGTGGATTTCGCCGCTCGCTCCTGCGCCGCCTCGGGGGGCGGCTTTGGCGGTTCATAGCCGATAGCGATTTGATTGTCTTCCGTTTCGTAACGCCGATAGTTCTCGATATCGCCGAGGCCGGACCAGAGTTCCGCTTTCTCTTTCAAATCCTTTGTTCGTTCCGGGTGTTGGCGTTCTTCCTCAACAACATACGGAAGGTTTTCGGGAAACGCTTCAAGCGCCGTCTTGAAACGATCCCGCAAGCTCGTGTCGCTACTGATGGCAAACCGCATCGCGAGCTCGCGCACATCGTGTTTACGGTAGTCTCGGCTATCGAGAAATTCCTTCGCCTTGGCCTTTTCGCCTTTTAATTGTGTGAGGAAACCGAGCCCGAAGAGGTCGATGTCCTTCTGCGGCTCTTGGACGAAACGCGCGAAATCATGCTCCCAGAGGCGCTGGCAGGTAATGATGGGTAGCGTGGTCTCCGAGACCTCGAACGTCTCGATGGCAAGGCGCAAGCAAAGCCCCAGAGATGCGTAACATTCGCTACCTTCGAGGACTTGCTTGATAACGTCGCTCGTGGAGCGCCCTTTATCGATCTCCTTGAACGCCCAATAAGCGAGCGAAAGATAGATGCACCGGAGCAGTTCGGAGCCCAACATGCCAAGACCCCAGCCAAAAACATGCCAATCCCCCCAGAACTCCTGCCGGCCCCACGGAAACTCCAGCATGACGGGGATCGGCGTGCCGCGCTCGCGCCGGCGAAATTTATGGATTTGACGCCAGCCGGCGGTGGCATGGTTTGTAAGTTTGGTGATCAGGCGAAGTCCGACGTAGGGGCTTTTCGCAAGTAGGCTAGCGAAAGGTTCGTGCAGCGCTGACGGAGGATGGAAGTAGTGGTTATGGACTTCGAGGCCGATATCGTCCAATCCGAAATCGGAATAGCTTCTCGGAAAGCGTGGTGAGGACAGCGCCATATTCTGTTGACGCGTACGTTTCTTCTTCGGGATAGCCCTGATTTCTTCGAGCCATTCCGCTTGTTCCGCTTCTTCCCGACAGCGGCGATCGTACGCATCCTGCGGTAACTCTTGTATAATTTTTGATTCGGCGACTTTTTCAACAACCTCTGGAGCCACCTCCGACATAATCGGTGTGAAGCTCATAAGATCGTCAAATGCTGAGCGCAGCATCTGTTTGTTACCAGCAGCTCTTTCAAAAAGAGCAATCGCAAATTCGGGATAACTACGGGCCGAGCGGAGAATGAGGCTTCGCAAGCCCGTCGCAAGACTCTTCTGCGCTTCGTGGCTGAGTGCGTCCCACTTTCCCCGTTCTCGCGGATAGCCCTCGACGTAAATTTCCGCTTCGAGATCGATCAGCCACGCACCGCATGTGGCCAGAATATGCTTCGAGCGGGTATTCTTGAAATCAGCGAGAGCATTCTGCCACACATTGAAGACTTCGAGCGTCTGCGGCACAAGACGTGCCGGTAGTGTCTGCTGGCGCATGATGATCCAGTCAATCAGGCGTCCCCATGCCACCCCGTCGGAAGGCCAGCCGAGGAGGTCAGCCATGCGAATAGGGTCAATACCGTCAATTTTGATGGCCCTTTGCATGATGATGGGACTTGGCACGGTGTGTTGCGCCTGAAACCACACCAACAATTTTTCGCCTAACGCAAAGTCGTTTGCCTCGACGGATTTCGTAAACTCGTCGATAGCTTTTTCAAACGCGCTCGTAAAAGGCGGCGCAGTCAGCCACTCGCGCCGCCATTGGGCACGAAGAGCTGAGCTCTCAAGTTTGGCGTAACCTGCGGTCCATGAACCCGTTTCGGTAAGCGCGTCCTGCGCGAGCAAACCCACGACGCGTCCGAGCAAAGGTGGCTCGCCTGCGGCGGCAAGCGCAGAAGGCCACTCACTGCCCAACTCGATAAGCAGTCGAAAGAATACCCATTCAAAGAATATATCGTGAGTAAAGGACACTATCGCGCCGCTGCGCTCGATACGCAAAATGTGGTCGGCCTGAAGCGCGACCAGATGTTCAACTGTGTGCGGTTTGAGGTCTCGGACAGGTATTCCCTTGCCGAGGTTACGCACGCCTTGTTCGGCGAGATCGACGAGTGCACGCTGACGTTGCGGCACCGTTTCCGGCATCGCGTCGTGCCCGGCGCGTAGCCACCAGGCGTTGATCAAGTCGGCTTCGGTTTGCGGCTCGGCGTCCTGCGAAATAGCCTGGGCGAGAACTGCCGCAAAAAATGGGCGACGGGCGATCTGCTCCACGGCCGGATTGGGGCTAAAAAGAAGGCTGCGGAGATTGGGCTTCGATTTGGCAAGGAATTCCGCCTCATCGTCGGAGAACCCCTTTACCGCAACGCTACCCATGCCTTTTTCCGAGTAAAAAGACAGGGGAAACCAAGCCCGGTAGGCCTCGAGTCCTTGGTCGCGCGAGCTGGCTAGGAGTTTCCAGTGCTGGAGACTGGGGTCGGACTCAATGGCGCGGATCAGATCGGTGATGATGTGTTGTTGATCTGGTCGGATTCGGTCGATCCCATCGATGAACAGAATGGGCGTACCGGAAGCACCGATTTCTGCGAGAAGATCGGGCGCATGGCTGTTGCGTAGACCGAGCGCCGTTGCGAACGTTGTCCAGCTTGTTCCTTGTAGTCGGTCGTTTTTGAGAAATAGGATCGGTCCTGACTTGCCCGCGTCGGCAGCAAAGTGCTTCAGCACGACCGACTTGCCGCATCCGGGCAGACCACCGATGGAAACAACGCGATGCTTCTGGAGCGCCTGTGCGACTTCCGCCTGCAATCCGTCGCGCGCGACATGAAAATCACCGACGGTTTCGGAGACATCGTTGAGCGCGTCGAGCGATGCGGCGCTCAAACGCTTGATGTCATCGCTGAAGTTCGGCGCTACTTTAAGACGCACCGAGCCTTGCAGTTGAGCGAGCAAGGATGAACGCGTCCATTTAGCTGCGTTCGCCGCGCCTTCGCGGGCGATTCGGCAGAGGCGGTCAAAAAGGAGGATATTCTGACCGTCCACATTGTCCGCAACATGCTCTTGTAGCCTATTGACGATCTCCGCGCGAAGCGCCCCGCCTTCTTCCAGACCAGCCAAGCGGAGCGCGGCAAAACTCCGATAGAAGCTGACTTCCTCATCCAGGTTCGCTGCGCCGGTAAGCGTCAGTAAGCCTTCTCGCAATTTCTTGTCGCCAGTTCCCGCCGGGCCTGTCGGCGCGAAGTATTCTTCGAAGTCTTTGGCATCAGGGCTCGCCTTCGCCTTGCTGATCAGCCGAGAAAGGCATCGGAATGTCGCATCCGTCACATGCTCTACGACAAATCCACTCGTGTCCGAGCCCTTGATGAAGGCATTGCCCCCCTGTGTTGTCACGGCGGCGGCGACGATCTCCTTGAATTGCTTGTCAGCGCTGCTGATCGTGACAGAGCGCTTGACTTGAAGATCGAGCGACTTTTTGGTCCCTGCGTCGTCGAGTTCGACGATCACGTCATCCATCGGATGGCCGTGACCTTGTCGTTGGACTGCGACGCTGGTGACGATACCTGGCTGGCCCGCCGCGCGTTCGCGCCGCAGCAGATGCGCTAGGTAATAGGCGACGACCGTGTCTTCGTACGTGAAGCCGGCACCGCCGGTCAGTTCCGTGGAGGCTGGTTTCTGATCAAGTGTGTCGGTCAAGGCGTCCCGCTGGGATATACTTTAGAGAATGGTTTTTAGGCGCGCGCGAGCATTGCACGCAGCGCAGGCACTGCATATTAAATGGCATTGGGAACCCGGCAAGGGTTCTCAAGCCTTATTCCCGAACGATTAACCGACCATGCCGCCGGATGGCGTATGACGGTTCAAACGAATGCGGATGTCACTTCGGGCCGACAGCGGGCATCATCCTCGTCCGCCTTGCGACACAAGCGGTCATCGTGTGCTCTCTATCCCCCGGACAGCACAAGAGCGTTGACGAAGACGAGCCAGGGCGATAACTCATTGTACCCACGAATGTACCCAAACCCACGTTTTGGCGACTCGTGAATCAATGGGTTACGGCCGACTTGGCGGGGAATCCCTTCTTCTCCGCCAGTTTCCCCACATACTCATTCTCAAAGCCGAACGGTTGCGCATCCCGCTGAGGCGTCGCCGGCCCTGCCCTACCAGGCACTCCAACCCGCTCCCCCCGTAACGCCGTCCGCCCGGCCCTGCGCCTGCACGAACGTTCAAGAACGGGCGATTGCACAGGCCTATTTCTTCGCGCTCAACAAAGGAGAGCGGCAGAATGGCCAGCACGTACCAACCCATCCGATTTTCGGAAAAGCTGTCCGGGATCAACGATTTGTGGCAGCCGCGCGTCGTCGCCGAGATGAACGACGACCAGTTCAAGCTCGCCCGCATCGAGGGCGATTTCATCTGGCACGACCATCCGGAGACGGATGAAACCTTCATCGTCCTCCGCGGCGAATTGCGGATCGATTTTCGCGATGGCGCCGTGACGATCGGGCCGGACGAGATGTTCGTCGTGCCGAAGGGCGTAGAACACAAGCCCTTCGCGGAGAAAGAAGTCCATCTCCTGCTGATCGAGCCGCGTGGCGTGCTGAACACGGGCCACGCCGGCGGTGAGCGAACGGCCGAAAACGATATCTGGATCTGACGCAGCGGCATCCCGTGTCCGAGCAGCGCCTTGCGACGTGCTCAAACAAAACCGCCGGAAACGATCGTTTCCGGCGGCTCTCTTTCTTCGAACGGCCTTATGTCAGGCGCGGGCCGCGAGGCGGTCGATGGCGTTCTGGGTCGATGCGCCGAAATCGCCGTCGATCGGACCGTTGTAATAGCCGCGGTCCTTCAGGATCTGCTGGAACGCCTTGCGGAACTGCGGCGTGAAGTTGGATGGCGAGCCCTTGAGTTCCGAAAGCTTGCCCTGATCGCCGCCCTCGACGCTGGCGGCCGCCCAGCGGGCCGCCTCCTTGGCATCGGCCCGGGTGCCGAGACCGTAGTCGTAGAGGCGCGACAGGTTGCCCATCGCATAGGTATTGCCGCCGTTGGCCGCCTTTTCATACCAGCTGATGGCCTGGGCATAATCCTGCTTCACGCCGTTGCCGGCGTCGTAAAGCCAGCCCAGCGAGGCCATGGAATAGTAGTCGTTGAGCGCTGCCGCCTTCTCATACCACTTGCGGGCTTCGGCATAATCGACGGGCACGCCGAGGCCGGACTGATAGGCATAGCCGACGGAGGACATGGCGTTGATATCGCCGCCTTCCGCGCCCTTCTTGTACCATTCGAGCGAAAGGGTCAGGTCACGCGCCGTGCCGAGACCTTCGCGGTAGAACCAGCCCATGGTGGCCTGGCCGTTGGCGTAGCCCTGTTCGGCGGACTTGCGATACCACTTGATGGCCTCGTCATAGTCCTTGCGCGTGCCGTTGTAGCCCTCGCGGTAGAGCCAGCCGAGCGAGGCCTGCGCATAGGGATTGCCGGCATTGGCACCCTGCTCGAACATGCGGATGCCCTTGGCCATGTCGACCTGGCCATCCGTGCCGTAGATCGAATACCAGGCCAGGTTGGTCAGGGCGTAGAGGTTCCCCTCGTCCGCCGCCTTCTGGTAATATTCGCGGGCCTGGCTGTAGTTGCGCGCCGCATCGTGCGCACGGCCCAGCATGTTGCGAATGCCGTTGTCGGACGGATTGGCGTTGAGCGCCGCCTCGCAGACCGGGATCGCACGACCGTAATCGATCTGCGTGAAGAGCTTGCCCAGGAAGCCGGGACGCAGGTTCGGCTCGCCGGCCAGTTCGTAACACTGGTCCGCATCCGAGCCGGAGAGCACCGTCGTGGACTGGCCGGCGGTGATCGTCGACGTGCCGCTTGTGGAGGCCGACGCGCTGCTCGTGCGGCCGGTCGCAAGCCCGTCGATGGCAGCGATCGTCGCCGGGCCGAATTCGCCATCGGCCGAACCGCTGTAGTAGCCGCGTTCGCGCAGCAGGTTCTGCAGCTCCGTGCGGAAGGCGACGGTGAAGTTGCCGGGGGTTTCCTTCAGTTCCTTCAGCTTGTTGGCATCGCCGCTCTCCACGGCGGCCGCCGCCCAGCGAACGGCCTCCTTCGCATCGGCGGGCGTGCCGAGACCCTGATCGTAAAGGCGCGACAGGTTGCCCATGGCATAGGCGCTGCCGGCATTGGCGGCCTTCTCATACCAGTAGCGGGCTTCCACATAGTCCTGCTTCACGCCGTTGCCGACATCGTAGAGCCAGGCAAGCGACGCCATGGAGTAGGCATCGCCCATATTGGCGGCCTTCTCGTACCAGACCTTGGCTTCGGCATAGTTCTGCGCGGTGCCGAGGCCGTTCTGATAGGCCCAGCCGAGCGACGACATGGCATTGGCATCGCCCGCATCGGCAGCCTTGCGATACCAGGAAAGCGACTGGACGTAGTCCTGCGAGACGCCGAGGCCCTCGCGATAGAACCAGCCCATCGTCGCCATGGCATTGGCGTAACCCTGGTTGGCCGACTGCTGATACCACTTCACCGCTTCGTTATAATCCTGACGCGTGCCGCCGTAGCCTTCGCGGTAAAGCCAGCCGAGCGAGGCCTGCGCGTAGGAATTTCCGGCAATCGCGGCCTTCTCGAACATCGACAGGCCCTTCGGCACGTCGACGGGGCCATCCGTCCCGTAGATCGAGAACCAGGCCAGGTTGGTGAGGCCATACATGTTGCCGAGTTCGATCGCCTTCTCGTAGTTGCGGCGCGCCTCGATATAGTTGCGATCGGCGTCATGCGCGCGGCCGAGCAGGTTCACGAGCATGCCGTCGGACGGGTTCTCGTTGACGGCCTGGGCGCAAGCGGTGAGCGCCCGCTTGGCATCGATCTTCAGGAAATTGACGCCCATGAAGCCGGGCAGCGACTGCGGCTCGCCGGCCAGCAGGAAGCAATCGCGCGAGGCCGGCGTTTCCTTGCCGGCGACATTGACGCTCAGCCCCTTTTTCGGTTCCAGCGCGGCGATCAGCTGTTCGGCGTCGCTGCGGTGCTGGCTGTCGGGATAACGCTCGATGAAGCGCTGGAGGGCGGCCGCATCGGTCGAGCCCTTGAGCGCTTCCCAGGCGATGCCGGCCGCATCCTGCCCTTCCGTCTCGGTCGCTTCCTTGAGGCTGGCGAGCTTCTTTTCCGCCAGCATGCGGTAGACCGGGTCCTTGCCGTGCTTCTCGATGAATATGCCCAGCAGTTCCTCGTCGGCGAGGTCGCGGATGTTCTGCCAGTCGGCCGCCGCCTCGGACTGGCCGTTCGGCGAGACCTCCTGCGTGTTGCCGCTGTTGGTGATGTTGATGTTCACTTCCTTGATGTTCAGGAAGATCTGCGCGCCGCCGAGCGAACCGTAGACGAAGGGCTCCTGCTCGCGATTGGTGGCCTGCACCACCTCGTCGCGCACCTTGCCGAGCGCGATGCGCACATCCAGGCCCGGCTCCGTCAGATATTTGGCAAGGGCCGTGGCGAACGGGCTATTCTTGCCCTCCCCGTCCAGCGCCACCGTACCGGCCTTCGAGGCGAAGGCGATCAGCGTATCGGCCGATTCGGGCTCGACGCGGGCAAGGCCGCGGGATACGGCACGCGTGCCGATCGAGCGCGTCATCTGCGCGGAGAACGGATTGTTGCGGCAGGCATCGAGAATGAAGAGCTTCAGCTTCTTGGCGCCTTCCAAAGACCGCTGCACGCGATCGATGGCCACGCTTTCGTCCTCGACGTCCCGGTCGCTCTTCAACGCCGCATCGACGGGAATCAGGTAATTGACCCCGTTCATTTCCATGGCGTGGCCGGAATAATAGACCACCGCCATTTCCGCATCGGCCGATTCGTCCTCGAACTCACGCAGCGCCTTGACCATGGCGGAGCGGTCGAGATCGAACACCGTCTTGACGGAATCGAAGCCGGCATTCTGGAACGAGGCGCGCATCAGCTCCACATCGTTCGCAGGATTGTTGAGCTGGGCGGTCTCTTCGTATTTCTGATTGCCGATCAACAGCGCAACGCGTTTCGCCTCCGCGGCGCCCGCATTGAACACCACGATGGCGACGGACACGAGGAATACCGGCGCCCAGTGTTTTTGTACGCGTCTTAACATGCCCTTACCTCCGGCATTATTGCCGCCACTATTACGTATGGGCATGCCTGTTTCAATGTGCGGGCATCCGGAAATTTTATCCCGGCCGGCGGAATCACCCGGCATCGACCTCCACCCAGCGCTGCTCCCGATGGGAGCGGGCCATGGCATGCACGGACTTCTCGATGCGCAGGCCATCGACGAAATCGATGGCGCGGGAGGGCTTTCCGGCAATGGCGGCCATCAGTTCGCGGCATTCGATGACCTTGAGGTCATTGAAGCCGAGGCCGTGGCCGGGTGCGGGAACGAACCGGTCATAGGGCTTGTGATGGGGCGCCGTCAGGATTGTGGAAAAGCCCTGCTCGGTGGCGCGACCGTCGGTCTTGTAGAGCTGGAACTCGTTCATGCGCTCCTGATCGTAGAGGATCGAACCTGTCGAACCGTAGATCTGGAGGGCGATGCGGCCCTTGCGGCCCCAGGCGGAGCGGTTCGCCATCAGCACGCCGGAAATGCCGCCGGGAAGGCGCATCAGAACGCTGGCGATATCGTGGTTTTCGACGGCGCGGCGGCCGCCCTCCTTCGTGGGGCGGTCGGCATAGGGTTTTGCAAGCGCGGCGATGACCGCCTCGACATGGCCGAACAGGCTCCACAGCAGCGACAGCGGATGCACGGCAAAATCATCGAGCGCGCCGTAGCCCGAGGATGCCTCGCTCTTCCAGTAGAACAGCGCCTGGGGATCGGCCATGAAATCCTCATCCATTTCGATGCGGACGTGATTGACGGTGCCGATCGCGCCCTCGTCGATCAGCGAGCGGATGTGGCGCATGACCGGGTTCTGGATGTAGTTGTAGCCCATCACGGCAACCTTGCCGGACGCGCGCTGGGCGGCCAGCATGCGCTCGGCATCGCCGAGGTCCGTCGCCATCGGCTTTTCGCACCAGACGTGTTTTCCCGCTTCGAGTGCGGCGATCGCCATTTCGGCGTGGAACTGGTTGGGCGTGGTGACGGAAATCACATCGACCTCGGGATCGGCCAGCAGATCGCGCCAGTTCGCGGTGGCTTTCGCAAAGCCGAACTCCTTCGCACGCGCGACGGCCAGTTCGCCGTTGGCTTCGGCGAGATGCACGAGGCGCGGGCGCTCGACGTCGCCGAAGACCGTGCTGACATTGTTCCAGGCGAGTGCGTGGCACTTGCCCATATAACCCGTGCCGATCAATCCAATGCCAAGAGCCTTCATGACGTCTCCTCCATCCGCTGAATTCCGCTACGCTCGCGCGCCGGAATTGCTATATTTCGCAGGACGGGCGCGCTCGTGTCATTCATAGACGGAAAGATTTGGAATGAAAACTTCCTTTTCTTTGATAATGGAATATTCATTCCATTCGACGCGAAGCGCCACTTGAGGAGAATGAATGCATGAACAGCAGCGAAGCGGCCCAGACGCGCGTACCCCGCGATTTCGAAAGCCTGCGCAGCGTCATCATCGAGCGCAAGGAGACCATGCCCAAGCGGCTGGCGCAGGTGGCCGCCTATGCGCTGTCCAACCCCGACGACATGGCCTTCGGCACCGCAGCGAGCATCGCGACGGCAGCGGACGTGCAGCCCTCGACGCTGGTGCGCCTCGCCCACCATCTCGGCTACGAGGGCTTTTCCGACCTCCAGAACGTCTTCCGCGCCCGGCTGCGCGACCGCACGCTCTCCTATGAGGAGCGGCTGCTGTCGCTGGAGGCCGGTGCGACGGCCGGCAGCGATGCCGAACTGCTTTCCGGCTTCCTGAACGCGGCAAGCCAGTCGGTGGCGCGGCTTGCCAGCACGGTCGACGGCGAGACGTTCACGAAATCGGTGGATGTGCTGGCGCGGGCGGAAACGATCTACCTCGTCGCCAAGCGCCGGTCCTATCCGCTGACGGCGCATATCGCCTATGCCTTCGGCAAGCTCGGCATCCGCCACCAGATCATCGCCTCGCCCAACGGCATCGATGCGGAGATGGCGCTGTTCGCCACCGGCAAGGACGCCGTCATCGCGGCGAGCTTTTCCCCCTACGCCGCCGAAAGCCTGGCGCAGGCGCAGGAACTGGCAGGCCGCGGCGTGCCGATCATCGCGATCACCGACTCGGTGTTCTCCCCGCTTGCCGCCGCAGCCACCCACTGGTTCGAAGTCTCCGAGGCCGATTATGCCGGCTTTCGCTCGCTTTCCGCCTCCATGGCGCTTGCGATGGCGCTGCCTGTGGCAATCGCCGAACGCCGGCGCAGCCTCAAGCGGAAATCGAAGCGGAATGCCTCGGAATGAAAATGGAATGAATATTCCGAATTGACATAATAATAGAATTCATGTTTCATTTTCCGAGAATGCCGCATCGCCTTCCCGAAGGCGCCGCGAGACCGGGAGGAAGACATGCCCAACACTGATCGCCGCGAAAGCCCGGCGAAGTCGCTCGACGTGATCACGATCGGCCGTTCGTCGGTCGATCTCTACGGCCAGCAACTCGGCACGCGGCTGGAGGACACCGCCTCCTTCGCCAAGTCCGTTGGCGGCTGCCCGGCCAATATCGCGATCGGCACCGCCCGCCTTGGCCTCAAATCGGCGCTGATCACCCGCGTCGGCGACGAGCAGATGGGCCGCTTCATCCGTGAGCAATCCGCGCGCGAGGGCGTGAATGTCGAGGGCATCAGGACGGACAAGGACCGGCTGACCGCGCTCGTGCTGCTCGCCATCGAAGCCGAGGGCGTCTCGCCGATGATCTTCGTGCGCACCGATTGCGCCGACATGGCGCTCGACGAAGGCGACGTGGACGAGGCCTTCGTGCGCTCCTCGCGCGCCGTGCTGGTCTCCGGCACGCACTTTTCGCGCCCCAATACGGAAGCCGCGCAGCGCAAGGCGATCCGTATCGCCAAGGAAAGCGGCGGCAAGGTCATCTTCGATATCGATTACCGCCCGAACCTCTGGGGGCTTGCCGGCCATGCCGAGGGTTTCGAGCGCTATGTGAAGTCCGACCGCGTCTCGGCGATCCTGAAATCCGTCCTGCCGGACTGCGACCTGATCGTCGGTACGGAAGAGGAGATCATGATCGCCTCGGGCGCCGACGACGTGCT
This sequence comes from Shinella sp. AETb1-6, assembly GCF_009826875.1. Classification (NCBI taxonomy): domain Bacteria; kingdom Pseudomonadati; phylum Pseudomonadota; class Alphaproteobacteria; order Hyphomicrobiales; family Rhizobiaceae; genus Shinella; species Shinella sp. AETb1-6. The sequence goes on along the minus strand of NZ_WUMM01000004.1, from coordinate 451,036 downwards.
CTCGTCGCTCAAGGCGATCCGCGCCGTTTCGCCAGCGACCATCGTGCTGAAGCGCGGCGCCATGGGCTGCATCGTCTATGACGGCCCGATCTCCGACGACCTGGAAGACGGCGTCGTCGGCGACGGTTTCCCGATCGAGGTCTATAATGTGCTGGGCGCGGGCGATGCCTTCCTATCCGGCTTCCTGCGCGGCTGGCTGACGGGTGAGGATCACAAGACCTGCGCCACCTGGGCCAATGCCTGCGGCGCCTTCGCCGTGTCGCGCCTTCTGTGTTCGCCGGAATATCCGAGCTGGGAGGAACTGTCCTTCTTTCTTACGAACGGCAGCAGGCATCGCGCCCTGCGCAAGGACGAGGCGATCAACCACATCCACTGGGCGACGAACCGCAAGCAGGCGGACATTCCGCTGCTGATGGCGCTCGCCTGCGACCACCGCATGCAGCTCGTCGACGTGGCTGACGCGTTGAAGGTGCCGCATGACAGGATTTCCGCGTTCAAGCGGCTGACCGTCGAGGCTGCCGCCCGCGTCTCGCAGGGCCGTCCCGGCTACGGCATGCTGATCGACGAACGTTTCGGCCGTGACGCCTTTTTCGACGCTGCGACCAAGGGCTTCTCCTGGATCGGCCGCCCGGTCGAGCTTCCGGGTTCAAAGCCGCTGCGCTTCGAATTCAGCCAGGATATCGGCTCCCAGCTGGTGGAATGGCCGCTCGACCATTGCATCAAATGCCTGTGCTTCTATCATCCCGACGACCCTGATACCCTCAAGAAGGAGCAGCAGGAGAAACTGCGCACGCTTTTCGAAGCGGCCCGCCGCGTCGGTCGCGAGCTTCTGATCGAGATCATCGCCGGCAAGAACGGCCCGCTGAAGGACGACACGGTCTCGACGGCCCTTCAAGAGCTCTACGATCTCGGCATCAAGCCCGACTGGTGGAAGCTGGAGCCGCAGGCCTCGAGCGCGGTGTGGCAGAACATCGAAGCCGTCATCGCGCGCAACGACGCGTATTGCCGCGGCATCGTGCTGCTCGGCCTGGAAGCGCCGACGGAAGATCTGGTGAAGGCCTTCGAGGCGACGACGGTGGCGCCTTCGGTCAAGGGTTTTGCGGTGGGCCGCACGATCTTCGTCGACGCCGCCCGCGCCTGGATGGCCGGCAAGATCGACGACGAGACGGCGATCACGGACATGGCCAGCCGCTTCCGCGAACTGACCGACGCCTGGCTGCGCACGCGCGGCCTGCAATAGAGCATACGGGAGGAAGACCATGGCAAAGACGATCCGGCTGACGATGGCGCAGGCCGTCACGCATTTCCTGAAGGCGCAGATGACCGTCGTGGACGGCAGGAAGGTGCCGATCTTCGCGGGCGTGTGGGGCATTTTCGGCCATGGCAACGTCGCGGGCATGGGCGAAGCGCTCTACCAGGTGCGCGGCGAGCTGCCGACGCTGCGCGCCCATAACGAACAGGGCATGGCGCATGCCGCCGTCGCCTTCGCCAAGGCGGCTTTCCGCCAGCGCTTCATGGCCTGCACGACCTCGATCGGCCCGGGCGCGCTCAACATGGTGACGGCGGCGGGTGTCGCGCATGTCAACCGCCTGCCCGTGCTGTTCCTGCCCGGCGACATCTTCGCCAACCGCATTCCCGACCCTGTTCTCCAGCAGATCGAGAATTTCGGCGACGGCACCGTCTCGGTGAATGACGCGTTCCGCTGCGTCTCGCGTTACTTCGACCGGATCACGCGGCCCGAGCAGATCATCTCCGCGCTCAAGCGCGCCATGCAGGTGCTGACCGATCCGGTCGATTGCGGCCCGGTGACGCTGTCGCTCTGCCAGGACGTGCAGGCCGAGGCCTACGATTATCCCGCCAGCCTGTTCGAGGAGAAGGTCTGGACGACCCGCCGCCCCCGGCCCGACACGGACGAACTGGCAGCCGCCATCGAAACGCTGCGCAAGGCGCAAAAGCCGCTCATCATCGCGGGCGGCGGCGTGCTCTATTCGCAGGCGACCGCCGAACTCCAGGCGTTCGCGGAAACGCATGGCATTCCGGTGGCGGTCACGCAGGCCGGCAAGTCGGCCATTGCGGACGATCATCCGCTGTGCATGGGCTCGGTCGGCGTGACCGGCACATCCGCCGCCAACGCCTTTGCCGAGGAGGCCGACGTCATCCTCGCCGTCGGCACGCGTCTGCAGGACTTCACGACGGGTTCGTGGGCGCTGTTCAAGAACGGCGGCGTGACGATGGTCGGCCTCAACACGGCGCCCTTCGATGCGGCCAAGCATGACAGCCAGCCGCTCGTCGCCGACGCGCGCGAAGGGCTGAAGCTGCTGTCGCAAGCGCTTGACGGCTGGTCGGCCCCTGCCGCCATCACGCAGACGGCCAAGGCCCGCAAGGACGCATGGATGGCGGCGGCGAACCACGCGACGGCGCCCACCAATGCGGATCTGCCCTCGGACGCGCAGGTCATCGGCGCGGTGCAGCGCGCGATCGGCGGCGAAAATTCGGTTCTCGTCTGCGCGGCCGGCGGCCTGCCGGGCGAGTTGCACAAGCTGTGGCAGGCGAAGAAGCCCGGCGGCTACCACATGGAATACGGCTTCTCCTGCATGGGCTACGAGATTGCCGGCGCGCTCGGCGTGAAGCTGGCGCGGCCGGAGGCGGATGTCGTCGTCATGGTCGGCGACGGCTCCTACATGATGATGAATTCCGAGCTTTCCACCTCGATCATGCTCGGCCAGAAGCTCACCATCATCGTGCTCGACAATCGCGGCTACGGCTGCATCAATCGGTTGCAGATGGCGACCGGCAGCGCGAACTTCAACAATCTCCTGAAAGACGCGATGATCGAGGTCATGCCGGATATCGACTTCCGCGCGCATGCCGAGAGCATGGGGGCGGTCGCGGTCAAGGTATCCTCCATCGCCGATCTCGAAACGGCCATCGAGCAGAGCAAGGGCAACGACCGCACGTCGGTCATCGTCATCGATACCGACCCGCTGATCACCACCGAGGAGGGTGGCCACTGGTGGGACGTGGCGGTGCCGGAGGTCAGCCCGCGCAGCGAGGTCAACAAGGCGCGCGAGGCCTATGTGAAGGCGCGCGCGGCCCAGACCGTCGGTTAGGACAGAACACCCAACCTCTCCGTCATCCTCGGGCTCGACCCGAGGATCCACGCGGCAAACTCAGCGCGTGTAGATGGATCCTCGGGTCAAGCCCGAGGATGACGCAAGAGAGGGAGGTATAGACAAACAATGCAGGGGAAGCCCCGCTTCCCGCCAAGGAGATCCGCATGAAAGCCAAACTCGGCATGTCGCCCATCGCCTGGTGGAACGACGACCTTCCGGAACTGAGCGACGACGTCTCCCTCGAAGAGTGCCTGCGCCAGTCGCGCACGGCCGGCTTCACGGGCATGGAACAGGGCCGCCGCTTTCCGGGCAGCCCGGAGGAGATGCTGCCGATCCTGCGCGCCGCAGACGTGACGCTGTGCGGCGGCTGGTTCTCCGGCACGCTCGTCGATGAGGAGCTTGCGGCCAACAAGGACCGCATCGCCCCGATGATCGCGCTGTTCAAGGCCGTCAACGCGCCTTGCATCGTCTATGGCGAAGTCGGCCGCTCGATCCAGGGCGACCGCTCCAGGCCGCTTGCCACCAAGCCGCGCCTCTCCGACGACGAGATGAAGGCCTACGCGCGCCGCCTCACCGCCTTCGGCGAATGGTGCGCCGAACAGGGCATGCCGCTCTCCTACCATCACCACATGGCCGCCGTCATCGAGACCGAGCCGGAACTCGATGCCTTCATGAAGAATTCCGGCGAAGGCATTCCGCTGTTGCTCGATGCCGGCCACCTCGCCTTTGCCGGCGGCGACGTGCTGCGCGCCATCGACAACCATCATGCCCGCATCAACCATGTGCATGTGAAGGATATCCGCCGCCCGGTGGTTGACGGCCTGGACCGCACGAAGCAGTCGTTCCTCGACGCGGTGGCGCTCGGCGCCTTCACCGTTCCCGGCGACGGCTCGCTCGATTTCGGCGCCATCGTCAAGCGTTTCGCGGATTACGGCTATGAAGGCTGGTTCGTCGTGGAAGCCGAGCAGGATCCGCGCAAGGCGCCGCCGGCGAAGATGGCCGAAGTGGGCCATGCCGAACTGATGCGCGTCATGACCGCCGCCGGTTATACTGTCGAGACGGAAGGCTTTCCCAAGGGATAAGCCTCACCCGCCCGCCTGAAGGAAAGGACCAAGCCCATGCCGAACCTGCTCGTCAAACCCCAGGGCGCCCACGGCCGCGTCAGCCATGTCACGCCCGAAAGCGCCGGCTGGACCTATGTCGGCTTCGACCTGCACCGAATGAAGCCCGGCGAGATCGTCGCTGCGGAAACGGGAAGCCGCGAGGTCTGCCTCGTGTGGGTTTCCGGCAAGGGCAAGGCGACGGCGGGCGGCGCGGATTTCGGTGTGCTCGGCGAGCGCATGAGCCCCTTCGAGGGCGCGCCGCACGCGCTCTATATCCCCGCCAACTCCAACTGGTCGGTAACGGCGGAGACGGATCTGGAGCTTGCCGTCTGCTCGGCCCCGGGCGGCGGCGATTACAAGGCGAAAGCCATTCCGCCCGGCACGCATCCGCAGCTGCACCGCGGCAAGGGCTCGAACATCAGGCATGTGCACAACATCATGCCGGAAGACGACAATTCGGCCCATTCTCTGCTCGTCGTGGAAGTCATCACGCCGAATGGCAACACCTCGTCCTACCCCTCGCACAAGCACGACCGGGACGACCTGCCCAACGAAAGCCTGCTGGAAGAAACCTATTACCACCGCCTCAACCCGCCCCAGGGCTTCGCCTTCCAGCGCGTCTATACCGACGACCGTTCGCTGGACGAGGCCATGGCGGTGGAGGATGGGGACGTGACGCTGGTGCCCAGGGGTTACCACCCCTGCGCGACCATCCACGGCTACGACCTCTATTATCTCAATGTGATGGCGGGGCCGAAGCGCGTTTGGAAGTTCCACAACGCGAGGGAGCATGAGTGGCTGCTGAAGTAGGCATGCATATCATTCGGCAAGCGACCGGCTTGCTCGTAGGCTCACGGTAAACCCCGTCCTTTCCTTCGTCATCCTCGGGCTTGACCCGAGGATCCATTCCACAAGCGAGACGGTGCGGATGTGTGGATCCTCGGGTCAAGCCCGAGGATGACGAAGGAGAGGTTTGCGGGCGATATCCGGGTGGTACGCGTCACGGCAGTGGTGGGCGTGATTGGCGCATGAACAGGCTGGCCTCTAGCTCTAGCTCTAGCTCTAGCTCTAGCTCTACCGCTTCCACTTCCGCGTCAGCCCCCATTCCTTCGCGATCTCCAGCGTCGAGGAGAACCCTGCGTCCAGCATGAACGGCTCCCTGGAGACGGCGTGGCCGCCGCCCTCGCCTGCCATGACCGGCGTGCCGTGGCCCATGCCGTCGATTTCGTGGAAGGTGACGAGCGGCTTGCCGTCCTTGTCCGGCCAGATGCGGGTGCGGCGGCCTTTCAGGCGCTTTTCCACGAAGGCGTCCTTGGGCAGGCGGTAGAGGTCGCGCCATTGCTCGACCAGCGCGCGGCCGTTGGAGAGCGCGACGGTCTCGTCGGCGGTGCCATGCCAGACGGAGATTGCCGGCTTGTGCGGCATTCGGGGTGAAACGAGGCGTACCAGATCGGCCCAGGCGCGGGGCGTGTGATCCGGGGCCTGCGCCATCGCATCGAAGGCGCGCGTGGCATCGCGGGCGGCGCCGAATGGCAGGCCGGCGATGATCGCACCGCCGGCAAAGACGTCCGGATAGTTCGCCAGCATCGCTGCCGTCATGGCGCCGCCGGCCGAAAGACCCGTTATGAAGACGCGCTGCGGGTCACTTGCCGCAAGGCCGGCCGCATGGCTCACGATCTGGCGGATCGACATGAGTTCGCCGCGGTCGCGCGTCACCTCGCTCGGGCGGAACCAGGTGAAACACAGACGCGGATTGTTCGCCTCGCGCTGCTGGGCATAGACGACGGCAAAGCCACGCTCGTCGGCCAGCGATGCCCAGCCGGCGGCGCGATCGTAGCTTTCGGCATCCTGCCGGCAACCATGCAGCACCAGCACGAGCGGACGCCCGGCCGGCAGCCCCGCGGGAACATGCATGAACATGCGCAGGCCACCGGGATTGCTGCCGAAATCGTTCGTCTCGACAAGCGGCGAATTCGTGCCGGCCCGGCGGCGTACGGCCGGCGTCTTGCGTTCCGTGGTCGGCTGGAACGGCCAGAACAGGTCGCTCAGCCGCGTTTGGTCCGGTAACAGTCGCTCGACCGATCGCTTGAAGCGGTCCCGCATGCTCGGCCTCTCTTTCATGGAATTGCTCATTGTCAGATAATGTGCGCAGCGCGCGCGGCAGGATCAAGGCGCAGGCAGCGAAATAGCGGGGAAGGCTCATTCTGTGGATTCATGAGGGCATTCATAAATAGCCAAAGTGCGGAGCCCCGCATTTCGTTCCCGGCCTTTCGAACCTGGCCAAGCTGATGTAGCACTTCTGCCACGACAGATCCGCGACAGGAGGAACCCCATGAGCGAGCACCACAGCGCCACCCCCGAGCAGGCGCGCGCCAAGATGGCGCCCTTCGACTGGGCCGATCCCTTCCTGCTCGAGGACCAGCTGACGGACGAGGAGCGCATGATCCGCGACACCGCGCGCGCCTATTGCCAGGACAAGCTCGCCAGCCGCGTGACCGAAGCCAACCGCCACGAGATCTTCCACCGCGAGATCATGACCGAGATGGGCGAACTCGGCCTGCTCGGCCCGACCGTGCCGGAGGAATATGGCGGCGTCGGCGCCAACTACGTGTCCTACGGCCTCGTCGCACGCGAGGTGGAACGCGTCGATTCCGGCTATCGCTCGGCCATGTCGGTGCAGTCCTCGCTCGTCATGCACCCGATCTTCGCCTACGGCACCGAAGAGACCCGCAAGAAGTACCTGCCGAAGCTTGCTTCCGGCGAATGGGTCGGCTGTTTCGGCCTGACGGAGCCGGACCACGGTTCGGACCCCTCCTCCATGATCACCCGCGCGAAGAAGGTCGACGGCGGCTACCTGATCTCGGGCGCGAAGAACTGGATCACCAATTCGCCGATCGCCGATGTCGCCGTCGTCTGGGCCAAGTCCGACGCGCATGACAACAAGATCAAGGGTTTCGTGCTGGAACGCGGCATGAAGGGCTTCGAGACGCCGAAGATCGAGGGCAAGTTCTCGCTGCGCGCCTCCGTCACCGGCATGATCATGATGCAGGACGTCTTCGTTCCCGATGAAAACCTGCTGCCGGAAGTTGCGGGCCTCGCCGGTCCCTTCGGCTGCCTCAACCGCGCCCGCTACGGCATCGCCTGGGGCGCGATGGGAGCTGCCGAATTCTGCTGGCACGCCGCGCGCCAGTACACGCTCGACCGCAAGCAGTTCGGCAAGCCGCTCGCCGCCACGCAGCTCATCCAGAAGAAGCTCGCCGACATGGAAACCGAAATCGCGCTCGGCCTGCAGGGCGCGCTGCGGCTTGGCCGCCTGTTCGACGAACACCGCGCGCCTGCCGAGCTCATCTCGCTGATGAAGCGCAACAATTGCGGCAAGGCGCTCGATATCGCGCGCGTTTCCCGCGACATGCACGGCGGCAACGGCGTTTCGGACGAGTATGGCGTCATCCGCCACGTCATGAACCTGGAAGCCGTCAACACCTACGAGGGCACGCACGACATTCACGCGCTGATCCTCGGCCGCGCGCAGACCGGCCTCCAGGCCTTCCAGTAAGCCGGGCTGACATTTCGCAAACTGGCATTTCGCAAATTCTGCGGCCGCTCGTTAGAATACGGGCGGCCGCTTTTACGCTTTCTCCATCCCGTTTCGGTACAATCCCAGTCCGGCAACAGAAGCGGGAGGGCTTCATGCCTCTCGAACATCTCCACGAACAGGCCCATCCACGGCAGCCCAAGCGCAGTTTCGTCCAGTACAGGCTGGACAGGCCCGGCTTCATCACACCGATCGGCCACCACCTCAGCACGGCGCTGCGCTATACCTGCCTGATCCGCAGCATTTCCAGCGCGGGTGCGGTGCTCTCCATCAACCGGACGCTGACGCTGCCTGAAAACTTCTATCTGGAAATCCAGGGCATCCGTGACGGCATTCCCTGCACCGAGTTCAAGCGCGACGGCGACGAGATGGTGGTGCGCTTCAACATGTTCCTCGATGCGGATTTCCTCAAGGTGGTGCTGGGGCGACCGGCCGACCTCCAGGAAGCCTGATCGGCCGCACGGAAAAATGCGTCGATTAAACTTTTAAAAATTTGCTTCAGCGAAACAAAATACTCCGCTGCGACACTGCCCATCTGTGTCGGACATGATCGTCCTCCTCGGGAGTATCGCAATGAGCATTGGCGCCGATCCGCGTTCCGCCGCGGGCCTTTATGAACGCAAGTGGGAGCGTTACTCCGTCAACCGGCAGGGCATGCTGATGACCGTGGGCTTCGATCTGGGCGCGCCGAAAATGCGCAGCTGCCAGTTGATCGACATCTCGCAGGGCGGCGCGAGCTTCAGCGTCACCACGACGATCGGCCTGCCGCTGCACTATTATCTCTCCGTCGTGGGTGTCGCTTCGCGTATCGGCTGCGCGGAGGTCTATCGCACCGACAAGCGCATCGGCGTGCAGTTCATCAAGGAAATTGACGAGGAACTGCTGCACACCATCGTGCGCGCCGACTACTTCACCGGTGGCGGCGCGGCAAAGCCGAAAGTGCCGGAGCGGCGCTACATGGTGGGCATCGAAAAAGGCGGCGTGGGATCGCGCATCACCTGACCGTTTCGCGACCGGGGATTATTGGCTAGGGTGCCTGCAAAACCGATTCCGGCACTATGTCCCTTCCCGATCCCAGGCGTTATCATGTCCGCATTCTCCCGCTTCACTGCCATTGCCCAGACACTGCCCTCCACCGTTCCCTTCGTCGGCCCCGAAACCATAGAACGCACCCGCGGCCTTGCGGTGCGCGCCCGCATCGGCGCCAATGAAAGCGGCTTCGGCCCGGCCCCCTCCGTCATCGAGGCGATGCGCGCGGCGGCGGCGGCGACGTGGATGTACAGCGATCCGGAGAATTTCGAGCTGCGCGAAGCGCTTGCCCTTCATCACGGCATATCGCGCGACAACATCGCCATCGGCAGTGGCATCGACGGCCTGCTCGGCGACATCGCACGGCTGATCGTGGAGCCGGGCACGCCGGTCGTGACCTCGCTCGGGGGCTATCCAACGTTCAACTATCATGTAAACGGCTACGGCGGCCGGCTCGTCACGGTGCCCTATGCGGGCGACCGGGAGCACCTCGACGGCCTGCTGGACGCGGTGCGGCGGGAAAACGCCCCGCTCGTCTACCTCGCCAATCCCGACAACCCGATGGGCAGCTGGTGGGATGCCGACAGCATCGTCGCCTTCGCGCAGGCTTTGCCGGAAACGACGCTGCTCGTGCTGGACGAGGCCTATGGCGAGACGGCGCCGGCCGGAACCATTCCGTCCATTGCCGCGCTGATCGGCCAGCCGAACATTCTGCGCATGCGCACCTTCTCGAAAGCCTACGGACTGGCGGGCGCGCGCGTCGGCTATGCCATCGGCACGCTCGGCAATGCGCAGGCCTTCGACAAGATCCGCCACCATTTCGGCATGGCGCGGGTGTCGATCGCGGCGGCGCTCGCCGCCCTCGAGGACCAGACGTATCTGAAGGATGTGATCGTCCGTATCGCGGCGTCGCGCGCACGCATCACCGCCATTGCCAAGGAGAACGGTCTTGCGCCGCTGCCGTCGGCGACGAATTTCGTCACCATCGACTGCGGTCGCGACGGCGTGCATGCCAAGGCCATCGTCGACGGCCTGATGGAGCATGGCGTGTTCATCCGCATGCCCGGTATCGCGCCCCTCAACCGATGCATCCGCATCAGCACGGGACCGGAGAGCGACATGGCCCTGCTGGAGGAAGCCCTGCCGCTGGTTCTGAAGGCAGTAGGCAGTAGGCAGTAGGCAGTAGGCAGTAGGCAGTAGGCAGTAGGATTTTACGACGGCGGCTTGGTTTTCAAGTTTCTTCTTCGCCGCAATCGCCTATCGCTAATGCCTACTGCCTATCGCCTAATGCCTATTCACTCAATGCAGCGTCATCCACTCGCGGGCGGCGCGCAGCGCGAGCGCAAGGTCGGTCTTCGTCATTGTCGCGGCAAGATCGGCACGCAGTTCGGCGGCGCGGTCGCAGCCCTTGATCGCGGCGATGTTGAGCCATTTGTGCGCCTGGACGACATCGATATCGCAACCGCGACCCGTCGCATACATCAGGCCCATGTCGCAGAAGGTTTCGGCGCGGTTGTCACCGCCAGTCATGGCGGCCGTTTCGGTGTTCTGAAAATCAAAGCGTGCCATTTCGATAGTCCCTGTCTGACTGGTTTTCTGTTCTTTTGTCCTGTTTTACCTGCCCTTTCGGGCCTCTCGTGGCGCCTGCCGTCTGCGCGGCCTTGGTCTTCCCCGAGAGTTTTGCCGGCCGGTTATCCCGTGCTCGTCTTATGGCTCCACTATGCCGCGGGGCCTTCAAAATGCGCTTAAAAGGCATGCTTAATTTGAGACGAACAAAATCCAAACGCTTGGTAAAATTGGATTTTCGTTAAACATCGGACCCTCTGAAATCCGGCGGATTTGCTTCAAAATTTACCGATTGTTCAAACGACGATTTCAACGCTTCGCTAACCACGGCGAACGGCGGCAAATTTCCGGACCACGATTTTACGGTCGCTCCGCCCCTTTTCCACCGCGCGGGATTCGCGTTTCACGCATATTTACCTTTACGTTTGCGTAAGATATTCTGCGCGCTCATTCTGGAGGAGGAAGAGAATGAAACTGAGGACCTTGCTCATTGCTGCCCTTTTCGCCATGCCCGTCGTCGCCAATGCCGCCGAGCCGATCGAAGGCAACTGGAAGACGGCAAGCGGCGCGACCGCGGCGATCGCCAAATGCGGCGGCGGCTTCTGCATTACCTTGAAGACGGGAAAACATGCCGGCAAGCGCATCGGCCAGATGAAGGGCGCCGGCACCGACTACAGCGGCTCGATCACCGACCCGGAAACGGACAAGACCTATAGCGGCTCCGGCACGGTGAGTGGCAGCTCGCTGCGCATGAAGGGCTGCGTGCTGGCGGTTCTGTGCAAGTCACAGACCTGGACACGGCTCTAAAAAATCGAAAAGCCGGCGCCAAGCGCCGGCTTTGCCGTCTCGATTATCGCGCGCGCTGGCCGAACAGGATCTTCTGGGCTTCCTTGTCCTCGGCAAGGTTGGCCTGACGGGCCCGCTCTTCCTGACCGACCGCGATGCCGCGCTCGACGGCCGGCCGCGCCATCACCGTCTCGAACCACCGCTTGAGATGCGGAAAGTCGTTCAGATCCTGCCCCTGCTTTTCGTAGGAGCGCACCCAGCCGACGCATGCCATATCGGCGATGGAATAATCGCCGGCCAGATAGTCGCGATCGGCAAGCCGCCGGTTCATCACGCCGTAGAGACGGTTCACCTCGTTGGTATAGCGGTCGATACCGTAGGCGATCTTCTCAGGTGCGTAATCGCGGAAATGATGCGCCTGTCCCGCCATCGGTCCAAGCCCGCCCATCTGCCAGAACAGCCACTGGTCGACGTCGACGCGCCGGCGCTCGTCCGCCGGATAGAACTGCCCGTATTTGCGGCCGAGATATTGCAGGATCGCGCCGGACTCGAAGATCGAAATCGGCGCGCCGCCGGGTCCGTCCGGATCGATGATCGCCGGCATGCGGTTGTTGGGCGCGATCTTCAGGAAATCAGGCGCGAACTGCTCGCCCTTGCCGATATTGATATAGCTGACGTCATAGGGAACACCCAGCTCCTCCAGCATGATCGTGACTTTGTAGCCATTCGGCGTGGGCCAGTAATAGACTTCGATCGGCGCGGTCATTTCGGTCTCTCCTTGGTGTCGTTCCGGACGTAGAGGGCCAGACGTAGAGGGTGCCCGGGGCTCCTTCAAGGCGCATTCACACCTTTTCTGAACGGGAGATGAACCGGCCTCTCAGGGAGCGTTCAGTCCCGGAATGCGACAAAGGCACCACAGCAACATTCTGCTTCAGGGACAAGACAATGGACATTCTCGCTCGCCGCCTCACGATCATCACGCTTCTGATGGCGATTTTCGCGATCATGCTCGCTGCTGCCGTCGAGACGGACTACCGCCGCAACGCCCACAATTCCAACGGCAAGCTCGTCGCGTGCTCCGCACCGCAGATGTGCCGCGCCTCTATCTGATAGCAAACCGAAAGACGAACCCGATGACCGCCCTCACCCACACCGCCGCGACGCTTCTGCGCATCTTCGCCCTCTCGGCGATGATGATCGCGCCGGTCGGCGGTCTCGCCTGGAGCAATGCCGGCGGGCTCGGGATCGAGAAGCAGGGCGCCGGCCTCGTTCTCTTCGTCACGCTCCAGCGCCAGTCGATGAGCTGACGCCATTCTTTCCAGGCGGCTTTCCAGCCGGCTGATCCGTGGTAAACGGGGAGACTGCCAAGTCTCACCGGAGCCCGGATGAAATCCCTTCTTCTGTTTTCCGCCGCCGCACTTGCCGAAATCGCCGGCTGCTTTGCCTTCTGGGCCTGGTGGCGGCTGGACAAGTCCATTCTCTGGCTCGTTCCCGGCATGATTTCCCTCGCCCTGTTCGGCTGGCTGCTGACGCAGGTCGACAGCGCGTTTGCGGGCCGGGCCTATGCGGCCTATGGCGGCGTCTATATAGCGGCCTCGCTGCTCTGGCTGTGGCTTGCCGAAGGCATGCGGCCGGATCGCTTCGACCTTGCCGGCGCGACACTGGCGCTCGTAGGCGCCGGCGTCATTCTCGCGGCCCCGCGATAGGGCTTGCGATAAGGCTTGCGGGCGCGCCGAAGTTGTCGTTTGCTTGTCAAAAGACAACACCTATAGTGATTCATGAGCAAACGAATCTTCTCGCCCAAGCCGCTTTCCTACGCCACGCCCGCGCCCTATGAGGCCCGGTCCTTCGACGATCCGGTGGCCGCCGTCGATGCACTCGAAGCGCTCTACGACCGCAATACGAGCTTCCTGACAGACGCCTTTGCCTCGCTGGCCAACATCGGCACGCCGCAGACGCGCTTTCGCGCCTGCTATCCGCAGGTCAGCATCGAGACCACCAGCTTCGGCCATGTCGATTCGCGCCTGTCCTATGGCTACGTCGCCTCGCCCGGCGTCTACACGACCACCATCACCCGCCCGAAGCTCTTCCGTCACTATCTGATCGAACAGCTCGGGCTTTTGATGCGCAATCACGGCGTGCGTGTCATCGTCTCGGAATCGACGACGCCGATCCCGCTGCATTTCGCGTTCGGAGAAGGCGCGCATGTGGAGGCGAACGTGGCCGAGGGCATCGAGCTGCCGCTGCGCGATCTCTTCGACGCGCCCGACCTTTCCAACACCGACGACGAGATCGCCAACGGCGCCTATGAGCCCGGCCCCGGCGAGCCCTCGCCGCTCGCGCCCTTTACCGCGCAGCGCATCGACTATTCGCTTGCGCGCCTCAGCCATTACACGGCGACCAGCGCCACGCATTTCCAGAACTTCGTGCTGTTCACGAACTACCAGTTCTATATCGACGAATTCTGCGAATGGGCGCGCCAGCAGATGGCCGAGGGCGGCAACGGCTATACGGCCTTCGTCGAGCCCGGCAACATCGTCACCTACGCGGGCTCCGACAGGCCGGACCCGGACATCACCCCCGGCCGCCTGCCGCAGATGCCGGCCTATCACATCAAGAAGAAGGGCCATGGCGGCATCACCATGGTCAATATCGGCGTCGGCCCCTCCAATGCCAAGACGATCACCGACCATATCGCGGTGCTGCGCCCGCATGCCTGGCTGATGCTCGGCCATTGCGCGGGCCTGCGCAACAGCCAGACGCTGGGCGACTACGTGCTGGCGCATGCCTATGTGCGCGAGGACCACGTGCTGGACGACGATCTGCCCGTCTGGGTGCCGATCCCGGCGCTGGCGGAAATCCAGGTCGCGCTGGAAGGCGCCGTGGAGGAGGTCACCGGCCTCGAGGGTTACGACCTCAAGCGCATCATGCGCACCGGCACCGTGGCGACGATCGACAACCGGAACTGGGAACTGCGCGATCAGCGCGGGCCGGTGAAGCGCCTCTCCCAGTCCCGCGCCATCGCGCTCGACATGGAATCGGCGACCATTGCCGCCAACGGCTTCCGTTTCCGCGTGCCTTACGGCACGCTTCTGTGCGTCTCCGACAAACCGCTGCACGGCGAGCTGAAACTGCCCGGCATGGCCACGGCCTTCTATCGCACCCAGGTCAACCAGCATCTGCGCATCGGTATCCGCGCGCTGGAAAAACTCGCCGGCATGCCGACGGAAAAGCTGCATTCCCGCAAACTGAGAAGCTTTTTCGAGACGGCGTTTCAGTAAAAAACGACAGTGGACAGACCGATCCTTAAGGTCTACTGAGCCGGTAACTTGAGTGCGTCGGGATATTTTCGTCCCGGCGCGCTTTGCCATCCGCAGCGCGCGCCAAACGCCTTTCGGCGGGCTCTCGCACAGCCGATTTACCGCCCATGCCCGACTTTCACAAAACCTTATCCACCGTCAGGAATTTTCTGGTTTTCAGTGGCGGCTCGGTCGTCGGCGCAATTATCGACTATGTGGTGACGCTCGGCGCGCATGGTCTTCTGGACATGCCGCCCTCCCTTGCGCTCAGCCTCTCCATGGTGATCAGCGCCTCCGTCGTCTTCCTCTATCACGACAGGATCACCTTCCGCACATCCGGGGCGGGCTGGCTGAAACGCTACGTCAAGTTCATGATGCTCGCGGCGATCGTCCTGGCGCTACGTGTCGTGATCCTTGAACTGCTCATCGCCGCGGCGCTTCCCGTCTTCATCGCCGTGGCAGTGGCCATCGTGGTCGTTTCCGTCGCCAACTTCGCAGCCTCGTCGATGCTGGTCTTCATGAAAGGACGCCAATGACCTCCGGCCAAAGCCTGTCCATCGTCGTTCCTGTTTTCAACGAGGCGGAGAACCTCTCCTATCTCGTCAGCCGCCTGAACATGGTTTGCGAACGCATTCGCCATGAGTTCGGGATCGACACGATCCACTATGTCTTCATCGATGACGGCAGTTCCGATGGGAGCTTCGATGCGCTCGGTGCGCTCGATTATGCCGGGCAAGGCGTGACGCTCCTGCAATTCTCACGCAATTTCGGCAAGGAAGCCGCCCTCTCCGCCGGCATCGATTCAGCGACCGATGCCGACGCGATCATCATGATGGATGCCGATCTTCAGCATCCGCCCGAACTTCTCGTCGATCTCGTGCGCGTCTGGAAAACCGAGGGCGTCGATAGCGTCTTCACCTACAAGGAGCATCGCCGGGCTTCGGAAGGTGTCCTCAAGGCCACGCTCTCGCACATCTTCTATTGGGTCATGAACCGGGGCGCGCGCTTCTCGATCACCGAGAACGCCGGCGACTTCCGGCTCATCAGCCGGCGCTATGCCAACGCGCTGCGCCTGCTGCCGGAAAGCCAGCGCTTCATGAAGGGGCTTTACGGGTGGGTCGGCTTTGCCCAGCGCGGCCTGCCGCTCACGCCACCGCCGCGCGAGCGCGGCACCACGAGCTTCAATGGTGCGCGGCTCATGGCGATGTCGTTCGACGCCATGACGAGCTTTACCACAGCACCCCTGCGCCTGATGGCGCTGGCCGGGCTCGTCATTGCCTGCGTCAGCGCGGTTTATGGCGTCTATATCGTCGTGGAGCGGCTGTTCTTCACCGCCAACAGCATCGGCATCGCCTCCGTTCTGGCGCTGATGGCCTTCTTCGGCGGCATGCAGATGATCTTCCTCGGCCTGCTCGGCGAATATATCGGCAAGACCGTCCTCGAAGCGAAGCGACGCCCCCCCTACATCCTGGCCGAGAAGCGTGTGATATCACCGCCGGCCACGGACGCGGCGGCGTCCGCACAGACAGAAATCTCCTCCTGAATGTTCAAGACCTTCTCCTCCAG
The DNA here is from genome assembly GCF_009826875.1 of Shinella sp. AETb1-6. Taxonomy (NCBI): domain Bacteria; kingdom Pseudomonadati; phylum Pseudomonadota; class Alphaproteobacteria; order Hyphomicrobiales; family Rhizobiaceae; genus Shinella; species Shinella sp. AETb1-6. The sequence goes on along the minus strand of NZ_WUMM01000004.1, from coordinate 434,979 downwards.
GCCGGCCCTCTTCGTCGTGATTCACTGCTTCGTCTGGTGGATCATGATCCTCGTCGCCAAGCCCAATCTCGATCGCTATGGCGACATGGCCGAAGTCTATGCCTGGTCGCAACACTGGCTGGCGGGATCGAGCAAGCATCCGCAATTCCTGCCGTGGATGGCCAAGATCTGGTTTCTGGTGGCGCCCAAGACCGTGGCCTCGATCTATCTGCTGTCGGCCGTCAATCTCGCCGTGGCCATGCTGGGTATCCTCGCGCTCGGCCGTGCGCTGCGCCTGGGAGACCTCCAGGTGCTTGTCGCGCTGGCCCTGGGAGCGCTGGCGTTCCCGTACCTGACGCTCGCCGACAAGCTCAACATGAACGCGATATGCCTTTCGATCTGGCCCTGGACGGCCTGGGCGTTCGTGAAGGCGACATCGGAGCGGAGCGAAAGGCGCATGCTTCATGCGGCGCTGTTTGGCCTGCTCGCCGGGCTTTCCATGCTCAGCAAGTACTATTCCATCGTTCTCATCCTGCCGCTTTTTGCCTTTACGTTCCTTTCGAACCAGCGCCGGATCTGGCGCACAGCGACCCCGTGGGTGGCTATTGCCGTCTATCTTGCCGTGACCACGCCGCACATTCTTTGGCTCCTGGTCCATCAGGATGCCATCACCTATGCCCGCGAACAGGCGGGAGACGACCCGGCCGGCAAGCGTCTCTACTACATCGCGAAATTCATCACGGCCCCTCTCTTCTACTGGCCCATTCCGTTCATTCTGGCCGGACTTTTCCTCGTCAAGGGCTCTTTCCTCAGCCGTTGCGCGCAGCTGGCGCGATTGCCGCGGGATAATGCCCTTCTCGGTGTGCTGGCACTCGGGCCATGGCTGCTGACGCTTTTCTTCGCGGTCGTCGGCCTTGTCGAACTGTCGACGCCCTGGGCGATCCCGATCGGTTTCGCCTTCATGCTCTATGGCATCGCCAATGCCGACCCGCAGCTTCTGCAGAAAAACGGGCCGAAGATCATCGCAGCCTTTCGCGTCATCTGGCCGATCATGCTCGTTGGCAGCGTCATCGCGGCAACGATGGACGCCTACAGCGACAACGTGAACTACTACCGGCCGGAACAGGAACAGGCGGTGGCGGCCGTCGAACATTGGAACAAGCGCCACGACATGCCGCTTTCCTGGGTCTCAAGCGGCAATCTCGCTGCAATGATCGCATTCTTCTCGCCGACGCCGATAGAAGCACTGCCGACGCCGCCCGATGCGCTGCCATCCTACTATCCGGAGCGCGCGAACTGGAAGAACGAGGCCGGTATCATCACCTGCCCCGTTGAGGTGGAGGGCTCCGACGCGTCGGACTGCATACGGGAAGCCAAGGCCTGGGCGTCGCTTCACGGACTGCAATCGGAAGAGGTCACGTTCACGATCGCACGCTCGGGCATTCGCTTTCCCCGCAAGCTGCCATTTCAGATGCCGGTGGTGTATGTCTGGCCGAGATGACGGCCAGGGCAGGTGCGCATGCTGATTGCAGACGACTTCGGCCTCGGCCGGGACCATGACAGAGTGATCCTCGATCTTCTCGAACGAGGGAAGATCGACGGCACATCCGTCATGATCGACGGCGACATCGAACCGCGGGATATCGAGCGGCTGCGCCAGCTGCGGGAGCGCGGCGCCGCCGTCGGGCTGCATCTCAACCTCACGCACGACTTTTCAGGCCGTCATTTTCACCGGCCAGTCGGCGATCTGCTGCGGCTCTGCCTCACCGGCCGGTTGCCGCAACAGGCGCAAGGCGCCTTTCACAGACAAGCGGAGACGTTCCACGCCACCTTCGGCTTTCTGCCTGACTATTATGACGGCCATCAGCACTGCCATTGTTTTCCCGGTCTCGACCGGATTGCGGCAACGCTGCCCCGGGAAGATCGCGTGTGGATGCGTGTGCCGCTGCCCCGGACGTGGGCCGGCCGCATGCTCAACATGCGCGCAGGCGGGCCAAAGACCGTCCTGGTCATGATCCTCGCACATCTCGCGGCAAGGACGTTCCGCAGGGCGGGCTGGGAGACGAACAGCGATTTTTCCGGCTTCCTGCCGCTCGACAGGCCGGACGACGTCGCGCGATGGTTGCCCACGCTCCTGAGCGCACGCGCCGCCGACACATTGATGATGGTCCATCCGGGAAGCGCCGATGACCGGAGCCAATGCCCCGGCCATGCGCCGCAAAGCCGTGTCGTGGAAGCGGAAATCCTTTCGCTTCAGGCCTGACCTCAGCCCTTCATCACCGTCCAGGCGTGCTCCAGGCCCTTGCGGGTGATGTCGATCATCTGGTCGACTTCCGCATGGGTGATGACGAGCGGCGGGGAGAAGAGCATGCGGTCGCCGGTGGCGCGCAGCACCAGGCCGTTTTCCAGGCAATGGTTGCGCACGGTGACCCCGGCCTTTTCCTTGTCCTCGAAGCGCTTGCGCGTCGTCTTGTCCTCGGCGAGCTGGACGGCGGCCATCAGGCCGACCTGCTGGACTTCGCCGACGATGGGCAGGTCCTCCAGCGATTTCAGGCCGGCGGCGAGGTAGGGGCCGATATCGTCGTGCACGCGCTCGACCAGCTTCTCATCCTCGATGATGCGCAGGTTTTCCAGTGCCGCGGCGGCGCAGACCGGGTGGCCGGAATAGGTGAAGCCGTGGTTGAAGTCGCCGACCTCCTCGACCAGCACGTTGCCGACGCGGTCGGAGACCATGACGCCGCCGATCGGCAGGTAGCCGGAGGACAGGCCCTTGGCGATGGGCGCCAGATCCGGCTCGACGCCGAAATGCTGGTGGCCGAACCAGTGGCCGGTGCGGCCGAAACCGCAGATGACTTCGTCCGTGACGAGCAGGATGTTGCGCGCCTTGCAGATGCGGGCGATTTCCGGCCAGTAGGTGGCCGGCGGCACGATGACGCCGCCCGCGCCCTGGATCGGTTCGGCGACGAAGGCGGCAACATTGTCCTCGCCGAGCTCGTCGATCTTTTCTTCCAGCTGGCGGGCCATCTTCAGGCCGAATTCGTCGGAGGTGAGATCGCCGCCCTCGCCGTACCAGAAGGGCTGGTCGATATGGTGCACGCCGGCGATCGGCAGGTCGCCCTGTTCGTGCATCCACTTCATGCCGCCGAGCGAGGCGCCGGCGACGGTGGAGCCGTGATAGCCGTTCTTGCGGGCGATGATGGCCTTCTTGGTCGGCTTGCCCATCGCGCCCCAGTAGACGCGGGCCATGCGGAACCAGGTGTCGTTGGCCTCCGAACCCGAGCCGGTGAAGAAGACGCGATTGATGTTGGGGCCGGCATGCGAGGCGATCTTCTGCGCAAGCAGAACGGCCGGCGGCGTCGTGGTGCCGAAGAAGGTGTTGTAGTAGGGCAGCTCGTTCATCTGCCGCACGACGGCATCGGCGATTTCCTTGCGGCCGTAACCGATGTTCACGCACCACAGGCCCGCGAAGCCGTCGAGATAGCGTTTGCCGTGGTTGTCGAAGATGTAGCAGCCTTCGCCGCGTTCGATGATGCGGGTGCCGGCCGCGTTCAGTTTCTTCATGTCCGAGAACGGATGAAGATGGTGGGCGGCATCGAGGGCACCGAGGTTCGAAACGGCTGCTGCACTGGTCTGCGACATTTGAATACATCCTTGCAGGTGGAACCCGCCTTATTGAACGACGGGACAGAATGGGTTACGAAAATGCCCATGTAACAGGCATTTGGCAAGAGATGCTGCGCGAGCAAAATTTCCGGCCGGTGCTTCCCGCCCAACCAAAAGCAGGCACCATGACAAACGACAAGAAGGCTGCCGGTTCGCCGCCGGCCAACGCGCCCACCAATTCCCAGGCCCGTATCGAAATCCTTCTCGTCGGCATGAACGGCGACCTGCGCGGCAAGCAGATTCCGCCCGAAGCCGAGAAGAAGATCTGGGATGGTTCGGTTCGCCTGCCCTCCTCCACCCAGTCGCTCGACATCTGGGGCGATGACAACGACGACATCACCGGCCTGTCGCTGTCGGTCGGCGACCCCGATGGCGTGTGCATTCCCGACCGTCGCTCGCTGACGGCGATGCCCTGGGCGCCCGAGGGCTCGCGCCAGGTGCTGGCCACCATGCACGAATTCGACGGCACGGCCTCCTTCATGGACCCGCGCGCCATTCTTGCACGCATGGTGAAGCGCTTCGAGGACCGTGGCCTGACGCCGGTCGTGGCGACCGAGCTCGAATTCTACGTGGTCGAGGACGACTGGCGTGAGACCGGCAAGCCGCGCCCGCCGGCCGCCCTGATGTACCGCGACGAGCCGAACGGCTTCCAGCTCTACGACATGCGCGCCACCGATGCGCTGGACGGCTATATCCAGACAGTACGCGCCTGGGCGAAGGAGATGGACCTGCCGGCGGACGCGACCACGGCGGAGTTCGGCCCCGGCCAGTTCGAGATCAACCTGCTGCACCGGCCGGACGCGCTTGCCGCCGCCGACGACTGCATCTACCTCAAGCGCATCGCCGAACAGGCCGCACGCCGATTCGGGCTGAAATCGACCTGCATGGCGAAGCCCTATGCCGAGCATGCAGGCTCCGGCCTGCATGTGCATTGCAGCGTCATCGACAAGGACGGCAAGAACATTCTCGACGCCAAGGGCGGCGATCCGGCGAAGCTGAAGTCGATCTGCGCGGGCATGCTGCAGACGATGCGCGACGCGCAGCTCGTCTTCGCCCCGTTCGCAAACTCCTATCGCCGGTTCCAGCCGGGCTCGTTTGCGCCTGTCGACCTGACCTGGGGCTTCGGCCATCGCGGCACCGCGATCCGCATTCCCGACAAGGACGGCCCGGCGGCGCGTGTCGAACACCGTGTGGCGGGCGCCGACGTGAACCCCTACCTGCTGCTGACGGCGATCCTGGGCGGCATCCTGCTCGGGCTCGACAACGAACTCGATCCGGGGCCGGTGACGGAGCCCGGCAAGGACGCGCCGCCCGCCACGCGCCTGACGCACGATTTCCTGACCGCGGTGGAAGAGTTCTCGGCCTCGCCCTTCATCAAGGACGCGTTCGGCGAAGCCTACCAGAAGCTTTACGGCGATACGAAGCGCAAGGAGGCCATCACCTATCTGCGCACGGTCTCGGATTTCGACTACCAGACCTATCTGCCGCGAATCTGAGCAGTTCGGCTTCGCCCGCCGACCACCTTCGCCCCATATGCGGGGCGAAGGACGAGCCTGTTTTCAGGCCGCCGCCGTCGCTGTCGTGGGCATGTTGCCCACCTGAACCTTCGGCACGATGACCTTGAGTTCGCCGGGATGCAGGCGGATCGAGACGTCGCGGTCCATCGGCAACAGCTCGCCGTCGATGACGCAGTTGATCGACCGATCGACCCGCGGGAAATGCAACTCGACTTCGCGGCCGGTCATCTCGCGCACATCGGCGTTTTCGCGCAGCTTGCCGCGCAGGATATCGAAGGCAAGCCGCGCCACGCCGGCGGGCTTCAACGGGCTGGTGGTGTAGAAGCCGAGATGACCGCCCGACAGGTCATCCGCATACAGCAGGCCGTTGTCGCCGAACCGGTTGTTGGAGACGTTGATGGCCGAGACCTTGCGGCTTTCCGCAACGCCATCGACCTCGAATTCCACCTCGAATTCCGGCGGATCGAGAATCACGCCCAGGGCGGCGCGCGTGTTGGCGACGATCTTTCCCATGCGCGACCGGTAGGTCATGGCATTGCGCAGGCGCACCATGCGGGCGTGGAGGCCTGCGGAAAACTGGTGCACGAAGGGTCGGTCGTCCGCCGTGCCGATGTCGGCGGCGGAGATATCGCCATCCGCCAGCGCATCGATCGCCTGCCAGATATCGAGGGGAATCTTCAGAGAGCGGGCAAAGAGGTTCATCGTGCCGGCCGGGATGATGCCGAGCGGCATGCCGCTCTGCCAGGCAAGCCCGGCCGCCGCCGAAATGGTGCCGTCGCCGCCACCGGCCAGCATCGCGTCCAGATCGGTGCGCTCCGCACAGCGGCGCAGCACCATCTCGATATCGGAGCTTTCGACGATGTCACAGTCGAGATGGTGCCCCGCCGCGGCGAAAACTTCTTCCGCATGGCGGGCATAGGCCTCCATGTCGGTGGTCCGAAACGTTCCGCCATCCCGATTGAAAATCGCCTGAACTCTCATTCGTCTACTCCGCATCCTGGCCGAGAACGCCTGAAGGCCCTCTTTGGCTGCATTAGATAGGAGAGAAAGCGGCGATTCACAGGCGGGCGGACACGGGAATGCAATAAATCGTGAAGTCGTCGCGAGCCGCTTGACCGGCGCGGGCCAAAAATCACAGTAGGCATCCGCACCCGTTTTGCTATATCTCAAGCAGCCGCCTGCGTCGTGAAGACGCTGCCGGCCGATATCTATTCCCATTGCGGCCAGTCCGGCCGAACCGCACCGCAAAGCAGCCAGGAGGAGTGGCCGCCCTTGTGAGGGTTCATGGCCGGGTGTGCCGCATGGCCACATCCTGCGGAGCCACCGTGTCCGAACATAAATTGCCCAATGCCGCCCTCTCCTCCGGGCAGCCGCCGCTTCCGGCCTTGACCGTCACCCTCATCATCCTGGCGCTGGCCGTCGGCAGCTTCGGCATCGGCACGGGCGAGTTCGCCATCATGGGCCTCCTGCCGGATGTCGCGGGTACGTTCGGCGTCAGCAACGCGACGGCGGGTCATGTCATCAGCGCCTATGCCTTCGGCGTCGTGGTCGGCGCGCCCGTCATCGCCGTCATCGGCGCGCGCTTTCGCCGCCGCGACCTGCTGCTGGTGCTGATGGGTATCTTCGCCGCCGGCAATCTCGCAAGCGCGGCCGCGCCGAGCTTTCACAGCTTCATGCTGTTCCGGTTTCTCTCCGGCCTGCCGCACGGCGCCTATTTCGGCGTGGCCGCGCTGGTCGCGGCCTCCATGGTGCCGGTCAACAAGCGCACGCAGGCTGTCGGCAAGGTCATGCTGGGCCTGACCGTCTCCACCCTGATCGGCACGCCGCTTGCCGCCTTCTTCGGGCAGATCCTCAACTGGCAGTTCATGTTCGTCGCCGTCGGCGTGACCGGGCTTCTGACGGTGGGCCTGATTGCCGCCTTCCTGCCGCGCGACAAGGCTCCGAAAGGCGTCAATGCGCTGACGGAACTCGGCGCGCTGCAGCGCAAGCAGGTCTGGCTGACGCTCGGTATCGCAGCGACCGGCTTCTGCGGCATGTTTGCGGTCTTCACCTACATCTCGCCGATCGTGACGGACGTGGCCCGGCTCAATGTCGGCATGGTGCCGGTCTATATGGCGATCTTCGGCGCGGGCATGATCGTCGGCAACCTCTTCGGCGCCAAGCTTGCCGATCTCTCGCTGATGCGCACCATCGGCTGGTCGCTGGTCCTGTATTTCGGCGTTCTCGTCGCCCTGTCGCTGACGGCGCACAATCCCGTGCTGCTCGGTCTGTGCTGCTTCCTCATCGGGTGCAGCTTCGTGGTCGGCCCCGCCTTGCAGACGCGCCTGATGGACGTGGCCGGCGACGCGCAGACGCTGGCCGCCGCCCTCAATCACTCCGCCTTCAACATCGCCAATGCGCTCGGCGCCCTGTTCGGCGGCATGGCGATCAATGCCGGCTACGGCTACGAATCGATGGGCTTCGTGGGGGCTGCGACGGCGGTGGTCGGCTTCGGCGTCTTCCTCGTCTCGCTTGCGCTTGAAAAGGCGGAGCGGACCGCATCCCCGGCCTACCCGGCGGAGTGAAAGCCTCCGGTCGATCGCCAACCTTCAGGCGGCGTCCCTTCCGGGGGACGCCGTTTCCGTTTCATCGGCAAGGCGGATGACGTTGCGGCCGTTGTGGCAGACGACATTGCGCGCGCCCCATGCCGCAAGCGCCATGATGACCGGCTTGAGGCTGCAGCCGACGTCCGTCAGCGCGTAATCGACCCGCGGCGGCACGACGGGGAAAACGGTGCGCGACACGATGCCCGCCTCCTCCAGCTCGCGCAGCTGCTTGGTCAGCATGCGCTGCGTGACGCTCGGAAGCTTGCGGCGCAGTTCGTTGAAGCGCAGCTTGCCGTCCAACAGGTGAAAAAGGATCACGCCTTTCCATTTTCCATCCAGGAAGGACAGGGTCGATTCGACCGGGCAACCGGGGAAGCTGCTGGTGAGCTTGGCGCGTGGACGCGACATCGACGGTATCCTTTTCGATACTATGGACACTATTTGTGCATTCTTGCGTGAAGCGACGTTACCCTTCATCTAGGTTCCATTCAACGCGAAAGGAACCCACGATGCGCGCGATCGCCTACCAGACCCCACAGCCCATCACCGCCGAAACCGCTCTTGTCGATATCGAGCTGCCGACGCCCGCGCCGCTGGGCCGCGACCTGCTGGTCGAGATCAAGGCCGTTTCGGTGAACCCTGTCGATACGAAGCTTCGCGGCAAGGCGCCGCCGCCGGAGGGCGAATGGCGCGTGCTGGGCTTCGACGCCGCCGGCATCGTCAAGGCCGTCGGGCCTGACGTGACACTGTTCAAGCCCGGCGACGCCGTCTTCTATGCGGGCTCCATCGACCGGCCCGGCACGAATGCCGAATTCCACCTCGTCGATGAGCGCATCGTCGGCCGCAAACCCGCTTCGCTCGACTTCGCCGCCGCCGCCGCATTGCCGCTGACCGCCATCACGGCCTGGGAAATGCTGTTCGACCGGCTGAAGGTGCGCGACGGCGTGCCGGGTGCCGCGAATGCCATCCTCATCGTCGGCGGGGCCGGCGGCGTCGGCTCCATTGCCGTACAGCTCGCCCGCAGCCTCACGGATCTCACTGTCATCGCCACGGCATCGCGGCCCGAGACGGCGGCATGGGTGAAGGAGCTCGGCGCCCACCACGTCGTCGATCACAGCAAGCCGCTGGCGGCGGAAGTGGCCGCACTCGGCATCGGCGCCCCGGCCTTCGTGTTCTCCACCACCAACACCACGGAGCACCTGCCCGCCATCGTCGAAGCCATCGCGCCGCAAGGCCGCTTCGGACTGATCGACGACCCGGCCACGCTCGATGTCATGCCCTTCAAGCGCAAGGCGGTGTCGACCCACTGGGAGCTGATGTTCACCCGTCCGCTTTTCCACACACCCGACATGATCGAGCAGCACAATCTGCTGAACGCGGTGTCGCAGCTTGTCGATGAGGGCAAGATCCGCACGACGCTCGCCGAGACGCTCGGCACGATCAATGCCGAGAACCTGCGCAAGGCGCATGCCCTGATCGAGAGCGGCCGGACCCGCGGCAAGCTGGTGCTGGAGGGCTTCTGACCTCCCTCTGAAATTTATGAGGGTTGTCTTGCCCGCAGCACAACCCGCGTCGAATCTCTGCTAGACAGGATCGTGCCGCTCCGGTTGCCGAAAGGCGCGCGGAGCGGGCGAACCGGCCCGTCGCGGCCCCGTCATGGGAGAGACATGAATGACTGCCCTCGTCGAAAGCATTACCGGCAGCCGGGCCTTCGGCTTGCTTGCCCGCCTCGTCCTTACATCCATGTTCTGGTTGTCCGGCATCGCCAAGCTGGCCGACTTCAGTGGCGGCGTGGCGGAAATGGCGCATTTCGGCCTCGAGCCGCCCGCACTCTTCAACATCGCCACCGCCCTGGTGCAACTCGTCGGTTCGGCCCTGATCATCGCCAACCGCTGGACCTGGCTGGGGGCCGGCATGCTCGCCGTCTTCACCGCGCTGACCATTCCGATCGCCCACAACTTCTGGACCATGGAAGAGCCGATGCGCACCGTCGAGTTTTATGTCGTGATGGAACACATCACCGTCATCGGCGCCCTGATGGTCGTCGCCTGGAAGACGGCCCGCTGAACGAAAAAGGGCGCCGCGGCCTTCGCCGGGGCGCCCTCGTCTTGCGAACCGATCGCCGATCAGCCGTGCACGATCTCGCGATGCTTCTGCAGACGCTTGCCGAAGGCCTGGCTGACGCGGTCGAAGATGATCGCGATGCCGACGATGGCCAGCCCGTTGAAGATGCCGAGCGTGAAGTACTGGTTGGAGATGGCCTTCAGCACCGGCTGGCCGAGGCCCTGCACGCCGATCATCGAGGCGATGACCACCATGGCGAGCGCCATCATGATCGTCTGGTTGATGCCGGCCATGATGGTGGGCAGCGCCAGCGGCATCTGCACGTTCTTCAGCTTCTGCCAGCCGGACGACCCGAACGCATCGGCGGCTTCCAGCACGTCCTTGTCCACCAGGCGGATGCCGAGATTGGTGAGGCGGATCATCGGCGGGATGGCGTAGATCACCACGGCGATCAGGCCGGGCACCTTGCCGATGCCGAGCAGCATGACGACGGGAATGAGGTAGACGAAACTCGGCATCGTCTGCATCACGTCGAGGATCGGATTGACGACGTTCTGCACCCGGTCCGAGCGCGACATCAGAATGCCGATCGGAATGCCGATGACGATGGAGAGCACCGTACAGACGAAGATCATCGAGACCGTCTTCATCGTGTCGTCCCACATGTCGAGATAGCCGATCACGAGAAGCGTGGCGACGGCGCCGACGACGATCTTCCAGTTGCGGCTGGCGAACCATGCGATGAGGGCGATGAGAATGAGGATGATCGGCCAGGGCGTGCGCGTCATGAAGCGCTCTGACCAGATCAGAAAATGCTGCAACGGCTCGAAAAGGGATTCGATGCTGTCACCATAGGCGCGCGTGAAACCGCGGAAGCCCTCGTCGATGGCCTTTTTCAGGTCACGGAGCGATCCCGCGTCCATCGTCGGAAATTTTGTCAACCATTCCATGTCAGTCCCCTTCCGCTCCACCGGTCTTGCGCCGGTTTGCGAGCCCAACCCTGATGTATGCCGAAGGAAAGTGCGCATCGATTTGCGCCATGGGCATGCACCGAAACGAAACGTGGAGCGGCGGCACGCACTGCGCGCCGCCGCATCGTGTCAGGCGATCAGAGTGCTGCCTTGATCTTCTCGGCGGCTTCCGGCGAGACCCATTCCTTCCACATCGCCTCGTTTTCCTCGAGGAAATGCTTGGCGCCGTCGTCGCCGCTCGCCTGGTTATCGGTCATCCAGGCCATCAGCTTGTTGACCGTGTCGTTGGTCCAGGCACGCTTGTTGAGGTAGCCCATGACGTCCTCGCCGGCGCGTTCGGAGAACTTCTTGGTGACGAGCGTCTGCACCTTGTCCTTCGGCCAGTCGTTCTTCTTCGGATCCGGGCAATCGGCAACCGTGTTGCAACGCTTCCACTCGGCTTCGTCATAGGGAACGCCGTGCTCGAGCTTCACCATTTCGTACTTGCCGAGCAGCGCGGTGGGCGCCCAGTAGTAACCGACCCAGCCTTCCTTGCGCTCGTAGGCCTTGGCAATGGAGCCGTCCAGGCCGGCTGCCGAGCCGGTGTCGACCAGCGTGAAGTTCGCCGCCTCGCCGCCGTAAGCCTTGTAGAGCTGGCTGGTCACGACCGTGCCGCCCCAGCCCTGCGGGCCGTTGTGCACGGCGCCCTTGCTCTTGTCTTCCGGATCCGGGAACAGTTCCGGGTGCTTGAACACGTCGTCGATGGTCTTGATGTCGGGATGCGCGTCGGCGATGTATTTCGGGATCCACCAGCCCTGAACGGCACCGTCGGAAAGCGCGACGGCCGCACCGACCAGCTTGCCTTCCTCGATGCCGCGGTTGACAACGTCGGGCAGCAGGTCGACCCAACCTTCCGGCGCGAGGTCGGGATCGCCCTTCTCGGTCATGGAGGTGATGGTCGGGACCGTGTCGCCGACGATGACCTCGGCGTTGCAGCCATAGCCTTCGCTCAGGATGAATTTGTCGAGCGCGGCGAGAACCTCGGCGCTCTGCCAGTTCATGCTGGCAATGGTCACGTTGCCGCATTCGGCGCGCGCCGCACCCGTCATGGCCATGAGACCGACGACGAGGCAGGTGGAAGCGAGAAGATGTTTCATGATGGTTCCCTTTTTATGGCGGTGTCGTTGTGCCCCATCGGGCCCGCTGCACCGCCGCCGAGCCCGTTATCCTCCGCGGATCGTGTGCGGACAGGCCGTTGATGCAGCGCCAAATCCGCGATTACCGCACCCTCGACTTTTGCAGCTACTGCGTCGAATGCCGGTATGAATGCGTCTGCCACTAAACCCGATGCGTCATGTGGTATCATTTTATTAATACCACCGGAAGTGCACCCAGCCCCGCGGGGATGCCCGCAATCCTATGATAACGAACAGCTTTTTCAACCTTAAAAAGGAAAAGGCCGGCTTTCGCCGGCCTTTTGACCTTTTGCGACGATGCTGTGTGCGCCGGAAACTCAGGCCTCGCGGCGACCCTGGATAACGTGCACGCGCCCACCCGTCTTCACGCGCTCGTAAAGGTCGATCACATCGTGGTTGAGCATGCGCACGCAACCGCTCGACATGGCCTGGCCGATCGACCACGGCTGGTTGGTGCCGTGGATTCGGAACATCGTGTCGTTGCCGTTCTGGTAAAGATAGATGGCGCGGGCACCGAGCGGATTGTTCAGGCCGCCGGGAACGCCGCCGGCATATTTCAGGTTCTTCTGGGGATCGCGGCGGATCATGTTCGGCGTCGGCGTCCAGCTCGGCCATTCCGCCTTGCGGCCGATATAGGCGCTGCCGGCCAGCGAATAGCCCTGGCGGCCGACGCCGATGCCGTAGCGTATCGCCCTGCCGTCGCCGAGCACGTAGTAGAGCCGGCGCGCCGGCGTATCCACGACAACGGTGCCGGGGGCGTGCGTCGTGGCATAGGCGACTTCCTGGCGCCGCAGCTCCGGCTTGATCTTGTCGAGCGGCATCGCCTTCAGCGGATGGCGTTCATCCAGACGATCGCCGTAATTGGCGCGGTCGCTGGTGCCGTTGGTGGCGCAGCCTGCGAGCAGCGCGGATGCACCGAGCAGGAATCCGCGGCGGGAAATCGACATGGTTAAAGCCCCCTGAATATATGATCCGTCGGGGCGAAAACTATGCAGTTATGGTTAATCGAGGGTTAATCGGCGCGCTGCGGTTGCAGGGTTTCTTAACGAGCATGGCAACAAAAAGGCCGCCTTGCGAGGGCGGCCCTGGCTGTCCACAAATCTCACCCCACGCTCCGTCATCCTCGGGCTTGACCCGAGGATCCATGCCACAAATGCAGGGTTTTTCGCGAAGTGTGGATCCTCGGGTCAAGCCCGAGGATGACGAAAGAGAGGGAAAAGTCCCCAACGCGTCCGCATCACATGTTCGGATAGACCGGTCCTTCGCCCCCTTGGGGCGGGACCCAGTTGATGTTCTGGTTCGGGTCCTTGATGTCGCAGGTCTTGCAGTGCACGCAGTTCTGCGCGTTGATGACGTAGACGTCCTGACCGTCCTTCTCGACCCATTCGTAGACACCGGCCGGACAGTAGCGCGTCGAGGGGCCGGCATAGACGTCGAGTTCGGATGTCTTCTGCAGCTCCAGATTCTTGACCTGCAGGTGGACCGGCTGGTCTTCCTCGTGGTTGGTGTTCGACAGGAACACCGAGGAGAGGCGGTCGAAGGTCAGCACGCCATCCGGCTTCGGATAATCGATCCGCTGGTGCTTGGCCGCCGGCTCGAGCGAGGCCGCATCGGTCTTGCCGTGCTTGAGCGTGCCGAAGAAGGAGAAGCCGAAAAGCGTGTTCGTCCACATGTCGAGGCCGCCCAGCGCCACGCCGACCGCCGTGCCGAACTTCGACCAGAGCGGCTTGACGTTGCGCACCTTCTTCAGGTCGGAGCCGATCGCGCTGTCGCGCCAGCCCTGCTCGATCTCGATCGGCTCGTCATTGGCGCGGCCGGCGGCAATGGCATCCGCCAGCTTTTCTGCGGCCAGCATGCCCGAGAGCACCGCATTATGGCTGCCCTTGATGCGCGGCACGTTGACGAAGCCCGCCGAGCAGCCGATCAGCGCGCCGCCCGGAAACGACAGTTTCGGTACCGACTGGTAGCCGCCCTCGGTGATGGCGCGCGCGCCGTAGGACAGCCGCTTGCCGCCCTCGAAGGTGCCGCGGATCGCCGGATGCGTCTTGAAGCGCTGGAACTCCTCGAAGGGATAGAGATAGGGGTTCTTGTAGTTGAGGTGCACCACGAAGCCGACGGCGACCATGTTGTCTTCGAGGTGGTAGAGGAACGAACCGCCGCCGGTCTTCATGCCGAGCGGCCAGCCGAAGGAGTGCTGCACGAGGCCGGGCCTGTGGTTCTCCGGCTTGACCTGCCAGAGTTCCTTGAGGCCGATGCCGAACTTCTGGGGCTCACGATCCTTCTGGAGGTCGAACTTCGCGATCAGCTGCTTGGCGAGCGACCCGCGCACGCCCTCGGAGATCAACGTGTACTTGCCGAGAAGCGCCATGCCGCGGGTATAGTTCGGGCCGGGCTCGCCGTTGCGCTCGATGCCCATGTCGCCGGTGGCCACACCGATGACCGCGCCCTCGTCGTTGTAGAGGACTTCGGTGGCGGCAAAGCCCGGATAGATCTCGACGCCAAACTCTTCCGCCTTCGTCGCCAGCCAGCGACAGACATTGCCGAGCGAGACGATGTAGTTGCCGTGGTTGTTCATCAAGGGCGGCATGAAGGCGTTCGGCAGGCGCACCGAACCGGCCGGGCCGAGGAACAGGAAATGGTCGTCCTTGACTTCGGTCTTGAAGGGATGATCGGCATCCTCGCGCCAGTCCGGCAGCAGGCGGTCGATGCCGATGGGATCGACAACGGCGCCCGACAGGATGTGCGCGCCGACCTCCGAGCCCTTTTCGAGCACGACGACGGTGAGATCAGGATTGACCTGCTTCAACCGGATCGCCGCCGAAAGGCCGGCAGGCCCCGCACCGACGATCACGACGTCGAATTCCATGCTTTCGCGTTCGGGGAGTTCCATTTCTTCGCTCAATTTTCTCTCCTCGCCGCAACCCTCGAAAGCCGCGGAAATACCCTCTGGTGAACCCTCTCATGACAAATACCAGAAATCTTGTCGAGCCGTTCTGCGACAGAGCGTCCGCGCATTTGCGCATGAGATGATGACACGGGATGAATTTTTATTGACTTTAACGTAAACGTCAACTGCTCTGACAGCTGCTGCGCCGCCCCGTACTTGATTCCGCTCCATGGCAGGGCTAGGCATGCGCGGCAAAGCCGTCCACACAAACCGTGCCATCTGCGAGACTACCCGAATGCCCGCACTGGACTTCAACGATTTCGGCGGCATGCTTTACCATATCGGAGGCGATGGCCCGGCTGTGGACCTGTCGTGCGTCAGCGCCGTTCACGCCTGCCTCCCGGTCGAAATGCATCGCGGCACAACGCCATCGCGCCAACGGGGCGCCCAACGCAAGGACTGACATCATGGATCTCGGCATCGCCGGCAAACGCGCCCTCGTTCTCGCCTCCTCCCGCGGCCTCGGCAAGGGCATCGCCGTCGCGCTCGCCCGCGAGGGTGCCCATGTTCTGCTCTGCGGCCGCAGCGCGGAAACCCTGAAGGCGAACTGCGAGGCCATCAACGCCGAGGGCCCGGGCCGCGCGGACTGGGTGCAGGCCGATCTTTCGGACGACGGCTTCGTCGATACGGTGGCGAGTGCCGTTGCCGAAAAGCTCGGCGGGGTCGATATCCTCGTCAACAATTCGGGCGGCCCGACGCCGGGTTCGACGGAAGACATGAGCGTCGAAAAGCTCACGACCTATTTCCAGTCCATGGTGCTGGGCATCATCACGCTGACGAACCGGCTCCTGCCCGGCATGAAGGAGCAGCGCTGGGGCCGTATCCTGACCGTCGCCTCCTCCGGCGTGATCGAGCCGATCCCGGGGCTTGCGCTCTCCAACACGCTGCGGGCGGCGCTGGCCGGCTGGTCGAAGACGCTTTCGGGCGAGGTCGCGCAATACGGCATCACCAGCAACCTGCTGCTGCCCGGCTCCATCATGACCGACCGCCTGACCAGCCTGGATGCCACCGCCGCGGAGCGTAGCGGCAAGAGCGTGGAAGAGGTGCGCGCCGCCTCGGAGGCGGCCATCCCCGCCCGGCGCTACGGCACCGTGGCGGAATTCGCCGCCACCGCCGCCTTCCTGTGCAGCGCGCCGGCGAGCTATGTCACCGGCAGCCTCGTTCGCTGCGACGGCGGGGCGGCAAGCTCGCTCTGAGCCGCCACCTCCCCTTGCCATCGCGCGCCGGCTGTGCCATCTGGCGCGCTCTCCAAAATCAGGGCGCGCCCGACGCGCCTCCTCGCGCGGGGCCAACGGCCCCGGTTCAATCCATTTCGGCAATGACAGGGGCACGGCAATGGCACGGGCACTCGGCCTCGATTTCGGCACGACCAACACCGTCATGGCGCTGGCCACCGGCGGCAGCGACACGCGATCCATGCGCTTCGAAAGCAGCGCCGGCGTCACCGACACGATGCGCACGGCGCTGTCCTTCATGAAGGATCCGGTCGTTGGCGCGCAGGCGCTGAAGGTGGAGGCCGGCCAGGCGGCGATCCGCCAGTTCATCGACAATCCCGGAGACTGTCGCTTCCTCCAGTCGATCAAGACCTTTGCGGCGAGCGCGCTCTTCCAGGGCACGCTGGTCCACGCGCGCCGCCACAGCTTCGACGACCTGATGGAAATCTTCCTGCGCCGCCTGAAAACCTATGCCGGCGACGGATGGCCGGCAGACGTATCGCGCGTGATCACCGGCCGGCCGGTGCAGTTCGCCGGCGCGAGCCCCAATCCGGATCTCGCGATCGAGCGCTACAATGCCGCGCTGACGAAGCTCGGTTTTCCGGAAGTCCACTATGTCTACGAGCCGGTCGCGGCCGCCTATTACTTCGCGCAGACGCTGAAAAGCGACGCCACCGTGCTCGTCGCGGATTTCGGCGGCGGCACCACGGACTATTCGCTCATCCGCTTCGAGCGGCAGGCGGGGCGGCTGACGGCAACGCCGATCGGCCATTCCGGCGTCGGCGTCGCGGGCGACCATTTCGATTCCCGTATGATCGAGCATCTCGTGGCGCCGGAAATCGGCAAGGGTTCGCACTTCAAGAGCTTCGACAAGGTGCTGGAAGTGCCCTCCGGCTACTATGCCAACTTCTCGCGCTGGAACCAGCTGTCGATCTTCAAGACGACGCGCGAATTCGCGGACCTGAAGTCGCTGGTGCGCTCCGCGCTGGAGCCGGAGAAGCTGGAACTCTTCATCGACCTCGTGGACCACGACGAGGGCTACCCGCTCTATCAGGCGATCTCGGCGACCAAGATGGCGCTGTCGGTCGAGGAGGAAGCGGCCTTCCACTTCCCGCCGCTCAGGGCCGCCGGCCGCAAAACGGTGAAGCGTTCCGATTTCGAACAATGGATCGCGCCCGACCTTGCCCGTATCGAGGGCGCGCTCGACGAGGTGCTGGAGAAGACCGGGACGCCGGCGTCGGCTGTCGACAAGGTGTTTCTCACCGGCGGCACATCGTTCGTGCCCGCGGTGCGGGGGATCTTCACGCGTCGATTCGATGGCGACAAGATCGAAAGCGGCGGCGAGCTTCTGTCGATCGCCCACGGTCTCGCGCTGATCGGCGAAAGCGACGACATCGCGACGTGGGTTGCATGAGGGCGGCGCTTTCCTCCGCGCCGCCGCTTCGCTAAGGTGCGGCCATGACCACCGCCAGCGACCTCCATCCCGAGCAGCTTCGCGCGCTTCTGCATTTCTATGCGGATGCGGGCGTCGACTGGTTGCTGGAGGAGGAGGCTGTCGATCGCATCGCCGAATTCGAGGCGATGCGCGCGGCGCGCGGCATGCCGGCCCGGCAAGAGGCAGCACCGGAACCGCAGCGCCCCGCCCGCCAGGCGCCGCAACGGCAGGAACAGCCCCGCGCCGCCGCACCCGCCCCCCTGCCGAACGTCGCCATCCCGGACAGCCAGGCGGTCGCCGAGGCGGAGTTTGTCGCCAGCAGCGCCCGTTCGCTGGAGGAACTGCGCACGGCGATGGAAGCCTTCAACGGCTGCAACCTGAAGACCAGCGCGCGCTGCCTCGTCTTCGCCGAGGGCAACGCCAAACCCGCCGTCATGGTGATCGGCGCCATGCCGAATGCCGACGACGACCGCGACGGCCAACCCTTTTCCGGCCGGCAGGGCGCGATGCTGGACCGCATGCTCGCCGGCATTGGGCTCGCGCGTGCCGATATCCTGCTGACCAATGTCGTGCCGTGGCGGCCGCCGGGCAACCGCCCGCCCTCGCAGCGCGAGGCCGACATCTGCCGCCCCTTCATCGAGCGGCAGATTGCGCTTGCCGAGCCGAATCACCTGCTCGTTCTCGGCAATTTCGCCGCCCGTTTCCTGTTCAGGTCGAATGATACGATCCATCAGTTGCGCGGCGAATGGCGCGAAATCGACGTTTCCGGCCGCACAATTCCAGCTTTTGCGACGCTGCATCCACAGGATCTGGTCACGGCACCGATCAGCAAGCGGCTCGCTTGGCAGGATTTGCTCGCTTTTCGTGCAGGGCTGAAAGCCTAGGCATTTCACCCGCGCTCTTTATTTTCAATAACTTGGCGAACGCCACTAGATGACAGCCACTCGCGCAGCCGCAATTCTGCCTCAAGCATGAACAGAATGTTTCATCAGCCATGCGAATTACACATATCTGCCGGGCAGAATGTCGCATTGCAAAATCCATGTTGCGGCGCAATATGTGGACATGGGAGGGACAGGATTTAAGGAACTGAACCCATGACCGCCCGTTTTCGGCCCATCCATTCGAGCTTTGAGACGCTCCGCCATTCCGGTCTTCGCGCCGGCCGTGGTTTCGGCGGCATCTGCGCGCCGGCCAACGAGCAGCTTACGGCCATCGGCTTTTCCCGCATCAACCGTCCTGCCCAGCTCTTCGCCGAGTTCGTCACACGCTGATGCGGACCGGGTGCGCAGCCGCGCGCCCGGCAGATGCACACAGGAGCAAGCCATGCTGAAATTTCGCCGACTGGTTTCCGACATCGCCGATATCCGCGCGGCCGTGAATGCCGCGCGCGAATATTCCGTGCTGGCATCGCTGCCGCGCGACGCCGCCCAGCGGCATGATCCGCTGAAGGCCTTCCTGCCGAACTGACCGGCTTTGTCCACGGCCAAAGCCGTGGTATGATCTTCGCCGTGAGGAGGTGAGACGCCTTTCCTTCCGGTGGAGACCGGGCCGAAGCCCGATCTCCGTTCTGTTATCGGCTTACTGTCAGAGTCAGGCGCCAACCGAACAGTCTGACAATAACCGAAACCCGGATTTTCAAACGTCTCACCTCCTTTCGGTATGCCGGGCATGCACCCGGCATCTTCTTCATAACACAACTCTTCCGCGAAATTTCCACGCTTCGGAAAATCTTCCTGGTTACGCCAGCGATTGTCGCCATGGACAGAGCATGGCCGGCGCAATAGAGCGACATTCTGAAACCGGATGCCCTTCTGCGGAGCCCCCATGCTGGCAAGCCTTGTCTCCATCCTGAGCCTGATGCTGTCCACCCTCCTGATGATGGTGGCCTTCGGCCTGCAAAGCTATGTCGTGCCGGTGCGCGCGGTCGCCGAGGGCTGGTCGACGCAGACCATCGCGATGATCGCCACGGGCTATACGGTCGGTTTCACGCTTTCCTGCATCGTCACGCCGAAATTCGTGCTGCTGGTCGGCCATGTCCGCGTGTTCGTGGCGCTCATCACGCTTCTCGCCATCGGCATCCTGCTCTGCGCGCTGGTGGTGGACTGGCGGGCGTGGATGCTGTTTCGCGCCGTATCGGGCTTTGCCATCGCGGGCAGCTATCTCATCATCGAAAGCTGGCTCAACGAGCGCGTGACGAACGACAACCGCGGCTCGATCTTCTCCGTCTACCTCATCACCACGATGGTCGGCACGATCGGCGGGCAATATCTCGTGCCGCTCGGCGATCCCACCAACACATCGCTGTTCATTCTCTGCGGCATCATCTTCTCCGTCGCCTTGCTACCGACGGCGCTGACCTCCTCCCCGCTGCCGGCCCCGCCGACGCAGGCGCGCTTCAACGTGCCGACGCTCTATCGGCGCTCGCCCGTCGCCGTCATCGGCGCCTTCCTCGCCGGCGCGCTATCCGGGGCATGGCTCAATCTCGGCGGCGTGTTCACCCAGCGCACCGGACTGACGACGGCAGAGGGCGCAACATTGCTCGCCTCCGTGCTGATCGGCAGCGCCCTGTCGCAGATTCCCATCGGGCGTGCGTCCGACCGCATGGACCGGCGGCGCGTCATGGTCGCCTGCGGGGCGTTCGGCGCGCTTTCCTGCCTCGTCATGGCCGCCGTTTCCGGCGGGCCGACGGTCGTGCTCTATCTGGTCGCGGCCTGCGTGGGTGCGGTCATCTTCCCGATCTATGCGCTGAACGTCGCGCATGCCAATGACCTCGCCCAGCCGGACGAATATGTCGAGGTCTCCTCGGGCATGATGATCGTCTACGGTTTCGGGACGATTTCCGGTCCGCTGATGGTGGGGCCGATCATGGACCGTTTCGGCCCCGGCTCGCTCTTTATCGTGCTGGCCTTCTACTTCACCCTTTACGGCACCTACGCCGCCTGGCGCATCAGCCGCCGCGAGGAAAACGACGGCCTCGTCGCCAAGACGGATTTCCAGGCGATGGCGGTGCAGCCGCTCGGCGCCGATGCGGCCGCGGCCGCCTTGCAGCCCGACGCGCCGACGGAGGAGCCGATGGAAGACACGACGACGCCGGAGTGGCGTCAGCCCTGAGGGGTGACGTGCTTGCGCGCCGCGCGGCGCTGCAGACCGAGCCGGTGTTCGCGCAGGATGATGAAGATGCCGGCACTCACCACGATGGCCGTGCCGATCAGCATCGCCGACGTCGGGATATCACCGAACAGGAAGTAACCGACCGCCAGCCCGAGAACGATCGACGTATATTCGAAGGGCGCGATGGTGGAGACGTCGGCATAGCGGTAGCTTGCCGTCAGCAGGAGTTGCGCGACCCCGCCGCAGAAGCCCGCCATGGCCAGAAGGCCGAGCGCCTCCCAGCCGAGTGCATTCCAGCCGAAAGGAAGCGTGGCGAGCGAAAAGACGGAGGCCGAAAGCGAGAAATAGAGCACGATCGTATGCGTGCGCTCCGTCTTCACGAGCTTGCGGACCAGCACCATCGCAACAGCACCCAGTGTCGCGGACAGCAGCACCGCGAGCGCGCCCATCGCCTCCGCCGAGCCGACGCCGCCCTCGCGGAACAGGGTCAGCCGCGGCCACGTGATGATGAAGACGCCGGTCAGTCCGACGAGCACCGCCGACCAGCGATAGATGCCGACCTTTTCCTTGAGGAAAACCGCCGCGATGACGACGGCGATGAGTGGCATGGCATAGCCGATGGCGATGGCTTCCGGCAGCGGCAGGTGCACGAGGCCATAAAAGCCGAAGCCCATGGCAAGGATGCCGACGAAACCGCGCTTCAGGTGCCCCATGACATCGCGGGTGCGAAAGGCATCGACGAGTTGCCCCTTGAACGCCAGGAAGACGATGATCGGCACCATGGCGAAGGCCGAGCGCAGGAAGGTGATCTGCCCCGCCGCCATATCCTTGCCCGCCGCCTTGATCAGCGTGGACATGCACAGAAAGATCACCACCGAGGCGATCTTGAGGAAAATACCCCGCATGGGGTCGTGGTGCGGCATATCCATGAAAAGCTCTGCGCGACCGGCAGGTCGCGGCGTCAGACGGTTGGCGCATCGGGAATCGATCCGGACGCGGCCACTCTAGCCGGACACGCCGGCCGGTGGCATCAAATCTCATGATATGTCGCGGAAAAATGCTCAAGGCTTGCGCGCAGCCAAGGGCCTTCCCATCCGGCGGACGCCTGGAAACTGTCTCACGTTAGCACAAAGTTGTGAACGGCGGTTCCGTGGAAATGAGATGTTAAGCGGATAAGCATATCAATCGGAGGAATTTGGGGGCAATGCGCCCGGCGGGATGTCGCGTCATGCACGAGCGGGACAGGCCGGAGCGATAGGAACAGGACATATCCATGCGGACTGAGAACGGCCAGATCATCCATCTGGCGGATTATCGCCAGACTGACTTCGTTCTCGAGCGCGTCGACCTGACTTTCGAACTGGACCCCACGGAAACCAAGGTCGAGGCGCGCCTGATTTTCCACCGCCGCGAAGGCGCCGATACGGCCGCCCCGTTGGTTCTCGACGGCGACGAGCTCGTCATGACGGGCCTGCTCTTCGACCAGATGGAGATGGACGCGGCACGCTATGACGCCACGCCTGATAGCCTGACCATCCGCGACCTGCCGGCAAGCGAGCCCTTCGAAATCACCATCACAACGATGATCAACCCGGAGGCCAACACCCAGCTGATGGGCCTCTATCGCTCGAATGGCGTCTATTGCACGCAGTGCGAGGCCGAGGGTTTTCGCCGCATTACCTACTTCCCGGACCGGCCGGATGTCCTGGCGGTCTATACGGTCAACATCATCGCCGACAAGGCGAGCTGCCCGCTGCTGCTTTCCAACGGCAACTTCCTCGGTGGCGCCGGCTATGGCGAAGGCAAGCACTTCGCGGCCTGGTTCGATCCGCACCCCAAGCCATCCTATCTCTTCGCGCTCGTCGCCGGTGACCTCGGCGTCGTGGAGGACGCGTTCACGACGATGTCCGGCCGCGAGGTGACGCTGAAGATCTATGTCGAACACGGCAAGGAAGCGCGTGCGGCCTATGCGATGGACGCGCTGAAACGCTCCATGAAGTGGGACGAAGAGGTGTTCGGCCGCGAATACGACCTCGACATCTTCATGATCGTCGCCGTCTCCGACTTCAACATGGGCGCCATGGAGAACAAGGGGCTCAACGTCTTCAACGACAAATACGTGCTGGCCGATCCGGAAACGGCGACGGACCAGGACTATGCGAATATCGAGGCGATCATCGCCCACGAATATTTCCACAACTGGACCGGCAACCGCGTCACCTGCCGCGACTGGTTCCAGCTGTGCCTGAAGGAAGGCCTGACGGTCTATCGCGACCACGAATTCTCCGCCGACCAGCGCTCGCGCCCGGTCAAGCGCATCGCGGAGGTGCGCCACCTGAAATCGGAGCAGTTCCCCGAGGATGCCGGCCCCCTCGCCCATCCGGTGCGGCCAACGAAATACCGCGAAATCAACAACTTCTACACGACGACCGTCTATGAGAAGGGCTCCGAGGTGACGCGCATGATCGCGACCATCGTCGGCAAGGACGGGTTCAAGAAGGGCATGGACCTGTACTTCGAGCGCCACGACGGCGATGCCGCGACGATCGAAGACTTCGTGAAGTGCTTCGAGGACGCCAACGGCGTCGACCTCGCGCAGTTCTCGCTCTGGTATCATCAGGCCGGCACGCCGCTCGTCAGCGTTTCCTGCGCCTACGACCAGGCGAAGGGCGAATTCACGCTGTCGCTGGAGCAGATGATCCCGCCGACGCCCGGCCAGAGCATCAAGGAACCGATGCATATCCCGCTGCGCTTCGGCCTGCTGCTGGAGGATGGTTCGGAGGCGAAGGTCGCCGCCGTCAGCGGGGCCGATATCACCGGCGATGTGCTGCACCTGAAGGAGCGTCGCCAGACGGTGACCTTCTCCGGCATTCCGTCGCGTCCGGTCCTGGTGCTGAACCGCAGTTTCTCTGCGCCCGTCAACCTGCATTTCGAACAGGCGCCGGCCGATCTCGCCCATATCGCGCGCCATGACAGCGATCTCTTCTCGCGCTGGCAGGCGCTGAACGATCTAGCCCTGCCGAGCCTCGTCGAGGCGGCGAGCAAGGCGCGCGCCGGCGAGACGGTCGAGACGACCGCAATGCTTGCCGATACGCTGATCGCCATTGCCGGCGACGAAAGCCTGGAGCCCGCCTTCCGTGCGCAGGCGCTGGCGCTGCCGTCGGAATCCGATATCGCCCGGGAACTGGGCAGCAACAACGATCCCGATGCCATCCGCACCGGCCGCGAAGCCGTGCTGGCCTTCATCGCCAATCGCGGCGCCGAGGTCTTCGCGACGCTGTTCGAACGTCACCGCACGCAGGGCGCCTTCACGCCGGATGCCGCAAGTGCGGGGCAGCGCGCGCTGCGCAATGCCGCCCTCTCCTATCTCGCCGTCAGCGACGGCACGCCGGCGCGTGCGGCCGAGGCCTTCGCGAGCGCCGACAACATGACGGACCTCAGCGCCGCGCTGACGGTGCTGGCGCATCGCTTCCCGGCTGCGACGGAAACGGCGGAGGCGCTTGAATCCTTCCGCGCCCGCTTTGCGGACAATGCGCTCGTCATCGACAAGTGGTTCGCCATCCAGTCGACCATTCCGGGCGACGGGGCGCTTGCCCGCGTCCAGGCGCTGATGACGAGCCCGCATTTCACCAAGTCGAACCCGAACCGCGTTCGCGCGCTCGTCGGCACCTTCGCCTTCTCCAACCCGACCGGCTTCAACCGGGCGGATGGCGCGGGCTACCGTTTCCTGGCCGAGCAGATCCTGGAGATCGACCCGAAGAACCCGCAGCTCGCCGCACGCATCCTCACCTCCATGCGCTCCTGGCGCGCGCTGGAGGCGGTCCGGTCCGATCACGCCCGCAACGCGTTGCGCACCATCGCTGCGGGCGAGAAGCTCTCCTCCGACGTCTCCGACATCGTGGAGCGCATGCTGAAGGGCTGAGCCCTCTTCGCTTACTTGTCCGGCGGGCAGACGCGGATGCGGTGGCCATCAGGGTCGAGCGCGACGAAGGTGCGGCCGAAGGCGGCCGTGAACGGCGGCTGCTCGATGGCAACGCCCGCGGCGCTCCATTCCTCATGCAGCCTGTCGATCTGCGCATCCTCATCGACGACGATGGCGATCTCGCCGCGGTGACCCGTGCCGCCCGAAACGAATTCAGACGAGCTGGTCGCCCAGAGCCCGAGACCGAGACCGTTATCGAACCGGAAGGATACGAAGCCCGGCGACTGGATGAGCGGCGCCGTGCCGAAGATCATCTTGTAGAACCGAGCGCTTTCAAGGGCATTCTCGACATAGAGGATCAGGAGGTTGGGAGAGGTCATGGAACGCGTCCTTTCGCTGTGTTGACGAAAAGATACTAGGCGACACCACTGCCAGAAAATGGCAGTATCGTGCCATGGCCCGTTCCGAAAGACTGCTTGCCCTTCTCCAGCTTCTCAGGCGCCACCGGCATCCGGTGAGCGGCGCGACGCTTGCGGACGAGCTTGGCGTCAGCATTCGCACGCTCTATCGCGACATCGCCACGCTGCAGGCACAGGGCGCCGACATCGAGGGCGAGCCGGGCGTCGGCTATGTGCTGCGCCCCGGCTTCATGCTGCCGCCGCTAATGTTCTCGCAAAGCGAGCTGGAGGCACTGATGCTCGGCTTCCGCTGGGTGCAGAAGTTCGCCGACATGCCGATGACCAAGGCGGCATCGGACGCGCTTGCCAAGATTTCCGCCGTGCTGCCGGCGGAGCTGCGCGACGAGCTGGAAAACACGGCGCTTTTGGTGGGGCCGCGCCGGGTGGTGGATGCGGAAGTGGTGGATCTCGTGCTGCTGCGCAGCGCCATCCGTCGCGAGCGCAAGCTGCGGCTCGCCTATGCGGACGTTGCCGGCACCTTTACGGACAGGGTCGTCTGGCCGGTCGCGCTCGGCTATTTCGAGGAGACGCGCATGCTGGTCGCCTGGTGCGAGGCGCGCAACGACTTCCGGCATTTCCGCACCGACCGCATGCGCGAAATCACGCTTCTGGAGAGCCGCTATCCCCGCCGGCGCGCCCAGCTCTTGAAGGATTGGCGCACGCAGGACAGCATGCGACGGCAGCCCGACAGCGGCCAAAGCGGCGCTTAAGTGCCGGTCCGGACTGCGAAATCGCACCCGTCAAAAATGGTTAAAAAAGTTTTACCTTTTCTATGGACAAGCCGAATCACAATTGATTCATTAGGGCAGATTCGGGCGAGCGGCGCGCCGAATCACGAGAGGGTTACAAAGGTTTGAAGACTATGGCGGACGCGCAACGAGGACGCGCAGCCGGCGGGTGGACTCGTCTCAAATTTCCGGGAATGGCGGCCTGGAAATGCGAGGCGACGGGGCCAGCGAAGATTTTCGCGGGGCCGACCGCACGGCGTCTGTCACGGGCGGAGCCCGTGCTGAAACGGTCTATACCGATCCTGATCATTGCATTCCTGCTTGTCGTGGCGATATCGCGGGTCGTCGGCATTCTGGTCGAACATGACCGGATGGAAACGAGCGTGCGCGACACGACCTCGCTGACGGCGCTGGCCGTCGGCGCCGCCTTCTCCGGCAAGATGGCGCAAAGCCTTGCCGAGGCCGACCGCATGGCGGTGGAGGCGACGCTGTCCGTCAACCTGCCGCAGGATCGCATGCAGCCGGGCGGCATCGTGCTGTTCGTTGCGGAAAACGGCCGCGTCTTCGGCAGCTCGCTGGCGGCCTCGCGCTATGTCGGCCAGTCGCTCGCGCGCTTCTCGCCCGAGCTTGCCGCCATCCAGTATTTCGGCGAACCCGCCACCGTCTTCCGCACGCGCATCGCCGGCGAAGACTATTACGCTTCGCTCGTGGAAATGCCGCGCAAGGGCGGCTTCATCGTGGTGGCCAATCCGCTGGGCCAGACCGCGCTCTTCTGGCGCGACGAGATTGCCCTGAACGTGACGCTCTTCACCGGGATTTCGGCGATCCTGCTCGTCATTCTCTACGCCTATTACATCCAGGCGAAGCGCGCGCGCGACGCCGATGCCATCTTCGCGGAATCCAACCTGCGGGTGGAAACGGCGCTGGCACGCGGCCGCTGCGGCCTGTGGGACTTCGACCTGGAAAATCGCCGGCTGTTCTGGTCGAGCTCGATGTACGAGATGCTTGGCATGCCCGCCCGCGACAGCGTGCTGTCCTTCGGGGACGCCGCGCGGCTGATGCATCCCGACGACGACGGCATCTACCAGGTGGCGCGCGCGGTTGCCCGCGGCGAGGCCAAGCAGGTGGACCAGGTCTTCCGCATGCGCCATGCCGACGGACACTATGTCTGGATGCGGGCGCGCGCCCAGCTCATCCGCATGTCCTCCGGCCGCATGCACATGATCGGCATCGCCATGGACGTGACGGAACAGCACCGCCTCGCCCAGCGCTACCAGGAAGCCGACGAGCGGCTTGCCGACGCCATCGAATGCACGTCGGAAGCCTTCGTGCTGTGGGACAAGAACGACCGGCTCGTCATGTGCAATGCGCATTACCAGCAGGCCTATGGCCTGCCGGACGAGGTGCTGGTGCCCGGCACGGAGCGCGCCGTGGTGAATGCCGCGGCCGCCCGCCCCGTCATCGAGCGGCGTATCGCCGATGCCGACGGCACAGGCGTTTCGCAGACCACCGAAGTGCAGCTGGCGGACGAACGCTGGCTGCAGATCAACGAGCGCCGCACGCGCGACGGCGGACGCGTTTCCGTCGGCACCGACATCACCATGATGAAGCGCCACCAGGTGCGCCTGCGCGAATCCGAGCGCCGCCTGATGGCGACCATCGGCGACCTTTCGGCCTCGCGCGCCAAGCTGGAGCGGCAGAAGACCGAGCTTTCGCTCGCCAATGCCAATTATCAGGCCGAGAAGGAACGCGCCGAGGCGGCGAACCGCGCCAAGTCGGAATTCCTTGCCAACATGTCGCATGAGCTGCGCACGCCGCTCAACGCCATCCTCGGCTTCTCCGAAATCCTGCAGAACCAGATGTTCGGCCCGATCGGCTCGGACAAGTACCGCGAATATTCCCGCGACATCCACGAAAGCGGCAAGCACCTGCTCAACGTCATCAGCGACATTCTCGACATGTCGAAGATCGAGGCGGGGCACATGCGCATCAGCTGCGAGGCGGTGGACCTGGCGCCGCTGATCGAGGAGACGCTGCGTCTCACCATGCTGCAGGCAGAAAAGAAGAACATCACGGTCGAGCAGGCCTGCCCCGGCAACCTCGTCACGGTGGCCGACCGCCGGGCAATGAAGCAGATCCTGCTGAACCTCTTGTCGAACGCCATGAAGTTCACCAACGAGGGCGGCAAGGTGGAAGTGCGGGCGCGGCGGGTGAACGGCGCCGTCACGCTGACGATCGCCGACACCGGCATCGGCATTCCGAAATCCGCCCTCCAGAAGATCGGCCAGCCCTTCGAACAGGTGCAGAGCCAGTACGCCAAGAGCAAGGGCGGTTCGGGGCTGGGCCTCGCCATCTCGCGCTCGCTCGCCCACCTGCACGGCGGCGCCATGCGCATCCGCTCCGACGAGGGCAAGGGCACGATCATCTCCGTGCGCATTCCCGACCGCGAACGGCTCGCCGCGCTGCATCTGGCGGCGGCCTGACGGGCGCGACGGTCAGCCTTTGACCGTCGCCTGGAAGATCTTGCGCACCGCCTTGGAGACACGGCGGATTTCCGCCTCGAGCGTGCGCAGGTCCGGGCACTCGCCTGCCCGGCAGACGAGGTCGATGAGCCCGGCCGGCGCCTCCTTCGGATCGAAACCGCCATCCACGCACAAGCGCACGATCTGCGAGATTTCCGTATAGAGCGACAGCGCGCCCTGCACGGTCTCCAGGTCGTTCGGATCCATCATGGCGTGGCCGAGTTCGGCAAGCGCTTCCCAGGTCGGAAGCGCCTTATCCGGTTGGGCGGCGCCACGCGCCGGGGCGACCAGCGCGAGGAACTGGGCGATGAACTCGATATCGATCAGGCCACCGGGGATGAGCTTGAGGTCCCAGATGTCCTTCGGCGGCTTTTCCTGATCGATGAGCGTGCGCATCTCCGCCACGTCCTTCGCCGTCTTGGCGACATCGCGCTTGCGGCCCAGCACGCCACGGAAGATTTCTCCCGCCTCGGCCACCAGGCTGTCATCGCCGCAGAGGAGGCGCGCGCGGGTCAGCGCCATGTGCTCCCAGGTCCATGCCTCCTCGGCCTGGTACTTTGCGAAGGATGTGATGCGGGTGGCGACCGGGCCCTTGTTGCCGGAGGGCCGCAGGCGCATGTCCACCTCGTAGAGCACGCCCTCCGCCGTGGGCGCGGAAAGGGCCGCGATCAGGCGCTGGGTGATGCGGGTGAAGTACTTGATGTTGTCGAGCGGCTTTACGCCATCCGACTCGAAGGCGTCGCTGTCGTGATCATAGAGAAGGATGAGGTCGATGTCGGAGCCGGCCGTCAGCTCGAAGCTGCCGAGCTTGCCCATGCCGACGAGCGCCACGCGCCCGCCCGGGAACTTGCCGTGCGCCGCCTCAACCTCGTCGAGCACCGCTTTCAGCGCCGCCGCGACGATAAGGTCTGCGACATGGGTGAAGGCGCGCGCCGCCTGCTTTCCGGTGATGGCACCCGTCAGCAGGCGGATGCCGATCAGAAAGCGCTGCTCGGCGGCGATGATGCGCAGGCGGTCGAGAGTTTCCTCATAGTGGCGCGCGCCCGAAACGAAGCCCTCGATGCGATCGGCGAGATAGGCGCGCGTTGGCAATTCCGCCAGAAGGCCGGGATCCAGCATGCCGTCGAAGACATGCGGCTTTGCCGCGATCACTTCGGCAAGGCGCGGCGCGGACGACATGATGTTGACGATGAGGGAGAGCAGCGCGGGATTGTTGCCGAGCAACGAGAACAGCTGGATGCCGGCCGGCAGGCCGGAAATGAAGCTGTCGAAACGCAGCAGCGCGTCGTCCGCCCGCTTGCTCTGGCCGAAGACGCGCAGCAGTTCCGGTGTCAGTTCCGTCAGCCGCTCGCGCGCCTCGACGGACTGCGTGGCGCGATAGCGGCCGTAATGCCAGGTCCGGATGGTGCGGGAAATGTCGGCGGGGCGCTCGAAACCGAGCTTCTTCAGCGTCTCCAGCGTATCGGGATCGTCCTTCTGGCCGGTGAAGACGAGATTGCCAGCCTCCGACGACAGCTTCGCCTCCTGCTCGAACAGGGCGGCATAGCGGCGCTCGACGGTCTTCAGCACGGACACCAGCTTGTCGGAGAAGTGCGCCGTGTCCTCGAAGCCGAGCATGAAGGCGATGCGTTTCAGCTCGGCTTCGGTCTCGGGCAGGGTGTGGGTCTGTTCGTCGCGCACCATCTGCAGGCGGTGTTCGACGTCGCGCAGGAACCAGTAGGCCTCCGTCAGCTCGTCGGCGGTCGCCTCGTCGATCCAGTTGGCCTTGGCGAGTTCGGCGAGCATCGGCTCGGTCGCGCGCAGGCGCAACGCGGGCACGCGGCCACCGGCGATGAGTTGCTGGGTCTGCACGAAGAACTCGATCTCGCGGATGCCGCCGCGGCCGAGCTTGACGTTGTGCCCCTTTACGGCGATCTCGCCATGCCCCTTGTGGACATGGATCTGCCGCTTGATCGAATGGATGTCGGCAATCGCCGCATAGTCCAAATACTTGCGGAAAACGAAGGGAACGAGACCCTTGAGGAAGTTGCGGCCGGTCTCGATGTCCCCGGCGACGGGCTTGGCCTTGATGAAGGCGGCGCGCTCCCAGTTCTGGCCTCGGCTCTCGTAGTAGAGCATGGCGGAATCGAAGGAGATCGCAAGCGGCGTGGCGCCGGGATCGGGCCGCAGGCGCAGGTCGGTGCGGAAGACGTAACCGTCGGCCGTGCGCTCCTGCATGATGCGGATGAGGCGGCGCACGAGGCGGGAAAACGTCTCCACCGCCTCCGTCGGATCCGTCGCGATGTCGGCCATCGGATCGAAGAAGACGACGAGGTCGATATCGGAGGAGTAGTTGAGTTCCGCCGCACCGAGCTTGCCCATGCCGAGCACGATGAGGCCGGATTTCTCGCCGGGATGGGCGGGGTCCGGCAGCTTCACCTTGCCGCTTTCATGGGCCGACAGCAGCAGATGATCGATGGCCGCCGACGTGGTGGCTTCGGCGAGCTCCGTCAGAAGCGCCGTCGTCCGGCGGGCATCGAAGATGCGGGCGAGATCGGCAAGCGCGGTGAGGAAGGCGACCTCGCGCTTGGCGACGCGAAGCCGCGTCATCAGCACCGCCTCCGTCACCTCCCCCTCGCCCGGCTGCCAGGCTTTACGGGCGCGGGCAATGGCCGCCTCGATGGCGGGCAGAACCGGCTCCTCCAGCGCGCGTGCCAAGAGGGCGGGATCGATGCGGGCGGTGTCACGCAGATAGGGGGAGAGGGAGAATGCCGCGACGATGAAGTCCTTGAGGGGACCTTCGGTGGCGGCAAGGCCGGCAATCGCCGGGTGATCGCGGCCCCAGTCCTTGAGATCGGAGAGGACCGATTTGGCATCCGTCTGGCTCAGGGGCCGGATGGGAGAGGCCGCAAGATCGGATAGCCGCGTTGCCGTCGTTACAGTCATGATGTCTCCTCGCCTTTTGAGGAGGAGATGTATCAGTCCGGCAGGACGGGGAAAACCATTCTGACCGTCAGGCCACGGTTGTTTTCCCGTTCGGGATGGGTGGCGTCCAGTTCCAGGCGGCCGTGGTGCATTTCCATGACCGCCCCGACGAGCGACAGGCCGAGCCCCGTTCCGGGCTTGGAACGGCTGGCATCGAGGCGCACGAAGCGTTCGACGACGTCGCCATACTTGTCTTCCGGCACGCCCGGGCCGCTGTCTGCCACGGCAAGCACGACCTCGTTGTCCCGCCTTGCCAGCGAGATGCGGATATCCGGCTCCCCGCCGCTGCCCTCGGCATATTTGATCGCGTTGTCGATGAGATTGCCGAGCGCCTGACCGACAAGCTCGCGATTGCCCTTCACCTCG
This sequence comes from Shinella sp. AETb1-6, assembly GCF_009826875.1. Classification (NCBI taxonomy): domain Bacteria; kingdom Pseudomonadati; phylum Pseudomonadota; class Alphaproteobacteria; order Hyphomicrobiales; family Rhizobiaceae; genus Shinella; species Shinella sp. AETb1-6. The sequence goes on along the minus strand of NZ_WUMM01000004.1, from coordinate 403,355 downwards.
ATACCGTCTGCGATGTCGGTCGTGAATTTCAGGCCGCAATCCTCGGCGACGGGCTCATAGAGTTCGGCGCTGTCATGCGCGATGCCGCTGATATCCACCGCGCTCATTTCCGCCGGCGCTTGACCGGCCTCGACGCGGGAGATCATCAGGAGAGCGTTGAAGGTGCGGATGAGCTGGTCGGATTCGCCGATCATCTCCTCCAGTGCCGCGCGGTGATCGGCCCCATCCCCGCCGGCAAGCGCCGCTTCCGCCTTGTTGCGCAGCCGCGTCAGCGGCGTCTTGAGGTCGTGGGCGATGTTGTCGGAAACCTGCTTCAGCCCCTCGCCGAGCTTCTCGATGCGGCCGAGCATGGTGTTGAGCGATTCGGAGAGGCGGTCGAATTCGTCGCCGGATCCGCTGGTGGGGAGGCGTTGGGACAGATCGCCGGCCATGATGCGCTGGCTGGCATCCGACATGCGGTCCATGCGCTTCAGCGCGTTGCGCCCGATGAGGTACCAGATGGCGAGCGCGCCGACGCCCATCACGCCCAGCGCCACCATCAGCGCCTGCCGCACCAGCTTGCGAAAGTTCTCGGGCTCGCCGAGGTCGCGGCCGACAAGGATGCGAAGCCCGTTCGACAGAACGTTGACCTGCGCATAGGCCATGGGACGGTTGGTGCCGCGCGTCTCCTCCTGATAGCGCTGGTAGCGGAAGGGCGTTTCCGTCCAGCCTTCCGTGTCCAGCACGCCCGGCTGGATGGAGGCGACGTTGCCGGCCAGCACCTCGCCGGTGGGGCTTGCGATGATGTAGAGATTGGCGCCCGGCTGGCGTGCGCGCCGCTCGAGCGTGCGCAGGAGGCCGTTCATGCCGTTGTTGTCGAAGATGCGCTCGATCTGCTCGGCCTCCTGCCCCACGGCCTCGCGCATCTGCTGTTGCAGTAGGCCTTCGGACATGGAGGAAACGTAGAAGACGAGAACGGCCGCGCAGGCGGCAAACAGCAGGAGATAAACCGCCGAAAGGCGCACGGCGGTCGTGCGGTAGAGGGCAGTCAGCCGGCCAAGCAGTCGTTGCATGGGATCAGACCGCCGCCTCTTCCTTCATCATATAGCCCGCGCCGCGCACGGTGCGCAGCAGCGGCTGGTCGAAATCCTTCTCGATCTTCGAACGCAGCCGCGAGACATGCACATCGATGACGTTGGTCTGCGGATCGAAATGATAATCCCAGACGTTCTCGAGCAGCATGGTGCGCGTGACCACCTGCCCGGCATTCTTCATGAGATATTCGAGCAGACGGAACTCGCGCGGCTGGAGCAGGATTTCCTTGCCGGCGCGCTTGACGGTGTGGGACAGACGGTCGAGTTCGAGATCGCCCACCCGGTAGACCATATCCTGTTCCGGCGTGCCCTTGCGGCGGCCGAGGACCTCCACGCGGGCGAGAAGCTCGCTGAAGGCATAGGGCTTTGGCAGGTAGTCGTCGCCGCCGGCGCGCAGGCCGGTCACGCGGTCATCGACCTGCCCGAGCGCGGACAGGATGAGCACGGGCGTGTGGATGTTGCGCTGGCGCAGCTCGGAGATCAGCGAAAGGCCGTCACGCCGCGGCAGCATGCGGTCGATGACCAGCACGTCGTAGCTGTTTTCCGTGGCCAGGAAGAGGCCGCTCTCGCCATCGCTGGCATGATCGAGAACGATGCCGGCCTCGCGAAAGGCCTTCGCGAGATAGGCGGCTGCTTCCAGATCGTCTTCCACAATCAATAACTTCATGGCGGAACCTTACAGCATGTTCGGCGGGCTTTACCAGCAGCACGCGCCGGATACGGCAGCGCCGCGAAATCGTGCGATCCCGCGGCGCCGTCAATGCGATGATTTACGGAGCCGGTCAGCCCTGGTCGATGGGGAGCGCCAGGAAGCGGCTGCCGTCCTTGGTCTCGACCTGGAACAGCGCCTTGGAGCGGCCATCCTTGCGGGCGGCCTCGATCACCTTCATCACCTCGTCCGCGGACTTGACCGTCTGGTTGTTGACGGAGGTGATGCGGTCGCCTTCCTTGAGGCCGCGATCGCTGGCGTCGGAGTCCGGATCGACGGAGGAGACGGTCAGGCCGTCATTGCCGGGCGTGACGGAGATGCCGAGATCGGCGAGCGCCTGTTCACTGGATTCCTCTGCGGGAGCAGCGTCATCCGTGGTCGTGGCCGCCTCGATGGCTTCGCCGGCGAGCGTGCCGATCTCGACCTTGATGGTCTGCGACTTGCCATCGCGCCAGACGGCGACATCGACCGTCTTGCCGGGTGCGATATCGGCGACGCGGCGGGCGAGGTCACGCGGATCCTTGACCGGTTCGCCTTCAAGCGCGGTGATCACGTCACCCTTCTTGATGCCGGCCTTGGCACCGGGCGAGTCGGCCTGCGGCTCGACCACGAGGGCACCGGCGGCATCCGCCAGGCCGAGCGAATCGGCGATGTCGCGGCTGACCGGCTGGATCTGCACGCCGAGCCAGCCACGGTCGACCTTGCCATCCTTCATCAGGTTGGCGACGACGCCCTTGGCGACCGACGCGGGAATCGCAAACGCGATGCCGACATTGCCGCCCGACGGCGAGAAGATGGCGGTGTTGATGCCGACGACCTGGCCGTTGAGGTTGAAGGTCGGGCCACCCGAATTGCCCCGGTTCACGGCGGCGTCCACCTGGAGGTAGTCGTCATAGGGTCCGGAGCCGATGTCACGGCCGCGGGCGGAGATGATGCCCGCCGTCACGGTGCCGCCGAGGCCGAACGGGTTGCCGACCGCCACGACCCAGTCGCCGACGCGGATCTGGCTGTCGTCGGCGAAGCTCACATAGGTGAACTTGCGCTTGTCCTTCTCATCGACCTTCAGCACGGCGAGGTCGGTGCGGCTGTCCTTGCCGACGAGCGTGGCCTTCAGCTCGGTGCCGTCGTTCATCACGACCGTGAAGGCCGAGCCATCGCTGACGACATGGTTGTTGGTGACGATATAGCCGTCTTCGGAGATGAAGAAGCCGGAGCCCTGTGCGGTCGGGCGAAGATGCGGCTTGCGGCCCGGGCCACGGCGGTCACCGAAGCGACGGTCGGGTCCACGGTCGCCGCGGAACTGGTCCTGGCCGCCGAATTCACGGAAGAAGCGCTTCAGCGGGTGGTCGTCGGGCAACTCGTCGAAGCCGCGACCGCCGAAGTTGAACGAGAAATTGCTCTCGTCATTGGACGGCTTGGCATCGGATTCGACACGGACGGAAACCACGGCCGGGGAAACGGCCTGAACGACGTCGGCGAAGCTCGCAACCTGCGGCGCCTGGACGGAAACGGCTTCTGCATAGCTTTCGGTAACGCGCGCGGGGATGCCGGTCGCGAGCATGACGGCTGCAAGCCCTGCGACGGTGGTCGTCTGCAACGCGGCCTTGAGGCTCGGACGGAACGCGGAAATCTTGGCCATTCTGTGCACCTTCTCTCTTCTTTCAGGGGCTGCGCCAGGCAGCCGATGAAGAAGAGATAGGCGGTCGCACATTACGGCACACTATCCGCCGCATGAATTTTTCGTAATGTTGGAATTTTCCTGTCAGTCGCGGCGCAGGGCGCGATCCAGTTCGGCCTTTTCGGCATCGGACAGCGGCGTTCCCGTGGGCTTGCCGCCGCGTTTGCGCACGAAGAGGACCATGGCCGCGGCACCCGCGAGAAACAGCACGACCGGCGCGCCCCATAGGAGGAGCGTCTCGCCACGCAGGCGCGGATTGAGCAGCACGAATTCGCCGTAGCGCGAGACGACATAATTAATGACGGCCTCGTCGCTGTCGCCATTCGTCAGCCGCTCGCGCACCAGAAGGCGCAGGTCGCGGGCGAGTTCGGCATTCGAATCATCGATCGACTGGTTCTGGCAGACCATGCAGCGAAGCTGGGCGGACAGCGCCCGGGCGCGCGCTTCCAGCGCCGGATCGGAAAGCACCTCGTCGGGATTGACCGCAAAGGCCGGAAACGCGGCGAGCAGGAACGCGGCGGCGAGGAGCAGGCGGCGCATCATTCGGCCGCCTCCAGGGCCGGCTTACCCTTGCGGGCCTTTTGCGGCGCGCCGACGCGCAGGCGCCGGTCGAACAGCGAGACCGCGCCGCCCGCCATCATGATGAGCGTGCCGATCCAGATGCACAGGATCATCGGCTTCCACCACACCCGCACGACGATGCCGCCGTCCGCCATGGCATCGCCGAGCGAAACATAGAGCTGGCTGAACCAGAACGTACGGATGCCCGCCTCCGTCGTCGGCATGCGCCGCGCCGTGTAGAACCGCTTCGACGACCAGATGTCGGTGACGACCGTGCCGCCGCGGGCCACGGTGAAGTGCCCGGATTCCTCGGAATAGTTCGGCCCCTGCCCACGGCGCATGCCGTCAAAGGTCAGCGTGAAGCCGCCGGCCTCGACCTGCATGCCCGGCTTCATTTCCACGACATGCTCGGTCTCGAAGGCGGTGACGGCGACGATGCCGATGACCGTGACACCGACGCCGATATGCGCGAGCGCCGTGCCGAACGCCGAGCCCGGCAGGCCGACGAAGCGGCGGAACGCGACATTGCCGGCCACCTTGCCGATACCGGCGCGCAGCCACAGATCCGTGACCGCGCCGGCGATCATGTAAAAGCCCATGGCGATGCCGAAATAGGCCAGCAGCGGCCCGCCGCTATGGGCGTACATCACCGCCGCGGCCACCACGAGGCCGATCGCGGCAGCCGCAAACAGCCGCTGCCCTGCCGCAAGCATATCGCCACGCTTCCAGGCCAGCAGCGGACCGAACGGCACCGCCAGCAGGAGCGGCAGCATCAGCAGGCCGAAGGTCAGGTTGAAGAACGGCGGTCCGACGGAAATCTTCTCGCCGGTCAGCGCCTCCAGCACGAGGGGATAGAGCGTGCCCGTCAGCACCGTCGCGGCGGCCGTGGTGAGGATCAGGTTGTTGAGAACGAGCGAGCCCTCCCGCGAGATCGGCGCAAACAGGCCGCCGGCCTTCAGGGTCGCCGCGCGGAAGGCAAAGAGCGACAGTGCGCCGCCGATGAAGAAGACGAGGATCGCCAGGATGAAGACGCCGCGCGTCGGGTCTGTCGCGAAAGCGTGCACCGAGGTCAGCACGCCCGAGCGCACCAGGAAGGTGCCGAGCAGCGACATGGAAAAGGTCAGGATGGCAAGCAGCACGGTCCAGATCTTCAGCGCCTCGCGCTTTTCCATGACGAGCGCCGAATGCAGCAACGCGGTGCCGGCGAGCCAGGGAATGAACGAGGCATTCTCCACCGGATCCCAGAACCACCAGCCGCCCCAACCCAATTCGTAATAGGCCCAGTAGGAACCCATGGCGATGCCGGCGGTCAGGAACGACCAGGCGGTGAGTGCCCAGGGCCGCACCCAGCGCGCCCAGGCCGCATCGATGCGGCCATCGATCAGCGCGGCGATCGCAAACGAGAAACAGACGGAAAAGCCGACATAGCCGAGATAGAGCAGCGGCGGGTGGATGGCGAGGCCGATATCCTGCAGGACCGGGTTTAGGTCCTGCCCCTCGGCGGGCGCCGGCGACAGGCGGATGAAGGGGTTCGACGTCAGGAGGATGAAGAGCGCAAAGGCCGTCGAGATCAGGCCCTGCACGGCCAGCACATTGGCCCGCAACCGCTCGGGCAGGTTGGCGCCGAAGCTTGCGACCAGCGCGCTGAAGAAGACCAGGATGAGGAGCCAGAGCAGCATCGAGCCCTCATGGTTTCCCCACACGCCGGAGATCTTGTAGATCATCGGCTTCAGCGAATGCGAGTTCTCCCAGACATTCGCGACGGAGAAATCCGAAACGACATAGGCGAAGGTCAGCACCGAAAAGGAAAACAGCACGAGCAGGAAACCGGCAAAGGCCGCGGCCGGCGCCACGGCCATCAGCGCGCGGTCGTTGCGGATCGTCCCGATGAGCGGCAGCACCGCCTGGATGATGACGGTCGCCAGCGCCAGGATGAGAGCATAATGGCCGAGCTCGATGATCATTTGATCGTTTCCTTGCCGGAGAGTTCCACGCCCTGCGCCTTGAGCCTGTCCGCCACGTCCTTCGGCATATAGGTCTCGTCATGCTTGGCAAGCACCGTATCGGCGACGAACAGCCCATCGGTGCCGAAGGCGCCTTCGGCCACCACGCCCTGCCCTTCGCGGAACAGGTCGGGCAGGATACCGGTATAGGTTACCGGCACCGTCGCCAGCGTATCCGTCACCGTGAAGGTAACGGTCGATCCTTCGCCCCGCTTGACCGTGCCGTCTTCGACGAGGCCGCCGAGGCGAATGCGCGTGCCGGGCGGGACGCTCGCCTTGGCCAGATCGCCGGGCACATAGAAATAGGCGATGGACTGGCTGAAGGCGAACATCACGAGCAGCACGGCCGCCACGAGAAAGGCGACGCCGCCGCCGATAACCGCCAGACGCTTTTGCTTGCGTGTCATTGTCCGCCTCCCCCGGTCGAGATTGACAGGTCCCGGGCGAGCGCCACGAGCTGCCTGCCGTTTTCGCTGTCCGCCGGGAACGTCTTGAGCGCCGTCTGTAGCGCGGCCTCCGCCTTCGGCCTTTGATCCAGCACAACATAGGAACGGATGATGCGCATCCATCCTTCGAGATTGTCAGGGTCGTCGGCAAGCTTGGCGGCAAGGCTGTCGACCATGCCCGCGATCATCTGCTGGCGGTCGCCGGCCGACATTTCCTCCGCCGCCGCCACGTCGCCCGCCGTGGGATTGCCGAGCGCGCCGCCCGGCGCGGTTTCCGTGCCCCCGGCGAGCGCCGCGATATGCCGGTTGACCAGCGGCAGCCAGGGCGCGTCCGCCGGGGCGTCCTTCGCCATGGCCTCGAAGGCGGCGCGGGCCTCGGCGCGGCGGCCGTCCTGCTCCAGCGCCAGCGCCAGGTAATATTTCGCACGCGGATTGTCGGCCTGCAAAGCCAGCGACTGTTCGAGCCGCGCGCGGGCATCCGCCGTCACGATGCCGTTCGCCTGGGCGATCAGCGTTTCCGCATAGCCGTCGAGCCGCTCCTGGTTGGGGCCGAGCAGCCGGATCGCCTGCGAGAAGGCGTTGGCCGCGTCTTCCATACGGCCGTTGCGGTAATAGATCGGCGCCAGCAGATCCCAGCCCGCGCCGTCGTCGGGATTGCGCGCCAGATGGCTTTCCGCCCGCGCGATCAGGATATTGACGTCGTTTCCGGGATTGGCGAGACGCTCCGCCAGCGGCTGCGCCGGCAGGTCCGGCCGGCCGTTGGCGATGTAAAGACAGAGACCGGTGAGGGGCAGGATCACGATGACGAAGGCCTGCGCCAGCCGGTTGCGGCGCGTCGCGGGGGCTGCCTGTTCCTTCGCCTCGGCCTTGCTCGCCGCAATCAGCCGGCGCGCGACTTCGGCGCGGGCGAGTTCCGCCTCGTTCGCCGCGATCAGCCCGGTGGCCTCGTCGCGCTTCAGCTCCTCGAGCTGGTCGCGGTAGACCTCGACATCATGGCTGGCGTCGCCCGCGGCGGCCGCAGGCCGGCGCAGCAGGGGCAGGAGAAGGACGGCGGCGACCGCTGCCGTCAGGATGGCGACGAGAATCCAGAAAAGCATGCCCGTTCCATTACTGGAACATGCAGGCGTTTCCAATTCCCCAGGGAACAATGACGCGAATTTGAGGCGTTTCGCCGCAACGGGCCGTCAGGCTCAGGACAAGGGCGTCCAGGCACCCTCGGGATTGCGGCAGGCCGCACCGCGCGTGGCGGTTTCGCGGCCCTCGACCGTCAGCGTGTGGCTGTACTGCCGGCAGTTCTGCGAGCCGACCTGGTAAGGCGCGGCCGCGACCACCGAACCGCTGACGCCCTTGCCCTGCCAGACGACGGGCTGGCCGCCGGGGGCGGCTTCAAGCGCACGATATTCGGCCTCGAGCGCACGCTGCATATCGGCTTTCGACAGCTGTGTCGCCGTGTTGCGGCTGACAAGGCCGCCCTGAAGGGCCGTGATATAGGTGCCAGGACCGGAAAGGCCGCCGGATGACGAGCCGCCGAGGGCGGTCTTTCCACCCGATGTGGTCGTACATCCCGAAACCGTCACTGTCGCCAGAAGGAGGGGGAAAAAGGCGCCGCGCAAACCCGTCTTCATCCGCTGGAACCGTCTCTCACACAAGGGCGGCACGCCGCCGTCATTCTTCAATTCCGCGATCCTCATATCGCGGACCATCCCTTGTTGCATTGTCCGCCGTGTCAGGCAACATCCTTTGTAACGGCAGGCAGAACGAGACGCGCGAGAAGCCCGCCGCCTTCGCCGCGGGACAGTCCGAAAACACCCTGGTATTCCGACGCGATCTCGCTGACGATGGAAAGGCCGAGGCCGGTGCCCGGCTTGCTTTCGTCCAGCCGTTTACCCCGCTTCATCGCCTCGCGGATCTCGTCGGGCTCCAGGCCCGGCCCGTCATCCTCGACTTCGACGATGACCCAGCTCTTGCGCGCATCGTCGCTCCCGCGCAGATCGGCGGGCGCCATGAAGACGCGCAGGCTGACGGTGGTTCTGGCATAGCGCGCGGCGTTTTCGAGGAGGTTGCCGACGGTTTCCTCGATGTCCTGCTGCTCCATCGCCAGCATGATGCCGGGCGGATCGACATGAAGGGGAAACTGCTTGTCGGCATTCAGCCGCCGCATCACGCGCACCAGCCGCTCCAGCACCGGCAGCGCTTCCGTCCGGGCCAGCACCGATTCGCGCTGGGCGGCGATGCGGGCGCGGTTGAGATAGGATTGCACCTGGCCCTGCATCGCCTCGGCCTGCGTCTTGACCAGTTCGCCCTGCGGCGCGGCGATCAGCCGCGATTCGTTGAGAAGCACGGCAATGGGCGTCTTCAGCGAGTGGGCGAGATTGCCCACCTGCATGCGCGCCCGCTCCACGATGCGATGGTTGCTGTCGATCAGCGCGTTCACCTCACTGGCGAGCGGAAGGATTTCGCGCGGGAAATCGCCGTCGAGCTGCTCGCTCTCCCCGGCACGGATCTTTTCCAGGGCCTTTCGGGCGCGGTCGAGCGGCCGAAGACCGATCAGGATCGCCGCCGCGTTGAGCAGCAGGCTGCCGACGCCGAAACCCGCCAGCGCCAGATAAAGGCTGCCCGAGAAATCGCTGATATCGCTTTCCAGCACGTCGCGGTTGCCGACCACGCGAAAACGCGCCGTACGGCCCTCGTCGTCGAGCACCACTTCCGTCTCGCCCACCTCGACCTCGTTCCCGAAGGAATCGATGGTCGTGTAGAAGCGCTCGTAGCGGGTGTCGAAGGGAATGCTGTCGGTGTCGGGGATGGGAATGCTGCCCGTGCCGAGCGAGGAGGAGGTCAGCGCCTCGCCCTCCAGCGCGCCGCCGATCGGCTCGACGATCCAGTACCAGCCGGATTGCGGCTGGAAGAACCGCAGGTCGCCGAGCTGCGGCGTGCCGGCCAGACGCGTGTTCTCGCTGGTCGAGATCGAGTTGATGACGTTGTAGAGCTGCGCGCGCAGAAGGTCGCGGAAACTCTTCTCCGCGCTCTGCCGGTAGAGTGTCGAGATGACGACGGCAATGACGACGAGCGCCACCGCGGCCCAGAGGGAGGCGAGAAAAAGGACGCGAAAGGTGAGCGAGCGGGAGCGTCTGGCGTTATTTGCCATTGGCGGGGGCTTGCATCCGGTAACCGAGGCCGCGCACGGTCTCGATCAGGTCGACGCCGATCTTCTTGCGCAGCCGGCCGACAAAGACCTCGATCGTGTTGGAATCACGGTCGAAATCCTGGTCGTACATATGCTCGACCAGTTCGGTGCGCGAGACGACCTCGCCCATGTGATGCATGAGGTAGGAGAGAAGCCGGTATTCGTGCGAGGTCAGCTTGAGCGTCTCGCCGTTGACCGTCGCCTTCGAACCCTTGGTATCGAGACGCACCGGGCCACAGACGATATCGGGGCTGGCATGGCCCGCCGCACGGCGGATCAGGGCGCGGATGCGGGCCAGAACCTCCTCGACATGGAAAGGCTTGGCGACATAGTCGTCGGCGCCGGCATCGATGCCGGCCACCTTGTCGCTCCAGCGGTCGCGGGCCGTCAAAAGCAGCACGGGCATGCCCTTGCCGTCGGCGCGCCATTTTTCCAGTACGGTGATGCCGTCCATTTCCGGCAGGCCGATATCGAGAATGATCGCATCATAGGGCTCGGTGTCGCCGAGATAATGCCCTTCCTCGCCATCGAAAGCCTGGTCCACCACGTAGCCGGCCTCCTTCAAGGCCTCGCTGAGCTGTCGGCTCAGGTTGACGTCGTCCTCGACCACCAGGATTCGCATGCGCCCTCTTTCTATCAGCAATCCCCTCGCCGGGCCGGCTGGCCCGACGGTCTTACATCGGTACGCGTACCGTCACCTTGCGCGGCCGGGCATTGTCCTTGCCCGGCACCAGCACAGTCACCACGCAGCTGTCGCCGCTCGGCTCCGCCGAGAGCAGTTCGCCGCCCGTCTGGGCCACCACCTGCGCAGCCGCATTGCTGCAGTCGCCCGAAACCGAGACGACATCCCGCTGGATGCCCGCATCGAACGGGACCGGGTGCATCAGGCTGGCCGCAAGTGCGGTTATGAGAATTGGCGAGGCCATCGACATACTTTCAGGTGCTCATCAGTGTGACGCAAGCAATAAACGATCCTCGCTGAATGGCAAATGAATGCCGGGCAGACTTTCCGCAAAGCGTCAGCCGACGCGCCGGCGTGCCGAAAGACGGCCGATCAGCGCCACGAGCCCACCCACGACGCCGACGGCCGCGACGATCAGGTCGGCGAGTTCGCCCTCGTCGCCCGCCGTCACCTCGATCCCCAGCGCGTGGGCGAAGGAGGCGAGGATCGCGATCAGCGCGCCCCAGACGGTGCGGGACTGATACCAGGCTTTCACATCGTTCATGGTCTTCTCCTAGAGGTTCAGGGTTGCCTGCGCGGCAAGGCCGAGCGGGATTGCCCGGCCAAGCTGGTGCACACGAATGGTGATCGACGCCTGCGCGGCGCCGAAATCGGCAAGTTCGCTGGCGGATGGATAAAGGCAGGCCGGCGCCGTCACCTCGAAGCGCCGCACCACCGTGGAACCGGAGAGGATATCGAGGCGATAGGCCTCGTTCGGCTCGTCGAGCGGGATGTCCGTCGCAAGCCAGGTGTCCGAATCGATCCGGCCGCGCCGTGTCCAGGAAAAGCGCGCCGCGCCGTCCGGCCCACGTTCGCCGCGCAGATGCACCGGAGCGAGCGGCGTCAGCGCGCGTTCGCCGCCGGCAAAGGCATAGGGGCCGGCCTGGCCTTCCGGGCTGCCCACGGCATCGACGATCCAGTTGGAGAGCCGTCCCACCTCCTCGACATCGAGCCCGAGCGGCCGCACCGTCTCGTCCAGCACCACCGCCTGCGTGTCCATGGCGTGGCCCGGGAGCATAACGTCCTCCGTGCCGTGCAGGGCGCGCAAAAGGCCCGAGAGCCGCCAGCGGGCGGCGGCGATTTCGCTCGCCTCCTGGAAGCCGATCACCTCCCATGCCCCGTTTTCACCGCGCACGGCGATGCGATTCGCGCCGTTGAGCACGCTGACGGTATCGGCCGAGGCAAGCTCGCCGCCCGGCAGATCGAGGACGATGACATTGGCGAGGTCGAACAGTCCCACCGGCCCTGGCGCGAGCGGCTCGACGAGCCGGCCGATTCGTGCGGGCCTGTCCAGCCGCACCCGCGGCCTGAACCCTTCCAGCCCCTCGGAACTGGAGACGACCATGGCGCGCCACGGCTTGGCATAGGCCGCGACACGCGCGAAATCCTGCGCGCCGCCGGAGCCGAGAACCGGCAGGTCGAGCAGGACGATCTCGGGTGCGAAGGCATCCGACGGGCCCGGACCGTTCACGGGGTCCGCGCCGCCCTCGCCCAGGGTCGGTGCGCCGGCGTCGCCGGCGGCGATCGCCCGCGCCTCCACCTCCCGCACCAGCCCGTCGGTGATGTCGGTGATCAGGAAACGGCCTGCCGGTCCGTCCGCCAGCCGCACGACATCGCCGGGCGTGATGTCGAGCGCCGTCGGCGGCAGACGGAATGTCACCCGCCGTTGCGCCGCCCGGTGGTCGCGCAAGGCCGTTTCCACCGCCGAGGCGGCCGCTCCCGCATGCAGCACGGCCGGCAGGCCGAGCCGCAACACCCGGTCCGTGCCGCCGGCCATGCGGCGCGAGCGCGTCGTGGCATGCGCATAGGCGCCGGCATCGTCGAAGTGATCGAGGATCGCTTCGCCGGCAAACTCGCTGATATGCGCGCGGCTTTCCTCGAACAGCGTCTCGTCCGGCCGCTCGGCCAGCACATCGAGGTCATCGGGCGGCAGCGCGGATTTCAGCCGCGAGCGGAAGGTCAGCCGGCCGTTGGCCTCCAGCGCGTCGATCTGGAACGCCGCCATGATCGGCTCGATCATCGACCGCGCCGAAGCCTGCTCGCCCTGCACGAAGCCCGGCAGGTCGCCGGAAACGCCCGACACGTCGAAATCCTCGAAGCCGTGGTCGCGCAGGATGGCGGCGATGACGTCGGCGACGGTGCCGGCGCCGAGCCGCCCGCTCAGCCAGTGGCCGCGCTGCCAGTTGCTGCCGTCGGACCAGAGCCCGGTTTTTTGCGGGAAGGCCGGATAGGGCCGCGCATCCCAGGTCCACAGGAAGATGCGCCCGGGATCGACCATGCCGGGTTCCGGGCCGGGCCCCTGCCACCAGCCGTGATGCGCATCGAGGAAACGACGCTGGATCGAATCGGCGCGCGCACCGCCCGAATGATAGGGCAGCGCGTTTTCCGCGCTTTTCGGATCGACGAAGACATTGGGCTGGTTCGCGCCCTTGTCCACGGCCGGGCAGCCGAGCTCCGTGAACCAGATGGGCTTGGAGCGCGGCAGCCACGCCGTCGGACTGGCAAGCTCGGTGCCGCCGGGGCCGCGCTCGTAATGGCGGTTCGCCCACCAGCTTTCGATGTCCTTGTAGCGGTACACCCAGGGCTTGCCCGCCATGCCGTCGGTGATCGGTGTGCGGTTGCGAGTGCGGCGGTCGGCGGCGCTGGCATAGTACCAGTCGAAACCCTCGCCGCTCGTGATATGGGCACGCATCGCGGCCGCGTCCTCCGCATGGCGGAAGCCGTCGGGATTGCCCGCGACCGTGTCGCCGTCCTGCCAGTCGGCAAGCGGCATGTAATTGTCGATACCGACGGCATCGATGGCGGACGAGGCCCAGAGCGGATCGAGGTGATAGCGCACCTCGCCGCTGCCATCGCCCGGCTGGAAACCGAAATACTCGCTCCAGTCGGCCGCATAGGTGATCTTCGTGCCGGCGCGCAGCACCGCGCGCACATCGGCCGCCAGGTCGCAGAGGCCGTCGACGAAGGGAAAGCGCCCGGCCGCGTCGCGCAGCCAGGTGAGGCCGCGCATCTCCGACCCGATGAGGAAGCCGTGCACGCCGCCCGCCACTTCGGCCAGATGTGCGTAATGCAGGATCAGCCGGCGAAAACCGCTGTCGCCGGCCGGTCCCGTGACCGTCTCGCCTGAGACCGAGAAGTGACCGGCCTGTGCGTTGCCGAGGAATGCCTGGACCTGGCTGCGCGCGGCGTTCGTCTTGTCGGCGCCCGGTGGATAACAGGTGATGCGGCCGCGCCAGGGATAGGGCGCCTGCCGGGCCGCGCCATAGGGATCCGGCAACGTATTGTCGGTGGGAACATCCATCAGAAGGAAGGGGTAGAGATAGACCTCCAGCCCGCGCGCCTTCAGATTGCGGATCGCCGCGATCACGCCGGCATCGGACGGCGTGCCGCCATAGGCAGGCGAGCCGCCGTTGCGGCTCACCACATGGGCGTTGCCGCGGGCAATGCCCGAAACCCGCCAGGGCCGGGTTTCCTGCCCGCGCGCGGAAACCTCGACGCCCGGAACGATCCGGCACTGGCCTGCCCGCAGGTCCGTGCCGAACCACCCCACCACCAGCCCGACGCGCTTGAGGTTGGGACACAGCGCCTGGAGTTCGTCGATGGAGGCCTGCCAGTCGGTGGAAGCGGTCAGCGTGTTGCGGTTGACATGGCGCGCCGAGCCGTTGCCGAAGTTCTCCGTCACCAGGCCGGGATCGTAGCCGTGCTCGCTCGAGCCGGGAATGATCGTGACCGCGCGGATATCGGTTTCCAGCGCGCCGACCGGCCGCAGCACCTCGAATTGCAGCACCGGCAGGCGGTTGCCGTAGCTGTCGAGCGGTAGGCGTTCGAACACCGCATAGGCGAGCCCGCGATAGGCCGGCGTGTTGCCGGCGCCCTGCTTGGCCTCGATCAGAGGATCGGGCTGCTGCGTGCGGGTGCCCTTGTGGATGCGCATCTCGACGGAGCGCAGGTCGAGTTCGCGGCCGTCGGCCCAGACGCGGCGCACCGCCGCGATCGGCCCTTCACAGATGCCGACCGCAAGGTTCGCATAGTAGCGATAGGTCTCGACGCGCGGTCCGCGGCCCTTGCCGCCCTGCCGCTCGACCGACACCTCCTCCTCGAAGCGCGTCGCCCAGATCAGCGTGCCGCCCACCCGCATCGTGCCGTAGACGCGGCCGATCGCCGTGCCCTCGTCGGCGCCCGGCAGGCGCGCATCGCCCAGCCGCGGGCCCGTGATCGTCTTCGAACCGTTGATGAGGGAGCGGTCCACGATGGAGCCCGCGAGCGCGCCGACGGCACGGCCGACGATGGCGCCGACGGGGCCGAACACGCCGCCGAGGGCCGCACCCGCAGCCTGAAAGAGAATGGTCGCCATGGATCAGGAAAGCTCCGGGAAACGGAAGACGCCGGCGATGCGCCGGCGCCAGGAGGGAATGAGCGGCGATTCGATCACCGCCGCCTGCTCATAGGCATGAATGAAGCGCGCATCCGGCGCGGCGATGCCGGCATGCTTGGCCGCCGCCCCCTCCTGCCAGCGGAAGATGAGGAGATCGCCCGGCCTGAGCGCCGAGGCGGGCAGCGCCGGCCCGCAGTGCCGCGCGGCGGCGAGCAGCAACCGCTCCTCGCCTGCCCGCTCCGCCCAGTCGGGCGCATAGGGTGCGGGCACCTCCGGCTCGGCGCCGTAGAGTTCGCGCCAGACGCCGCGCACCAGCCCCAGGCAATCGCAGCCGACGCCCTTCCGCGATCCCTGATGCCGGTAGGGCGTGCCGATGAAACCGCGCGCCACGGCCACGACCCGGTCGCCGAAATCGTCAGCCATAGAGCGGCCTCCCGTCATGCACCGTCTGGCCGTCGGCATAGCCGTAGCTGAAATCGCTGCCCGGCATATGGGGAAAACCCTGGAAGTTCAGCCTGTTGTTGAATTTCGCCTTGCAGGTGGAAAAGCGCTTGTCGCAGCCCGCCGTCACCTGCAACGTATCGCCGACGGCCACACCCGCCGCCATGGGCAGCCAGAGCGTGAGAGAATCGGCACCGGCCGCCTTGCGGTGATCCTCGATATCGGCCGAAAGCCCGGCCGCGGCCCCGCCGGTGAAGGAAAGCACGCCGTAGCGGAAGAAACGCTCCGCGAAACCCGAAAGGCCGGTCACCTCGATGTGCATGTCATCCGTGACCGCGCTGACCGTCGCGGTCGCGCGGTAGGCCGCGAGATTGACGCCGCAGCGCGCATCGCCCAGCACGGCGTCGCACTGGCGGCCATAGATGCGGCCCTTCACCTGATCGAGGGTGTGCGTCAGGCGCCGAAGCTCGGCGCGGAACAGCCCGCCCTCGCGGCGCACTTCGCCGAGCTCGGCGGTGCGCAGAAGGAGCCGCTGCCCGGTCGCCTGCCAGTTGACCAGGAAGACCTCGACCTTCGCGCCGTCATAGCGCCCGGCCGACAGGTCCTCCGCCGTGATCGCATCCGCCGAAAAACCGCCGGAGACATCGCCGCCCTCGGCGGAAAGGCTGTTGCCGTCCTCCGTCTCGCTCGCCTCGAAGCCGCTCGCCGCGAGATAGGTGAGGCCGTCGAAGTCAAGGTCGCGGTCATGATCCGTAAAGCCGAGAACGACGCCGTCGCGGCGCACGACGCGCCAGGCGTTGCACAGTGTCGTCGCCTCGCCGTCGAGATGGGCCTGCAGCCCTGCCGGGATCGTCCTCATGGCCTGATCTCCACCAGCGGGATGGACGGGATGCGACCCGCATCGAACTGCGCGAGATCGATATCGATCCGGTCGGTATCGAAGCGCACCGGCACGTCGAATTCGAAGCCCGCCCGCACCGCGCCCGCAGCCGGAATCCTGTCCGGCTTGAAGGTCACGAGACCGGCCGCGTGGTTGACGACATAGTCGCCCGCCGGCACCACGGCACCCGCCACCGAGACCACCACCGTGCCCGCCACGGGTTTTTCGATCGGCCGCACCGTCTCGCCGCCGGCATCCGCATAGCGCTTCACCAGCCGGAACATCGCCGTCGTCCCGTCCGCGGTGCCGAGCAACTGGTCGCTCGCGCTCACGGTCGCGCCGGGCGCGCAGGACTTGTGGTCGACGGGATCGCGGAAGCGGAACCCGTTGAACTGCCCGGCCCGCGCCTCGAAGAAGTTCAGCACCGCGTAGAGATCGTCCACGGAGCGCACGCCCGAGCCGGCGTCGTAGCGCCGGCGCGCATCCTGCCAGCGGCGATTGCGGTTCTCGCGCCCGTTGGAAAGGCTGACGATATCCGTGCGCCGCACCGGCCCGCCGCTCGTGCCGAGCGCGACGCGCAACGGAAACCGCACATCATGAAATCCTGCCATCCGGATATCTCCAAAGAATATGGCTGCACTGCCGCCTTGTCCCAAAAGGGAAGGCGGTTACAGCAACGCCATCCCCAACGATGCGCGTCGGCGATCTGGCAAACCCGCGCCCCCAGCCCCTTCTCCCAGCCTGCGGGAAGAAGGGTTCCCGCTCCCGAACGCTCACAAACTCCGTTGCCCGCGTCCCACCGCACGCGTCAGCATGGCGGCGATCTGTCCCTCGGATTTGCGGAAGCTTGCCGCATCCTGCGTCGTCACGTTGAAGACGATCTGCGACGCCCCGCCCCCGCCGGCGGCAACGCCGAGCGAACCGTCCGGGCCGCGCTTCAGCGGCAGGATCGCTTCCGCCCCCGCCTCGCCCATCAGCCCAAGCCCGCCGCCGCCGCCGAAATAGGTCGGCGCCGCCACGACGCCGCCCTTGGCAAAGGGCGTCGCGCCGCCGAGCAGGGTGGAAATGCCCGACGAAAGCAACCCTTCCAGCGGCTTCAGGCCCACCGAAAGCGCGATGTCGCTCATGCGCAGCGCGAGCCCGCGCAGCACGCTGTCGAGCCCGCGTCCGTCCACCACCGCGCCCTTCAGCGCCGAGGTCAGCGCGAAGCCGAAGGAGCGCGAGCGCGCCTCCAGGTCGTCGAAGACGTCGGTCAGCGCCTCGGCCTGCTGCCGCGTGTCGGCAAGCGAGGCGGATCGTCCATTGTCGTCCGAAGTCGCCATGTCTCACTCCATCTCGTCGGGAAAGGCCTGCATGAGGGCGGTCAAGGCCCCGCGCCCCGGCACCACCGCCGAGGGCCGCAACAGGCCGAGCGCGAAGCCAAGCTCGCGCGGCGTCATCGCCCAGAAGTCGCGTGCGGAAAGCCGCATGCGGCACAGCCCGGCATGCAGCACCGCCTCCCAGGGGAAGGCAGGTGCCGCGCCGGACGCGCCGGATGCGGCCCTCAAGGGTTTTCGTTTTGCGCCGCCCCGCCGAAGGTCGCCTGCAGCAGTTCGGCGGCAATGCGCGCGAAGCCCGCAAGCCCGTCCGCCACCGCCATCGCCGCCACCTCCTCGTCGCTGAACAGGTTGCCGCCGCCGCGCAGCCCCGCGCCGATGATGCGGATCAGGTCGTCCGCCTTCAGCCGGCCCGATGAAAAGCGCTCGGCAAGCCCCGTCAGACTGTCGACGGCAAAGGCGGTTTCCAGTTCGGCCAGCGCGCCGAGCGTCAGGCACAGCACCCGCCGCTCGCCGTCGAGATCGGCTTCGATCTCGCCGCGGTGGCGGTTCGCCCGCGCGCCCATCACACCGCCTCGAAGGTCAGTTGTCCCGCGGATTCCAGCGCGATCTCGAAGACCACCTCGCCGTCATGCGCGCCGGAATATTCCAGCGCCGCGATCTGGAAGGCGCCGGAGACCTTGCCGAAATCCGGGATCACCACCTGCCACGGCATGATCGTGCCGGCAAAGAACAGCGAGCGCACCAGCGCGTCCGATGCCTGGTCCTTGAAGATGCCGCTGCCGGAGATGGCCGCGCGCTGCACACCCGCCCCGCCCAGCAGTTCCCGCCAGCGTCCCGCCGATTCGGCGTCCGTCACATCGACGAGCTGCGTGTTGAACGACAGCCGCTTGGAGCGCAGCCCGGCAACCGTGGCAAAGCCCGTCCCGTTATCGACTTTGAGCAGCAGATCCCGCCCCTTCTGTGCCACCATGGCCCGATCCTTTCCGTGAAACGTTGTTAGAAAACGGGCTCGGTCACGGCCCGAAAGCGCATTTCGGCGCGGTGGAAGCGCGACTTGCCGTCCCGCCGCAGCTGCGTGTCGAGGTGCAGCAGGAAGACGAGGTGATGGCCGTCCAGTGTGAGCGCCGCATCGTGCAGGGCCGCGCGAACCGCCGCCGCGATGGCCTGCACCGTCTTGTGGCCCGCCGCCTCGCTCCAGGCCTCCAGCAGCACCGTGTGCTGCTCGCCCGGCTCGCTCGCCGTCGAATGATCGACGCTGTCGATGCCGGCGATCACCAGAAGCGGCGCTGCCGGCTGCGAAAGCCGGCGATCTGTAATGCCGCCGGGGCCGACGAGCGCCGTCAGCGCCGCATCGGATGAAAGCCGTCCGAAGATCGCCTTCTGCAGGGCCGATGCCGCGCTCATGGGGTCATCTCCTCGCAGTCGCAGAGCGTGTAGCGCGCCGTTTCGTCCGGGTCGCGGAAGGCGACGAGCGCGAAGATGCGCGCGCCCTTGCGCAGCCGCATGCCGCCGTCGAGATCGCCGCGCGCGCGCAGCCAGATCCGGTGCGTCACCCGCCGTTGCAGCGCGCCGCCCGCCTCACTGAGGCCGGCCGATACCGGCTCGATGCGCGCCCAGAGCGTCGCAAGGGCGGCGAACCCGGTTTCCACGCCGCCCTGCCCGTCCGGCGTCTCGACCGGGTGCTCCAGCACCAGCCGCACGCTCAGCGCGCCGGGGTCGATGGGTTTCGTCATCACAGCCTCCGCAGGCGATGGGGTGCGACGAGCCGGTCGTAGCCCTGCGGCACCGCGCCCGGCTGGTCGTCCAGCGAGACGACGCCGCGCAGCTCGAACATCGTGGCCACATGCAGCAGCAGCGCCCGCTTCAGCGTGTCGGGCACGTCCGCGCCGCTTTCGCCGAAGCCGGCGGTGAAATCGATCTCGATGCCGTTGAGCGCGCGCCTGGTTTCCGGACGGTCCGGCAGGAGGAGCCGGGCGGGCCGGGCGGTACCGTCGAGCACGGCGCCTGCAAGCGCCACCTCCACCGGGTCGCCCAGCTCATCGTAAACCGTCACGGTTTCAACGGTTTGCACCGGCCCTCTGGCAATCTGAATCACCTGTCCGTCCGGCCAGTCGTCAAGATAAAGCCTCAGCGTCCGCGTGATGAGGCAGAGCCCCGTCTCGCTTTCCAGGTGATTGCGGGCGGTGCGGATGAGTGCTGCAAGCAGCGCATCCTCGTCGCCGGTCTCCAGGCGCAGATGCGCCTTCGCCTCGGCGAGCGTGATCGGCTCGGCCGCGGGCGGCAGAAGTTCGGTTATGGTCATGGTCGTCCTCTTGCGATGAAAGGGATGCGGGCGCGGCCGGGAGGAAGAACCGCGCCCGCCGGCACCGGCGGCAGGGGACGACCGCCGGTGCGAGGGAAATTGCAGGAAGGAAAGCGGCGCTCCATAACCCCTTCGCCCCGCTTGCGGGGAGAAGGTGGCGGCAGCCGGATGAGGGGCAATCCACGGCAGGTCCCAAGCCGGATCGCCCCTCACCCAACCCTCTCCCCGCAAGCGGGGAGAGGGAGCGGAAAAGCTGGCGGCCGCAGCCTCAGCTCGCCGCGAACTTCACCAGCTTGATCGCCTCGAAGTTCTGCACGCCGCCGCCCACGCGCTTGGTCGTGTAGAACAGCACATAGGGCTTGGCCGAATAGGGATCGCGCAGCACGCGCACGCCCGTGCGGTCGACGACGAGATAGCCGGCACGGAAATCGCCGAAGGCGATGGCGAAGCTGTCGGCCGCCACGTCGGGCATGTCCTCGGCCTCGGCGATGGCGAAGCCCATCAGCGAGGCGGCCTGGCCCGGCGTTGCCGGCGGGCGCCACAGATAGTTGCCGTCGGCATCCTTGAACTTGCGGATCGCCGCTTGCGTCTTGCGGTTCATCACGAAGCTGGCATTCTGCCGGTGCCCCGCCTTCAGCGCATAGATCGTGTCGATCAGCGTGTCGGACGGGCCGCTCGCCTTGAAGGCGCCGGCCGCCCCCGTGGCGATATAGCCGATATTGCCCCAGCTCCAGGCGGCATCCGCCACATTGGTGTAGCTGAGGAAACCCTTCGGCTTGTTGGTGCCGTCGCCGGAAACGAAGGCGGTGCCCTCCTGCTCGCCGAAGACGATGTCCACCTCCGACGCGATCCAGCTTTCCACGTCCACCGCCGCATCGTCGAGCAGGGCCGCCGTCGCCGCCGGCATGGCGTAGAGTTCCATGGTCGGGAAGGAGAGTTCGGCAAGCTGCGCCGTGCCGGTCTGCGGCCGCGAGGCCGTTTCGGACACCCAGCCGGAGGCCATGCCCGATGTTGCAAACGGCTTCTTCAGCACCGCGCCCGAAACCTGGCGAACCGTGGCGAGCGCCCGGATCGGCGAGGCCGCGGAAAGCCGGCGGCCGATTTCGGTGTCGGTTTCCGGCGGCACGAGATAGCCGCCGTCGGCCGCCGAGCCGACCGACATGGCCTTTTCGTCCAGCGCGCGCAGGGCGCTTTCGTCACCGCGGCGCATATAGGCGGAGAACGCCGCCTTGTGCTCGGCCGCTTCCAGGCTGACGGCGCCGCTGCCGCCAAGCGCCGGCCGCGCCTTCTTCAGCGCCAGCTGGTCGAGCACGCGCTTGTGGTCGTCCATGGCGCGGTTGATGCGGTCCACCTTCTCGCGGGTCACCACGTCGGCGGTCAGTTTCTGCTCGATCTCGCCGAGCCTTCGGTCGTTGGTCTCCTTGAAGGATTCGAAGGCCTCCATGAAGTCGTCGAAGGCGGCGGTCATGGTTTCCGGCACGGCCTTGATTTCCGGCGCGGTCTTCGGTGTCTGCGTCATGTCGTGCTGTGCTCCTGTTAGCGTTGCATCATCCGGGC
This sequence comes from Shinella sp. AETb1-6, assembly GCF_009826875.1. Taxonomy (NCBI): domain Bacteria; kingdom Pseudomonadati; phylum Pseudomonadota; class Alphaproteobacteria; order Hyphomicrobiales; family Rhizobiaceae; genus Shinella; species Shinella sp. AETb1-6. The sequence continues at coordinate 382,106 of NZ_WUMM01000004.1, read as the reverse complement.
CGCCCGGCGCATGGTGCGCACGAGCTCCGTTTCCTTGTCGCGGAACCACCGCGCATTCTTCACGTTCGACACCCGCGCCGAAGGCAGCATGGGAAAGGTGACGATCGAGATTTCCCAGAGATCGGCCTCCAGGATGCGCCGCACGCCGCTCGAGCGGTCGGTGCGGGAGCGCACCGTCTGGAAACCGATGGAGAGGCCGTCGAGCGCGCCCGACTTCATGAGGTTCAGCACCTCGCGGGCCCGCGCCACGCCGGGCGACAGCACGCCCTCGACGTAAAGCCCGCGCTCGTCCTCGCGGATGGTGCGCCAGCGCCCGATGGGCTCGGCCGGATCGTGCTGGAAGAGCATGCGCACGCCCGAAGCGCCGCGCTTGGCGAGCGATTGCACGAAGGCGCCAGGCGCAATCGCGTCCTTGCCCAGGTCCACCTCGCCGAACAGGCTCGCATAGCCCGAAAACGCCCCGTCGCCGGAAACCCCGGCCAGTGTCAGATCGGCATACTTCTTCGTCCGCCAGACCGGCAGGTCGTCGGTTGTCATGGGTTGCTCCGATGTTTGGATTGGAAAAGGGCGAATAACGAATTGGAAGTAGCGAATTGGGGGGCGGACCGGTCATCGCCTGCCGGCCCCTATTCGCTATTCGCTATTCGCTCCCTCACTGCCTCATCCGCTCCGCCGCCCGCGCCAGGACGCCGAGGCCCCACCAGGCCGAGAGGCTTGCCGCAGCCGATCCGGTCAACAGCACCTCCACCGGCCCGAGATAGCTCGCGATGCCGAGGCGGACGGCGATCCACAGCCCGGCCGGGCCGCCGAAGACGAGCCCGCAGGCAAGGCCGGTGAAGAACCGGCACGCCGCCTCGCGACGGCTTTTGGGCAGCAGGTAGATCAACGAGACGGCGGCACCCGCCGACGCCCCGACCAGGCGGGCCGTCCACAGCCCGCCGTCGTTTCCGAAGTCAGCCATTGTTAAGCCTTTCAGATTATTATGAAATCCAGAAGCATCGGCCAAATGGCCGAGAACACGCCGGCTTCTCTGCAGCGGGCGCGGCAAACGCTGAGTCTTTTGAATCCCTTGGCGCGCTTTCCTCGAAATCCGATTCAACGCGTTCAGATGTTGAATCCGGATGGCGGCAAAACGATTCAGGTCCTGCGGGCAACGTACTGATTTTTAGAGTGCTTTCGGAGGATCACCCCCTCTGCCCTGCCGGGCAGAGGGGGTGCACCGCACCCTCAAACCTAACCGCCAGAGTTCTTCGCGTCCGCACCTCTCGCGCAAGCGATCAGAGGGCAGCCCCATCGCCCCTCAATACCCCACCGCCCGCCGCTTCTCCTCGTCCGTCAGGAAACCGGCCGCTCCCAAGCGCGCCCACAGTTCGGAGCGCTCGGCGGCCAGGCCGCTCACCTGATCGAGGTCCGGCACCAGCCGCAGCGCGGCCTCGCCTTCCTCGGAGAACCAGTTGGCGAAGGCGGCGGCGGTGCGGCTCACCAGCGGCAGCACCGTCAGCCGCCAGAAGGCACGGTTGGCCTCCTGGTAGTTGGCGTAGGTCGCGTCGCCGGGCACGCCGATCAGCATGGGCGGCACGCCGAAGGCGAGCGCGATGTCGCGCGCCGCACCGTTCTTGGCCTCCACGAAATCCATCTCGCGCGGCGAAAGCCCCATCGCCTTCCAGTCGAGCCCGCCTTCCAGCAGCATCGGCCGCCCGGCACGCGCCGCGCCCGAATAGCCGTCCTCCAGTTCGCTCTTCAGCCGCGCATACTGGTCGGGCGAAAGATTGCCGCCCTCCTTGGGCTGGTAGACGAGCGCACCGGAGGGACGCGCCGAATTGTCGAGCAGCGCCTTGTTCCAGATCGCCGCGGCATTGGAGAGATCGAGCGCCATGGAGGCGGCCTCGAGCGGTGCGAAGCCGAGCTGGTCGTCGAGCGGGTGAAACAGCCGCAGATGCAGGATCGCCTGCCCCTCGCCCGCAGCCCCGTCGCCCGCGCGGTGCCGGCGCACATGGTTGCCGGTGCGGTATTCATAGGCTTCCGGCCAGCCGTCGCGCCCCTCGACGATGCGCACCCGGTCGGGCCGCAGGAGGTGCAGTTCGCGCAACTCGTCGCCCACCCGCACGCCCTCGACGAAGGCATTGCCGGCAAGCAGCAGATGCCCGTAGAGCGTCTCGAAGAAATCCGTGCCCGCCATGCGCCCGTTCGGCCGGGACAGCAGCGCAAGACGCCCGTCGCCCGGCCGCTCGCTCTCGCCCTCATAGGCAAGCCAGGGCACCGAGGCGGCGGCCTCCGCGATCATCCGAACCGCCCGGTGCGCGATCGGGTTCTTCATGAAGCCCTCGCGCGACAGCGAGGCATAGGACCGGCTCGACCAGTGCGCCCGCCCCTCGGCCGTCAGCGTGAAGAAGCCCGACGCCTTGGTTTCCGCCGGCGCCGCGCGCCGTCGGGAGAAAATGGATGGCAGTTTCATGATGCCCTCGGTTCGTTGCAAGATGCGGTTCGTGCAGGGAAGCGCCCCTCATCCCCTGCCGGGACCTTCCCCCCGCAAGCGGGGCGAAGGAGCAGGTTGAGACGGTTTCCTCGCCATTGAAGGCGGTTTCTCCGGGAAAACGGTCCCCCAATCCCCTTCTCCCCGTCGGGGAGAAGGTGGCGGCAGCCGGATGAGGGGGCAGTACCGCCGCCGCCTACCCGCCCAGCGCGGCGAAAAACGCCCGCCCGTACCCCGCCACACGCTCGGCGCGGTCCAGTCCGTTGATGATGCGCCGCGCGCCGATCCAGTCGGCGCGGCCGGGTGAAAAACAGTCGGCCAGCCGCCGGCCGGTGAAGGCCCCGCGCAGCATGCCGACGACGAGGATTTCCACCGACACGGCCATCTCCATCGCCCGCTCGGGGCGCTGCACGAGATCGACGCCGATCAGCGATGACAGCCTCTCGTAGTTGCGCCGGTGCGTGATCTGGACCAGCCCGCGCCCGAGCCAGGTCCTCCCGTCGGCGTCGCGCCGCCAGTAGGGCGCGGAGACCTGCGGCAGGCGGCCCTCGGCAAAGGCCCGGTCGAGGCGGGCGATCGCGGTGTCGTCGCTCGCCGCGAAGGTCTCGCGCACCGGCTGCATGCGCCCGCCCGTCTCGTGATGCGCCGTCGCCAGCATATAGGCGAGGAAACGCCGGTCGCCCGTTTCGCCGTACGTCCCGCCGCCCGCTTCGAAACGGTCGATGAGCGCCGTCATGCCGGCCACCTGCGCGCGCGCCAGCCGCCCGCCATAGAGCGGCCCGCGCACGCCGTCGAAAAAGCCCTTGCGATCGATTACCATCGTCATATCCCCCGCACGCGCGGTTCGCCCTGCCGGTCGAGTACCAGCGCCGTCAGCGCCCAGACGAGCGCATCGAGCCGGTCCGGCGAGCGGCCGGAAGACAGCCCGTCCGGGCCGAAATCGCACATCTGGTCCTCCAGCTCGGCAAAGGCCGCCGCATGGGCCACACGGCCCTGTTCGTAGAGGGCGGCCACCGGCTCGGCGCGCAGGAATTTGCCGCGCGTCGCCCGGACCGTCGAAACCGGCAGGTCGGCGTCGACGCTGCGCAGCATCGCCGTCACCATGTCGCCGCCCTGGTTGACTTCCGCCACGACGCGGTCCGCGTCGAAGCGCCGGAAGGCACGCACCACGGCACCCGCCCAGCCCGCCGGGCTTGCGCCCGTCACCGAGCAGTCGGCCAGCACGACGGCGCGCCCGGTCTGGTCGAGCCCCGCCGCGACGATGCCGCAGACCGAGGCCGCAGACGCCGTCGCCGGCGGATCGACAGCCACGACGATGCGCGACAGCGGCCCGGGGTTGCGAAGGCGGATCGCCTCCAGCCGCGCGCGGCTCCACAGCGCGTCCTCGCGGTCGGCGATCAGCTCGCCGTCCAGCTCCTGCCGGCCGAGCCGCGTGCCGCCGTAACGGTCGGCCATGGCGCGCAGGAAGCCGGGAGACAGGTTGTCGATATTGTCGTCGGTACGGATGCGCTGCACGGCCGTCGCCCGATCGGCCGCAAGCGCCCGCAGCAGCGGCACCGGCCGCGGCGTCGTCGTCACCAGCACGCGCGGATCCGCGCCGAGGCGCAGGCCGAATTGCAGCATGTCCCAGGTCTCCTGCGCGTGTTTCCACTTGCCGAGCTCGTCGCACCAGGCGAAATGAAACTGCGGCCCGCGAAGGCTTTCCGGGTCTTCGGACGAGAAGATCTGCCCGATCGAGCCGTTCGGCCAGACGAGCCGCCGGCGCGAGGCCTCGAATTCCGGCCTGCCGCGCCCGGCGATCCGGCAGATGCCGGAGACGCCGTCGATCATCACTTCGCGCGCATCGCCCAGCGTTTCCGCCACCAGCGCGATACGGATGCCGGGCTGCTTGAGCGCGATATCCTGCACCCACTCCGCCCCGGCCCGCGTCTTGCCGGAGCCGCGGCCGCCCATCAGCAGCCACACCCGCCAATCGCCCTCAGGCGGCGTCTGCGCCAGCCGCGCGGTCAAATGCCAGCCACCGAGCCGCCGTCGATTGTCGAGAACGATCCGCTTCGTGGCATCCGAAAGCGCTTGTGACGCGCCCGCCGTTGCGCCTGCGCGAGGAAGGTTCCGGCAGGGGGATGAGGGGTCATCCTCGCCGTCCGCGCCGCGCCGCCCCAGTCCCCCTTCGAGCGTATCGGCCGCATTCCGCAAGGCCGCCAGCCCACGATTTTCCTCGATCATGCTCAAGCCCGCGGCCGCCGCCCTCACCGTCCCATCCGACTTCTTTCCGATCGCACGGCAGGCCCGCCGTTCCTTACGGCCCGCCTTCCATTCCCGCGGCAGCATCGCCGCCAGCCCGGATTTCGCGCATCCATTCGCTTTTGGCGGCATTCATCCGCTCCTTCACGCGCACGTTGACAAGCCGCTCGAACTCCTCGATCAGCGCCGCCTCGTTCTCGTCGTCACCGCCGGCCGCGTCCGCCTCGGCCCGCTCGTTGATCAGCGTGCGCTGGAGGCTGTCGATCTTCTCCAGCGTGCGCACGATGAGCGACACGGCCTCGATGGCCGCCTTGGCGTCGGTCTGGGCGACCTTGCGCGCCGCGTCGTCCACGGCCGCGGCCGCATCCTCTTCGGCCAGAACCTTCTGGCTCTGGAACCGCTGGAAGCGCTCGCGCAGCTCCTTCGTCATTTCGAGAAGCATCGCCTGCATGTCGAGAAAGGGGTCGCCCGGCGCGGCGGCCTTGGTGTCGAGCAGCGGCGCCGCTCCACCGCCGAGAACGGCCCGGCGCGCGCCGAGCCCGTCATAGACCGCCATGTCAGGCGAAATGCCGAACAGGTCGAGATCGATCGTCGAAAACTGGTCCATCGCACACCCGAAAACGAAAAGGCGCCCGGTCCATAGGAACGAGCGCCTAACAAAATTTTCTCAAGCCGGCCGCGGGCGGATGCCGCCGAAGCCATCAACCTCCGGAAAGCCCGGCGATCCATCCGCCCGCACCTTTCCGACTATGCCATAACCCTATCAAACGACCGTCACGCCGTCAAGGACTATTTTCCTATTATTTCGATTTTTCGCGTAAGCGCCTGGCAGCGCTACGTCTTCTCGCCCACTTCCAGCGGCCAGGTCACGAGGTAATCCTCGTAGTCATCGATATCGATGCCGTCCTCGCTGATCGTGCGGCCGCGTGCCGAAATGCCGGCCTGGTGCACGGTGTCGGGGTCGCCGGAAACCAGCGGATGCCACCAGTAGAGGTCGAGGCCATCTCGCACGAGGCGATAGCCGCAGGTCGGCGGCAGCCAGGAGATTTCCGATACGCTTTCCACCGTCAGGCGGATACAGTCCGGCACGGTCGCCTGCCGGTTCTCGTAGTCCGAGCAGCGACAGCTCTCGCCGTCGAGCAGCGTGCAGCGGATCGAGGTCCAGACGATCTCGCCGGTCTCCCAGTCCTCCAGCTTGTTGAGGCAACAGAGCCCGCAGCCGTCGCACAGGCTTTCCCATTCCGCGTCGTTCATCTCGGCGAGCGTCTTGGTCTTCCAGAACGGCAGATCCTGCGGGGTTTCGGTCATCGGCTTGGTCATGCGCGACCCCTGAACCCGTCGGCCGCAAAGGTCAAGAGGCGTGCACGCTAACCTTCCTGCGGAAAATCCGTTCTTTGCCTTGGAAAAGACTGGTATCGTGCGAGAATAAGCCGGTGGTCACAGGACGTTAACCGGATGCGGGCAGGCTGCGGCCGCCTCCGACCAGGGAAGAGACGTGGAAGACGACAGCCCGACCCCCGAACGACCCCGCCGCCGCAAGCGGCACTTCCTGCTGCGGCTGGATTCGTGGATCGATTCCACGGTCTGGAACGCCGGGTTCCGCCTGGGCGAGATCTGGGAGGAGATCACGATCTTCTCCCGCCGCTTCCATGTGCGCGGCTGGAAGAAGGCGGTTTTCGAGCTGGCCGGCGAAGGTATGAACCTCGGCACGGCGGGCTTCGTGCTGCTGCTCGCGCTCGCCCTTCCCGCTTTCGAGGAGACCAAGGGCAACTGGCGCGCCCAGAGCGATTTCGCCGTCACCTTCCTTGATCGCTACGGCAACGAAATCGGCCATCGCGGCATCATCCACGAGGATTCGGTGCCGATCGACGAGCTGCCCGACCACCTCATCAAGGCGGTCCTGGCGACGGAAGACCGTCGCTTCTTCAGCCATTATGGCATCGATTTCCTCGGCCTCGCCCGCGCCATGAACGAGAACGCCCGCGCCGGCGGCGTCGTGCAGGGCGGTTCCACCCTCACCCAGCAGCTGGCCAAGAACCTCTTCCTCACCAACGAGCGCACGCTGGAGCGCAAGATCAAGGAAGCCTTCCTGTCGCTGTGGCTGGAGGCCAACCTCTCCAAGAAGGAGATCCTGCGGCTTTATCTCGACCGCGCCTATATGGGCGGCGGCACGTTCGGCGCGGCAGCGGCAGCCCAGTTCTACTTCGGCAAGAACATCACGGATGTGAACCTTGCCGAATCCGCCATGCTCGCCGGCCTGTTCAAGGCGCCCGCCCGCTATGCCCCGCACGTCAACCTGCCGGCCGCACGCGGCCGCGCCAACGAGGTTCTGACCAATCTCGTCCAGAGCGGGCTGATGACCGAGGGACAGGTGATCGCCGCGCGGCGCAATCCCGCCACCGTCATCGACCGCAAGGACAAGACGGCGCCGGATTTCTTCCTCGACTGGGCCTTCGACGAAGTGCAGCGCATCGCAAAGCCCTTCGCCCAGCATTCGCTGGTCGTGCGCACCACCATCGATATGGGCCTGCAGGCCGCCGCCGAAGAGGCGGTGGAAAGCGGCCTTCGCCAGTATGGCGACAGCTACCGCGTCAAGCAGGGCGCGCTGGTCATGGTGGAGAACGGCGGGGCCGTGCGCGCCATGGTCGGCGGGCGCGATTACGGCGAAAGCCAGTTCAACCGCGCGACACGCGCGCTGCGCCAGCCGGGTTCGTCCTTCAAGGCCTATACCTATGCAGCCGCCATGGAAGCCGGTATGACGCCCGAGACGACCATCGTCGACGGGCCGATCAGCTGGGGTGGCTGGTCGCCGCAGAATTACGGCCGCAGCTATGCCGGCCGCGTCACGCTGATGACGGCGATGGCGAAATCGATCAACACCGTGCCCGTCCGCCTTGCCAAGGACAAGCTCGGCACCAAGCGCATCGCCGAGCTTGCCAAGGAAATGGGCGTGGAAACGCCGCTGCGCACCGACAAGACCATGCCGCTCGGCACGACAGAGGTTACCGTGCTCGACCAGGCGACGGCCTATGCCGTCTTCCCGGCCGGCGGCAAGCTGGCGCGCCGCCACGGCATCAGCCAGATCATCAATTACGACGGCGACATCCTCTACGACTTCGCCCGTGACGAGCCGCCCGCCCGGCAAATCCTCTCCGACCAGGCGACGTCCTCGATGAACCGCATCTTCGTCACCATTCCCGTCAGCGGCACGGCGCGGCGCGGCGCGCTCGACCGCGGCATCGTGTCGGGCGGCAAGACGGGCACGACGCAGGCCTATCGCGATGCCTGGTATGTCGGCTTCACCGGCAACTACACGACCGCGGTGTGGTTTGGAAACGACGACTATACGTCCACCAACAACATGACCGGCGGCTCCCTGCCCGCCATGACCTTCAAGCGCCTGATGGATTACGCCCACCAGGGTATCGAGCTTCGTCCCATTCCCGGCATCGAAAACCCGCTGCCGGATGGCAAGAAGGCCACGGAGGTCGCGCAGACCAATCCCGATGAGAGCGCCCTGCCCGCCCTCGTGCGCCCGCGCTCGCTGTCCACGGATGTCACGAAACTCCTGAAAGACGTCGCCCGCCAGTTCGACGAGGCCAAGCCCCTCAAGCCGGATGGCCGCGTGGCCGCGCTGGACGATGCGCTTGACCTGCCTAGAGCGAACCGGACAGAGTAACCCGCAGCTGATTCCAACGGTCGATCGTCTTGTTCCGCACACCCCTCGTCATCGCCACAGCGCTCGCCGTCGCCTTCGGGTTCGGCATCCTGAGCTCGATCTACGCGCTGCGCGCGACGGTCGGCTTCGGCGCCATCGCGCTCGGACCGTGGACGGCCTTTCCCAATGCCCAGACGATCGACGCTGATCCCTATGCCAAGGCGCACCGCGCGCGTGACGGCAAGCTCCTGCTGGGCAGCGCCGAGGGCCTGACCTTCACCGCCGCCCGCGACAGCGAAAAGCGCACGCTGGTGGAAAACTGCCGCTACGAGATCGCGGGCCTGACGCCGCCGGCGCGGCTGTGGACGCTGCATGCCGCCGACAGCGCGGGCAACCCGCTCGAAGGCACCGGCAATGGCCTGCCGACCGGCGTCAACGCCTGGTCGGTACTGCGCGGTGCCGACAGCGCCTTTTCCATCCGCATCTCGTCCTCGGCGTCTGCGGGCAACTGGCTGGCCATTCCGGAAGGGCGCGCGCCCTTCCTTCTCGTCATGACGCTGCTCGACACGCCCACCGCCGGCAGTTCCGGGGTGATCGACCTTTCCATGCCCGCCATCAACCGGCTGGACTGCGCGGATGCGTAGCTTTTTCTACGCCATCGTGGTCGGGCTGGTCGGCGCCGCCCTGCTGCATATCGTCATCATCCTGTCGCTGCCGAACTTCACCGGACGCGACGCCTATACGCGCGTCCAGGCCTTCGACGAACCCAACCGCTTCTTCCCGTTGGCCAGCAGCGGACAGACGCTGCTGCCGATCAACGACGACCCGGCGATGCTGACGGCCGTCTGCGCCTTTTCGGTGGAGAACGGTCCCGTCCGTCTCTTCGCGGAAGGCGACGTGCCGTTCTGGTCGCTCGCCGTCTATGACAGCGCCTCCAACGAGGTGTTCAGCATGAACGACCGCACGTCCGTCGGCGGCGCGCTCGATACGCTGGTCGCGACACCCGTCCAGTTGATCGCGATCCGCAAGGCGGTGCCGCAAGAGCTGGAACAGTCGATCCTTGTCGAAATGCGGGGGGAGGAAGGCTATGCGGTGCTGCGCACATTCGTGCCGAGCCGCAGCCGTCAGGAAGAGGCCGCCGCCTTTCTGGCGGGCGCAAGCTGCGAGCCGTTCACGGCCGACCGCTAGGAACGCGCGCGTCTGGCGCACGTATCCGGCCCGGGGCGCGTGACGCGCTCTAGGTGCGGCGGGCCGTGTCGGGGCCGCCGTGTTTTGCCGTCTTGCCGCGCGGTGCGGGCAAAACGGGGGCAAGGCGCTCGTAGCGCACACCCGTGAAGAGAAGAACCTGTGCCGGTTCCGCCGGACGGACGTCATCGCGCCTCGGCGTGCGTCCCATCCAATCCGTCAATCGTACCACGTCTGCCATTCTCGCCTCCAAAAGAAGAATCGAGACGGATGAAGTACTCTACAAATCTCACCCTGCCCGTTTTTGCGAGCCGGTGCATCCGGTCCGTCCTCCGGATGCGACGTGAGCCTGCTGTCGAGCCTGTCGCATACGGGTAGAAAACGGCGATACGGGACCAGAAGTTTTCCCATCACGGGAATGTGTCTGGCGACCGACCGGAAACCGGAACATCGCACCTTTCCCATTGACGGCGGTACGGGGACCACCACCATGGCCGGAGCCTACCACACCCCGTGCGGGAGACGAGCCGAACCACGTCCTCAAAACTAACGACAGTCTGGTTAACAGGCTATTAATACTCGCGTGATCTCGGCGTGACGGCTGTTACCGCGGTGACAGGCGCATTCAGCGGCGGCGGCCAATGGGGCCGAGATGGGTCTCGTTGAAAGCCGTGACAGACTTCAAGCCATAGCCGAGCGCGCGGTCCAGCCCGATATGAGCGCTCCATATGCAGGCGACGGGAAACAGAACCGGCCAGATGAAGCCGAGCGCCGCGATGCCTGCGGCGAAGATGTAGCTGTGCACGATATTGTAGCTCACGGCCCCCACCTTGGGACCGAAGGCATAGCCCGCCATGGAAAGGTCCGGCGCCAGAATGAGAAGTGCCAGCAGTCCCCACCCGTCATGAAGCTTGAAGTAGGCGGCGATCATGACCGCCGCGACCGCCAGCCCCTCGAGACGCAGAAGTATGATGAACGCATCCGAGAGCGGCTTGCGCATGGGTTCCTGCCTTGGGCAAGGCCTGTCGAATAGGCCGGGCCCCTTATAGGCGCTCTGCAGGGCCTTGTAAATTTTAGCGTTTCCGCGATGGCGATGCCGTCACAGCTTCTTGCGCAGCCGCTCCACGGCCTTGACCGTGGACGGGCCAAGCCGGCCGTCGATCTTGCCGCTGTACACACCGGCAGACGTCATTTCCTTCTGCAGGGCGACGCGAAACTCGTAGGACCACGCGCTTTCCTCGGCAATGCGGGGCGATCCATACCAGACATCGGACTGGAAAGAGGTCAGCAATCCGCTCTTCAAGGCCCGCACCATGTAGGTGGCAGCCAGGGTCGGATCACGCGGCCCGAGCGCACCGCGGTCGGCAAGCCAGCTCAACTTGTACAGCGCGTTCGGCTCATCGAACCTGGCGGCAACGGTATACATATCGAAGGCCCGCCTCAGTTGCGCCTTTTCCTCGAAAGCGCCTGCCAGTTCCACCGCCGTCGCCGCCTGATCCTTCGCGACATGGTCCTGATACCAGGCGAGAACCGGCGCGAACTCGTCCGTCCTGCCCTCGCGCGCCAGAAGCGACAGAAGCCGCCCGAGGCCGTTCATCGCGGCGGCGCTGCCATAGTTGCCGGCAACGATGTAGGCTTCCGACGCCTTGGCGTAGTCGCCCGCTTTGTGCAGGCTTCTGCCGAGCTGATACCAGAGCCTCGCCGTTCGCGGATACTGATCCACGGCGACGCGGCACGCCTCCACCGCCCGGTCCGTCGGGATCGCCGTGAAGGCCACGCCCGCCAGGGCGGCGATCTTCATCTTGTCGTCGGGCGCGGATGCGAGGAGATCGCATTCCGTTTGCGGGACGTTATCCTCGCTCTCATGGACCGGCGCGGCGGGGATGGCGATGGTCGCCTGCCCCGCGCCCTGATCAACGCTCAACGAAGCCAGCCGCATGCGGGCGAGCGAGGCGAAGGCACAGTTGGGAAAATTCCGGAGATGCTCTTCGAACAGGGCGCGGTCCGTCGTCGCGCTGATGCCCGCCCAGTGGGTGGCCGCGTCCCGGCACGCATCCTCAGTCTGCAGCACGACAGGGGCCGTGCCGTCTGGCCCGAGCATGACCGTGTCGAACAGCGAACCCGTCTTAAAGGGCCGCTGCTTGCCGCCGGTTGCCTCGAAAACCTCCTTGGCGACCGCGCGCAGCGCCGCCTCGATTTCCAGTCCGGGCGTGGCGATATGGCGCGCAAGGGCCTGTGCGTAGGGACTGGTGGCGCCGTCGCCGTCCGTCGCGACATCGCCGGGCGCCGTGGCATAACCGATGAGCAGATTGCTTTCGGATGAATCCACGCGCGCCAGGCCGCGTGTCGGGACGCCCTTGGTCAAGCCGTGTTTCATGGTGCGCAGAAAGGGATTGTCCCGGCACGCATCGAGAAGAACCAGCTTGAAGGCGCGCGCTTTCGAGAGCGTCGCGATGACGTCGCTCAAGACGATCGCCTCGTATTTGATGTCCCGGTCCGACCGCAACGCGGCATCGACGGGGATGAGGAAGTTCTCGCCGTTCACCTCGATGCCATGGCCGGAATAGTAGACCATGCCGATATCGGCGTTCTCCACCTTTTCCTCGAAGGCCCCGAGCGCTGCCGACATCTCCGCACGTGTGGCGTTTTCCAGAAGGCTGACGTCGAAGCCCGCCGCTTCCAGCGTCCCGCGCAGGATGGCGATGTCGTTGGGCGGATTCTTCAGGGCGGTGACGGCGGTGTAGTTCGCATTGGCAATCAGCAACGCCACCTTGGTTTGCGCGGTGGCGGTTCCTGCCACGAGCAAGAAAATGCTGACCAGTATAGCGCGAAACACGATGGAGCCCTCCAGCCGGTGTGATGGCATTTTCCGCTTATCGCGGGCGATTGCAATTGTGTTTTCAAGACGCGCTCCGGCTGTCAGCGCCAGGCCCGGTTGCCATGCCTTCCGCCCCGATTGTGCACAGGCAAGGGCGGTGCCTTTACCGTCCGTTAATCATGAAGGACCTACAGTAGGCGGGAGCGGCGTATGTCGTTCGCAGGAAAGTGATTTTCGGAAAGTCTATTGTTTTTCAAACGATTGCGCCAAATGCACATCGCGGCAACAGACAGACGCCTTTCCTTCGGTTTTCGGGAATGACGGATGATCGGCCAGGGGCGGCCGGTCCGGGGATGACAGGTGTTTCGTGGCGGACAGGTTTCGCGAACTGGAGAGACCGCAGGCGGGGCGGCCGAAGGACATCGTGCTGATGGCCACGGTCTCCAGCTTCGAGAGCCTGCGCTTTCCCTCCAAGTCGGACCTGCGCCAGTTCGGTGAGCTTTTCGAGCCGCTTTACATGGCCTCGTCCGAGGAGGCCCGGCGACAGGCGGTCGCGGCGTTGTCGCGCTGCCCGCAGATCCCCGAGGAAACCGCCCTCTTCATCGCCCGCCAGCCGATCGCCATCGCCGCGATCTTCCTCATGGGCGCAAAGACGCTCACGGATGCGACGCTCAAGCAGATCCTGCGCATTGCCGGCCCCGAACATGCGCGCGCCATCGGGCGGCGCGACGATCTTTCGCCGGCCATCATCGAGGCGCTGGTCGGCACCCACCAGGACCATGCCAGCCGCCGCACGGGCGAGGACCGCGACGCCGCATTGCGCGAAGCCGCGCGGCTCGACCGCGAAGAGAGGATGCGCGACGAGCTGCGCGCCCTCGTGCGCGCCGCGACACCCGCCGTCGAAGTGCCGATCCGCCTGTTTCCCGCAACCGAGATGCACCAGTCGCTGTTCGTGCGCTTCGCCCGCACCGGCGATATCGGCATGATCGCCGTGACGCTCGCCGACGCGCTGTCGTCCAGCCAGTGGCTGTCCGAGCGCATCCTGCTCGACGTTTCGGGCCGGCAGCTTGCCGAAACGTTGCTGGCGCTTCGCGTGCCGGAGGCCGACAGCCTGTACGTCCTGTCGACGATCTACCCGCACCTGGCCGACGGCGGGGCCGAAACCCTGCTTGCCGCGCTAGATGCCGCCGAGGCGGTGCGACGCATCGAAAGCTGGCAGCGGGCGGACAGCTACACGAATGGCGACAGCCTTCCGGCGGCGGCCAATGCCGATGACAGGGCCGATAGCATGGCCGATGACATGCAGGCGAAGGGGCTGGATAACCACGGCAAATCCTCTCAGACGAGACGGCAACGCGCCGCCGTTTGACAGCTTCTCAGAAGAACCGGCGCTTTGCCGGTGCGCGAATTGCCGCTGCGTCATCCCGCCCGGCCGACAGCGCGGCAACCATCGTCACGACGAACATTCCCGAAATCAGCAGCGCAAGCGCGGGCAGCACGATGAACATGGGGACCTCCAGGGTGAAGCGCCGGCCCGTGCCGGCGTGACCCCGTTTTCCCATGGCGGCCGGTTCGCCGCTGTTTCCTTTGGAACAGGTCCAGCCTAGCGCCGGAAAAAGCCATCGTCCTTCGGCTTGTCTTCCGCGAAATCGATCAGGCCCGCGAGATCGTCGGTCTCGACGGACACGACCCACAGATCGCTGTCGAAGCGCCGCTCCCGGCCGATCGCCTCGGCAACCGTTTCCCCCGCCACACGCTCCAGCCGCGTCTCGAACAGGCGCGTGTCGCTTTCCTCGCTGTCGAAGACGCTTTGCGGGGCCGGGGCATGCAGGCTCTCGGTGCCGTCGCGGAACATCTGCCGCACGAAGACCGCCCCCGCCGCCTCCGCGCCCTTCACCTCCACGGCCGCAAAATCGCCGCGCGCGAAGACCCGGCGCATCAGGGCGGAAACGAAGATGTCGGTACGAACGCGCATCACGGCGGCATACACGGCGTGGTGTATCGGAGCAAGCCGCCCCGGCGCAACCTTCACCGCCCTTAGCCGCCGCCCTCCTACACCCGGATCGCCAGCCGCAGGCCGCCCCAGTGGCGGCCGTCGACGGTGATGGGGGCGGAAATGTCCTTCATCAGCACATATTGCCCGCCGCCCATGTCGCGGCGATAGGTCTGGACCAGGAAGGGCTCGGTGTTGCGGCCGGCGGACAGGCCGACGCGGTCGTTGAAGATGCGCCGGTTGCGGCAGTTGGCGGTGTTCCAGGCCGGATCGTCCGGCCGCTGCGGCGCGGAGAAGGCGCGGTTGTGGGTCGGCAGGTAGCCGTTCTCGTCCACCGCCGCGCAGAAGGCGACGCGCGTATCACCGGCCACCACCGGCTCCTGGATCGCCGGCAGCACCCGGTCGGTGAAGTCCGTGAAGGCGGTCATCATCTGCACCGGGTCGGTGCCGGGGATCGGCCGGTAGTGGCGGTCGAACAGCGCCGCAAGGCCGATCTCGCCCTGCCGCACCGCCGCGGTGAAGCGGCCGGATACGTCTTCGGCCAGCTGCTGCACGAGGCGGATATAGGGGCTGTCGGGCGTATCGATGCCCGCCCGCGCCGTCGCCTGGATGATGCGTTCGGAAATCGTCACCACCTCGCCCACCTTGGCGGACGCGCCCTGCAGGACCTCGTTGGTGCGGATGATATCCGTGGAGGCCGCGCCGATGGCGCGCGCGAACTCGCTGCATTCCCGGTCCACCGCGCCGGCGGTCGCGGCCAGCGAGGAGGCGCTGTCGAGGATCTTCGACATGACCTGCTCGACATCCGAGAACGATCCCTGCACCTCGGCGGCCGTGGTCTTCACATCCTCGGCGGAAATACGCGCCTCCTCGCCCGCCGCCTCCAGCTTGTCGATGCGCGCGCGCAAGGCCTGCAAGGTCTTCTGGATCGATGCGGTGGTCTCGGAGGTCTGGAGCGACAGCGTGCGCACCTCGGCCGCCACCACGGCGAAACCCTTGCCGGCATCGCCGGCGCGCGCCGCCTCGATCGCGGCATTGAGCGCAAGCAGGTTCGTCTGGCGCGCGATGGTGCCGATGGCGTCCGCCAGCCGTCCCACATCGGCCAGCGCACCGGCGAAGGCCGAGATTTCCGTGCCGATCTCGTGGGAGGCCGTGACCATGTGGTCGATGGCGGCAATCGAGCCGTCGAGCTGCACCGCCTGCTCGCCCAGCACCTTGCGCGCGCTGCCGGCGAGCGCGTCCGTCTCGCCGAGCGCGCGGGCGATATCGCCGTTGGTGCCGGCAATCGCGGTCGCCGACTGGTTGAGGCGGGTGAAGAGGACGGCATGCTCGCGCGTTTGCGCGGCGGTGTCCTGGATCGAGCCGGCGATATCGACGAGATGCATGCCGAGGTCCGACGCCTCCCCCGCCAGCGAGCCGATGACCCGGCGCAGCGCGGCGGCGTCTGCCGGCGTTTCCTCTTCGAAGACCTGCGTCTCCTCGCGCAAGGCGGCGTTGGACATGGCTCGTCGATCCTCCCGATGATCGCGCAATCATCCGGGGACAGGGTTAACGCTTCCTTTAAGACAACCTGACGTAGCGGCACGTTGTAGGCTTAAGACTTTCGTCTAAGCCTCCCTTACAGCGCGCCGATATCCTTGAGCTTGGCAAGAACCTGCTCGTTGGGCTCGCCCGTGACCGGCAGCCGGTAATGCTTCTCGAAATGGCGGATGGCGGTGCGCGTCTTCTCGCCGATCAGCCCGTCCACGGCGATGTCGGCATAGGCGATGTTGCTCAGACCCTTCTGGATCTGCATCACGAGCTCGCTCGGAACGGGCTTGGCCACCGCCGAGGTCACGCCCGGATCGGCCTCGGCGCGCAGGATGGCGGCGGCGACCGGATCGGCCTCTTCCTTGGCGACAGGCACCTCGGCGGCGCTCTTCTCCACCAGTGCGGCGACCTCGTCGAAGGGGCGCTCGGCGGGTGTGACGTCGGTCACTTCGGGCTGGTCGCCCTCCTCCCCCTCGCGCTCGATGACGAAGGTCGTGACGTCCTTCGGCTCCGGCTGCGTGGCGGTGAAGCCCAGCGAATTGTCGGCGGACCGGGTTTTCAGGAACGGCGACGGATGGCCGCCCGGCTGATACCACAGCGCATTGGCCGCCACGAAGGAGAAGACGACGACGAAGGCGGCGGTGCCGCCCACGGTGCCGGGATAGCGCGCGATAAGGCCGCCCAGCGCCGAAAGCGCGGTGATCGCGACATTCGGCCGGCGCTGCGGCTGGTTGCGTCCGCCGGACCGGCCCTTGCGGGCCTGGCCCTTCGGCCCCCGCTCAGGCTGTCTTCTGACGTGCGCGTTCATCTTGCGTGTCCTTGCCATCGTTCGACGGCTCGTAAACGGTCTCTTTGTCGCTCGCAAGGCGGGGCGGGAAATCGACGGTGGACGATGCCGCCCGGCCGCTCGCGTCGTTCACGACGCCCGAACCGTCCGCCGCGATGCGGACGGTGATGACGGTGCCCTCGCCCGGCTGGCTCTGGATCGTCAGGCTGCCGCCATGCAGGGCGACGAGCCCCTTGACCAGCGACAGGCCGAGCCCGGTGCCTTCGTATTTGCGCGTATATTCGTTCTGGACCTGCATGAAGGGCTGGCCGATCAGCGCCAGCTTGTCGGCGGGAATGCCGATGCCGGTGTCGCTGACGATGAGCAGCAGGTCCTTGCCCTCGCGCGCCGCATCGATGGTGACGATGCCGCCGCGGTCGGTGAACTTGATGGCGTTGCCGACGAGATTGATGAGAATCTGCTGGATCGCCCGCTGGTCGGCCACGGCCTCGCCGACGGCGCGCGGCACGCGGCTCGTCAGCTGGATCCCCTTGTCGCGCGCCTGGAGGCCGAGCATCTGCTCGCAGGCCTTCACGCTGTCGGCGACGACGAACGGCTCCGTCAGAAGCTCGTAGCGGCCCGCCTCGATCTTGGAGACATCCAGCATGGTGTTGACCACCGACAGCAGGTGCGAACCTGACTGATGGATGAGCGCGACATATTCCCGCTGGCGATCGTTTTCCAGCTTGCCGAAATACTCGCCCGACAGCACGTCGGAGAAGCCGAGAATGGCGTTGAGCGGCGTGCGCAGCTCGTGGCTGACGGCCGCAAGGAAGCGGGTCTTGGCGTCGTTGGCCGATTCGGCGTCGGCGGCGCGGCGCACGTTCTCGCCCTTCAGCCGGGCCTCGGCGGAAATGTCGTGCGACTGGGCGACGACGGCCATCAGCGCGCCGTCAGGGCCGGCAAGCGCCGTCATTTCCACGCGCATATGCATGAACTGCTCGGCATCGGCGCCGAGGCTCGGCCGGTCGATGCGGATATCGACGGTCTCGCGCGTGGCGCCCTGGCGCAGGCGGTCGATCGCGGCGAGGAAGCCGATCCGGTCGGACACATGGATCTGGTCGAGATAGCCGCGGCCGATGGGGTCGCGCATCCAGGAAAGCACGTCGGCCTTGTCGCGGCCGTGCACGGCGGTCACGAAACCGCGCGCATCGTGCAAAGTCACCAGGCCGGCGAAGAGATCGTAGGGCGAGACGGCTTCCGGCGCCGTGACGGCCAGTTCTTCGGAGAAGCTGCGCACGGGTGCGGGCGCGGGCTTGCGCACGGCGTTTGCGGCCGTCGCCAAAAGCGCGCCGGCGCCGGCAAGCGCCACGCCGGCCGGGAGCGCCGCGGAGGCGGGCATGACGGCGGACAGCACCAGCGGCAGGCCGGGCACGGCGGCCAGAAGGGCAAGCGTGGTCGCGCGCAACGCGGCAGAGGGGCGCGTATCAGCAGTATCGGCACCAGCAACGCCGGCAACGGCGCCCAGACGGGCGGCCATTCTGTCAGCGATGTTGTTCATGTGGCGCAACGCAAAACCCTGCCGTTCATGTATTTTTTATGTGAGCCCAAAATCGCACCGGCGACTTAAGGAAACAATAAACGCAGGGGCCCGGAAGGGGGCGAAAAAGGCCGAAAAATCCCATTTCGGGGCAATCCAACGGCCATTCGTCCGGCGTGGTTAACGGGGCGTAAGCGCCTCATTTTGCGGCATTTTTCTGTTCATATTAACTTCTGGGGCAAAGCGGTCCCATGGCGTCCTCGGGCATTCCGGGGGCTCGCGGCTGTGGACGACGCCATCATCCTTAACGGGGAATGCTAAAATCTGCCTCAAATGCCCGGGAAGGTCGGATTCGTTCGAATTTTAATCAAAACTGGGCAAAACCCGAATGATTCTTGCAAAGGGGAATTTCCTTCCGGGCCCTATTCTCGCATCAACGGTTCGCCAAGGACCAATCAAGCCGAAGGCCGCAAAGAGCCGAGGCCCTAACGAGGATGGCAAGCGATGTGGTTTCTGATCAAGGGAACGTTCTGGTTCTCACTGGTTCTGGTCCTGCTCCCGTTCCTGAGCCCTGAATCGGCGTCGAAGCTGGAAAACGGCCCGACCGTGCAGATCGGCGATACCTTCACCGCCGCCACGGAAGCCGTTCACTACCTGACGGCGCTGTGCCTGGAAAAACCCGACGTCTGCGAGAAGGGCAGCGAAACCTTCGTCGCACTCGGCCACCGGGCCCGCGAGGGTGCGCGCATCGCCTACCAGTTCCTCGACACCCAGTTCGCCGAAGACGAGGCCACCCAGACCGCCCATTCGAAGAAGGAAGCGCTGAACCAGCCGCTTCCGGCCGTCGCCACCATCAATGCCGAGGACGAGGTCATCACCGGCACCGTCGCCATCCCGACCCGTCGTCCCGATCGCAAGAGCTGAGCCTCTTTCACCTTTTACTGCCTGCCTGACTCGTTGCATTGCAACCGCCGCACGGACCCGTTCCCTGCGGCGTTTCCTTTTTTCATGCGTCCCGAGCAGGCGGTTTTCGGTTCAAATCGCCCGTGCCCTCGCCTATATGAAGGCGAACAGCGGAATGGACGGACCATGGCAGAGCTTACGCAGATCATCGACGACTTCGCCTTTCTCGACGAGTGGGAGGACCGCTACCGCTATGTCATCGAGCTCGGCAAGGCGCTGCCGGATCTGGCGGAAGACAAGCGCACGGCGGCCAACAAGGTGCAGGGCTGCGCCAGCCAGGTCTGGCTCGTCAGCCACAGCGCCGGCGGCGCAGACCCGGTCATGACCTTCGAGGGCGATTCGGATGCGCATATCGTGCGCGGCCTCGTCGCCATCGTGCTCGCCATCTATTCCGGCAAGCGGGCCTCCGAGATCGCCGCACTCGACGCCATCGACACATTCAACGAGATCGGCCTCGTCGAACACCTCTCCTCCCAGCGCGCCAACGGCCTGCGCTCCATGGTCAAGCGCATCCGCGAGGAAGCCGCGATGAAGGCCGCGGCGTAAGCGCTCGCCGCCGCAAGGCCCCTCATCCCACACTCACCGCCCCAGTTCCGGCCGATAGCCCTCCGCTCCCCATCGATGCGCACGCGGCCCTCCGGCAGGCGGCGGCGGGGCGTAGTGGCGGGCGAGCGCCATGAGCGCGGCGCGCAGCATCAGCTTGGCGGAGCGGGCCGGCCATTGCCGTTCGCGCTCCACCGTTTCCAGCCCCTTCATGAAGCAGCAGACATCCAGCGCCACGCCCGACAGTTCCGGGCCGATGGCCTCCACGGCACGGGCGACGCGCAGGCGTGCCGCCAGCGCCGTGTCGCTGATCTCACGGGCCGCACCCGCCTCACCCTTCTGGCGGCTGGCGATGCGCGGCTCCCAGGACATGGTCATGCGCGGCTGCAGGCCGCCGCGGGTGAAATCCGCATGCAGGCGCTCGCCGGCGGCAATCGCGCTTTCCGGCAGATAGGCCTCGCCGGATTTCTCCTTCAGCCGTGCGATGCCTGACAACGGCGATTCCAGCCGGTTCATCACCGCCATCGCGCGCGCACCGTCCCGCACCACCGTCACGCCCGCGAGGTCGCGGTGCTGGCCGGCGAAAGGCGTTTCGGCGGTGGCGAGCCGCCGCTTCAGATAGGCCCGCGCCTCGGGCGTCGCCTCAAGCCGGCTCGCCTCCTGCCGGAGCAGGCCGTCGCGCAGCGCCCGGGCGAGAACCGCAGGTGTCGCGGGCATCGTACGCCCGTCCCTGTCCGTCAGGCTGCCGTCATCGCCGAGCGTCGCCACCCTTGCGGCGAGCACGAACCGCAGGAGCCTTGCGAGCGCCGCATCGTCCTTCCCGATTGCCGCCTCACGCATGGCTGCCGATCCCCGAAGGACCGAAGACGGCCAGCACGGCGCGTTCGATCGACGCGACGAAGGCGTCGAAAGAGGCGTCGTCGCGGCGATCCTCCACCCTGTGGCAGGCGTGGCCGACCGTGGTACGGTCGCGCCCGAAGGCCGCGCCGATCTCCGCAAGCGGCAGGCTCAGCACCACATGGCATATATACATGGCGACCTGGCGCACATGGCTGGTGGAACGGCGCCCGTCGCGGCGCCACAGCGGGCGGTCGCTCGCCAGCGCCGTCATTTCCAGCACGAGGTGGCGGACGATTCGGCAGGCGATGTCGGGCGGCACGATAGGCCCGTCCGGACCATCCATGGCGCGGCCTGGCGCCGGGCGGCCCAGCCGTCCGGCGCTCTTGGTTTCCGGCGCGGCCTCGGCGCAAACGGGCCGGCAGGGCGGGCGGGCGTGCTGGACAAGAAACTGATGCATGAAGAGCCACTCCGTTGATAGGAATTTATTCATACACCCTAGAGCGCAAACGGGGACGAATGAAGCGCTTTAATGCAACCATCCATTGAAAACCTTAACATTTTTTTGAAATTCATCCCCGCATGTAGGCTTTTATTCCTTATTAACCCTTCCCTTTGCGGCATGAAAAAGGCCGGCGTCCCCAAAGACGCCGGCCCTTCAATCCCTGCGACGACGATGCGGCGCTTACTTGCCCTTGCGGCGCTGGCCAAGGCCCATTTCCTTGGCGAGGCGCGAACGGGCTTCCGCATAGGCGGGTGCGACCATCGGATAATCGGCCGGCAGGTCCCACTTCTCGCGGTATTCCTCGGGCGTCATGCCGTGGTGGGTCATCAGGTGGCGCTTGAGCGACTTGAACTTCTGGCCGTCTTCCAGGCAGATGATGTAGTCGTTCTGCACGGACTTCTTCACCGGGACCGGCGGCTTCGGCTTTTCGGCGACAACCGGCGCCTCGACGGCAGCGGCAGGCTGCGTCGTGTTGTTCAGCGCGGAATGCACATCGGCGATGAGGCCCGACAGTTCGGAAACCGGCACGACGTGGTTGCCGACATAGGCGGCCACGATGTCGGCGGTCAGTTCAACGAGCAGAGTGGAGCCGGAAGCAAGGGTATTATCAGTCATGTCTTTCTCCTGTCGCACGCGCGCAAGCCGATAGTCTCTTTCCATCCGCCTACACTTCAATTTGTGAACAAAGCCTTGTTCCCGGTGAGTGGGCCGCGAAACGGCGCCGATTTGCGGGCGCGTCAGCCAAAACACCGAAATTTTACGCCAATATAATTCCCTCCAGCGCACAATCCGCTCTGCACGGCGATCTCGACGAAACCTATAGCGGGCGAGCTAGATTACGAAGACGCACAACCTAAGCAGGAAAAATGGGCATGAATTAAATCAGCGCATCAGCTTTACTTCATCTGAAATATCATTCCACAATTCAATGTCCAGCATTATCTTGCAATCGCAAAGCGATAGATTTTCGCAAGTCTCCGCGTGCACAAGAATGTGAGAACTATTCCAAGTTTTAGAATATACTATTGGAAGCAATGTCAGCGTTTCTTGGCGTCCCGCCGTTCCGCGTCGCGCATCTCGTCTACCGCCGATACCCTGGCGAGGCGATATCCGGCCTTGTGCGCGGCCCGGGCGAGCAGATGGGCCGCCACCGGCGCCGTCAGCACGAAGAACACGAAGCCGGCGAAGGCCCGCATGAAGATCGCGATATCGAGCGCGTGGATGCCCGCCGCAAACAGCATGAGGCCGGAGCCCACCGTGCCGGCCTTCGAGGCCGCGTGCATGCGGGTATAGACATCGGGCAGGCGCACGATGCCGAGCGCCGCCAGGAAGACGAAGATGCCGCCGGAAACGAGCATGACGGCGACGATGAGGGCGAGCACGATATCGAGCATCAGCGCACCCTCCCCTTGCGCCGGCCCTTGCCGCGCGCCGGCTTTGCCGGCGAGGCTGCCGACTCCTCCCCTTCGTCCGCCATGCCATGGCTCAGCACGAAGCGTGCGAAGGCGACGGTGGCGAGAAAGCCGACCAGCCCGAGTGCGATGGCGATGTCGATATAGAGGTTGAAGCCCGTGCGGATGGCGATCACGGCGATGAAGCCGATGGCGATGGCCACCAGCATGTCGAGCGCGACGATGCGGTCCGGCAGGGTCGGGCCGCGGATGACGCGCCATGCGGTCAGGAAGAAGGCCACGCACATCAGCGCGAGCGCGAGCGTCGAGGCGGCGGAAAGGATCGTTGCAGCGCCCATCAGCGGAAGGCCTCCATGATCTTCCTCTCGAAGCCGTTGGCGATATCGCGCCGCGCGCCGGCCGGGTCGGAGCAGTCGAGCGCGTGCACATAGAGCACCTTGCGGTCCTCGGAGACATCGACGGAGAGCGTGCCCGGCGTCAGCGTAATGAGGTTGGCGAGCAGCGTGATCTCGAAATCCCGGTCGACCGTCAGCGGGAAGGCGAAGATGCCCGGCCTCAGCGCCATTTTCGGGCTCGCCACCAGCACCGCGACCTTCCAGGCCGACAGCGCCAGCTCCTTGATGAACAGCACGGCGAGCGACAGCACCTTCAGCGGCCGGAAGCGCCGGCCGTCGGGCCGGATATGGCCCCGGATGAGCCAGAGCGACAGCGCCCCGGCGGCAAGACCCAGCAGCAGATTGGGGATGGTGAAGCTGCCGGAAACGGCAAGCCAGACAAGCGCGAAGAGCGCGACGGTGACGGCAGGCCGCATGTCAGGTCCCTCCCGGAAAGACCGAGCCGATATAGGCGCTCGGATCGGACAGCCCCTGCGCGGCCGCCTGGATGGTCGACAGCAGGGCCTCGGGAAACAGGCCGAAGGCCACCGTCAGCGCCGTCAGGGCGGCCAGCGGCAGCAGCAGGCTTGCGGGGATGGCCGTGGCCGGCAGCGGTTCCGGCGCGGGCCGCCAATAGGCGAGCGCGAAGACGCGGCCAAGCGCGATGGTGACGAGGAAGCCGGTGAGGAAGACGGCCGCCACCAGCCACCAGGCGCCGATATCCAGCGCCGCCTTGGCGACCATGACCTTGGGCCAGAAGCCGGAAAAGGGCGGCAGGCCCGATGCGGCGAAGAACAGCACGAGCGACAGCGCGGAAAACAGCGCCGAACGGCCATAGAGCCCGCCGAGGCGGTTGAGGTCGAAGCTGCCGGCCAGCCGGCCCACCAGCCCCGCGGCCATGTAGAGCGCCGCCATCACCACCATGGAATGCAGCGCATAGAAGATCGCGCCGCCGACGCCGCCCGGGCTGCCGAGCGACAGGCCGGCCAGCATGACGCCGATGCCGGATATGACGACATAGCCGAGCACCCGGCGGATATCGCTGTTGCCCAGCGCACCGAGCGCGCCGACGATCATCGTGGCGGTGCCGGCAAGCGCGATGACGAAGCTCAGTTCCTCGCGCTCGACGGGAAACAGCATGATGAGCGTGCGCAGCAGCGCATAGATGCCGACCTTGGTGAGCAGGCCGGCAAAGAGCGCGGCCACGACGATGCGCGGCGTATGGTAGGAGGCCGGCAGCCAGAAGTTCACCGGGAAGGCAGCGGCCTTCATGCCGAAGGCCAGCAGGTAGAGCGTGGCGAGCGTCATCAGCGGCAGGCTGTCGCGCCCGGCCGCCGCCTTCACCGCGATGTCGGCCATGTTGAGCGTGCCGAAGATGCCGTAGAGGTAACCCGTCGTGACGAGGAAGAGCGTCGTGGCGATCAGGTTGAGGAAGGCGTATTTGATCGCGCCGTCGATCTGGCGCGGCTCGGAGCCCAGCGTGATCAGGCCGAAGGACGCGATCAGCAGCACCTCGAACCAGACATAGAGGTTGAAGATGTCGCCGGTCAGGAAGGCGCCGGAGACGCCGGCCATCAGCAGCAGCAGGAACGGGTAGAAGCCGTAGCGCCGCGCGCTGCCGTCGATATCGGCAAGCGCATAGACCGCGCCCGCCAGCGCCACCACGGCGCCGGCAAGCGCGAAGAGCACGCCCGCCAGGTCGGCGGTGAAGGCGATGCCGAACGGCGGCAGCCAGCGGCCCATCACCATGGTCACCGGACCGTTGGCGAGGACATGGCGCAGCAGCAACCCGTCGAGCACGACGAGGATGGCAAGCGCCGGCACCGCGAGCCAGGCCTGCAGGTGCAGCGACTTGCGCAGCATCAGGAGAACCGCGCCGGCAAGGATGCACCAGGCGGGCGGCAGCACAACCAGCCAGTCGGCGGTCGGGACCGGCGTCATCAGGAGGGCTGCGGAGAGATCGGCGGGGCTTTCGGCCATTGGCGGGTCGGTTCCTGTCAGTAGCCGGTGGGCGGAAGGGGATCGTTCTCCGGCTCGGAGGCACGCATCTCGTTGCCGTTATCGGTGCCGAGATCCTGATAGGCGCGGTAGACGAGCACGAGGAGGAAGGCGAAGAAGGAGAAGGAAATGACGATCGCCGTCAGGATCAGCGCCTGCGGCAGCGGATTGGCCGTCAGCGCCACCGGCACGTCGTGGCCGTGGGGGATGATCGGCGGCACCTCGCGCAGGATGCGTCCGTTGGTGAAGATCAGCAGATTGACGCCGTTGCCGAGCAGCACGACGCCGAGCAGCACGCGCACGAGGAACTTCGACAGCATGAGATAGACGGCGGCGGCGAAGAACAGGCCGACGAGCAGCGCGAAGGGAAACTCCATCATGCGTCGTCCCCCGCCTCGAGCGCCAGCGCGATGGAAGTGATCGATCCCACCACGACGAGATAGACGCCGGTATCGAACAGCATCACCGACGACAGCGGGATTTCCACGCCGAGGATGACAGGCGTGATCCACAGCCCGGTCATGAAGGGCACTGCGAAGAAGATCGACATCAGCCCGGCGAGACAGGCGATGAACAGCCCGAAGGCCGAAATCGCCATCGGATGGAACCAGAGCGCCCGGCGCACGGCCGCAATGCCGTTGGCGATGCCGAAGATGGCGAGCGCCGAAACGGCGATCAGCCCCCCGATGAAGCCGCCGCCCGGCTCGTTATGGCCGCGCAGCAGCACAAACAGCGAAAACAGCACCATGAGCGCGGTGAGGAAGGGCGCGACGGTGCGGAAGATCAGGGTGTTCATGCCGCGGCCTCCACGAGGGCGGCAGACCGGCACACCCCCCTCTGCCCTGCCGGGCATCTCCCCCACAAGAGGGGAGCAATCGCATGCCGCACGAGCCCATTGCCACCCGTCCCTTCTCCCCTCGGGGAGAAGGTGCCGGCAGGCGGATGAGGGGGACGCCGGAAGATCGGGACTTTCGTTTGTTTCACCCCCTCATCCGACCCTTCGGGCCACCTTCTCCCCGCCGGGGAGAAGGGAAGAGCGGCATCGGCGTGGACACTATGCGGGGGGTAGCAACGGGCACGAACGATCACGAACCGACTCTCCCCTTGCGGATGCGGATCAGCGAAAGGATCGCCAGCCCCGTGACCATGACGACGGCGATTTCGCCCAGCGTATCGGTGCCGCGGAAATCGACGATGATGACGTTCACCACATTGGCGCCGTGGGCGATTGTCTTGGAATAGAGGTTGAAGAAATCGGTGAGCGCGCTGTCGAAGCGCCCCTGCGTGACCCGCAGCAGATAGAGCGCGAAGCCGACACCGCAGGCGGTGGCGATCACGGCGTCGGGGATCTTTTCGCGCAGCGGGCGATGGTCGCGCGGCGTCAGCTTCAGCCGTGTCATGGCGAGCGCCAGGATGACGACGGAGAGCGTCTCGATCATGAACTGCGTGAAGGCGAGGTCCGGGGCGCCGAACAGCAGGAAGAGCATCGCGACGCAGAAGCCCTGGATGCCGAGCGCCACGATGGCCGTCAGGCGGTTGCTGGCCATCAGCACGGCGACGATGCCGAGCGCGGCCAGCGCCATCACCGCCAGTTCGTGGAACGGCATGTCGGCGGGCCAGACCGGCGCGCGCGGCCATTCGCCGTACACCGCCGGCGGCACCAGGAGCGCCAGCGCGACCACGACGAAGGTTGCCGTCATGTAGATTTCCATGAGGCCGGGCTGGGTCAGGCGCGTGACCCGCGTCGCGACGCGCACGAGGCCGCGCATCGCCTGGTCGAAGCCCCTGTCCGGGCCCCAGCCGATATCCTCGATCAGCCGGTCGGCCGCCGCGCGGGCCGCATCCAGCTTCAGGAAGACGAAGACGCCGATGGCGACGGTCAGCAGCGAGAGATAGAGCGCGATGCCCATATGCGGCACGGCCGAAATCGTGATGGTCTGCGGCGTGCCTGCTATCGCCGAGGCGAGCGGCACCGTCAGCAGCACATGGGCGAGGCCCGAGAAGACGCCGATGGCGAGCCCCTTTACCGCCAGCAGCAGCGGTCCGATCCAGAGCAGCGCCGGGCCTTCATGCGCCCGTTTCGGCGTTGCGACGGCAGTGCCGAGGAACGGTTTCAGCGCAACGGCGAAGGCGACGGCAAACATCAGCGCATTGCCGATAACGGCGGCAGCGGTGAAAGCGATGGCGCGTACATTGCCGCCGGCGAGTGCAGCGTAGATCTCTTCCTTGGCGAGGAAGCCGAAGAAGGGCGGCAACCCGCCCATGGAGAGCGCGGCGAGAAGGGCGGCGAGGAAGGTTATGGGCATGGCCCGGCGCAGGCCGCCGAGCTTCGTGACGTCGCGCGTACCGGTCTCGTGATCGATAAGGCCGGCCACCATGAAGAGCGCGCCCTTGAACAGCGAATGGGCGACGAGATAGAGCGCCGCCGCCGCAATCGCATGTTCCGATCCGAAGCCGGTCAGCATCACCAGCAGGCCGAGCGAGGCCACCGTCGTATAGGCGAGCATCAGCTTCAGGTCCGTCTGGCGGATGGCGAGCACGGCTCCCACCAGCAGCGTGAGGCCGCCGATGGCCGGCAGGATCGTCTCCCAGGCGGGTGTTCCGCCCATCACCGGATTGAGCCGCATCAGGAGGTAGACGCCGGCCTTCACCATGGTCGCCGAATGCAGGTAGGCCGAGACGGGTGTGGGCGCCTCCATGGCGTTGGGCAGCCAGAAATGGAACGGAAACTGCGCCGACTTGGTGAAGGCGCCGCCCAGCATGAGAAACAGGATCGCCAGATAGAACGGGCTTGCCCGCAGCTCCGGGCCGAAGGACATGAGCAGCGAGAACTGCGTGACATCGGTCACGTCCCACAAAAGCAGCAGGCCCGCCAGCAGGAACAGGCCGCCCCCGCCCGTCACGATCAGCGCCTGCAGCGCCGCACGGCGCGAGGCTTCGCGCGCATGGTCGAAACCGATCAGCAGGAAGGAGGTGATCGAGGTCAGCTCCCAGAAGACGAACAGCATCAGGAAACTGTCGGAGGCGACAAGGCCGAGCATCGCGCCCATGAACATCAGGATGAAGGAGAAGAACCGCCCCTGCTGCGGGTGCCCCTTCAGGTAACCGCCGGCGTAAAGCACGATCAGCGTGCCGATGCCGGAAATCAGCAAAAGGAAGGTCAGCGACAGGCCGTCGATCAGCCAGGAGAAGCTGACATTGTAGGACGGCACCCACATATAGCCGCCCGTGACGATGCGGCCGTCCGCGATATCGGCGTTGAAGCCCAGGAAATGCAGGAAGACGGCGAAGGGAATGAGCGCCAGCGGCCAGGCGGCATTGTGCCCGAGCAGGCGCGTCAGGAAGGGTGCAACGAACGCGCCGATAAACGGCAGGCAAAAGGCCAGCAAGGTGAAGCCCATGGTGCCTGTCATTCAATCTCCCTCACGTGCGGCTTCGACCGTCTTCGTTCGATCATTCCGGTGCCGTTTCTAGGATGCCTGTGCGGAAATGACCACCCTCGATCGGCACGACCCGGCGTTTGCTCACGAGAATATGACAACGGGCGGCACAGGCGGCGGAACGTCGGGCTTGTTCCGGGGGGCTGATTGTCTTGCCACAATTGGCGTCCTATCTATGGAGCAACTGGAGGTTCCCATGAGCGAGACGACGACATTGAAGGTCAACAAGACCAAGGACGAATGGCGGCAGATCCTGACGCCCGAGCAGTTCCGCATCACCCGCGAGCACGGCACGGAACGCGCCTTCTCGAGCCCCGATTTCGACCTGTCGAAGAAGGGCACCTATCGCTGCATCTGCTGCAACAGGCCGCTTTACCGGTCGGAGGCGAAATACAATTCCGGCACGGGCTGGCCGAGCTTCTACGAGCCGATCGAGCCCGGCGCCGTCACCGATCACGCCGATTATTCCTACGGCATGACGCGCACGGAAATCCGCTGTTCGGATTGCGACGCCCATCTCGGCCATGTGTTCCCGGATGGCCCTCCTCCGACGGGCCTGCGCTACTGCATGAACGGCGTGGCGCTCAGCTTCGATCCGGACTGAGGGCTTACCGCTTCGGCACCTTCAGCTCCATGCAGGTCAGGTCCAGCCAGCGCCCGAACTTGATGCCCACCTCGCTGAAGCGGCCGACGGTGCGGAAGCCGAACTTTTCATGCAGCTTGATCGAGGCGGTGTTTTCCGCCTCGATGCCCGCGATCATGACATGGACGCCGTTGAAGCTCGCGCGGTCGATCAGCGCCTTCATCAGCTTGCCGCCGGTCCCCGCGCCGCGCGTGTCGCTGCGCACATAGACGGAATGCTCGACCGTGTGGCGGTAGCCGTCGAAGGCGCGCCAGTCGCCGTAGGAGGCGTAGCCGATCACCTGTTTTCCGCGCAGCGCCACCAGGACCGGGAAACCCCGTTCCCGACGAGCGGCAAACCAGGCCTTGCGGTTGTCGAGATCGACGACGGCCTCGTTCCAGATCGCCGTCGTGTTGACAACCGCGTCGTTGTAAATGTCCATGATGCCCGGAAGGTCGCCTTCCGTGGCGTCGCGTATCGTGATGTCCATGGTTCCCCCGGCTTCTATGAATGAATTACAGGAAGGGCGGGAAAGCTGTCCAGTGCGTGTTTTGATCCACGAAGAAATGGCCTAGCCTGTCCGTTCCCTCCCTGTTGATGACCGGAGACCTCAAAACGTGCGCCTTCTTCTCGTCCTGATCGGTGTTTTTTGCCTGCCTCTCGCCGCGATTGCCGCGGAGTGGACGCCCTATGCCAATGCCCGTTTCGGCTTTGCGGTGGAGATACCGCCGGGCTTTGCGCTGGTGCGCGAGGCCGACAACGGCGATGGGCAGAGCTATGCCAATGGCGAGGCGAGGCTTGCCGTCTGGGGCCACACGCTGGCCGAGGGCGATTTCAAGGAGGACGTGGCGGAACGGCGCGCGACCTATGCGCGGGAGGGCTGGGATCTGAGTTACGACCGGCAGACGGCCGGCTGGGCCAGCCTTTCGGGCACGCGCGGCACGTCGATCCTCTATCACCGGACGATCGCGCTGTGCGAGGGTGCCGCCGCCTCCTTCGTGCTGGAATACCCTGATACGATGAAGGCGGAGATTTCCCCGCTGGTCGGCCGGCTGGTGAAATCGCTGCGGCCGGCGCAGGGCTGCACGAACGCGCAGGGCGCGGCACCCGCCGCGCAATAGGCGGCGGCGTCAGACGCCGGCGACGACGCTCGTCAGGACGGCCGAATAATGCACGGCGGCGGCGGCCACGACGAAGCCGTGCCAGATGGCATTCTGGAAGCGCAGCTTTTCCCAGACATGGAAGATGACGCCGACCGAATAGAGCACACCGCCGACGACGATCAGCGCCAGCGTGGCGGCGGAAAGGTGCGTGGTGAGCGGCCCGGCGGCGAAGACGCCGCTCCAGCCCATGGCGAGGTAGATGAGGATCGCCAGCTTGTCGTAGCGGCCGGGGAAGAAAAACTTCAGCGCCACGCCCGCCGCCGCCATCACCCAGATGCCGACGAGCATGGCCGCCAGGAACGGATCGTCGATGCCGCGTTGCAGGAACGGCGTGTAGGTCGCGGCGATGAGGATGAAGATCGCGGAATGGTCGAAGCGGCGCAGATGCCACTTCACCGTGGAGACCGGCCAGATATTGTAGGCGAAGGAAATGCCGAGAGAGAGCACCAGCCCCACGCCATAGACCCAGGCGGCGGCAAGCTGGCCGCTGCTGGCCCAGACGGTCGCATAGAAGATCAGCGCCGTCACCCCGATCAGCGCGAAGACGACGCCGATGCCGTGCACGACACCGTCGGCGATCACCTCGTACCGGTCATAGTTCCACTTGACGCCTTTTATTTCCACGATGCCCTGCCTGCCATGATACTCCTTCCTATGGTGGTATCTTTGCAGCGCGGAGGCAAGGGAGAGAGCGCCGAGGCCGGATCAACAATCATTGCCGGCTGAAACGCTGGCCGGCTCGTCACGCCGCGCACGCAGACCGTCAACACTGTGTTGACAGTAAATCGCCGAAACGCCATCTTTCGTGAACGATGCCGGCCGGCCATATTCCTCCCGACAGAACGGTTTCCGAGGGAAACCGAAACAGGGACATCATCATGACGGCTCTCGACAGACGAACCTTTCTCGGCGCAGCCGCCGCGGGCATCGCTGGCGCCGCCGCCCTGCCCCTTCACGCGGAGACCGCATCCATGACAGCCACGACCGACCATGCCGTCAATATGCCGGCCTTCGTCGACCATTCGCATCTCAACGTCATCGACCTGCCGATGGTCTCTTCCTTCTACCAGAAGGCCATGGGCCTTTCGGTGCTGGACACGTCCGCCTCGGGCGAGACGCTCGGCGTGGGCGGACGTCCGCTGCTGACGCTGACCACCGGCAGCAACGCCGCCCGCGCGCCGCGCACGGCACCCGGCCTGTTCCACACGGCCTTTCTCGTGCCGAACCGCAAGGAGCTCGGCCGGTGGCTGGCGCATGCCGCCCACAACAACGTGCCGCTGACCGGCGCATCCGACCATCTCGTCAGCGAGGCGATCTATCTGGATGACCCCGAGGGCAACGGCATCGAGATCTATCGCGACCGTGACCGCTCGGAATGGACCTATGTTCCCGACGGCGGGGTGAAGATGGCGACGAACCGGCTCGACCTCCAGGCGCTCTACGACGAGGCCCCGAAGGACGGCTGGACGGGCCAGGAAAACGGCACGGTCATCGGCCATATCCACCTGCAGGTCTCGGATATCCCAGAAGCCGACGCGTTCTTCCGCGACGTGCTCGGCCTCGACATCATGGCGACCTATCCGGGTGCGAGCTTCTTTTCGACGGGCAAGTACCACCACCATGTGGCGGCCAATGTGTGGAACTCGCGCGGCCGGCCGAAGCGGCAGGACGGCATGACCGGTCTTTCGGACTATACGCTGCGCTTCAACGACAAGGCCAAGCTCGACGCGGCCGTGGCAAAGCTGGACGAACTGGCCATCCCGACCACCCGCTCCGGCGACACCGTCTCGCTCGTCGATCCCTGGGGCATCGGACTGAAGCTTTCGGCTTAGGCCACAGGCGCGAGAGGCAGGCGTTGAGCGCCGCTTCTCGCGCCCATCCCTTCCGTCGTAAAGGTCCGATCAGTCGTAAAGGTAGTGCGCGGCCCACTGATCGTGCGGCACGGGCTCGCCGATCGTGTATTTGAAGGCGTTGATCTCCAGGCGGTCGGCGCTCGTCTCGCACTTGTAGGACAGGCGGTACCATTCGCCCTTGCTGCGGAACACCGCGCCCTTCGTCTTCAGCGTCGTGCCGTCGACCTTGGGATCGCCGAACGCGTAGGCGATGACCTTGTCGGGACGGTAGCCTTCCCTGGCGCCGCTGATCTTGTCCATCGCTTCCATGTCGCACCGCTGCTCGAGCCGTTCTTCCGGGTCGAGCTTCTGCAACTCTCCGCGCACCCGGGCGTCCATCGCCATGGCGGGCGACAGGCCGACGGGCAGCAGCGCAAGCACGCACAGGGCAAGTCGAAGGCCGCGGGTCTGCCGGTTTACCATTCTCAATCCTCTTCGCAGCGTCGTTTTCGACGGCTCGTTGGGGTTTGCCCGGCAATATGTCGATTTGACGACGGCCGGCAACCCACCAGAGGTTACAACGGCATTTGCTTATGGAACTTCCACCGACCGGCGGCGTTTGTGGCGCAGACAGGGGGATCCTTCCATGCACGACATGACCGCAAAGCCAGCCGAACGCCGCCTGCTGGCGAGCAGCCTCGAAAACGAAGACGACGTCGAGGACGTCTCGATAAGACGCGACGGGCTGCTGACCGCCTCGTCCTGGGCGATCATCGGCATCTTTGCCATCATGGCCATGGGCATCGTCTATCTGATGGCGCCCATCCTCATCCCGCTGTCGCTGGCCGTCGTCATCGGGCTGATCTTCGGCGTCGCCGCCGAGAAGCTGAACAAGATGGGCATTCCCCCGCTGCCCGCCGCCCTCCTCCTGGCGAGCGCCTTCGGTGTCGGCCTGTTCCTCATCGCCGGCGCGCTGGCCGAGCCGATCACAGAGCTTGCGGCCAATGCCCCGGATCTGGTGCGCGACGCCTATGATCGCATCACACCGCTCTTTTCCCGTTTCGGCTGGCTCAACGTCAATCCGGCCGCCTTCGAGACCGGGCAGATGTCGATGGAGAAGGTGCTGGAAAACACCGGCAGCGTGCTGAGCATCCTGTCGTCCAGCCTCACCCCCGCCCTGTTGCAGGGCATGATCTTCTTTGCCGCACTCGTGCTGTTCCTCTCCGCACGGCTCAAGCTGCGCCAGATGCTCATCATGACGTTTCCGCGCCGCAGCCAGCGGCTGACGACGATCCGCATCATGAACGCCATCGATTCCGCGCTCGGCTACTATTTCGCGACGGCGGCGCTGGTCTACGGCTCGCTCGGCGTGATCACCGGCCTGATCGCCTGGTTCGGCGGGCTCGGCATGCCGGTGCTGTGGGGCCTGTTTGCGTTCATCTCCAGCTTCGTGCCCTTCCTCGGCGTGACGCTGATGACGATCGCGCTCGCCTCGGCGGGTCTTCTCACCCACGACACGATCGTGATGGGGCTGATGCCGGCCTTCCTGTTCTTCCTCGTGCACCTTGCCATCGAAAACCTCGTCATGCCGGCGGTGATGGGCAAGCGGCTGGAGGTCAACGCCTTCATCGTCTTCACCGCGATCATCTTCTGGACATGGATGTGGGGCGCCGCCGGCGCCATGCTCGCCCTGCCGCTCTCCATCATCGCCAAGACCATCGCCGACGAACTGCGCCCCGCCAAGCGCAAGGCCGCCAAGCGCATCCTGCCGGGGTGACGCAAAAACACCCCGGCGTCAAAAGCTTGCTTGATGCCGGGGGCGCGGCTCTCTATCTCTCTGGTCCCGCCTGTCGATCCACCGGAGTGAAATCGTGTCCGTCTTCAAGAACCTGCCCGCCGCCCCGATCGCTGCCAAGAAGCCGCAGGAGGATACGCGCCACGGCATCACCCGCACCGACGACTATGCCTGGTTCCGCGACGACAACTGGCAGGCGATGTTCAAGGATCCCTCGATCCTCCAGCCGGAAATCCGCGCGCATCTGGAGGCCGAGAACGCCTATATGACGGCGGCGATGGCCGATACGGAGGCCTTGCAGAAGACGCTGTTTGCCGAGATGCGCGGCCGCATCAAGGAGGACGACAGCTCCGTGCCCGTGAAGGACGGTCCCTATGCCTATGGCACGGCCTATGTCACCGGCGGCGAGCAGCCGCGCTACTTCCGCGAGCCGCGCGACGGCGGCGAACGCGTCATCCTGCTCGACGGCGACAAGGAGGCTGAAGGCAAGGACTATTTCCGCCTCGCCGGCATCGATCATTCCACCGATCATTCCATCGGCATCTGGGGCTACGACGACAAGGGATCGGAATATTTCACGCTGAAGGTGCGCGACCTCGCGACCGGCGAGGACCGTGCCGACACGCTTTCCAACACCGGCGGCGGCGGTGTCTGGGCGCCGGATGCGAAGAGCTTCTTCTACACCGCGCTCGACGAGAACCACCGCCCCTCGAAGATCTTCCACCACATCCTCGGCGACAAGCAGGAGAACGACCGGCTGGTCTATGAGGAGAAGGATGCCGGCTTCTTCATGTCCGTCGGCGGCTCGCTGATCGACGACTTCATCTACATCGATATCCACGACCACGAGACGAGCGAATACCGCCTGCTCTCCACCAAGGACCTCACGGCGACGCCCGTTGTCGTCGCCCCGCGCCAGACGGGGCTGGAATATTCGATGACGGAGGGCGGCGACGTCTTCTACATCCTGACCAATGCCGACGGCGCCAAGGACTTCAAGATCATGCAGACGCCGGTGACGGCGCCGGGCCGCGAGAACTGGACCGAGGTCGTGCCGCACCGGCCCGGCACGCTGATCCTCAGCCACATGGCGTTCGCCCGTCATCTCGTGTGGCTGGAGCGTCACGAAGGCCTGCCGCGCATCGTGGTGCGCGACCGCGCGAGCGGCGAGGAACACGCCATCGCCTTCGCCGAGGAAGCCTATTCGCTCGGCCTGTCGGGGGCGGCGGAATACGATACCGACGTCATCCGCTTCTCCTATTCCTCGATGACGACGCCTTCGCAGCTCTTCGACTACGACATGGCGACGCGCGAGCGCACGCTGCTCAAGACGCAGGAAGTGCCGTCCGGCCATAACCCGGACGATTACGTCACCCGCCGCGTCTTCGCGCCTGCCTGGGACGGCGAGAGCGTGCCCGTCACCCTGCTCTACCGCAAGGATACGCCGCTGGACGGCTCCGCGCCCTGCCTGCTCTACGGCTACGGCGCCTACGGCATCACCATCCCGGCGTCCTTCAACACCAATTGCCTGTCGCTGGTCGACCGCGGCTTCGTCTATGCCATCGCCCATATCCGCGGCGGCAAGGACAAGGGCTTCGCCTGGTACGAAGACGGCAAGATGGACAAGAAGACCAACACCTTCAAGGACTTCATCGCGGCGGCGGACTATCTGAATCAGGAGAAGTTCACGTCCTACGTCAACATCGTCGCCGAGGGCGGATCGGCCGGCGGCATGCTGATGGGTGCGATCGCCAACATGGCACCGGAGAAGTTCGGCGGCATCATCGCCGCCGTGCCCTTCGTCGACGTGCTCAACACCATGCTGGACGACACGCTGCCGCTCACGCCGCCGGAATGGCCCGAATGGGGCAATCCGATCGAGAGCAAGGATTTCTACCAGCTGATGGCGAGCTACTCGCCCTATGACAATGTCGAGGCCAAGCCCTATCCCGCGATCCTCGCGCTGTCCGGCCTGACCGACCCGCGCGTCACCTATTGGGAACCGACCAAGTGGGTGGCGAAGCTGCGCGAGAAGACCACCGGCAAGGAACCGATCCTGCTCAAGACCAATATGGGTGCGGGCCATGGCGGCGCGTCGGGCCGCTTCCAGCGGCTGGAGGAGATCGCCTTCGAATATGCCTTCGCCATCAAGGTGGCGGGGAAGATGTAGGCCTCAGAGCGGCTGCGCTGCCAGGAAACCGGCAAGCGCGGCCGCCACGAGGGCGGGCGATTCCCAATGGGGATTGTGGCTGTGGCCGGCGAGGATTTCCGTCGCGGCCTGCGGAAAAGCCGTCCGCAACGCGGCCCGGTGTGGTTCGTCGAACAGTGCGTCCTCATCCCCCGCCAGAAGCAGGACCGGCGCATCGATCCGCTCTGCCGCTCGCCGCAAATCGGTGGCTTCGATCATCGCGTAGAGCGCCTGCCAGACGGCGGCAGGCATGGTCGCCGCCTCCCGTGCGATCCATGCCATGAAATCCGCATCGACCGGCTGCGCGCATCGGTGCCACTCGCGCAGGAACGGGCTTTGCGAATCGATGGGATCGACAAGCGCACGGATTTCCGCACCGAGCGTCGTTTCCGCGAGCAGACCCGGTTGAAGGCTGCCGCAAAGACTGGCGAGCGCGGTGACGCGTGCGCCGTGCCGGGCTGCCAGCACAAGGGCCGTCATGGCCCCCATCGAATGGCCGATGACCGCGAAGCGCTCGATGCCCAGCACATCCGCCAGCCGGACGATATCATCGGCGAACGCTTCGAGCGTCGCCAGCGGCATGGCCGTCGAAAGGCCATGCCCCGGCAGGTCCGGCATCACCAGCCGGTGCCCGGCGAGATACGGCTCGATCAGCGACCAGCTGCGGCTGCTGTCGGTGTAACCGTGCAGCAGGAACAGGGGCATTTCCCCCTCGCCGCTGTCGATATAGGCGAGGCGCCGGCCATCGGTCGTCAGGACGCGCTTGCGGTCGTTCCAGCCGGCTTGATCGACCACTTTCGTCACAGGCCGAGCGCCTTGCGGACGGCGGCAAGACCGGGCTCGCCGTCGACGGTCGTCACGCCGGCAAGCCAGGCGTCGAGCCGTTTCGGCTCCTCGCCGATCGCCTTGCGGCCGGCATCCTCGGGCGCCATGCCGTCATTCATCAGGTAGCCCATGCCGCGGTTTTCGAAGTCGATGTCGAAGGTGAGGTTCTTCAGAAGCTGCGCGACATTGGGGCATTCCGCGAGATAGCCCTTGCGGACCTGCGTGGAGACGGTCGCCGCGCCGAAATCCGGGCCGTAGAACGTGTCGCCGCCGGTGAGGTAGCGGATGTCGTAGGCGGTGTTCATCGGATGCGGCGCCCAGCCCTGGAAAACGAAGAATGCCTTCATGTCGATGTGGCGGGCGAGTTCGGCCAGCATGCCCTGCTCGCTCGATTCCACGACCTCCCAGTCTGCGATGCCCAGCGACGGATCGGCGATGGCGTCCAGCATCAGCTGGTTGGAGCCCGGCTCGATGCCGTACATCTTCTTCTCGAACTTGTCGGCATGGGTCTTGAGGTCGGCGAAATCCTTCACGCCGGCATCCCAGACATAGGCGGGAACGGCGAAGGTGTATTTCGCGCCCGTCAGGTTCTGCTTGACGGTCTCGACGGAGCCGTCCTTCTCGTAAGGCGCGAAATAGGTCCGCATCGCGGGATCCCAGTAGCCGAGGAAGACGTCGAGATCCTTGTTCTTGAGGCTCAGGTAGATGACGTCGATGCCGAGCAGGTCGCTCTGCGTCTCGTAGCCCAGCGCATGCAGCAGCGACTGCGCGACACCGGTCGTGAAGGCGAGGTCGTTCCAGCCGGGTTCGGCGAGGCGCACCTTGCGGCAGCTCTCCTGTTCGGCCGCCCGGGCGGCCCCGATCGTCATGAGGCATGCGGCGGCGCAGGCAATGGCGCGTTTCATCGGCGTTCCCCTTTTTTGAACTTTGTCCGACTGGATCAAAGATTGACCAGCGGGACAATTCTTGAACTTCGCGGAAAAAATGTCAATCTTCCCGCACGAAAAGCGGGAATCACATGGCGGGAAAGCTCACGAAACTGGTCGATATCAGGCGCAGGGAACTGCGGCAGGCCGCGTTCGAGGTGCTGCAGCGCGAGGGCATGGCCGGCGCGACGCTGGAAAAGGTCGCCGCCCATGCCGGCGCCTCCAAGGGCATCGTGCTGCACTATTTCCGCAACAAGCAGGAGCTCTTCGAGCAGGCGATGCGCGAGGCGAATGCCAATCTGCGCGACGCCGTGGCCGAGCGGTTGCGCCGGGCGAAGACGCCGCGCGAGCGCATCGCGGCGGTGGTGGACGGCAATTTCGACCCGCGTTTCTACCAGCCCGGGATCGCCCATGCCTGGCTTGCGCTCTGCGCGGAGGTGCCGCGCGAACCGCAACTCGCCCGCATCCAGGCGGTCATCCATGCCCGCA
The DNA here is from genome assembly GCF_009826875.1 of Shinella sp. AETb1-6. NCBI lineage: Bacteria > Pseudomonadati > Pseudomonadota > Alphaproteobacteria > Hyphomicrobiales > Rhizobiaceae > Shinella > Shinella sp. AETb1-6. The sequence continues at coordinate 343,987 of NZ_WUMM01000004.1, read as the reverse complement.
TGCATTCGAACCTGATGTCGGCGCTCCGGCTACTCATGCCGGCCGAGGCGGCGCGCCGGACCGCACTCCTCATCAGCGGCCTGATCGACGGCCTGTGGCTGCGGCACGGCCTGCAATCCGGCGGCGTGCCGCGCGCGGAAGCGCTCACCTTGATGTACGACTTCATCGACCGCAGGCTGGCGGAAGAGGCCGGACGCGATCAGTCGCCGGAGGCGTAAAGCAGCGCGATATCGCGATGATGGAGCGCGCAGACATCGCCCTCGCTCTTCACCACCGCCCGGCGCGCCTCCAGAACGATCACGCAGCCGTTGCGGAACGCATATTGCCGGTCGCCGTTTGCAAGCCGCGTCTGGCGCGGCACCTCGTCCATGGGCCGCTCGCCGGCCGGCGTCTGCGCCGATGGCGCGCTACAGGCGGCCAGCAGGAGAAGGGCCGGCAGGCCGGGCAACAGGCAGGTCAGGTTCTTCATGCAACACTCCTTTCCGACGAGGATAGGACGTGGGCCGGGAAAGGAAAGGCGGCCCGAGGCCATCCGGAGCCGCCGCGCATGAGGCATACGCCCCCCAAGCCTTTCGTTTGCTGCCCGGACACCCTATCTGAAAGGAAAGCGGCAAAGGATGGATGGATCATGAGCACGGCAACGACGGCACAGGCGGGCGCGACCGGCGCCATCCCTTTCGACAACAGCTATGCGCGCCTGCCGGATGCGTTCTTCACGCCGGTCGACCCCACGCCGGTGGAAGCGCCGATGCTGATTGCCTTCAACCGGCCGCTCGCCGAGGAACTCGGGCTCGATGCCGACAGGCTGGAGCGGCATGGCGCGGGATACTTCTCCGGCAACGTTGCCCTGCCCGGCTCGCTGCCGCTCGCCATGGCCTATGCCGGGCACCAGTTCGGCCAGTTCGTGCCGCAGCTCGGCGACGGGCGCGCCATCCTGCTCGGCGAGGTGATCGACCGCAACGGCAAGCGGCGCGACATCCAGCTGAAGGGTGCCGGGCCGACGCCCTATTCGCGGCGCGGCGACGGGCGGGCGGCGCTCGGCCCGGTCCTGCGCGAATACATCATCAGCGAGGCCATGCACGCGCTCGGCGTCCCGACGACGCGGGCGCTCGCCGCCGTCGCGACCGGCCAGCCGGTCTATCGCGACCGCGTCCTGCCCGGCGCCGTCTTCACGCGCGTCGCCGGCAGCCATATCCGCGTCGGCACCTTCCAGTTCTTCGCCGCGCGCGGCGACACGGAGAATGTGCGCGTGCTCGCCGACCATGTCATCGACAGGCACTATCCCGAGCTCAAGGGCGCGGAAAAGCCCTATCTCGCGCTGCTCGACGCGGTCGCCGACCGGCAGGCGTCGCTGATTGCGAAATGGCTTGGCGTCGGCTTCATCCACGGCGTGATGAACACCGACAACATGACGATCTCGGGCGAGACGATCGACTTCGGGCCCTGCGCCTTCATGGACCGTTACGACCCGCGCACCGTCTATTCCTCCATCGACCGCAACGGCCGCTATGCCTTCGGCAACCAGCCCGGCATCGGCCAGTGGAACATCGCGCGGCTCGCCGAGGCCATGCTGGCGATCCTGGATGACGACCAGGACAAGGCCGCGGAAGCCGCCAACGCGGCCGTCAGCCGGTTCATGGAACGGTTCCAGGCGCACTGGACACGCACCATCCGCGCCAAGATCGGCCTTGGCGACGACGCGCGCGAAGAGGACCAGGAGCTGATCCGCGAGCTTCTCGTCACGCTCTACGAGCAGAAGGCGGACTATACGCTGGCGTTTCGCCGGCTTGCCGACTGCGCACAGGACGATGCCGCCGATCCCGCCCTCGGCGCGCTTCTGGAGGACCCGGCGGCGCTTACCCCATGGCTTTCCGCCTGGCGGGCACGGCTGGCGCAGGAGGCGACCGCGCCTGCGGCGCGCGCCGAGGCGATGCGGCGCGTCAACCCGGCCTTCATCCCGCGCAACCACAAGGTCGAGGAAGCGCTCAACGCGGCCATAGACGACGGCGATTTCTCACTCTTTGCGGCGCTGAACGACGTGCTCGCCCGGCCCTACGAGGACCAGCCGCGCTTTACCGCCTATGCCCTGCCGCCCGAACCGGGCGAGGAGATCGCGGCGACGTTCTGCGGCACCTAAGACGCCCTTGCGCCGCAGCCGACATGCAGTCATGGTAGCGCAGCCGTGCAATAACGTATGACCCGGGGCATTGAAGAGCCACCTTTTCGCCCTAATTCCTGAAGCGTCCGCTCTGCGGAGCCGGACGTCATGTCGGCCCTCTTCCGGCCGCCATCACAAATGGAGTTTCCCATGTTGCTCACGTTGACTGCCGTCCTCTTTGCCATCATCGGAGTGGTGCTGACGGGCGGAGGCGGGTGGCTGCTGTCGCTCGGCGGCAGCCCCTATTACCTCATCACCGGCCTCGCCTTCCTCGTCACCGCCTATCTCCTCCTGCGCCGTTCGAGCGCTGCGCTGTGGCTCTATGCCCTCGTCATTCTCGGCTCGCTCGGCTGGGCGGTGTGGGAGGTCGGCTTCGACTGGTGGCAGCTCGGTCCGCGTGGCGGCATCATCGTGCTTCTCGGCCTGTGGCTGATGCTGCCGGCCATCCGCCGGCCGCTCGGCATCGCAAGCCCCACCGGCATTCGCTACCCGGCATCCGCCCTGCCGCTGGCCGTGGCGTCCATCGTGGCCATCGCGGTGGCCGGCTATTCCATGACGCAGGACCCGCACGATCTTGCGGGCGAACTGCCGACGAACGTGGTCAACGCCACGCCGGCGCTCGGCGGCAACGTGCCGGCCGGCGAATGGCATCAATATGGCCGCACGCCGTTTGGCCAGCGCTACTCGCCGCTCGACCAGATCAACACGGAAAACGTCAACACGCTGAAGGTGGCCTGGCAGTACCAGACGGGCGACGTGAAGCTGCCCGACGATGTCGGCGAGACGACCTATCAGGTGACGCCGCTCAAGATCGGCGACACGCTCTACATGTGCACGCCGCACAACTGGGCCATCGCGGTCGACGCGGCGACCGGCAAGGAAAAGTGGAAATACGATTCCAACTCCGGCATGAACCCGGACCGCCAGCACCAGACCTGCCGCGGCGTGACCTATTATGCCGATCCGGCCGCGACGGCGGGCACGACCTGCGCCACGCGCGTCTACCTGCCGACCTCGGACGCCCGGCTGATCGCGCTCGACGCTGAGACCGGCGACGTCTGCACCAGCTTTGCCCAGAACGGCGTGCTGCGCCTGGAACAGGGCATGCCGTACAATCCGGCCGGCTACTACTACTCCACATCGCCGCCCGTCATCACCGACGAGAAGATCATCATCGGCGGTGCGGTCAACGACAATTACTCCATCCATTCGCAATCGGGCGTCATCCGCGCCTTCGACGTGAAGACCGGCGCGCTGATCTGGAACTGGGATTCGGGCAATCCGGATGTCACCACGCCGCTGCCGGAGGGTCAGGTCTATACGGTCAACTCGCCGAACTCCTGGTCCGTCTTCAGCTATGACGATGCGCTCGGCCTCGTCTATATCCCGCTCGGCAACCGCGTGCCCGACCAGCTCGGCATGGGCCGCAGCGAGCATGTCGAGAAATACTCGTCCTCCATCGTCGCACTCGACATCAAGACGGGTGCCGTGCGCTGGGTGCGCCAGACCGTGCATCACGACCTCTGGGACATGGACGTGCCGGCGCAGCCCGCGCTGATCGACATCACCAAGGACGGCGCGACCATTCCGGCGCTTGTCGGCCCCACCAAGCAGGGCGACATCTACGTGCTGGACCGCCGCAACGGCGACCCGATCATCGGCATCAAGGAAATCCCGGCACCAACAGGTGCGATCCCGGAGGATTTCACCGCCCCGACGCAGCCGATCTCCGACCTCACCTTCTCGCCGCCGCCGCTGACGGAGAAGAACATGTGGGGCATCAGCATGTTCGACCAGCTGAAGTGCCGCATCGACTTCCTGTCGCTCAAATATGAAGGCCGCTACACGCCGCCGTCCCTGCAGGGCACGCTCGTCTATCCCGGCAATTTCGGCACGTTCAACTGGGGTTCGGTCGCGGTGGACCCGGAACGGCAGGTGATGTTCGGCATGCCGACCTACCTCGCCTTCACCTCGCGCCTCGTGCCGCGTGACCAGATCCCGCCGAAGGGGCAGGACGAAAAGGGTTCCGAACAGGGCCTCAACCGCAACGAGGGCGCGCCCTATGGCGTGTTCATGGGTCCCTTCCTCGGCCCGCTCGGCATTCCCTGCCAGGCGCCGCCATGGGGCTATGTCGCGGGCGCCGACCTCGCAAGCGGCAAGATCGCCTACAAGCACAAGAACGGCACGGTCTACGACATGACGCCGCTGCCGCTGCCCTTCAAGGTCGGCGTGCCCGGCATCGGCGGGCCTATCATCACCAAGGGCGGCGTCGCCTTCCTGGGCGCGGCGGTGGACGACTATATCCGCGCCTATGACGTGACGACGGGCCGCCAGCTGTGGGAAGGCCGCCTTCCCGCCGGCGGGCAGGCGACGCCGATGACCTACACGGTCGGCGAGAAGCAATATGTGCTGATCGTCGCGGGTGGCCACGGCTCCGTCGGCACCAAGCCGGGCGACTACGTCATCGCCTATACGCTGCCGTAAGGCGGGACGACGGGGCGGCCTCCGCAGCCGCCTGTCGCAATCATGGAAGGCCGGCGCAGGGTTGCTTCCCCGCGCCGGCCTTTTCATTATGCGGTCCCAATCCTCGGGAGATTCGCCATGAACGACGACTGGCGGCTGATCGCCGCGCCGGTGAGGATCATCCTTGCGAACTACTGGCGCGCCTCGCGCGGGCTTCTCGCGCTCGTCTGCGTCATCGTCTTCCTGTCGGCGGTATCCGCCGTCGCCGCGCCCTATTTGTTCTCACGCCTCATCGACACCATGACGGCCGACCGCATGGCCGCCATGCTGGCCGTCGGCTTCGCCCTCTACGCGCTGCTCATCGGTGCGAGCGCCGCGCTCCAGAACATGGTGCAGTACCTCTCCTTCATGAGCGCGCAGAACCTGAGCTTCATCGCCAGCACCAGCCTGTTCGAACGGCTGCTTCGCAAACGCGCGCTCTTCTTCGCCGAGCACAATCCGGCCGAGATCGAAAGTGCAGGCCGGCGTGGCGAAAGCGCGATGATGACGCTGGTGCAGCTCGCCCTCATCGTCTTCGTTCCCGGCACGACCCAGATCCTGCTTTCGCTCGCCATGCTCGGCGCGGCGATCAACATGGAGGTCGTGCTCGTCGTCATCGCCTATGGCGTCGTGTTCATCACCCTGACCGCCATCGCCAACCACCGCACGCGCAGCTATCTCGACGCGGCCATCGCCGCCGGCCAGGAGAACGCCAAGTTCATCGGCAACGCCATGACGGCGATGGAGACGCTGCGCCATTTCGGCAGCCAGGACTGGATGCAGGCGCGCTTTTCCGGCAAGGCGCGCGAGGAGCGCGACAACTGGGCGACCTTCTGCCGCCGGCGCATCGGCTATTCCTCGCTGATGGGCGCGGGCCTTGCCGCGCAGTTCCTCATCACCTTCGCGCTGCTTCTGCCGCGCTATCAGGCCGGGGAACTCACGGTCGGCGATCTCGTGCTGTTCAACACGCTGCTGCTCCAGCTCAATCAGCCCTTCGAGATGATCGGCCACGCGATCGACGATCTCGTGCGGGCGCGCGCCTCCCTCCTGCCGCTCGCCCGCATCTGGGCAGCACCGGAAGAAACGGATGTCGCAACGCCGGGCGGGTTTTTCGCCGGTGACGGCCGCCTCGCCTTCGAAGCCGTCTCGTTTTCCCATGACAACGGCCGCGGCGTGGCGGACGTGAGCTTTGCGGCCGAACGCGGCCGGATCACCTATCTCGTCGGGGAGACCGGCTCCGGCAAATCGACGCTGCTGCGGCTGGCGCTGAAGTCGCTCTCCCCGACATCGGGACGCATCAGCGTCGACGGGCGTGATCTCGCCAGCGTCTCGCAGCGCGACTGGTATGCGGCGATCGGCATCGTGCCGCAGGAGCCGACGCTGCTCAACGACACGCTGGCCACCAACATCGTGCTCGGGCGGCCGCTGGACCAGACGAAGCTGCGGCGCGCGGTGGAGAAGGCGGCGATCCTGCCCTTCATCGAAGGCCTGCCCGACGGCTTCGAGACGGTGGTGGGCGAGCGCGGCATGAAGCTTTCGGGCGGGGAGCGCCAGCGCATCGCGATTGCCCGCGCGCTCTATGCCGATCCGCAGTTCCTCTTCCTCGACGAGGCGAGCTCGGCGCTGGACGAGACGACGGAGGCGGAAATCATGCGCCATGTGCGCAGCCTCGCCGGCGAGGTGACGATCCTCGCCGTCACCCATCGCAAGAGCGTCATCGCGCCCGACGACCATGTCGTCCACTTGACCGGCGGCCATCGCGACGCGAGCGCCTGACCGAAAGCCTCGCAAAAGCTGCGCCGCCTAACCATGCTCCCGGAACATTTTTCAGGGAGCCCTTTCCATGAAGATCGACGGCAATTCGCTTTCCGCCTATGCACTCGCCCGCCAGCAGCGCGCGCCCTCCGGCGACGCCGGCATTCCGGCCGGCCTCAGCGGCGGCGACGGCAATGGCGCACGCAACATCCCGACCGTCGAAACGTCCGCCTCCTCCATGCCATCCGGCCTTGCCAACGCCCTTTGGCTGAACGCGTCCAAGCTGGACAAGATGCACGAGGAAAGCCAGAAAGTGCTGGCGGAATTCCTCGATCTTTCGAAGATGACGGCGATCGAGCGCCTGCGCAAGGAACTGCTCGAGGAGATGGGCCTCACCGAGGACAGCCTCGCCCAGCTGCCGCCGGAAGAGCGATCGGCAATCAACGAGCAGATCCGCCAGGCCATCAAGGAACGCCTCGGCGTCGACGAAACGGCACAGGCCGGCGAAACGGACGGGCAAGCCGCCGCCGGCCCGCAGGAAGCGGAGGCCTGACCAGCCTCCGCTTCGATCCTACGTCGCGGTGAGAAAGGCAATTGACAAACGGCGTGAATTCGAGAATATCGCGTCCATGATCAAGAGCACGCACATCGCCGCGACGTATTTTTGGCTGTTCCGATAAGGAGCGGCTGTCTGATCATGTCAACAAGCCGCCATCAGGCGGCTTTGTTGTTTTAACGCTCCTGATGGCACGAAACCCGAGGAGCCCGAAATGCAAAACACCGTCATCAAGCTCGAACCGCATGCCGCCGAACGCCCGGCGATGCTGAACATCCGCGCCGCCCGGCAGGGCGATCTGCAACAGATCCTCGACATGATCGCGCTGCATGCCGAATGCCATGGCGACACGGCGAAGATTTCCGCCGCCGATCTCGACCGCGACCTCTTCGGCGTGCACCCCTGGATCACCGCGCTCGTCGCCGAAGCCGGCGGACGCCTGATCGGCTACGCCCTGCTCGTGCCGATGTACCGCGCCGGCGACGGCGTGCGCGGCATGGAACTGCACCAGATCTTCGTGCGCCGGGACCACCGCGGACAGGGCATCGGCCGCCACCTCGTGTCACGCGCCCGCGACCATGCCCGCGTCGCCGGCTGCGGCTACCTCTCCGTCAGCGCGGCGACCGGCAACTTCGGCGCCCACCGCTTCTACGAGCAGATGAACTTCCGCGCCGGCCCGGTCACCGGCATGCGCTATGTGCAGGCGCTCGGCTGATGCCCGACCGGAGCCGACGATGGCCAGACGACGGGCCACCGTGCTGACGTCCGGCGGCACGATCCGGGAGAACAACGACGCACCCGACCTGTCGGCTCCGGCCTGGCGCGTCGTAGCGGCCGGCAAGCCGTTGGCCGGCATCCGCAGCGCGACGCGCGCGCTCCGCCGTGTCGGTCTGCTCAACGATCATACCGGCAACCATCCTGCCTCAACCCGGCCTTCCAGATAAGACAAACCGCATTGATCCCTTCAGGATATTGATGTAATCGTCTTGATGTACGTACATCATTTTAACGCCGGGGAGACGGGCGTTGACTATGCGGTGTGTGTTCTGAGGGAAAATCATACCGAAAACAGCCTGGGAGGCGGATCATGACGGAGGTGCAGCTCAATCCGGATTTCATCATCGCGGACGAACACTCATTGCGGAGCCTGTTTGCGCCGACGCACGATCTTGCCATGCAGAAGTGCCGGAATTCATTGGGGAAACATGCACAGGACTTCATCCGGCGCTCGCCGTTCCTGTGCATCGGCTCGCAAGGCGCGGATGGAAGAGCCGATGTCAGCCCGCGCGGCGACCCGCCGGGCTTCGTGACGATCCTGGATGAGCGCACCCTGGCGATCCCGGATCGGCCCGGCAACAACCGGCTGGATACGCTGAGCAACATAATCGCCAATCCGACCGTCGGATTGCTGTTCATCATTCCCGGTTTCGAGGACACATTGCGCGTCAACGGACAGGCGACCCTCACGCGCGATCCCGCCCTCCTTGAAAGCATGGCCGTGGCGGGCCGGGCGCCGAAGCTTGCCATCGTCGTCAGCGTCAGCGAGGTCTTCCTGCACTGCGCCAAGGCTTTCCGTCGTTCCCGCCTGTGGAGCGCGGAGCATTTCCAGGACCGCGCCGCGATGCCCTCGCTCATCAAGATGATCCTGGACGACACGACAGGCGCGCCCGACGACAAGGACGAGATGCGGAAGATGGATGAGGGCCTGGAGGAGGACTACCGGCAGAGCATGTACTAGGCCGGCCGCCGCTTTTGCCGGCGGCGGCCCGGTTCGACGACATCCCCTATCGCGCCGGGATCGCCTTGAGATAGGCCGCGATGGCGTCGCGGTCTTCCTTGGGCAGCTGCGCCATGTTCTTCTGCACCGAGACCATCGAGCCGCCGACGCTGTCGAAATCGGGCGTGAAGCCGGTTTCGAGGTAGTTGGCGATATCGCCGGCGCTCCAGCTGCCGAAGCCGCCCTCGGCCGGGGTGATGTCGGGGATGCGCCCCTCGCCTTCCGGATTCGGTCCGCCGGCGAGCCACTGGTCGGTCTTCAGGCCGCCCAGCACATCGCGCGGCGTATGACATTCGCCGCAATGGCCGGGGCCTTCCACGAGATATTGCCCGTGTTTCACCGTTTCGTCGGCATTGGCGAGGTCCACGCGCGGCGCCTCGTTGAGATAGAGGAACTTCCAGCCGCCGAGCGCGAGCCGGATATTGAACGGGAACGGCAGCTCATGGCCGGGAGCGACATTGCCGCTCTTGGGCAGCGTCTTCAGGTAGGCGTAGAGATCGTTGATATCCTTCACCGTCATGCGCGAATAGGAGGCATAGGGAAAGGACGGATAGAGATGCTCGCCGTTGCGGCCCGTGCCGCGCTTCATGGCGTCGCCGAATTCGGCGAGCGTCCAGGCGCCGATGCCGGCCGTCTCGTCGGGTGAGATATTGGGCGCGTGGAAGGTGCCGAAGGGGCTCTTCAGCGCCATGCCGCCAGCGAGAACCAGCTTCTGGTCGTCGGCCGCGCCCGGCGCCGCATGACAGCTCACGCAGCCGCCGGCATGGAAGATGCGCTCGCCATTGGCAAGGTCCGGCGCGCCGGCAGCGGCCCAGGTTTCGGCCGGCAGGCGCTGCGGGGCGGTGATGAACAGGAAAGCGCCCGCGCCGATCGCGCCCAGCACGACGATGCCGCCGATGATTTTCTTGAAACCCATGCGCCGTTTCCTCTCGCCGGTTGCGGACATGTCGCCCCGCGACCCCACACCATGACACACCGCCCCGGCGGCCGGCGCCGGGACAGTGTCGTGTCTTCCAGGGGATTGTCGGGTCTACCGCCTACTTCTTGACGCGGTAGACCTCATGACAGCCACCGCAATTGGGGCCGATCGTGCCCAGCGCCGCACCGACGCCCGCCTGGTCCGCGGGCAGGTTCGCCAGCACTGCATCGACATCCGATCCGAACTTGGCGGCCTTCGCCTTGAAGTCGTCCGTCTGTTCCCAGATCTTCGGGCTCGCTTCCGTGTCGTGGCCCGTTTCGGAGCCCGCCGGGAACTGCTCCGGGAACGCCTTGGCGACTTCGCTCATCGTGGTGAGCGATGTCTTCACGACATCGGCGTCATAGGGCTTCTCGCCCTTGGCGATGCCCGACAGCGCGCCCATGGCACCGCCGACCTTCTTCATCATCTGCGCGCGCACGACCTGCGGCTCGTCCGCCGCCACCACGGCGCTCGCGCCGATGATTGCGAGCGCGGCCGCTGTCGCCAAAATCCTCAACTTCATCGCGTTCTCCCGATCCTTGGCGGCGGGTTGATTCCACGCCGCCGGTTTACGCTAGCGCCGGCATGATGGCATTTTGCGAACCGCATGAAAGTAAAATCTTTTTGACGGCCGAAATCCTTTTGGATCAGACGCTGCCCCATCCCCGCCACAGGGTAACGACGGCAATGACGACCAGGAGCACGCCCGCCGCCCGGCCGATGAAGCGCGTGACCGCCGGGTTGCCGGTCAGCGCATCGCGGCTGCGGGCCGCCGCCAGCGCCAGCCCGCCATAGACCGCAAGCTGCGTTACCCAGATGACCAGCAGCATGACGGTCGCCTGCCGCCAGACGGGGCCGAATTCCGGGCGCAGGAACTGCGGGAAGACGGCGAGCATGAAGAGATAGGCTTTCGGGTTCATCAGGCTCGTCAGCGCGCCCTGGCGGAAGCGGGTGACGAGACCGCGCCGGTCGATGCCATCGACGGAATCGATGACGATGGCGCTTCGAAACAGCTGCCAGCCGATCCAGGCGACATAGAGCGCGCCGGCGACCAGCAGGATATTGAAGAGCTGCGGCGCGAAATGCAGCAGCACGCCGACACCGAGCGCGGCATAGAGCGTGTGCACCAGCCCGCCCGCCATGATGCCGAAGGTGGCCGACAGCCCGGCCTTGCGCCCGCCTGAGAGGGAGCTCGCCATGACGAAGACCATGTCCATGCCCGGCACGATGATGATGCCCGACACGAGCAGGAAGAAGAGCCAGAGGTTTTCGCTGTAGGTCACGTCAGTTGTCCGTTGCCGTTTTCCGCGCGGCGGCCCTATGCTGCCTTTTGTTTCAAGCGCTTGGTGCGTGCTATAACGGAAGCCAACTGACAGGGATGTGTCAGTTGTGATGGAGAAACCGATGCGCAAGGCCTCGCGGCTGTTCGAGATCATCCAGATATTGCGGCTCGCCCGCTTGCCCGTTACCGCCGCCGAGATCGCCGCCCGGCTGGAGGTGACGGTGCGCTCGATCTATCGCGACATCGCAGCCCTTCAGGCGATGCGCGTGCCCGTCGAGGGCGAGCGCGGCATCGGCTATATCCTGCGCCCCGGCTTCGACCTGCCGCCGCTGATGTTTTCCATCGAGGAGACGGAGGCGATCGTGCTGGCGCTGGCGCTGCTGGAGCGCACCGGCGACACCGAGCTGAAAGCCGCCGCCGGCCGCGTCGCCGACAAGATTGCCGGCGCCGTGCCACCGCCGCTGCGCCACACGCTCTCGGCCCGCGCGCTGCATGCCTGGGGCAGCGTGCCGCGCCAGCCCGAGGGCATCGACCTCGCCACCGTGCGCCGCGCCATCCGCGACGAAGAAAAACTATCGATCGACTATCGCGACGAATATGCTCGCGCCACCGAACGCATAATCCGCCCCATCGCCCTCATCTACTATTCGGAGACGGCCAACATCGTCGCCTGGTGCGAGCTGCGCCAGGCCATCCGCAACTTCCGCGCCGACCGGGTGAAGGCCTGCGAGAGGACCGGGGCGTATTTCCGCAGCGAAGGGGATGGGCTCAGGCAATTGTGGATTGCCGGGTGGGCGGAGAATCAGCGTTAGGCAACGGCCCGCAAATCGAAATCGGCATGGATGACATCGAAGGGTACTTCGACCTTCCCCTCCTCCGTTCGATCGACAATGCCCCAATCCGCCAGCGCGACGACATCCTCGTGCACGCGCTTCACGTCCCGCCCCAGCGAGCGGGCAAGCGCCCGGATACTGCTCGGGCCGATTTTTTGCAGGTGCTCGATCAATTCCCAGCGTTTCGGGCTGATTACCGAAAAGAGCTGTGCGGGCGAGCTGAAGGTGAAGGTCGCGACCGGATCGGAGGGTTTTCCCGTGCGCGCGGCCTCGGTTGCGCGGGCCAGGCTCTCGGCCAGTGCATCTTCGGCGTCGCTGCGGATCTGGATGCGTGCGCGTCTCATTCAGGGCCTCCTTTTCGCAATTTCGGCTCGAAAATCATCGAGCAGGGCCGCGACGGTCGTGAAAGCATAGCGGAATTCCCGCCCGTCGAGATGGCAATGATCGCCCTTGCCGCGCTCATTGTCGAAGCCGACGATGCGCCGGCCATCACGCCCGTAAAACAGACGGTATTTGTAGGAATGCGCGCTCCCCGCAACGGGTTCGGGAACCCGCCACAAGACGATCTCGATGATCGAGCCATCCGGCAGGACAGTCTTCGAACGTTCGAGAAGCACGGCGTCCATGTTGGCATTTATGCCATCAATCTGGCCTCATGTCGACAAACAAAAACCCCGGCCGTTCCCGACCGGGGCTTTTTGAAATTCACATGTCAGCGAATTACTTCGTGGCGGCTTCGTAGCGCTCCAGGACGTAGTCCCAGTTGATCAGGCTGTCGACGAAGGCTTCGAGGTACTTCGGGCGGGCGTTGCGGTAGTCGATGTAGTAGGAGTGTTCCCAGACGTCGACGCCGAGGATCGGCTCTGCGCCGTGGACCAGCGGGTTTTCGCCGTTCGGGGTCTTGGAGATGGCGAGCTTGCCGTCCTTGACGGAGAGCCAGGCCCAGCCCGAACCGAACTGCGTGGTGCCGGCGGCGATGAAGTCGGCCTTGAACTTGTCATAGCCGCCGAGATCGCTGTCGATCGCCTTCTGCAGGGCGCCCGGCAGGCTCTTGCCGCCGCCGTCCTTCTTCAGCCACTTCCAGAAATGGACGTGGTTGTAGTGCTGGCCGGCATTGTTGAAGAGGCCCTGGTTGGTGCCGTAGGACTTCTTGACGATCTCTTCCAGCGAGAGGTCGGCGAGGCCGGCTTCTTCCGCCAGCTTGTTGCCGTTGTCGACATAGGCCTTGTGGTGCTTGTCGTGGTGATATTCGAGCGTTTCGCGCGACATGAAGGGCGCAAGCGCATCGTAATCGTAGGGAAGCGGCGGAAGTTCGAAAGCCATGGTGATGTCTCCTCTTGGCGACGGAATTTTTCAAGGAAATCCGTGAGCGGAACATAGGAGCGGCAACCGGAAGAGGCAACCCGCCCGGTTCCCAAATTTTCCCGACCTTCGACAAAATCCTTTCGTTTTTGCCTGTCAGATCAATGATGAAGCGGAACGAATTCCGATTCGGGACATTTCGCCCCTCACCGCAACACGGAGCCTGCCATGCGCGCCCTTCCCCTTGCCATGATCGCCCTTTCCCTCACCGCCCCGCTGGCGCATGCCTCCTCGCCCGAGGCCTGGGAGGAATTCCGCGCGGATGTGGAGAAAAGCTGCCTGGCGAGCCTGCCGGAAGCCCTGGGAACGCCGACGGTCTTCGTGGAGCCGACCGGCACGGAATCCTACGGCATCGCGGCAATCGAGGGCCTGTCGCCGGAGGCCAAGAGCCAGATCACCTATGTCTGCATCTACGACAAGCAGAAGAAGACGGTCGAGATGTCGCCGCCGATCACCGCGGATTTCCTGCATGTGGTGCGCGAAAGCGAGCGCGCCGCAGCGGCCGAGAAGAAGGCCGAAACCGGCGACAACACCACGCAGGACCCGGCCGGGCAGGAGTGATGCCCGACAGATAGCCCCAGGCAGCAGAGCCGGTCTTTCGACCGGCTCTCGTCGTTCAGGCATCGCCGTTGGAATGCGCCCAGTCAAAATAGAGGTCGCGGGCCTTGGCGGTGATGGGGCCGGGCTGGAGGTCGCGGTCATCGAGGCGCGTGACGGGCACGACCTTGGAATAGTTGCCGGAGGTGAAGATCTCGTCGGCGGCCTGGAAATCGGCGAGCGTCAGCGCGCTCTCGATCACGTCGAAACCCGCTTCCCGCAGCAGGCCGATGACGCGCGAGCGCGTGATGCCGGCGAGGAAGGTGCGGTTGGAGGCCGGCGTGAAGACGACGCCGTCGCGCACCATGAAGATGTTGGACGACGCGGTCTCGGCGACATTGCCCAGCATGTCGCGCACCAGCGCATTGTCGAAGCCGCGCTTGCGGGCCTCCACCAGCATGCGGGCATTGTTCGGGTAAAGGCAGCCGGCCTTGGCATCCGTCGGCATGCATTCCAGCGTCGGGCGGCGGAAGGGCGAGACCGTGAGCGACGAGGCCGCCTTCGGATCGCCCATCGGCGCCTCGAACAGGCAGAGCGCGAAGCGGGTCGATTCCGCGTCGGGCGCCACGACGCTGAACGAACCGTGCTCGGCCCAGTACATCGGCTTGATGTAGATGGCCGTCCTGCCGTCGAACCGCTTCACGCCTTCCCACGACAGCGCCTCGATCTCCTCGGCCGACACGGTCGCCTTGAGGCCCAGCGCCTGCGCCGAGCGGTTGACGCGCTGGCAATGCAGGTCGAGATCCGGCGCGATGCCGTCGAACCAGCGTGCGCCGTCGAACACGGTCGAGCCGAGCCACATGGCATGCGAGGTGGGGCCGATGAGCGGCGGGTTGCCCGAAATCCATTCGCCGTCCACGAAGGTCCAGGTCGTCGAGCGCGGTGAGGTATCGACTGGCATTTTTCAAAACTCCTTTTCGCCCATCAAGGCCGGGCCGGCCGGGCCGGTCAAGTCCGCCTGACTTCGGACACAGCGCGCCGCTTGTCCATTCAAGATGTTGAATAGGTGCATCAGGTCTTATCATGGGTGGCGCGATTGAGAGGCCGCGGAGCGCATGCGATAGAGGGCAAAAGGAGACAGCCATGCGCGCCATGTATTTCGAAGCCTTCGAAGCCACGCCCGACGTCCGCACCCTGCCGGACCCGACGCCAACGGAGGGCGGCGTGGTGGTCAAGGTGGAGGCGACGGGCCTGTGCCGCAGCGACTGGCATGGCTGGATGGGCCACGACCCTGATATCAGGCTGCCGCATGTGCCGGGCCATGAACTTGCCGGAAAGGTCGTGGCGGTCGGCAAGGGTGTGCGCCGCTTCCGCGAAGGCCAGCGCGTGACGGTGCCGTTCGTCTCCGGCTGCGGCCATTGCGGCGAATGCCGCTCGGGCAACCAGCAGGTCTGCGAGGAGCAGTTCCAGCCGGGCTTCACCCATTGGGGCTCGTTTGCCGAATATGTCGCGATCGACTACGCCGACCAGAACCTCGTGCACCTGCCCGAGGCGATCGACTATGCGACCGCCGCCAGCCTCGGCTGCCGCTTCGCCACCTCCTTCCGCGCCGTGGTGGACCAGGCACGGGTGACGGGCGGCGAATGGGTGGCGGTGCATGGCTGCGGGGGCGTCGGCCTTTCGGCGATCATGATCGCGGCAGCCCTCGGCGCAAACCCCGTCGCCATCGACATCTCCGACGAGAAGCTCGATTTCGCCCGCAAGATGGGCGCCGTCGCCACGATCAATGCCAGGGACGTGGTCGATGTCGCGGACGCCGTGCGCGATATCACGGGCGGCGGCGCACATGCCTCCGTCGATGCGCTCGGCTCGCCCGTCACCTGCTTCAACTCCATCAAGAACCTGCGCCGCCGCGGCCGCCATGTGCAGGTCGGCCTGATGCTGGCAGACCATGCCGCGCCGCAGATCCCGATGGCGCAGGTCATCGGCCACGAGCTGGAAATCTACGGCAGCCACGGCATGCAGGCCTGGCGCTACGACGCCATGCTCGCCATGATCGAAAGCGGCAAGCTCGCCCCGCAAAACCTGATCGGCCGCCATATCAGCCTCGACGAGGCCGTGCCGGCGCTGATGGCCATGGACAAGGCCACCGATCTCGGCATCAGCGTGATCACGCGGTTCTGACGCGGCGTCTGGTTTCGGTATCAAAATTATTCATCGCAGCGATATCCGGGCCGCGATGGATTTCCCGGTCCGGCGACAATAGCGTGGATGCACCAGCCGCCAAGTTCACCGGAATGCCGTTTCGGCATGGCGGGATGGCGGAATGCCTGAAAGGTGCTCCATGGCTCTTCTTGATGCACAGGCCATCCATCCCATCACCCTGCCCGACGGGACCGTCTATCGGGACACGGTTTACCTGAAGAACGTCATCGATCATCCGCGCATGGAGATCGGCGACTTCAGCTATTTTACGCATTCCGGCAGGCGCGAAGACACGGCCTTGATCCTGGCGCCCTATCTGGGGCACGCATGTCGCGAGAGGCTGGTGATCGGCAAGTTCGTTCAGATCGCGCGCGGAAGCTACTTCATCACGAGTTCCGCCAACCATCCGATGGCCGGCTTCACCACCTATCCGTTTCGCATCTTCAAGCCGGAGACATTCGGCTACAAGGACCTGCCCGTCAAAGACACGATCGTGGATCACGATGTCTGGATCGGCCAGAATGCGGCCATCATGCCCGGCGTCCATATCGGTTCTGGCGCCATCGTCGCCGCCGCCTCGGTCGTTACCCGGGACGTTGCGCCTTATGCCGTTGTCGGCGGAAATCCGGCATCCGTCATCCGGATGCGCTATTCGAACGACGTCATCGACGAGCTGCTTGGCCTCGCCTGGTGGGACTGGCCGCTCGACAGGATCGAAGCCAACCTGCCGGCACTGAGCAGCGGCGACATGGCCGCCCTGCGGCGGGCCTGAAGAACCGCCTGCTCACGGAAAAAATCCCGCGCGTGCCGGCAGTCGCGTCAGTAGCCGGAAAGCCGCCATGATTGGATGGTCAGCCTGTTGAAAACGGGAGGGGCCATGTTCGCTCGCTATTTCGCATGCCTGCTTTTCGTGAGCGTTCTCATCTCGGGGCAAGCCCGCGCCCAGGCGTGGGAGGACGTCGATCCGGCCGCTGCCGGCTGGTCCGTGGAACGGCTTGCGGCCGCGCGCCTGCAGGCGGAGAAACTCAAGCCGACCGCGCTGATGATCGTTCACGACGGTCGGGCCGTTGCCCGGTGGGGCGACACGTCGCGCAAGGTCAACATGGCGTCCGTGCGCAAAAGCCTGCTCAGCGCGCTCTATGGCATTGCCGTCGCCGATGGTCGCATCGACCTGTCGAGCACGCTTGCCGAACTCGGCATCGACGACACCGCGCCCCGCCTCACAGAAGAGGAGAAAACGGCGACGGTGCGCGATCTGCTGATGGCGCGATCGGGCATCTACCATAAAGCCGCCCATGAGACGGCGGCGATCAAACGCCAGCGGCCGGAGCGCGGCAGCCATCCGCCGGGATCCTTCTGGTTCTACAACAACTGGGATTTCAACACGCTGGGCACGATCTACCGGCAGCGGACCGGGGAAGACATCTTCGCGAGCTTCCAGAACCGGATCGCCCGGCCGATCGGCATGGAGGATTTCTCGCTTCGCGACGGCCGTTATGTCCTCGAGAAGGTGTCCGAGCACCCGGCCTATCCGTTTCGGCTCAGCGCGCGGGACGCCGCGCGTTTCGGCCAGCTTTTCCTTGACGAGGGCATGTGGGGCGGCAAGCAGATCGTTCCGCGGGCATGGGTCCGGGAATCGACGACGGCCTATTCGCAGGCGAAACGGATGCGGCAGGGCTATGGCTATATGTGGTGGACGCTTCCCGAAGACCCCTGGGGACCGCATGCCTTCTACGCGTCCGGTTACGGCGGGCAGATCATCGCCGTCGTGCCGTCGAAGCGGCTCGTCGTGGTGCAGACCGTCGATCTCAAGCAGAACCCGTCGGGTGTGCGCACCAGCGCCTTCATCGACGTGCTGAAGACGATCGCTTCCGCCTCCCCCTGAATGCAAGGAAGCGCGTCTCCCGCGGTGCGATTGACATTCCCTCGCCAATCACCGCCAATCGCGAGCGAGGAAACCGGGGGAATCGCCTGCCATGTCCCATGCCGCCTATGTGTTCGATGCCTATGGCACGCTGTTCGACGTGCATGCGGCGGTGCGGCGGCATGCGGGGGATGTAGGGCCGGACTACCGGCTGTTTTCCGAGATGTGGCGCGCCAAGCAGCTGGAATATTCCTGGACGCGCGCGCTGATGGGCGCTTACGCCGATTTCTGGCAGCTGACGGAGCAGGCGCTGGACTACACGTTCCAGCGCGTCAGCGGCGTCGATCCGGCGCTGCGGTCGAAGCTGCTCGATGCCTACTGGACGCTCGACTGCTATCCGGAAGTGCCGGCGGTGCTGAAGGCGCTGAAGAGCCGGGGCGCGCATATCGCCATTCTCTCCAACGGCTCGCCCGCCATGCTCGCGTCCGCGGTGAAGAACGCCGCGCTCGACACCGTCATCGACGACATCTTTTCCGTCGATGCGCTGAAGACCTACAAGACCGCGCCCGCGGTCTACGATCTCGTCACGACCAGTTACCGGCTCTATCCCGATGCCGTGTCCTTCCAGTCCTCCAACCGCTGGGACATTGCGGGTGCGACGAAATTCGGCTTCCGCACCGTCTGGATCAACCGCGCCGACATGCCGGACGAATATTTCGACCTCGGCCCCGCGCTCATCCTTCCCTCGCTCGAAAGCCTCTGACATGGCCTGGTCCGCCGCACAGTACCTGAAATTCGAAGACGAACGCACGCGGCCCGCGCGCGACCTTCTGGCCCAGGTGCCGGTCGATCTGCCGGCGGGTACGGTCTACGATCTCGGCTGCGGCCCGGGCAATTCCACCGAACTTCTGGTGCAGCGCTTCCCCGGGCGGGGCGTGAAGGGCGTCGATAATGCGGCCGACATGCTGAAGGCGGCCCGGGCGCGCCTGCCGGGCGTGGATTTCGTCGAATGCGACCTTGCGACATGGCGTCCGCCGGCACCCGCCGCCCTGCTCTATGCCAATGCCGTGTTCCAGTGGCTGCCGGATCATTTGGCGCTCATGGCGACGCTGATGGACGGGCTGCGCCCCGGCGGCGTGCTTGCCGTGCAGATGCCGGACAATTTCGATGAGCCCTCGCACAGGCTGATGGAGGAAAGCGCGCTGGCCGGTCCCTGGCAGAGCGTATTTGCCGACGGCGCGCCGCGCCGAAAGCGCCTTCCCCCACCCGCCGCTTATTTCGATGCGCTCGCGCCCAAGGCTGCGCGCGTCGATGTGTGGCATACCGCCTACAATCATCCGATGGCCGATGCCGGCGCCATCGTGGAATGGGTCAAGGGCACCGGCCTCAGGCGCTATCTCGACCATATCCCCGCCGAACACCACGAAGCCTTCCTCGCCGATTACGAAGGGCGTATCGCCGCCGCCTACCCGCCCCTTGCGGACGGACGGCGTCTGCTACGCTTTCCGCGGCTGTTCGTCATCGCGGTCAAGGCGTAAGCGGCGTCAGATCTTCTCGGCGAGGAAATCGATGAAGGCGCGGATGCGCGCGGCCAGGTGCTCGTGGCCGACATAGACGGCGTGCACCTGCTCCTCCTGCACGGGATTGTAATCGGCCAGCACTTCGACAAGGCGGCCGGCGGCGATGTCGCCGTCGACATGGAACTTGCCGATGCGGGCAATGCCCACGCCCTCCAGGCAGAGCAGCCGCGCGACGGAGCCGCTTGCCGCCATGACATTGCCCGGCGCCGGCACGGGATAGACGGTGCTCGTGCCGGGATCGAGGAACGGCCATTCGCCCGGCGCACGCCCGAAGGTGAAGGTGATGCAGTTGTGGTTCGCGAGATCGGCCGGCACCTGCGGCGTGCCGTGCACGGCGAGATAACCCGGCGTGGCGACCGTGATGCGATGGCTGACCAGGAGCTTGCGCGCCTTGAGCGATGAATCGGCCATGGGTGCGGTGCGGAACGCGATATCCGTGCGCTCCTCCACGAGATCGATCAGCCCGTCGCTGAGCGACAGCTCCAGCCGCACATCCGGATAGAGCGAGAGGAATTCGCCGACGAGCGGGATGATGTAGCACTCGCCGAACCCGATCGTCGCATTGACGCGCAGCAGCCCGCGCGGCTTGGCCTGCGCGCCCTGCGCGACCAGCCGTTCCATCTCGTCGATTTCCGCCAGCACGCGCCGGGCGCGCGCCAGATAGGTCTCGCCTTCCGGCGTCAGCAGCAGCGAGCGCGTGGTGCGCACGAGAAGGCGCGTGCCGAGCCGGTCCTCGATGCGCGTCACCAGCTTGCTGACCGCCGAGGGCGTGAGCTTCAGGCGGCGCGCCGTCGCCGAGAAGCTACCCGTCTCGGCCGCCGAGACGAAGACCTCCATTTCGCCGGTGCGGTTGTCCATGGGTCCCATCCTGTGAATTTGTTTCACAGCCATTTATCCATTGCTGCCGATTATCATTCAAGTGGCGAGGCCGCATATTCGCACCATCCGTTCCGCGCGGCGACCGGGGCCATTCTCAAGCCCTGCGCGCCCGTAACCCCGTGAAGGTGTTCCATGCCCCTTGCCCTCTTTGCCCTGACCGTCGCGGCCTACGCGATCGGCACCACGGAGTTCGTGATCGTCGGCCTGTTGCCGACCGTCGCCTCCGACCTCGACATCACCCTGCCGCTCGCCGGCCTCATCGTCTCCGTCTATGCGCTCGGCGTGACCTTCGGCGCGCCGGTTCTGACCGCGCTCACCGGCAGGCTCGGCCGCAAGCCGCTGCTGGTCGGCCTCATGGCGCTGTTCATCGCCGGCAACGCGCTGGCCGCGCTGTCGCCGACCTATGAGATGCTGCTTGTCGGCCGCGTGCTCTCGGCTTTCGCGCACGGCGTGTTCTTCTCCGTCGGCGCCACCATTGCCGCCGATCTCGTCGCGCCGGACCGCCGCGCTTCGGCCATCGCCATGATGTTCATGGGGCTGACCGTCGCCATCGTCACCGGCGTGCCGCTCGGCACCTTCATCGGCCAGACCTTCGGCTGGCGCGCCACCTTCTGGGCCGTGGCCGGCCTTGGCGTCGTCGCGCTCGCCGCCATCGCGCTGCTGCTGCCCTCCGATCTCAAGCGCGAGACGCCGGCCGGCCTCATGCAGCAGGTGCGCGTGCTCGGCTCGGGCCGCCTCCTCGTCGTCTTCGCCATGACGGCGCTCGGCTATGGCGGCACCTTCGTCACCTTCACCTTCCTGTCGCCGCTGCTGCAGGACATCACCGGCTTCTCCGCCAACATGGTCAGCCTCGTGCTGGTGCTCTACGGCGTCGCCATCGCCATCGGCAATCTCGTCGGCGGCAGGATCGCGGACCGCGATCCGGTGCAGGCGCTTGCCGTGATGTTCGCGCTCCAGGCGGCGGCGCTCGCCGTGCTGACCCTGACCGCGCCCTCCCCGGTCCTGGCGCTGGTCACGCTCGCCGCCATCGGCTTCCTGTCCTTCGCCACCGTGCCCGGCCTCCAGCTTTACGTGGTCGACATGGCCCGGCGTCACCGCCCCGCCGCCGTCGATGTCGCCTCCGCGCTCAACATCGCCGCCTTCAATCTCGGCATCGCGGCCGGCGCCTGGATCGGCGGGCTCGTCGTCGCTTCGCCGCTCGGGCTTGGCGCAACGCCCTGGGTCGGCGCGATCCTCGTGGCAGGCGCGCTCGGCCTGACGCTCCTCAGCGGCGCGCTCGATCGCCGCGAACGCAGCCAGCCGGGCGCCGCCGCCGAGCTTGCCTGAACCCCTCTCCCGCCGGACGATCCTTCTCGGTCCGGCGGGCCACCAACCTCAAAAGGAGACCTTATGAAAACCGTCGACGCCAATGGCGCCCACATTCCCCAGCTCGGCTTCGGCACCTTCCGCATGCCGGAAAACGACGTCCTCTCGATCCTGCCGAAGGCGCTGCAGGCCGGCTTCACCCATGTCGATACCGCCCAGATCTACGAGAACGAGGCCGCCGTCGGCGAGGCCATCCAGCGCTCGGGTATCGCGCGGGAAAACATCTTCCTCACCACCAAGGTCTGGGTCGCGAACTACGCCAAGGGCGCATTTGCCGCCTCGGTGGAGGAAAGCCTGCGCAAGCTGAGGACCGACCATGTCGATCTTCTCCTGCTGCACTGGCCGAACGATGCCGTGCCGCTCGACGTGCAGATCGCCGAACTCAATGCCGTGCGCGAACGCGGCCTGACCCGGCATATCGGCATCAGCAACTTCAACACCGCCCTGATGGCCGAGGCCGTGCGCCTGAGCGCAGCACCACTCGCCACCAACCAGGTCGAGTACCACCCGTTCCTCGACCAGACGAAGGTGCACGCAGCGGCAGAGACCTACGGCATGGCGCTCACGGCCTACTTCGCCATGGCTGATGGCAAGGTGCCGGCCGCGCCGGTGCTGAAGGAGATCGCCGCCGCCCATGGCAAGTCGGCCGCGCAGGTCGCGCTGCGCTGGCTGATCCAGCAGCCGGACGTGGTGGCCCTCACCAAGACGGCGACCGAGGCGCGGCTTGCCGAAAACCTGGGGATCTTCGACTTCGCGCTGACGGCGGACGAGATGAAGCGCATCCACGCTCTCGCCCGCGCCGACGGCCGCATCGTCAGCCCGGACGGCCTCGCCCCGGCGTGGGATGTGGCTGCCTGATACGCTTCTGCCAAGCGCCGAATAGGGAGCAAGGCAGTTCAGTTTCCCCTTCTCCCCCGCGGGGAGAAGGTGCCGGCAGGCGGATGAGGGGGATGCCGCAGGCAAGGAGCCGCTCAGCTTTCACTCTCCCCCTCATCCGACCCTTCGGGCCACCTTCTCCCCCAAGGGGAGAAGGGAAGCTGAACCGCCTCGCCTCAGACCCGGCAATCCCAGCCTCCACCGCGAAAAATAGCCCCGCTTCCCAAAGGCGCGGCGGCCGGATATGGATGGAGCCGCCGCCGCGCGTGCGGCTGGGAGCCCCTCATGCAATCCTCGTCTTCAACCGTCTTTTCGCCGGACTGGCCGGCCATCGTCGCCGTCGTGCTCGGCGTGACCGCTTTTTCCGTCGCGCAGGGGCTGACCTATCCGCTGATCTCGCTGACGCTGGAGGCGCGCGGCTTTTCGCCGGGGCTGATCGGCGTCAACGCGCTGGCCTTCGCCGGCGGCCTTGCCGCCTCCACCCTGATGCTCGGCACGCTGACGGCCCGCTGGCGCGCCGACCGGCTGATCATCGCAAGCCTCATCGGCTGCTCGCTGTGCCTTGCCACCTTCGCGGCCTCCGGCTCCTTCGCCGTCTGGCTTCTCGCGCGTTTCCTGCTGGGTTTCTTCGCCAGCCTCATCTT
Organism: Shinella sp. AETb1-6; assembly: GCF_009826875.1. Taxonomy (NCBI): domain Bacteria; kingdom Pseudomonadati; phylum Pseudomonadota; class Alphaproteobacteria; order Hyphomicrobiales; family Rhizobiaceae; genus Shinella; species Shinella sp. AETb1-6. The sequence continues at coordinate 320,854 of NZ_WUMM01000004.1, read as the reverse complement.
CATGCTGGGCGAGGCGTGGCTGAACGCCGCCTGCCCGGACCGCCTGCGCGGCCGCGTCTCCGGCATCTATGGTGCCGGCATGTGCGCGGGCTTTGCCGCCGGGCCGCTCGCCATCCCGCTTCTGGGCAGCGCAAGCGGCATCGGCTTCGCCATGACGGCGATCTATCTCGCCATCGTCGCCTTCGCGACGGCCATGCTGATGTTCTCGACGAAGACGGTGCCGGAACCGTCCTCCACCGGCGATGTCTTCCGCTTCCTCCGCGCCGCGCCGCTCCTGGCCGGCATGGTCTTCGTCTTCGGCTTTGCCGATATCGCGGCGATCTCCGCCATGCCGGTCTATTTCGTGAAGATGGGCTATAGCGAGGCCTTCGCGGCCGTCAGCGTCACCGTGCTCGCCCTGCCCACGGCCATCGCCCAGCCCTTCATCGGCGTGCTGCTCGACCGGTTCCCGCGCGAACGCGTCGCACTCACCGCCGTCACCGTGGCGGCCGCGAGCTACCTGCTCCTGCCTTCCATGACCTCGGAGATCGCCATCCTCTCCGTTTTCGCGCTGATGGGCACGGCCACCTTCTCGCTCTACACCTGCGCGCTCACCATGCTCGGCGAACGCCACAGCGGCGCCATGCTGGTCGCCGGCAGCGCTGCCTTCGCGCTCGCCTATGCGGCCGGCAGCGGGGCGGGATCGGGCCTGACGGGCGCCATCATGGAAGCCGGCGGCCCCAAGGCCGGACCGCTCTCGGTGGGCATCGGGCTGGTGGTTTTTACGGCTTTCATGATGAAGGCGCGGAAGCGGTAGGCTGCTATGCCAATGCCCGCGGCCGGCTGCGCAAGTGGCTGAAGGCGCAGGCAGCATGAGGAGGCCATCCCGCCCTTGAGCGGGATGGCGATCGAAAAAATCAGACGAACTGGCTGAGGCCCGGGACCGAATCGACGACTTCGTCGACCGTCTCGGCGCCGGCGTGTTCGCGGGCGACGGCGAGCGTTTCCTTGGCGAGGCCGGTGATTTCGCCCATGCCGAGGCCCTGGCTCATCAGCTGCTGGCCGAGACCCATGACGCCACCGCCGCCGAGGGCGCTCATCAGGCCGCCGAGCAGGCCCTTGCCCTCGCCTTCGCCGTTATACTGGGCGACGAGGTCGGAGGCGCCGGGAATGGCTTCGATCATGCGCGCAACGGGGCCATCGGCCGCCTCGCGCTGAAGGAAACCCAGCATCATGCCGATGGCCTTTTCGGCAAGGGCAGGCTCGATGCCGACGGCATTGGCGACGCGAGTGACGAGTTCATTCATGGACGATCCTCCAAAGGAATTGACGTTAACGTCAAGGTAAATGAGTTCTCCGGCAAACTCAAGCCGGTGGGCCGCGAATTCGACCGCCGGGTGGCGGCCGTGAAAGCGTGTTGTTCCCGTGCCTGACTATCCTTATAACCTCCCTGAGACGATTCAATGAAAACCGTTCGGCGCGGCGATCCGCCCCGTCACGGGAATCGTGGCAGGAACCGGCAGTCAGGGAGTTTCAACGTGACGGATTCCATTCTTCAGGACGGAAAACTCTATATCGGCACCAGCCGCAAGCCCGACGACACCAACAACAAGCCCGAATATCTCGACCTGAAGTTCGGCAACCGCCACGGCCTCGTGACGGGCGCGACCGGCACGGGCAAGACGGTGACGCTGCAGATCCTCGCGGAAGGGTTCTCCAATGCCGGCGTGCCGGTGTTCTGCGCCGACGTGAAGGGCGACCTCTCGGGCATCGGCGCGATCGGCGAGCCGAAGGATTTTCTCCAGAAGCGCGCCGACCAGATCGGGCTCACGCCCTACGAATTCCAGGAATTCCCCGTGATCTTCTGGGATCTCTACGGCGAGAAGGGCCACCGTGTCCGCACCACCATCTCCGAAATGGGCCCGCTTTTGCTCTCGCGCCTGATGAACGCGACGGATGCGCAGGAAGGCGTGATCAACATCGCCTTCAAGATCGCCGACCAGGGCGGCCTGCCGCTGCTCGACCTCAAGGATTTCCAGGCGCTGCTCAACTATATGGGCGAGAACGCCTCGACGCTTTCCAACCAGTTCGGCTTCATCTCCAAGGCCTCGGTCGGCTCGATCCAGCGCGAACTGCTGATCCTCGAACAGCAGGGCGCCGTGCAGTTCTTCGGCGAGCCGGCGCTGAAGATTTCCGACATCATGCGCACCACCAATGACGGGCGCGGCGCAATCTCGGTGCTGGCCGCCGACAAGCTGATGATGAACCCGCGCCTCTACGGCACCTTCCTCTTGTGGATGCTCTCCGAGCTCTTCGAGGTGCTGCCGGAAGTGGGCGATCCCGACAAGCCGAAGCTGGTGTTCTTCTTCGACGAGGCCCATCTCCTGTTCAACGATGCGCCGAAGGTGCTGATCGAGCGGGTGGAGCAGGTCGTGCGCCTCATCCGCTCCAAGGGCGTGGGCGTCTATTTCGTCACGCAGAACCCGCTGGACGTGCCCGAGACGGTGCTCGCCCAGCTCGGCAACCGCGTGCAGCATGCGCTGCGCGCCTATACGCCGCGCGAGCAGAAGGCGGTGAAGACCGCCGCCGACACATTCCGCCCCAACCCGGACTTCAACTGCGCCGAGGTCATCACCAATCTCGGCACCGGCGAGGCGCTGGTCTCGACGCTGGAGGGCAAGGGCGCGCCCTCGATGGTGGAACGCACGCTGATCCGCCCGCCGGCCTCGCGGCTTGGCCCCGTCACGGAGGCGGAGCGCCAGGCGATCATGAAGGTGAGCCCCGTCGCCGGCCTCTATGACGAGGATTTCGACCGCGAGTCGGCCTATGAAATCCTGACGGCGCGGGCCAAGAAGGCGGTCGATGCCGCCGCCGCGCAGCAGCAGGCCGACGCCGACCAGACGAGCCAGCAGCCCTCCGGCGGCAGCCGCTGGACCCTGCCCGGCTTCGGCGACGAGGAGCCCGCCGCCACGTCCGCCCCCAAGCAGGCCAAGCCCCGTGCGGGCTATCAGCGCGAGACGGTCGCGGAAGCGGCGATGAAATCCGTGGCACGCACCGTGGCGTCCTCCCTCGGCCGCGCGCTGGTGCGCGGCATCCTGGGGAGCTTGCGGCGGTAGGGCTGCATCGGAGTTAGCCGCTCACCCCCTCTGCCCTTCCAGCCAATCTCCCCCCTTGTGGGGGAGATGTCCGGCAGGGCAGAGGGGGGGTAACCCACCCGCCCCGTTGCCAATCGGTCCCGCCGATGTTACCCATCTGCCGTTCGCAACACGTAAGAGAGGGCTGTGCCGTGAAGGTCGGCTTCCTGCCACATCGCACACATGGCCCTGGTTTTGCCCTGCAAATGCGTTTGCAGGGCTGATCGGAACGAACACACTTTCTTTTCTGGTCTGCCCTTCCGGCGATGCGGTCCACCGCATCGAATGTCCTTGTGCCTCCGCGTGACCGACGGCCGATGCCGCGCCGCGGGGCCTTGAAGACCAGAGAACTTTCATGTCGCTCATCAATATCCGTGCGCTCGGCGTCACGTTTTCCACCCCGCTTTTTTCGAATCTCAGCCTTGCCGTCGCCAGCGGCGACCGCATCGGGCTCATCGCCGCAAACGGGCGGGGCAAATCCACGCTGCTGAAATGCATCACCGGCGCCTTCGAGCCGACGACGGGCGAGATCACCCGCGCCCGCGGCCTGACCGTCGGCCATATGGAGCAGCATATCGCGCCCGGGCTTGAGGCCCTGACTTTCCGTGAGGCGGTGCTCGATGCGCTGCCGGCCGAGCAGCGGGACAGCGAAAGCTGGCGGGCGGATGTCACGCTCGAGGAACTGGAGGTGCCGCAGGACCTGCGCGAGCGTCCGCTTGCGGCGCTGAGCGGCGGCTGGCAACGCATCGCGCTGATCGCCCGCGTGCGTGTCGGCGAGCCGGACGTGCTTCTGCTCGACGAGCCGACCAACCATCTCGACCTGGAAAAGATCGCCCGGCTGGAAAGCTGGCTCGCCACCCTGCCGCGCGACATGCCGGTCATCCTTTCGAGCCACGACCGCGCCTTTCTCGATGCGGTGACGAACCGCACGCTGTTCCTCAGGCCCGAGCGCTCGCAGCTCTTCGCCCTGCCCTATTCCCGCGCCCGCGCCGCGCTGGACGAGGCGGATGCCGCCGAGGAGCGGCGCTTCGAGAAGGACATGAAGACGGCGGCGCAGCTGCGCCAGCAGGCGGCGAAGCTGCACAATATCGGCGTCAACTCCGGCAGCGACCTGCTCATGGTGAAGACCAAGCAGCTCAAGGCCCGTGCGGAGCGGATCGAGGATGCGGCGCGTCCCGCCCATCAGGAGAATGCCGCCGGCGCCATCCGGCTCGCCAATCGCGGCACCCATGCCAAGGTGCTGGTGACGTTGGAGGATTGTCCGGTCGAAACACCCGACGGCACGCTTCTCTTCCGCACCGGCAAAAAATTCATCTGCCAGGGTGACAGGATCGTGCTGCTTGGCCTCAACGGCACCGGCAAGACACGGCTGGTGCGGCGGCTGAAGGCGGCCATCGAGGGTGAGGCGCAGGAGGGCATCAAGCCGACGCCCTCGCTGGTGCTCGGCTATGGCGACCAGGCGCTTTCGGACCTGTCGGACGACGAGACGCCGCACGGCACGATCATCCACCGCTTCGATGTGGGCGACCAGCGGGCGCGCAGCCTGCTGGCCGGCGCGGGTTTTTCCATGGAGATGCAGGGCCGGCCGGTCGGGTTGCTGTCGGGCGGGCAGAAGGCCCGGCTCGGCATGCTGGTGCTGCGCCTCACCAACCCGAACTTCTATGTGCTCGACGAGCCGACCAACCATCTCGATATCGAGGGACAGGAAGCGCTGGAACGGGAGCTGACCGCCCAACAGGCGAGCTGCCTCTTCGTATCGCACGACCGCGCCTTCGTGCGGACGGTGGCGAACCGCTTCTGGCTCATCGAGAAGCGGCGGCTGGTCGAGGTGGACGGTCCGGAAGACTTCTTCGAGGAAGCCGCGCTATTTGCGTAAGGCAATGCGCGGATCGCCTGCAAAATCCTCGCGGGAAAAGCCGATGCGTCTTGGCGGGTGGTCGCAGAGCGCCTGCACGCCAAGCGGCGAAAGCCGGATGCGCCAGGTCTGGCGCTCCACCGGCTTCGGCGCGGCAAAGCCTTTCGCGGTGAGCAAGGCCATGTTGCCGCCGGCGCCGGGATCGCGCACCGAGCGATAGAGAATGGCGTCGATGCCGGCTTGCCGCGCGGCATCGGCCAGCGCCTGACAGGCGGCGTAATCGGTCGGGTGCGTCCATGAGGCCGCATCGCGGTCGAGCGGCGGGCGGGTGAGATCGATCGCCTGTTCGGTGGCGATGGCGGCGGAAAAGGCGGTGTAGTCGGCGGCATTGGCCGGCAGCGGCGTCGCGGGGGATTCGGAAAAGAACAGCAGCCGGTAGAAGGCCATTTCGGCCAAGGCCGTCTCCACCGTCAGGCCGGCATAGTAGACGCCGAGCGTGCGGCCGGCGCGGCGGAACCGCGAGCCGTGCGGATAGGCCGCGCCATAGCGGAAGGGTGTGGCAAGCAGGTAATCGAGGCCGGCGCATTCGGGCGGCAGCACGGGCTTGCTGTCTTCGAGCAGGTCCTCCAGCAGCGCCTGCTCGTCCAGGGTATCGACGAGCTTCAGCGTGGAGACGCGGTGCTGCGCCTCGACGAGCCGCCAGACCTCGCCTGCGAAGGGCCGCGCCTCAGACGAGAGCGCGACGGGCGTCCAGATAGGCAAGGACATCGACAAGGCCGGAAATGGAAACGATACGATCGACGGGACGGGCCTGGAGAGCCGTGTTCTCCGCGCTCATCCAGGCGCGGGCCACCCCCTCGTCGCCGCCGGTGATGGCATCGAGCGAGCGGAACAGGCGCACGAGCAGCACGGCGAGTTCGAAGGGCTTGGTGCCGCGTTCGAGAAGCACATCCTGCCGCTTGAGCCGCGAGACCGTCGCCTCGGAAACGCCGATGACCGCCGAGAGGATGCGCGCCGTCAGCCCGAGCCGCTCGGCCGCATTGACCGCCGCCTTGGTGAGCACGACGCCTTCGGCATTGGCCTGAAGAACGGGTTTGCGCTGCATGATGCGATCTCCTTTCATGAGAAAGAATATAGCCTATATTTTTCCAATGACAAGGGAGAGGTGGATCGTGCGGATCCAATCGGCTCAGGACCGTATCGACGGCAAAGAGCCCGGATGCAGGGGACATCCGGGCCTTCGGGGAGGTCATGAACGACAAGGGTTATTTGCAGACCTTGATCTTCTTGATCACGACATTGCCGTAGTAATCGTAGGACTTCACCTTCTTGATGAAGCACTGGGGCTTGTAGCCGTAGCTGTAGTTTCCGGCCTGCGAGGGTGCGGCGAAGGAAACGGCGGCGACGAGGGCGATGGTGGCGGAAACGATGAACGTGCGCATGGGTCTCTCCTGATCTCTGGGGTGACGAGCTGTTCTCGTCCGGTGATCAGAAGGTCTCACGGCGCGGCCGCATGCGCTGTTTCCGGGGGAACAAGCAAAAGGCCGCCCCGGACACGGGACGGCCTTTCGAATTCGGGCGCCCGATCAGACGACGGTCGTCTTGACGTCCAGGTTGCCGCGGGTGGCGTGGCTGTAAGGGCAGACGACATGCGCCTTCTTGACGAGGTCTTCCAGCACGGCCTTGTCGACACCGGGGGCGGACACTTCCAGCGATGCCTCGATGCCGAAGCCGCCGCCATCTTCGCGCGGGCCGATGCCCACGGTCGCGGTGACCTTGGCATCATCCGGGATCTTCACCTTCTCCTTGCCGGCGACGAACTTGAGCGCGCCGAGGAAGCAGGCGGAATAGCCGACAGCGAAGAGCTTTTCGGGGTTTGCGCCGGTGGCGCCATCGCCGCCGAGTTCCTTGGGAACGGTCAGCGTGACATCGACGGTGCCGTCTTCGGTTGCGCCATGGCCGGCGCGGCCGCCGGTTGCAGAAGCCTTAGTCCTGTAGAGAATGGGCATGGGTGTCTCCTTTCCTGTGTTGATGATTGTTGATAGCGCAAAATTAGATTGTGCGCAATATGATTTTGCAAAATTGCAATTTCGGTCGTTCCATGCGACAATGGCACCATGACAGACAAACGTGACGAAGCCGAGACCAACGACATTCCGCCGGGCGCGCTGGCCCTCGACCAGCAGCTCTGCTTTGCCGTCTATTCCGCGGCGCATGCGATGAACCGCACCTACAAGCCGCTGCTCGATCCCTACGGCCTCACCTATCCGCAATATATCGTGCTGATGGCGCTGTGGGAGGAGGACGGCCGCACGGTCAAGGCGCTGGGCGAGACGCTCGGGCTCGATTCCGGCACGCTCTCGCCGCTCCTCAAGCGGCTGGAGGCGGCAGGCCATATCCGCCGCGCCCGCGACAAGGCCGACGAGCGGCAGGTGCTGATCACCCTCACGGACAAGGGCAAGGCGATGCAGGGTTCGGCCATCGGCATCCTCAAGGCGATCCGCCAGGCGACGGGCTGCACCCTGGAGAGCGTGCGGTCGCTGACGGGGGAGCTGCAACAGCTCACCGCACGGCTGGAAGCCGCCGCGCGGCACGATACGGCCGCCTGAACGCGGCCTTTCCCCAGTTCCTTCATCCGCAGACCTTTAGCCGGCCGCCCCTTCCCGCTAGAGTGCGCCACGCGGCGGATCAGAGCCGCGTCTGGGGGAACGATTGAACCGGCAGTGGTCCTGGCAACGGGCAAACATTGCGGCGGGCACCTGGTGCCTCGTCATCGGCATGGGCATGATGACGTTCTGGCTCGCGGAGCCGGCCGCTCTTGCCGCCCGCCTGCCCGCCCTTCTCGGCATGAAGTTCAATGCGGCTCTCGCGGCCGCCATGACCGGTGCCGCCGTCCTCTTCACGTCTCGCGGTTTGCGGACCCTGCCCGCGCTGATGTTGGTGGTGGTCCTGATCTATGGTGTGCTGGCCCTGTCGCAGCACGTCCTTGCGATCGATATCGGCATCGACACGCTCCTGAACACGCCCTTCGTGGACATCGGCACCAGCCGGCCGGGCCGCATCGCGCCGAACACCGCCCTCTGCTTCATTCTCGTCAGCCTGGCGCTGCTGCTGCGTATCATCAGGCGCAAGACCGACGCCGTGCAGGTCGTGCTCGGGCTCTCGGCCATCATCATCGCCGCCGCGGCCCTCATCGGCTATGCGATCGCGCTCGATATCGCGCATGACTGGATCCGCTTCACGCGCATGTCCATCCCGAGCGCCAGCTGTTTCATCGCGCTCGGCATTTCCATCGTTTTCGTCGAGACCGAGGAGACCGGCTTCCATCGCTCCACCCTCGCCAGCATCCTGGGCCTTTCCACCTATCTCGTGCTGCTGGCGATGGCCTATTACGAGCTGACCCGCTACGAGGTCGCCTTCGGCATCACGTTTACGGCGGATACCGGCAATCCGCGCTCCACGCTCACCTCGCTCATCGTGATCTCCGGCCTCCTCTATGGCGGGCTGGTCGCGCATCTCTATTTTTCGTCGCGCCGGGCACGCGGCATGGCGGACGACCTCGCCGAAAGCCGCGCTCAGCTTGCCGCCATCATCGACAACGCGGTCGACGGCATCATCCTGATCGACGACCGCGGCACCATCCTCAAGGTCAACGCGGCCTGCACGCGCATCTTCGGCTACGATCCCGACGAGATGATCGGCCAGAACGTCAAGATGCTGATGCCCGATCCCTACCACCGCGAGCACGACCGCTATATCGCCAACTACCAGCGCAGCGGCGAGGCCAAGGTCATCGGCATCGGCCGCGAGGCGGAGGGCCGGCGCAAGAACGGCGAGGTCTTCCCGCTCGACCTGGCGGTCGCCCGCATCGATCGCCACGGCTCGACGGTCTATAGCGGCATCGTGCGCGACATTTCGGACCGGAAGGAGAGCGAGCACGCGCTGATCGAAGCCAATGCCGAGCTCGAGGAATTCGCCTATCGCACCTCGCACGACCTGCGCTCGCCGATCGCCTCGTCGATGGGCCTGCTCAACATTTCGCGCATGATGCTGGCCGACGGCGACCTCAAGGGGCTCGGCCAGACGCTCCAGCGCATGGAGAAGAATTTCGGCCGGCTCGACCACCTCATCCAGAACATCATCACCATCACGCGCAACCGCCTGATGGAGGAGGAAAAACGCCCGATCGCGCTGCGTGCCGCCGTCTCCGATGCCGTGGATTCGCTCTCTCACCTGGAGGAATTCAGGCGCATCCACATCGAAAATCACATCGCCGCAGAATTGACAATTATTAGCAATCCATCGAAATTCGACGTCATCGTCGGCAACATGCTCTCCAACGCGATCAAGTATCACGATCCGCAGGAGGCGCAGCCGAGGATCGATATCCGCGTCCTCCGCTCCGCCGGCGGGATACGACTGTCGGTGGAGGACAACGGTCTGGGCGTTCCGCCCGCCAGCCGCCATTTATTGTTCAGGATGTTCAAACGGCTGCACCCCAACCGGTCCTTCGGCAGCGGGCTTGGCCTTTATATATTGAGGAAAAGCGCGGAATCGCTCGGCGGCAGCGCGCTTTACGAGGCAAGGGACAAGGGCAGCCGGTTCATCATCGAGCTTCCCGTCGAGGAAAAACATGAAAATCCAGTCGATCCTGGTCGTCGATGACGACGAGAACGATCAGTTCATCTGCGAGTACACGATCCGCAAATACGACCCGGCCATCCATGTGCTGAAGGCCTTCGACGGCGCGGAAGCGCTCGACGTGCTGCGCGGCGACACGCCCGATGCCATCATCCTCGACATCAACATGCCCGTGATGAACGGCTTCGAGTTCCTGGACCGTTACGCGGAGGAATTCGAGGTCCATGCCCCCATCGTCGCCATGCTGACCAGTTCGCGTCTCGGCAAGGACCGCGAGCGGGCCATGCAGTACGATTTCGTCAAGAGCTATTTCGAAAAGCCGCTGGTGCCCGACCACTTGCGCATGATGGACGAACTGCTGGGCTGAGGCGGTTCGGGGCGTTCTCGGTTGTGGCCACCACCCACAACCCAAACGATTTGCACCCCGTTTCGCTTTCCCGCCTGCCTTTCCGTGAAAGCTTCGCCATAGTGGGCGCATGTCCACGATTCGCCCCCTGATTCCGCTTCTTATCACCGCCGGCATCCTGATCGGCGGCAATGGGTTGCAGGGCACGTTCATCGCGTTGCGCGCGGCCAATGAAGGCTTCTCGACCTCGGTGATCGGCATCGTCGGCGCGGGCTACAGCATCGGCTTTGCCATCGGCTGCATCTACGTGACGCGCGTGCTGCGGGCCATCGGCCATATCCGCACCTTCTCCGCCATGGCGGCCATCGCGTCCGCCTCGGCCATCGCCATGGTGCTGGTCATCGATCCCGTCTTCTGGTTCGCCATGCGGCTCGTCGCCGGCATCTGCTTCGCCAGCCTCTTCGCCACCGTCGAAAGCTGGCTGAACGCCGCCGTCACCAATTCCAACCGGGCGCGCACGCTCTCCGTCTACCGTCTGGTCGACCTCGGCTCGGTGACAGCGGCGCAATATGTCATCCCCGGCTTCGGCATCGGCGGGTTCGAGATCTTCGCCTTCATCGCCATGGCGCTGTCGCTGTCGCTCGTGCCGATCTCGCTTGCCGACCGCTCCAGTCCCACCGTGCCGGAGGCGATCCGCTTCGACGTGAAGAAACTGTGGAACATCTCGCCGCTCGCCACCGTCGGCTGCATCGTCGTGGGCCTGACCAATGCGGCCTTCCGCAATCTCGGACCGATCTACGCCCACGACATCGGGCTTTCGGTGACGGCCATCGCGAGCTTCATGAGCGCGGGCATCGTCGGCGGCGTGGTGCTGCAATATCCGCTCGGCATCTATTCCGACCGGCTCGACCGGCGCCTGATCATCCTCGTCGCCACGCTGGGCTCGACGCTTGCCGCGCTCTATCTCGCCTTCTTCGCCGGCGGCAACGAATGGAAGAACCTCGTCGGCATCTTCGTCTTCGGCGCCTTCGCCATGCCGCTCTATTCGCTCTGCTCGGCCCACGCCAACGATCATGCCGGCGAAGGCGAACATGCGCTGGTTTCGGCCGGCATGCTGTTCTTCTGGTCCTGCGGCGCGATCATCGGGCCGCTCTTTGCGTCCGTGCTGCTGCAGTTCTTCGGGCCGCAGGCGCTGTTTCTCTACACCGCCATCATCCTCTTCGCCTTCATGGGCTATACGGCGTTGCGCATCAGCGCGCGGCCGGGCGTGCCGACGGGCGCGCGCCGCAGCCGCTTCCGCAACCTGCTGCGCACCTCCTTCTTCTTCAACAAGCTGGCCGCTCCGGAAAAGGAGCGTGACACCAAGCTCTGAGCCTGCGGCAATCTGATCGCGCGCAGGTTATTGCTGAGATATGCGCTCAGGTTTAGAAGGATAAGGCATTTCGCGTCGCCCTCTCACCCCGCCTCCGCTTCGCTCGGCGGACCTCTCCCCGAGGGGAGAGGGAAACGGAAACGCTGCGGCACATCGCTTCTCCCCTCGGGGAGAAGGTGCCGGCAGGCGGATGAGGGGGTTGCGCTGAACGTTACCGAGGGAACCGCCATGCTGACACGCCGCACGCTGATGAAGGGCGCACTCGTCGCCGGCGCCTATGCGGGCGGCATGGGCCTTGCCGGCCAGCTCGGCAAACCGGCGAGCGCCAAGGCGGCAACCACGCTTCTGACCCGCCGCACCGATGCGCTGATCACGGACAAGGGGCCGACCAGGGCGGCCATGACCTATGGCGACGCCGAGGTGCCGCCGGTGCTGCGCATGCGACGGGGCGTACCCTTCGCGCTGCGCCTCGAAAACGGGCTGGACGAGCCGACGACCGTGCACTGGCACGGGCTGCGCATCGACAACAGGATGGACGGCGTGCCCTTCCTCACGCAGCCCTATGTCTATGGCGGCGACGGTTTCGACTATGCCTTCACGCCGCCCGATGCCGGTACCTTCTGGTATCACCCCCATTGCAACACGCTGGAGCAGATGGGCCGCGGCCTTGCCGGCGTGATCGTCGTGGAGGACCCGGCCGATCCCGTCTTCGACGCCGAGATCGTGCTCAACCTGCGCGACTGGCGGCTGGGCGGCGACGGGCAGTTCATCGCGCAGTTCAAGCCGCGCGACGCCGCCCGCGCCGGCACGTTCGGCACGGTGCGCACCGCCAACTGGCGCCAGACGCCGCAATATGACGCGCCGGCGGGCGGGCTCGTGCGGCTGCGCATCGCCGCCACCGACGTCACCCGCATCCTCACTCTCAATGTGGATGGCGCGGACGCCCTCGTCATCGCCGCCGACGGCAATCCCGCGGCAGACCGTTTTGCGCTCGATCACCTGATGATCGGCCCCGGCCAGCGACTGGACCTCGCGCTGCGTATGCCCGAGACCGAGGGCGCCATTGCCGCGCTGATGGACCTGCGCGGCACCAAGCCCACGACGCTCGTCACCTTCCGCGCCACCGGCGCATCGCTGAAGCGCAATCTCCAGGATCTGCCGGCGCTGGCCGCCAATCCCCTCTCCGAACCCGACCTTTCGGCGGCGACGGAAATCCCGTTCATCCTGTCGGCCTCGGCGGAAGAGCGCCCGAAGGACGGCATCTGCGGCTCGCTCGGCTACAATTTCTGGGCCATCAACAAGGTACCGTGGGCCGACGACAGCGGCGACCCGACCGCGCCGCTCGCCGAGATGAAGGTGGGCAGGACCTATATCTTCAACGTCGAGAACCCGACGCCGCAGGTGCACCCGCTCCACCTGCACGGCCTCGCCTTCAAGCCGATGAATTCCAACAAGCAGGCGCTTCGCCCGCATTTCTCCGACACCTATCTCATCCTGCCGGACGAGAAGGTGCAGCTCGCGCTGGTTGCCGACAATCCCGGCGACTGGGTCTTCCATTGCCACATCATCGAGCACCAGAAGACCGGCATGACGAGCTATGTGCGGGTGGCATAACCTCTCCTCCGTCATGCTCGGGCTTGACCCGAGCATCCACGCCCCGGACGCCGGTGGATCCTCGGGTCAAGCCCGAGGATGACGATGGTGGTTGGGGCACGGGCACCCGTGCTCAAATTTTCGATTGTGGCAAAACCGTGGAACGTCTAAAGCTGCCCGATCCAAAAAATCGAGAAAGCCGGCCAAGTCCTTATGCAGATCATCGAGACAACCGCAGCCCTTCGCGACGCCTGTGAGACGCTCGCCCGTTCCGAGTATCTGACGATCGACACGGAGTTCCTGCGGGAGACGACGTTCTGGCCGGAGCTTTGCCTGATCCAGCTTGCCGGTCCGGAGACCGAGGTCATCGTCGATCCGCTGGCCAAGGGCCTGGACCTTGCGCCCTTCTTCGAGCTGATGGCCAATCCCGATGTGCTGAAGGTGTTCCACGCCGCACGGCAGGACATCGAGATCATCTTCAACCGCGGCAACCTGCTGCCGCATCCGATCTTCGACACGCAGGTCGCGGCCATGGTCTGCGGCTTCGGCGACAGCGTGTCCTACGACCAGCTCGTGCAGAAGATCAAGGGCGTGCATATCGACAAGTCCTCGCGCTTCACCGACTGGAGCCGCCGGCCGCTCACCGAAAAGCAGCTGGAATATGCGCTGGCCGACGTCACCCATCTGCGCGACGTCTATCTGGCGCTCAAGGAAAAGCTGGAGGAAGCGGGCCGCTCGCTGTGGCTGACGGAAGAAATGGCCGTGCTGGAATCGCGCGAGACCTACGACCTGCATCCCGATGACGCCTGGCGCCGCCTCAAGATGCGCGTCAAGAAGCCGGTGGAGCTGGCCGTGCTGCAGAAGGTGGCCGCCTGGCGCGAACGCGAGGCGCGCAGCCGCAACGTGCCGCGCTCGCGCATCCTCAAGGACGACACGATCTACGAAATCGCCCAGCAGCAGCCGGCCGATGCCGAGGCGCTGGCACGCCTGCGCACCATTCCCAAGGGGTGGGAGCGCTCACAGTCGGGCGCCGCACTGCTGGAGGCCATCGGCGAGGCGCTCGCCATCCCCAAGACCGACCTGCCCCGCCTGCCGCGCCAGAACCATGTGCCCGAAGGTGCGGCCTCGGCCAGCGAGATGCTGAAGGTGCTGCTCAAGATCGTCTCCGAAAAGGAAGGCGTCGCGGCCAAGATCATCGCCAATTCCGACGATCTCGAAAAGATCGCCATCGAGGGCGAGGCGGCCGAAGTCGCCGCCCTTTCCGGCTGGCGCCGCGAACTGTTCGGCGAGACCGCCCTCAACCTCATCGGCGGCAAGGTCGCGCTGCGCTTCGTCGACAAGAAGATCGAGGCCGTCGAGCTTTAAGCCTCACGCATGCAGCCGGGCGCCCTTGGTGATGCGGTCCACGCTCTTCCTGTCGGCGTGCATCGCGATGCCGACGATCTTGGCATCGTCAGGGCCGAACGTCGCGAAGACCGCGCGATTGGCTTCGTCATGGCCGGTCGAGAACATCTCCTCGATATAGACGGATGCGGGCACCGCACGTTCGAGCGCGCGGGCATGGATCTTCGACAGCGTCGCACCGTCGGCCGACAGGACGATGATCGGCTGCACGCTGAGCGCGTTATAGACATGGCCGGCCGCATCGCGATAAGCTTCGCCGATCAGGTCCGGCTTCTGGCCGATGATGCCGCTCGACAGGAACGCGGTGACATTGAGCTTCTGCCACACCTCCAGATCCTCGCGCAGCACGACGGCGAACTTGGTATCGAACATTCGGATATACTCCCGGGAAAAGGCTGCGGACCATTCCGCTGACAATGCGATAGCAGGCGCGGTCGAGGGCCCGCTTGAACGTTCGTGCACGGACAGGGACAAGGACCGCATCGTCGTGGCGCCCGAGCTTGCCGGCATCGAGCGGATCGAGGCGCGGTTCCGCGGCAAGGGCTTCGACCTGCACCGGCACGATACCTATGCGCTGGGCGTCACCATGGCCGGCATCCAGACCTTCCGCTATCGCGGCGCATCCCGGTTCAGCCCGCCCGGCAATGTCATCGTGCTGCATCCCGACGAGTTGCACGACGGCGCGGCCGGCACGGATGACGGGCTGACCTACCGCATGATGTATATCCCGCCGGAACGGTTCCTGCCGGCGACGGCCGAGCGCGGCCGCGCCCTGCCCTTCGTGGCAAGCCCCGTCGTCGACGATATCGGGCTGGCGCGGCTGATGCTCGAAGCCTTCGGCAGCATGGGCGAAGCGTTCGAACAGCTGAAGTTTGACGAGCTCATGGCGGAGATCGCCACCGCCTTGCTCGACCATGCGGGTGCGCCGCAGGCTCGGGCGGAACGGCTCGCACAGCCGGAGGTGCTGCGGGCCTGCGCCTTCCTGCGGGAAAACATCGTCCGCCAGGTCAGCGCTCAAGACCTCGAAGAGGTGACCGGCCTCGACCGCTTTGCGCTCGCCCGGCAGTTCCGGCGGATGCTCGGCACCAGCCCTCATCGTTATCTCGTCATGCGCCGCCTGGAATGCGCGCGCGCCCTGATCACCGCGGGCGAGAGCCTCGCGGAGGCCGCCTTCGCCAGCGGCTTCGCCGACCAGGCCCATCTCAGCCGCCACTTCAAGAAGGCGCACGGCATGACGCCCGGCCGCTTCGCGGCACTTGCCGCAGGGCGCGCCTGATCCACACTCCGTCACGAAAGCGACAAGCAACTGTCAAGCAGCGGTCATGCGCGATGCCTATCAACTGGCGTCGCTTTGCAAACCCATGGGGATGATGATGACCAGGCACCTTTTCACGACCGCTGCCCTTTCGCTGCTGATGACCACGACCGCATTTGCCGCGGAGACCGAATTTACCGCCACGCTGAAGGCGCACGCCATCCTCCCGGCCAACACGATCCTCGCGGCCCCCGATGACGCGGCCGATTACCTGAAGACCTCGGGCAAGTTCACCACCGCCGACCGCAAGCGCACGGAAGCGCTCGGCACGGTCATGGGCAAGGACGGCGTGCGCGAGACCGGCCTCGCCCTGCCCTTCGCCGGCCAGCCGATGCAGGGCTTCTCCGGCATCAAGGCCATGGAAGACGGCACGTTCTGGACGCTTTCGGACAACGGCTTCGGCACCAAGCTGAATTCTTCCGACGCCATGCTGATGCTGCATCATGTGCGTTTCGACTGGGACAAGGGCACGATGGAGCCGATCACGACGCTCTTCCTGTCAGACCCGGACAAGAAGGCGCCCTTCCCCATCGTGATGGAAGGTGCGGCCAAGCGCTACCTCACCGGCGCCGATTTCGATGTCGAATCCATCCAGCCCGTCGCGGACGGTTTCTGGATCGGCGAGGAATTCGGCCCCTATATCCTGAAATTCGACCTTGAGGGCCGGCTGACCGACGTCATCGCCACCGCGGTCGACGGCAAGCCGGTGGCCTCCCCCGACAATCCGACGCTTGCCGTGCAGGCCGATCCGTCCAAGGCGATGCCGGCCTTCAACCTCAAGCGCTCCGGCGGCTACGAGGGTCTGGCCCTGTCGAAGGACGGCTCGAAGCTCTACGGCCTGCTCGAAGGCCCGATCTGGCGCGACAATGCCACCGTCGAGCAGGCCGACGGCCGCCCGGCGCTGCGCATCATCGAACTCGACGTCGCATCCAAGGCCTGGACGGGCCGCAGCTGGCTCTATCCGCTGGCCGAAGGCGGCGAGGCCATCGGCGACTTCAACATGCTGGACGCGACGACGGCACTGGTGATCGAGCGCGACAACGGCGCGGGCACGGCCGACAAGGCCTGCGCCGATCCGAAGGACCCGAAGCCGGACTGCTTCGCCACGCCTTCCAAGGTCAAGCGCATCTACAAGATATCCATGACGGACGACAATGCCGGCAAGGCCGTGCGCAAGATCGGCTATATCGACCTCCTGAAGATCGCCGACCCTGATAACAGGAAGCGTCAAGGCGGCGGCGACGGCTTCTACGACATGCCGTTCGTGACCATCGAGAATGTCGATCGCGTGGACGACACGCACATCATCGTCGGCAACGACAACAACCTGCCCTTCTCGGCCGGCCGCGCGCTCGACAAGGCCGACGACAACGAATTCGTGCTGCTGGAAGCGGGCGCGTTCTTGAAGGCGGAGTGAGGCTGCGCGAACCGGTTATGCCAGGCGGCGGCCTTCCCATCGCCGCCGTCTGGCTTTGAACAACCTCTCCTTCTTCATCCTCGGGTCGAGCCCGAGGATGAAGAAGGAAAAGTCAGAGCCGTCGGTTACCGCGGATCGACAAACTGCAGGATCAGCTGGTGGACATTGCCGCCCTCGCTCATTTCGACCTTGTCGAAATCGCGGCTGCGGGCGCGCTGGGCCTGCGAGAGCTCGCCGAGGCGGGCCTGGAGCGCGGGGCGGATCTTCTTGCAGGCCGGATCGTCCTCGACGCGCATGCCCACGCTCATCGCCTCGATCTCCTTCACCATGTCCTTGATGAAGTCGCCATGGATTTTCTCATGCGCGGTCACGCCGGCGATGAAGGTGTCCCAGCGGCTCTTCAACGGCTCGGAAAGCTTGGTCTTCAGCTGCGGCAGCGTGTAGGTGATGATGAGCTTCGGCTTGTTGACCGTGATGACGCAGGCATTGCCCTGCCGCTCGTATTCGCGCGTCCAGGTCAGCTTGAAGCCGGTATGGGCGATGACACGGGCCACGCCGAGTTTCGGGCCGCGCTCGCCGATGGAGCGGTAGATGTCGAGACCCGTCGCACCCTGCACCGAATAGGGTTCGACACGCTCCACCGCCTGCCAGTCCTGCGCCATGGCGCCGGTGGCAAGGAAAAGGCCGATGAGAAAGCTCGTCATACGCATGGTCGGCCTCACAGGAACCTGTAGGCAAGCTTCTTGCCGGTAAGCCGCGCAAGCTGCTGGAGGCGCGCATCAAGCCGTTCGCCGGCGAGTTCCGCATGTTCCGGCGGCACGATCAGCTCGAGATCGACATCGGGCGTGCTCGACTTGCGGAAGGCGAGATGCGGCACAACGCCGGGCATGGAGGCCGAGAACGGATAGACGACGCGCAAGAGGCCGCCCACCAGCTTGGCGAGTTCGCGCAGGCGCGGCGTGGCGATGGAGGCGAGCGAACTGCTGACCGTATCGTCGTTCAGGCCCTCGAAGCGGTAGTAGTTCGTCAGCGCGATGAAGGCGCGGCCGGGATGGGTGATGCCGATGAACGTGCCGTGCGCGATGAGGTTGAGCGCCTGAAGCCCGCGATAATCGGGATGGGCGCGCCAGCTGATATCGGCGAGCAGGCAGGCCGCCTCGCGATAGCGCCGCTCCTCCTCAGTCTCCGTCACGCCGAACAGCGGCATCGCGCGGCCGGTCCATTCGGCAAGCTCGCGGGCATGTTCGGGCGAGCGGGCGCGCAGGATGGCGAGTTCGCCGGCGGCGGCCAGCAGCGGATCGCGCGCCTTCTCGCGTTCGGGCAGCAGCGAATAGAGATAACCCTCGCGCACGCCCTGGGCGGAGAAGAGGACCCGCGACGGCTTCATGATCGCGATCGTCTCCTGAAGCGCGACGGCGCCGAAGGGCAGCAGGTTGCGACGGCTCTTGGAGATCGCCGCATAGGCCGGATCCTTCTGGTCCTTGGCCGTGACGATATCGGTCAGGAAATCCATGGCGTCGGAAAAGCTCAGCTCGTAGCCCTGGATCATGTGGAGCGGATAGTTCTGCACTTCCATGTGCAGGGCACCGATGGCGCGCCAGGTGCCGCCCACGGCATAGAAGGTGCGGCCGGCTCCGTTCTTCAGGAGGTTGGCGGTGCGCAGGAACTTGCGCGCGACGATGCGCGCCTGCGCGGGCGAGCCACCGGAGGCCTCCGACAGCCGGATGCCGCCCAGCGGCAGCGTGATGCCCTTGCCGATCGCGCCGCCCGCGACATCGATCAGCTCCAGCGAGCCGCCGCCGAGGTCGCCGACGATGCCGTCAGGATCATGGAAGCCGCTGATGACGCCGAGCGCGGAGAAATAGGCCTCCTCCTCGCCGGTCAGCACGCGCACCTTCCGGCCGAGGATCATTTCGGCCTGGTGGATGAAATCGGGGCCGTTCTCGGCCTCGCGCGCCGCCGCCGTCGCCAGCGCGAACATGGTGGTGGCGCGGGCCTGGACGGAAAGGGCCTTGAAACGATGAAGGGCCGCCAGCGCGCGGTCGACGCTCGCCTGGTCCATGCGGCCGGTCCGCGCCAGCCCCTTGCCGAGGCCGCACATGACCTTCTCGTTGAAGAGCGTGGCCGGCGACCGGCTCATGCCCTCGTAGATGACAAGACGAATCGAGTTGGAACCGATATCCACGACCGAGACCGGGGCAATTCCAGGCAACCGCCCCTGCGCTTCAGATTCGACCATGCATATCCAGTTTTACTTCTTGCGGCGGCCTTGCCAGCCCGCGATCGCCTTCGGTGCCGAGGACTTCAGGGCCTCGCCCCGGCCGGACAGGCTGGGGTTGGTCATGAAGTAGTGCTGAGCATTGAACGGCTCGGCACCGGGCTGCACTTCCATGCGCCGGGACGTTCCGTCGGGAAGAATCTCGTAGCTCTGCTGGTTGTCGATGAGATTGCCCAGCATGATCTGCGAGAGTACCTGCTCATGCACCGTCCGGTTGATCAGAGGCACGAGTGTCTCGACCCGCCGGTCCAGGTTGCGCGGCATCATATCCGCGGAGCCTATATAGACCAGCGCCTTGTCGGAGGGAAGCCCGTGGCCGTTGCCGAAGCAGAAGATGCGGGAATGCTCCAGGAAGCGACCGACGATGGATTTGACGTGGATATTGTCCGAGAGGCCCGGCACCTGCGGGCGCAGGCAGCAGATGCCGCGCACCACCAGATCCACTTCCACGCCCGCCTGGCTGGCGCGGTAAAGCGCATCGATGATTTCGGGGTCCACAAGAGAATTCATCTTCATCCAGATCGCCGCCGGCGCGCCGTTCTTCGCATGCGCGATCTCCTCGTCGATGTGACGCAGGATGCGCGGGCGCAGCGTATAGGGCGAGAAGGCGAGCTTCATGCCGGCCTCGGGTTCGCCATAGCCGGTGATGAAGTTGAAGATGTTCGCCATATCGTTGGCGATGGTCGGGTTGCAGCTGAAGAAGGACAGGTCCGTGTAGATCTTCGCCGTGACCGGGTGGTAGTTGCCCGTGCCGAGGTGGCAATAGGTGCGCAGCCTGCCCTCCTCGCGCCGCACCACCATCGACATCTTGGCGTGGGTCTTCAATTCGATGAAGCCGAAGACGACCTGCACGCCGGCGCGTTCCAGGTCGCGCGCCCAGCGGATGTTGGCCTCCTCGTCGAAGCGCGCCTTGAGCTCGACCAGCGCCGTCACCGACTTGCCGGCCTCGGCGGCATCGATCAGCGCGCGCACGATGGGGCTGTCGTTGGAGGTGCGGTAGAGCGTCTGCTTTATCGCCAGAACGTCAGGATCGCGCGCAGCCTGGAGAAGGAACTGGACCACCACGTCGAAGCTTTCGTAGGGGTGGTGGACGACCATGTCCTTTTCGCGGATGGCGGCGAAGCAGTCTCCGGCGTGCTCTCGGACGCGTTCGGGAAATCGCGCATTGTAGGGCTCGAACCTCAGGTCGTTGCGCGGAGCCTTGGTGATCTCCGACAGCGTGTTGAGGGCAAGCAGGCCCGGCAGGACGGCGACGCGGTTGTCCGGCACGTTGAGTTCGCCGACGACGAAGCGGCGCAGCGATTCCGGCATCTCGGAATCGGTCTCGATGCGGATCACCGATCCGCGGCGGCGGCGCTTGAGCGCGGTCTCGAAGAAGCGCACGAGATCTTCCGCCTCTTCCTCCACCTCGATATCGCTGTCTCTGATGATGCGGAAGGTGCCCGAGCCGCGCACGATGTAACCGGGGAAGAGCCGGCCGATGAACAGCCCGACCACATCCTCCAGCGTGATGTAGCGGATGGCGCCCTCGGCATCCGGCAGGCGGATGAAGCGGTCGAGCGCGACCGGCAGGCGCAGCAGCGCCGTCATCGGCTCCTTGCCCATCGTGCTTTCCAGCTGGAGGCCGATGGAGAAGCCGAGGTTGGGAATGAACGGGAACGGGTGCGCCGGATCGATCGACAGCGGGGTCAGGACCGGGAAGATCGACTGGTTGAACTCCTGCTGGAGCCAGACCTTGTCGTCGCTCGTCAGCGCCACCGGGCGCACGATCAGGATGTCTTCCTTGGCAAGATACTGCTGGAGCACGGCAAGCGAGGCCTGCTGCTCCATCTGGAGATTGTCGATCTCCTTCAGGATGTCGTCAAGCTGTTCGGCCGAGGTCTTGCCGTCGGGGCTGCGGATGGCGATGCCCTGCCGCACCTGGCCTTCGAGGCCCGCGACGCGCACCATGAAGAACTCGTCGAGATTGGCCGCGGAGATCGACAGGAAGCGCACGCGCTCGAGCAGCGGATGGGCTGTATTGAGGGTTTCTTCAAGGACGCGGCGGTTGAACTGGAGCCAGGAGAATTCCCGGTTGATGAAGCGCTCCGGGCTCGCCATCAGCGCTTCGACATCGACGCTCGCGCCGTCCGGCTGCGCATCCGCGACGGGATTTTCGGGGGAAAGGTCCGGGTTCGCCGTGTCCATGAGAAGTCCGTCCTGTCTGCCGCCATCCATGACGGAAACGATTTCTGCTTTAACGCGAAGCGCTTAGCGCAGTTTGACGACAGAACTGTGACAGTCAATCGGCGACGATGGAAAAGGTTGCCGACGGACCCCGAAAGCGGCGTTTCTTCGTTAGGGCGTCTCCCTGACAACCGGGCGCTTTGCCTATGGAATCGTGCGGGTCCGTCATACTCCCTTCTCCCCGTCGGGGAGAAGGTCGCGGCAGCGGGATGAGGGGGCGTTACGTCGAGCAGTCCCCCTCATCCGGCCCTTCGGGCCACCTTCTCCCCGTGGGGGAGAAGGAGAGGCGGCCGACAGATCGGAGGGGGTGGCAGCGACCGGCCACGCTATTCGTCGAGATCACCGGGGCCGACCATCTCGCCCAGCACCTCCTGCGCCAGCTGGCGGGTGATGCGGCTGCCGCGGGCGAGGGCAAGCCGGTCCAGCCGGTCCACCAGCGTCTGCGCCGCCTCCAGCGAGCGCTCCATGCGCGCCACGATATAGGCGACCAGCCTGTCATCGACGAAGAGCTGGCGGTCGGCGAAGAGCTTGACGATGACCTGCGACAAAAGCTCGTCGTCGGGCTCGCCGATCTCCACCACGGTCGCCGCCTTGAGGCGCGAGCGCAGGTCCGGCAGCTCGACGACCCAGGACATCGGCCAGAGCCGCGATGTCATGAGCAGGGTGTGGCCGTGCTGGCGCACATTGTTGATGATGTGGAACAGGGTGCGGTCGTCGAAGCCGGCGCGGTCGGCATCCTCGATGAGCACGGGCCCCTGTTCGGCAGCCTCTTCGGCGCCGGTTCCCGGCACCGCCTCGATGAGGCGTGCGCCGCTCCGCTCGCGCCAGATCGCGGCAAGATGGGATTTTCCCGAGCCGACGGGACCGGCGATGACGACGACGGGCGCGGGCCAGTGCGGCCAGGCATCGATCATGGCGACGGCCGCGTCGACGGGGCCGGCGACCAGGAGGTCGTCCCGTCCCGTGGCGGGATCGTGCCCGAAGGCCAGCGGCAACTGTTCGGCGGTCTTGCGCGAGGTCATGCGTCTACCCGGGTACTCTGTCTCACTCACCGCGCGGCAGGCTTTCCTGCGGCAGGCTCTCCTCCAGGAGAATGGGCTTCTTGCTGCCGTAGTACAGGTCGCTGTCAAGGTAGCGGTTGAGGCCGAAGCGGACAAGCACGCCCACGGCGGCGGCCGCCGGCACGGCGATCATCAGCCCGACGAAGCCGAACAGTGCGCCGAAGGCGACCAGCGCGAACATCAGCCAGACCGGGTGCAGCCCGACCCGCGAGCCCACGAGCTTCGGCTGGAGGATATTGCCCTCGATGAACTGGCCGGAGAAGAAGATGCCGGCGATGAGCGCGATCATCCAGTAATCGGGCCAGAACTGCACGACGGCCACGCCGATGGCCAGAACCAGCCCGACCAGTGAGCCGACATAGGGAATGAAGCTGATGATGCCGGCGAAAAGGCCGATCAGCAGGCCGAAATTCAGGCCGGCGAAGGACAGGCCGACGCCGTAGTAAAGGCCGAGGATGATGCAGATGGAGCCCTGCCCGCGCACGAAGCCGGCAATCGCCGCATCCATTTCCGACGCGATCTGGCGGACATCGGCGACATGGTCGCGCGGCACGCAGCTGTCCACCTTCTCGATCATGCGGTCCCAGTCGAGCAGCATGTAGAAGGCGACGACGGGCGTGATGACCAGCAGCGAGACGATGTTGACCAGCGCCATGCCGGAATTCCACAGCTGCTTGAAGACCGTGCCGAGGAAACCCGCGCCTTCCGCCAGAATGGAGGAGAAGCTCTGCTTGATCGTGTCCATCTGGCTGCTGATCCAGCTCGGCAGCAGATCGGGGTTGAAGCTTGCGACCAGCTGCTGGAGCTGCGTGACATAGGCCGGCAGCTTTTCCAGGAAATCGGCGGCCTGGGTCGCCAGAAGCGGGATGATGATCATCAGCGACAGCGCGAAGAGCACGACGAAGGCGACGAGGATCAGGACCGTCGCCATCATGCGGCTGAGGCCGAGCCGCTCCAGCCGGTCCGCCACCGGATCGAGGAAATAGGCCAGCGCCATGCCCGCGATGAAGGGCAGCAGGATATCGCTGAAAATCAGGAGGAAGATCACGAAGACGATGAGCGCCAGGATCCAGAAGACCACCTGCCGCTTCAGTCCCGCGCCGCTGATATGGGCTGCCATCGCGCCTCTTCCCGTGTTTGCCGTTATACCAGCAGATAGGATGCGGGCCGGAGAAACGTCAAGGCTCGGCGGCTATAAGTGGAACCGGTGCTGTGTTTTCCTCGATTTCCCCATTGTTCGCGCGATGCCGGCTTCGTGCGCCCGTGGCCCTTCCCGGAGTTTCGCGTAGTTCGGTACCAACTGCCACCAGATCAGCCCGCATTGGCAGTTTTGCGCCATGTGCAGCCATCCGAGTTTTCGCTCCGGCAATGAGGTAGGTGCTCACTCTTGACGACACCATCTTGAAAAGTGAAATGGCGCTTTATGTCGTCCACGAGGAACTGGTGGAGAAGAAGTGGATGGTGCAATATCGGGAACGGCTAGACGCCATTGTTACAAAATTCATGTCAGCCGATGTGAAGAGTTCTGGAAAGGGTCCTAAGAATGCTACGAGCTATAGAGGACGTCTTCCAGAAAGCGTTTTGCAGCTATGGGAACGTATTGGCCTCGGCGTCTTCCTAAGCGGCTACTTCCAACTTTGTGATCCCGATGATTACCGACCAATTCTTGAGCAGGCGCTTGGCCACGACCATGAATTGGATGCAAGAAGAACTTTCGTGATCGGCTTCAGTGCTTTCGGCGAAATCATCGCCTGGAATGAAGATTTTCGTGACGTGCGTATCGATCTCGTGGACGGTGAAGTGTCCTGCCGCTGGTTGGTTAGCCCTAAGCAAGGCATCGATCCGAACATGACGGTCCTTACGCGGTTGCTGTTGGTTGATGATGTTTCCTTCGATCCCCTGGATGCCGAGGGAAGACCGCTCTTCGAAGCTGTGCGTGCGCGGCTTGGACGACTGGAGGCTGACCAAATCTACGGCTTCAGACCTATCCTGGCTTTCGGCGGAACCCGAGATGCAGGTAATATCGCAATCTATAACTCCTTGCCACACATGAGCATGCTTGCTCAGGCACAGGACCTGAAGCTAATCGACATGAATCCATTTCCCCCCAAAGAGATACGCAAGATTGGGAGTCCAGCAGTAGGGGTTCTCGAGTAGCTGGCCTCCCTCGTCGTGCTGAGGCCCACCCGTTGACATCCCGCAACGTCCGCTTTGGGCCGACTGCGGTCATTGGTGGCAACTGCTCCCGAACTCCGGAGTTTCGTCCTAAGGGCACAGGATGCGCATCCACAAGGAAAGCCATGCCGCATCCCCCTTCTCCCCCGCGGGGAGAAGGTTCCGGCAGGGGGATGAGGGGGTGGCGCAAGCGTCACCTGTCGTGCAGGCCCCCTCATCCGACCCTTCGGGCCACCTTCTCCCCGCCGGGGAGAAGGGAAACGGCGACGTCGCATTATACATGCTATAGCGGATTGCCTTGCGGGGAGACGCCGGGCCCGTCGGACGCTGGTCGCCGCCATGCTCGGTGCGGCATGCAGATCGGTGAAAAAATCCCTGATTTCCCGGCATTCGACTTGCACTTGCCGCGCCATCATGCCAATCGGGCGCGAACAGCCTGAACCGGAGACGAGAGCATGAGCCAGTCGGAGAAGAACGGTCTGACCTATAGCGATGCAGGCGTCGATATCGATGCCGGCAACCTGATGGTCGAGAAGATCAAACCGGCCGTGCGCTCGACGCGCCGCCCGGGCGCGGATGGCGAGATCGGCGGCTTCGGCGGCCTGTTCGATCTCAAGGCCGCCGGCTTCACGGATCCGGTCCTGGTGGCGGCCAATGACGGCGTGGGCACCAAGCTGAAGATCGCCATCGACGCCGACCGCCACGACACCGTCGGCATCGACCTCGTCGCCATGTGCGTCAACGATCTCGTGGTGCAGGGCGCCGAGCCGCTGTTCTTCCTCGACTACTTCGCCACCGGCAAGCTCGACCCGGACCAGGGTGCTGCCATCGTGCAGGGCATCGCCGAGGGCTGCCGCCAGGCCGGCTGCGCGCTGATCGGCGGCGAGACCGCCGAGATGCCGGGCATGTATTCGCACGGCGACTACGACCTCGCGGGCTTTGCCGTCGGTGCGGCCGAGCGCGGCCAGCTGCTGCCGGCCGGCGACATCGCCGAAGGCGACGTCATCCTCGGCCTCGCCTCCTCCGGCGTGCATTCCAACGGCTATTCGCTGGTGCGCAAGATCGTTTCGCTCTCCGGCCTCGCCTGGGACGCGGCCGCCCCGTTCGAGGCCGGCAAGACGCTCGGCGAGGCGCTGCTGACGCCGACGAAGATCTATGTGAAGCCGCTTCTCAAGGCGATCCGCGAAACCGGTTCCATCAAGGCGCTGGCCCACATCACCGGCGGCGGCTTCCCGGAAAACATTCCGCGCGTGCTGCCCAAGCACCTTGCCGCCGAAATCGACCTCGACGCCGTCGAGGCGCCGGCCGTGTTCTCCTGGCTTGCCCGCACCGGCGGCGTGGAAGCCCATGAAATGCTGCGCACCTTCAACTGCGGCGTCGGCATGATCGCCGTCGTGCCGGCCGACAAGGCCGATGCCGTTGCCACCGTGCTTTCCGCCGAAGGCGAGACCGTCTTCCGGCTCGGCCGCATGGTCAGCCGTGAAGAGGGTGCCGCCGGCACGATCTACAAGGGCACGCTCGCCCTATGACGACCCCTGCCCGCAAGCGCGTCGTCGCCTTCATTTCAGGCGGCGGCTCCAACATGCTGGCGCTGGCGAAGGCGGCGGAAGCGGCGGATTTCCCGGCCGAGATCGTCGCCGTCTTCTCCGACAAGGCGGATGCCGGCGGGCTTGCCAAGGCCGAAGCACTCGGCATTGCGACGCGCACCTTCCTGCGAAAGGACTTTGCCGACAAGGAGGCCCACGAGGCGGCGATCCTTGCGGCGCTGGAAGCGCTTTCGCCCGATCTCATCTGCCTTGCCGGCTATATGCGGCTGCTCTCCGGCGCCTTCATCAACCGCTATGAAGGCCGCATCCTCAATATCCACCCGTCCCTGCTGCCGCTCTTTCCGGGGCTCCACACGCACCAGCGCGCCATCGACGCGGGCATGCGCCTTGCCGGCTGCACGGTGCATTTCGTGACCGAGGGCATGGACGAGGGTCCGGTGATCGTTCAGGCCGCCGTGCCGGTGCTGCCGGCCGATACCGCCGATACGCTGGCCGCCCGCGTGCTGACGGTCGAGCACAAGAGCTATCCGCTCGCGCTGCGGCTCGTGGCGGACGGCAAGGTGCGCATGGAGGGCGGCAAGACCGTGACATCCGGCGACCTGCCGCAGAGCGACGGCGCGCATCTGATTTCGCCGGCGGTTTAGAATCCTCTTTCGGCCCGGACCTTCACTTCAACCTACAGCGTCATCCTCGGGTTTAACCCGAGGATCAATCTGCGCCCGGAGCGTGGATGGTCGGGTCAAGCCCGACCATGACGGAGGAGAGGTTGGCGGAAGATTGTGCCCGCCATCAGATCACGAGGATCGGCGCCTTGCCCTTCACGCGGTCGTAGAGGTCCATCACATCCTGGTTGAGCATGCGCACGCAACCGGACGACACGGCCTTGCCGATCGATTTCCATTCCGGCGAGCCGTGCAGGCGGTAGAGCGTGTCCTGGCCGTTCTGGAAGATATAAAGAGCGCGCGCGCCGAGCGGGTTGTTGAGGCCGCCGGCCATGCCGCCATTGGCGCCGGAATATTTCACCAGTTCCGGCTGGCGCTTGACCATTTCGTCGGGCGGCGTCCACTTCGGCCAGGCCTGCTTCCACTGGATGACGCCGCGGCCCGACCAGGCGAAGCCCTGCCGGCCGATGCCCACGCCGTAGCGCATGGCGCGGCCGTTGGCGAGGATCAGGTAGAGGAAGCGGTTGCCGGTATCGACGATGATCGTGCCCGGCCGCTCGGCGAAGGGGCTTTCCACTTCCTGGCGATAGAAGCGCGGATCGATCTGCTGGTAGGGCACGGCCGGCACCTGGAAGCCGCCGTCATAGACCGGGCCGTAGATCGCGGCATAACGCGAGGAATCGGGCAGCAGGCCGGAGGGCGGCGTCTGGCCGTAGATGCTGATCGGTCCGCGGTTGTCGAGATATTCCGGCCGGCCCTCGAGCGCGGGATTGCGGAAATAAGGCCGGGTCT
Organism: Shinella sp. AETb1-6; assembly: GCF_009826875.1. Lineage (NCBI taxonomy): Bacteria > Pseudomonadati > Pseudomonadota > Alphaproteobacteria > Hyphomicrobiales > Rhizobiaceae > Shinella > Shinella sp. AETb1-6. The sequence goes on along the minus strand of NZ_WUMM01000004.1, from coordinate 293,057 downwards.
GCTCGCGGAACTCGTCGGTGTTCATCGACGAGGTGCAGCCGGCAAGGCCGCTGGCCATGGCAAGGCCGGAAAACTGGAGAAAGCGGCGGCGGGAAAGCGCGGTATCGGTCATGGAAGGGTCGGTATCCGTTTGACGGAGGCGGGAGAAGCGAGGCTGAATCACTAACGAATGCAGGGCGAATTAGGTCCACAACCCTGCCATAAATGTGGCAAATGCGGCTGGTGTCAGGCTTGCGCGCCACAATTGCGGTCCGGTGTCACCAATGCGTCACTCTACCAAAGTGGCCCTTTACGCTGTATCCCGGATGAATAGAAATGCCGCAACACGGGAGATGGCGACGGCATGGATGCGAGCATCTTGAGGACGGCGGGCTTTGCGCCCGTCGACGCGGCGGGCTGGAGGGCATTGGCGGAAAAGGCGCTCAAGGGCGCGGATTTCGACGCGGCGCTGCTGTCGCAAACTGACGATGGCATCGCCATCCAGCCGATCTATCCGCGCCGCGAGGGCGCGCTGCCGCTCGCCCACAGCCATGCCGCCACGCCGCATGCCGGCGGCGCCTGGGCGGTCAACCAGCGCCGCGACGACGCCGACACATCCCGCGCCCGCGCGCAGATGGCCGACGACCTGGAGAATGGCGCAACGGGCATCGCCCTCGTCTTCAAGGGCAGCGCCGCCGCCCATGGCGCGGGGATGGCCGCGAGCGGCGAAACCGCCTTCGCCCAAACGGCGGCCGCTCGCGCCGCCACGCCGTTTTCGCTGCGCCTCGAAGCCGATTTCCGAGACAAGGCGTTGTCCGCGACGCTCGCCCGCGCGCTGGACAAGGCGGATGCCCGCAGCGCGCCCGTGCATTTCGGGCTCGATCCCCACAGTGCGGCCCTTTCCGGCACCTCCAGTGAAGCAGGAGAATCCGCTGCCCGCGCCAAGGACTTGATCGGCTTTAATTTTTCCGGAACGGTGCTGAATGCCGACGGCCGCCTTGCGCACAATGCCGGCGCGGGTGAAGCGCTGGAACTCGCCATCGTCGCGGCCGCGCTGGCGGAAAACCTGCGCCGGCTCGATGCCGTCGGCCTCGCGCCGGAAACGACGTTTGCCGCCACCGCGCTCTGTCTTGCGGCCGACCAGGACCAGTTCCTCACGACAGCGAAATTCCGCGCCGCGCGGCTCCTCCATGCGCGCATGCAGGCGGCCTGCGGCATTTCGGAACCGAAGCCGGCGCATATCCATGCCGAGACGAGCTGGCGCATGCTGACGCGGCTCGATCCCGAAACCAACATCCTGCGCAACACCATCGCGGTGTTTTCCGCCGGCACCGGCGGCGCCGACGAGATCACCGTGCTGCCGCACACGCTGGCGCTCGGCGTGCCCGATCCCTTCGCGCGCCGCATCGCGCGCAACACGCAGGTCGTGCTCATCACCGAAAGCCACCTCGCCCATGTCGCCGACCCCGCCGCGGGCGCGGGTGGCATCGAGGCGCTGACGGATGCGCTGGCGGAAAGAGCGTGGGAGGTGTTTGCGGATATCGAAAAGGCCGGCGGGCTTTCGGCTGCGATCGCCTCGGGCAGGATCAAGGCGATGGTGGAGGCAGCGCGTGCGGCGCGACGCGTGCGGCCCATTGTCGGGACCACGCTGTTTGCGCTGAAGGCGGAGCGTCCGGTGACCGTGCTCGGGCCTCTGTCGGACGTCGCCACGCCGGGGCTTCGGCCCGTGTTGCTGGCGGACTGCGTGGAGGCGGCGTGATGCGGATGACCTACCCCCCTCTGCGCTGCCGGGCATCGGCCACTTCCACAGCGCGCGTCTATGGGAATCGCAACGTACCTTCCTCCACCTTCTCCCCCCCGGGGAGAAGGTGGCCCGAAGGGTCGGATGCGGGGGTGTCCGCGACGGGTGGCGTCTGTGCCGCCCCCTCATCCGCCTGCCGGCACCTTCTTCCCGTGGGGGAGAAGGGGGAAGCGGCAACGTTACGCCAACTTGTTGGCGGCGAGATACGCAGGGTGGCCTCACGCCGCGGCAGACGCGGAGCCGCCGCATGAGCCGGATCCCGGACTTCTCATCCATCGCCTGGTCGAAACCCGCCACCCCCGCCGCCCCCGCCGGCGAGGCCGCATGGCAGACGCCGGAGGGCATTTCGGTGGCCGGCGCGTATGGCGAGGCGGATCTCGCCGGCCTTTCCTATCTCGATACCTGGCCGGGTGCCGCACCCTATCTGCGCGGTCCCTACCCCACCATGTATGTCCAGCAGCCCTGGACGATCCGGCAATATGCCGGTTTTTCCACGGCGGAGGAATCCAACGCCTTCTACCGCCGCAACCTCGCGGCCGGCCAGAAGGGGCTTTCCGTCGCCTTCGACCTTGCGACCCATCGCGGCTATGACAGCGACCACCCGCGCGTGGCCGGCGATGTCGGCATGGCGGGCGTGGCGATCGATTCCATTCTCGACATGCGCCAGCTCTTCGACGGTATCCCGCTCGATCAGATGAGCGTGTCGATGACCATGAACGGCGCGGTGCTGCCGATCATGGCGCTGTTCATCGTCGCGGCCGAGGAACAGGGCGTTTCCGAGGACAAGCTGTCCGGGACCATCCAGAACGATATCCTCAAGGAGTTCATGGTCCGCAACACCTATATCTACCCGCCGCAGCCCTCGATGCGGATCATCTCCGACATCTTCAGCTATACCAGCCGGCGCATGCCGAAGTTCAACTCGATCTCGATTTCCGGCTACCACATGCAGGAAGCGGGCGCGACGGCGGACCTGGAGCTCGCCTATACCATCGCCGACGGCATCGAATATGCCCGCGCGGGCGTCGCCGCCGGGCTCGACATCGACACCTTCGCGCCACGGCTTTCCTTCTTCTGGGCGATCGGCATGAACTTCTTCATGGAAGTCGCCAAGATGCGCGCCGCGCGCCTGATCTGGGCCGCGCTGATGGAGAAGAATTTTGCGCCCAGGGATGCAAGGTCGCTGGCGCTTCGCACCCATTGCCAGACCTCCGGCTGGTCGCTGACCGCGCAGGACCCGATGAACAACGTCATGCGCACCATGGTCGAGGCGATGGCGGCCACGCAGGGGCATACGCAATCGCTGCACACCAATTCCTTCGACGAGGCGCTGGCGCTGCCCACCGATCATTCCGCCCGCATCGCCCGCAACACGCAGATCCTGCTGCAGAAGGAGAGCGGCACGACGCGGATCATCGATCCCTGGGGCGGCTCGGCCTATGTCGAGCGTCTCACGCACGATCTTGCCGCGCGCGCGCTCTCCCATATCGAGGAAGTCGAGGCGCTTGGCGGCATGGCGAAGGCCATCGAGAAGGGCATTCCCAAGCTCAGGATCGAAGAGGCGGCAGCGCGCACGCAGGCGCGCATCGATTCAGGCCAGCAGACCGTCGTCGGCGTCAACTTCTCGCGGCCGGAGCGCGATATCGAGGTCGATGTGCTCAAGGTCGACAATTCGGAGGTGCGGGCGCGCCAGCTCGCCAAGCTCCAGCAGCTCAAGGGCACGCGCGACACCGCGGCCGCCGAAAGCGCGCTCGATGCGTTGACCGACGTTGCGAAAAGCGGCGACGGCAACCTCCTGGAGTTCGCCGTGAAGGCTGCGCGCGCCCGGGCGACGGTGGGCGAGATCGCGCTCGCGCTGGAAAAGGCCTTCGGCCGCCATGTCGCGGAAATCCGCACGATTTCGGGCGTCTACCGCAAGGAGATGGGCGCGGACGACCGGGCCTTCAACACGGCAATCGGCAAGGTCGCGGCCTTCGAAAAGGCAAAGCGCGAAAAGCCCGCCATCCTTGTCGCCAAGATGGGACAGGACGGGCACGACCGCGGCCAGAAGGTGATCGCCACGGCCTTTGCCGATCTCGGCTTCAATGTCATCGTCGGCGCCATGTTCCAGACGCCGGAGGAAGTGGCGGAACTGGCCATCCGCGAGGGCGCGCATATCGTGGGCGCCTCGTCGCTTGCCGCCGGGCACCTGACGCTGGTGCCGGAACTCAAGGCGGCGCTGACCAAGCGCGGCGCGCGCGACATGCTGATCGCGGTGGGCGGCGTCATCCCGCCGCAGGATTTCGCCGCGCTGGAACAGGCCGGCGCCGACGCCATCTTCCCACCCGGAACCGTGATCGCGGATGCGGCCTCGGCGCTGATCGACCGGCTGATGGAGTGAACATAGCCCACTCGGCCGACGGCAATCTCGACGCAGACGGTCGGCATGCCCGATACCTCGCCACTTTCCCCTTCTCCCCCAACGGGGAGAAGGTGCCGGCAGGCGGATGAGGGGGTGCGCAGACGGCAAACGAAGCACAAGCCCCCCTCATCCGACCCTTCGGGCCACCTTCTCCCCGTGGGGGAGAAGGGGAAGCAGAGGTCGGGGCGACAATCTCCACATCACGCCGCCCCCGCCCTGTGAACGCTGTGTCAATCACCGCGCGAATTGCCGTTTTCGCGCGCGCGGGCTACGGCTGGAGCAGAGGCAAGGACATGAGGTGACGCGATGCTCGTCAATGGCAAGTGGACGGAAGACTGGCAGCCGGTTCAGGCGACGGACGCCAAGGGCGGTTTCGTGCGGCAGGTTTCGAGCTTCCGCAACTGGGTGACGCCCGACGGCAGCGCCGGGCCGACGGGCGAAGGCGGATTTCCCGCCGAAAAGGGCCGTTACCAGCTTTACGTCGCCTATATCTGCCCCTGGGCCTCGCGCACGCTGATCGCGCGCAAGCTGAAGAAGCTCGACGACGTGATCTCCGTCTCCGTCGTGCAGCCGGCGCTCTCCGACCAGGGCTGGCAATTCGGCGACTATCCGGGCTCCAACCGCGACGACCTGAACGGCGCGACCTACATGCACGAGCTCTATACCCGCGCCGCGCCCACCTTCACCGGCCGCGCGACCGTGCCCGTGCTGTGGGACAAGGACAGGAAGACCATCGTCAACAACGAGTCCGCCGATATCGTGCGCATGCTCAACAGCGGCTTCGGCCCGCTTGCCGATGAAAGCGTCGACCTCTATCCCGAGCCGCTGCGCGCCGAAATCGATGCCCTCAACGAGCGCATCTATCCCGCGCTCAACAACGGCGTCTACCGCGCCGGCTTCGCCACGACCCAGGTCGCCTATGAGGAAGCCTATCAGGGCGTCTTCGCCATGCTGGATGAGCTCGAAACCCGCATGTCCGACGGCCGCGCCTTCCTGACCGGCGAGGCCTTCACGGAGGCCGATATCCGCCTCTTCGTGACACTCATCCGCTTCGACGCGGCCTATTTCGGCCTGTTCAAGTGCAACCGCCAGCGCCTGGCCGACTATGCGGCGCTCTCAGCCTATACGAAGCGCGTGCTCGACCTGCCGGGCGTGCGCGACACCGTCAATATCGACCACATCAAGCAGGGCTACTACTCGATCAAGTCGCTCAACCCCAACCGCATCGTGCCGCTCGGGCCGGATCTGTCAGCGCTGGGGCTGTAGTATGGAGATATCAATATGGGTCATATCTGCTTTGGGATTGGCAGCGACGCTTCCGGAATCGCTAAGAGTCTACCGCAAATACGGGTTGTTGCTTGCCGGCGTGATTTGGCTTCTCATGGGGGTAGCGTTCTGGCTCTATGCCTGGACAATAGTCAACGGCTTTAGCAAGACACTGCCGGTTAATCTTGTTGTCCTGTACTTACTGCTCGTCATTACGGCGCCCGCGACATTGGCAATATTTATTGGGCGCAGATACAACGTTTCTGTTGGCGTCTTCCTCGGCGGTATACTGGTGCCTCTCACATATTTCATTTACGCCATGACAGCCTACGGCCTCAACTAGCGGGTATCTTCCCGCGCATCGATCATCGCCATCAGCGTCTCCAGCCGGTCGGCATCGGCGGGCAGCTTGTCCTGCCTGAGCCGGGCGATGCGGGGGAAGCGCATGGCGACGCCGGATTTGTGGCGGTTCGAGCGGTTGATGCCTTCGAAGGCCACTTCCAGCACGAAGCCGTGGGCGGGTTCGGCACGCACGGCGCGCACGGGGCCGAAGCGCTCGGTCGTGTTGTTGCGCACGAAGCGGTCGAGCACTTCGAGTTCGGCATCGGTGAAGCCGAAATAGGCTTTTCCGACCGGCACCAGCACATCGCCGTCAGGACCTTCCGTCCAGACGCCGAAGGTGAAATCCGAATAGTAGCTCGAGCGTTTGCCATGGCCGCGCTGCGCATACATCATGACGGCATCTATGTTGAACGGATCGCGCTTCCACTTGAACCACGGGCCCTTCATGCGGCCGGCCTGGTAGGGGCTGTCGAGGCGCTTGATCATCACGCCCTCGATGACCGGATCGGGCGGATCGCGGCGGATGGCCTCCAGTTCCTCCCACGTCGCGAAGGGCACGAGCGGCGAGAGGTCGAAGCGGTCGTGCGGGGTCTTGTCGATGAGGCCGGCCAGTCGCTTCCGGCGTTCGGTGAAGGCGGCCGGGCGCACATCCACCTCGCCTTCGAACAGAACGTCATAGGCGCGCACGAAGGCGGGATAGTCCTCCAGCATCTTCGTGTTGACCGTCTTGCGGTTCAGCCGCTGCTGGAGATCGGAGAAAGTACGCGTGGGGCTGTTCATGCGCGCCGTGCCGCCGACCAACAGCTCGCCGTCCACCACGCCCTCGAAATTCATGGCGTCGAGCACATCCGGGAAGGCGGCGGAGATATCGTCGCCGGAGCGGGAATAGAGCCGCCGCGTCGCGCCTGATGACGACATCTGCACGCGGATGCCGTCCCATTTCCATTCGGCGGCGAAATCGGCGGGGTCGAGATTGACGAGATCGCCGTCCCCCACCGGATTGGCCAGCATGACGGAATGGAAGATCGCCGGCGTGGCCAGAACCGGGCGCTCCGCCCTGCCCTCCAGCCAGGCGAACAGCGGCTCGTAGGGCGGCTCCAGCCCGTGCCACAGCGTCTCGATCTCGGTCACGTCCATGCCGGAGAATTCGGCGAGCGCCTGCTTGGCGAGACGCGCCGAGACGCCGATGCGCAGGGCACCGGTGGCGAGCTTCAGGAAGGCGAAGCGGCCTGAGGGATCGAGCCGGTCGAGCAGATCGCGCACCGCGCCGCGCACCTCCGTGCGGCCGAGCGCGTTCATGCGGGTGACGACGGCGCTCAGGCTCGGCTCGGCCTCATCGGGCACACGCTCCTTGCGCTCCTGGTCCCAGACCAGCGCGATGGTCTCGGCAAGATCGCCGACATAGTCGTAGGAATAGCGAAACAGCACCGCGTCCATGCGTTCGAGCACCAGTTCGCGCAGCAGCGCCGGCTTGACGCTCTTCAGGTCGAGCGTGCCGGCGATGGCGGCAAGGCCATAGCCGCGATCAGGGTCCGGCGTATCGCGGAAGTAGTCCGCCAGCAGCTTCAGCTTGCCGTTGCGCGACGGGGTGAGGACAAGGCGGTCGAGAAGGGTGGAGAAGGCTTTCATGGGCGCAACTCCACGATGAACCCGCCCCGCGAGACCTTTTTTTCGAAACCGTCGTCTATCGCCCGAGCCTGCGCTTCTTGCCCCTTCTCCCCCACGGGGAGAAGGTCGCGGCAGCGGGATGAGGGGGTTGCACTGACGGTGAGGGTCGCGCAGGCCCCCTCATCCGACCCTTCGGGCCACCTTCTCCCCACCGGGGAGAAGGGAAAGGCCGCACCGCGCCTTCGGGAAAGGCCTCCCACCATCAATCCCCCTCGTCCTCATAGCCCACCAGATGCAGCGGCCGTGCCGGCAGGCCGGCGAGTTCGCACCAGCGCACCAGCGCCTCCTCGCGGCCGTGGGTGACCCATACTTCCTGCGGCGCGAGTTCACGGATCGTCTCGGTCAGTTCCGGCCAGTCGCAATGGTCGGAGATGACGAGCGGCAACTCGACGCCGCCCTGTTTGGCACGCTGGCGCACCATCATCCAGCCGGAGGCGAAGGCGATGAGCGGTTCGTTGAAGCGGCGCGCCCATCGGTCGGCGAAGGCCGAGGGCGGTCCGACGATGACGGCGCCGCGGAAATCCGTCTTGTCGCCCTTCTCGACGGTCGCCGGGCGCAGGTCGCCGAGTTCGATGCCGCGGCTGACATAGTAATCGCAGAGCCTGGCGAGCGATCCGTGGATATAGATTGGGGCATCGTAGCCGCAGTCGCGCAAGAGGCGGATGACGCGTTGCGACTTGCCGAGCGAATAGGCGCCGACGAGATGGCTGCGCTCGGGAAACTGCCGGAGCGAGGTGATGAGCTTTCCCATCTCCGCCTTCGGATCTGGATGGTGGAAGACCGGCAGCCCGAAGGTCGCCTCGGTGATGAAGATATCGCAGGGCACCGGCTCATAGGCCGCGCAGGTGGGGTCGACCCCGCGCTTGTAATCACCCGACGCGACGATGCGCAGGCCGTCCTTCTCCACGGCGATCTGGGCCGAGCCGAGCACATGGCCGGCCGGATGGAAGGAGACGGTGACGCCGTTGACCCCGATGCGCTCGCCGAAGGCGGCGGACTGGCGGGTGCCGCAGAAATCCACGCCGTAGCGGATTTCCATGATGTCGAGCGTTTCCTGCGTGGCGAGCACGGCGCCGTGGCCGGCACGGGCATGGTCCGAATGGCCATGGGTGACCAGCGCGCGCGCCACCGGCCGGACGGGGTCGATATAGAAATCGCCGGCGGGGCAATAGAGGCCGGCGGGGGCCGGGCGGAGGAGCTGATCGGGCTTCATGCCAGGTAACGTTGGCGCCGCCACGGCAATGTCAAGGGGCGACCGCCGCGATGCCGGCCCGCATCAGCACTCCGACAGGCAGAGAAGGGCCTGGAGGGCCATCGCATCGATGGGGCGGCTGATGTGATAACCCTGGATCTCGTCGCAGCCGGCCTCGCGCAGGAAATCCAGCTGCTCGCGCGTTTCCACGCCCTCGGCGATGACGCGCAGCTGCAGCAAGTGCCCGAGCGAGATGACGGCCGTGGCGATGGCGGCATCGTCGCTGTCGCCGGGCAGGTCCTGCACGAAGGAACGGTCGATCTTGAGACGGCCCACGGGAAAGCGCTTGAGCGAGCTGAGGCTGGAATAACCCGTGCCGAAATCGTCGATGGCCAGGTGAACGCCGAGCTGCTCCAGCCGGTGCATGGTCTCCACCGCCTGCTGCACATCCTCCATGATGAGGCTCTCGGTCAGCTCCAGCTCCAGGTAGCGTGCCTCCAGACCGCTTTCCTCAAGGGCTGCCGCGACGCGCTCGACCCAGTCGCGTTCCTGAAACTGGCGAGCGGAGACGTTGACGCTGACGACGATGGGCGGCAGGCCGGACAGCTGCCAGGCCTTGTTCTGCCGGCAGGCGGTGCGCAGCGTCCAGTCGCCGATCGGGCCGATGAGGCCGGTTTCCTCGGCAAGCGGAATGAACTCGCCCGGCGAGACGATGCCACGTTCGGGATGGCGCCAGCGGATCAGCGCCTCGACGGCGAAGATGCGGCCGGTCACGAGGTCCATCTGCGGCTGGTACTGGAGGAAGAATTCGGTCTGGGCGAGCGCGCGGCGCAGCTCCTCCTGCCGCTCCAGCTTCTCGTGGGCGCGGTCGGCAAGCTCGAAGGTGAAGACCTGCACCGCGTCGCGGCCGATCTCCTTGGCGCGGTACATGGCCATGTCGGCGCGCGCCAGCAGCTCGCTGACATTGCGGCCGTGTTCGGGGTAGACGGCGACACCCATGCTGCATGTCACCTGGAACGACCGGCCGTCGATCTCGACGGGCTCGGCCACGGCCTCACGCACGGAGCGCAGCCGGTCCTCGACCGCCTCGCCACGGCGCATCGCCCCGCTGATGAGGATGACGAACTCGTCGCCGCCCAGGCGCACGATGCTGTCGCTTGCGCGGATACAGCCCTGCATGCGCGCCGCCACGATCTTCAAGAGTTCATCACCCGCGTGGTGGCCGAGGCTGTCATTGACCAGCTTGAAGTTGTCGAGGTCGATGAAGGCGAGCGTCATGGAGCCGCCGCGATCGTCGGCCGCCTCGATGGCGGAGGCCACGCGCTCGTCCAGCATGCTGCGGTTCGGAAGGCCGGTCAGCGTGTCGTGATGCGCCATGTACTGGATGCTGTCTTCGGCTTCCTTGCGCTCGATGGCGATGCCGGCGATGTGGGTCGCCATGCCGACGAGTTTCGTGCATTCGGCCGACGGCTCGCCGGTTTCGCGGCTATAGAGCGCGAAGGTGCCGAGCACCCTGCCCTGATAGGAGCGGATGGGCCAGGACCAGCAGGCGCGGGAAGCGATGCCCAGCGCGAGGTGCCTGAAATCGGCCCAGAGGGGATCGGTCTCGATATCGGCGACGATGACCGGTTCGCCACGCCACATGGCGGTTCCGCACGAGCCCACGGTCGGGCCGATCTCCAGCCCTTCGATCAGCCTGCAATAGCCGGCATCGAGATTGGGCGCGGCCCCGTTGACGATATGCCGGCCATCCGGCGACAGCCGCAGGATCGATCCGATCACGTCGGGCACATGCGCCTCGATCAGGAGGATAAGGGCGGAGAAGACATCGGTCAGCGGTTCGCCGAGCGCGATCATCTTGAGAAGATCCGCCTGTCCGCGATGCAGGCTTTCCGCCAGCTTGCGCTCGGTAATGTCGCGCGCCGTGCCGACGATGCCGATCACCTCGCCGTTGCCGTTGCGCACCGGCAGCTTGGAGGAGAGCATCCATTTCAGGTTGCCGGCGGCATCGCGGATCTGGTCCTCCATGTCGAGCATGGGCCGGCCGGTGCGGATGATCTCCTGCTCGGTGTTGAAGAAATGACGGGCCGTGGCCTCGGGGTGGAGTTCGAAATCGGAGAGGCCCACCAGGCTCTCGCGCCCGTTGTCGGCGGTGATCGCGCGGTTGGCGACGACGAAGCGACAGGACAGGTCCTTGAAATAGAGGTAGTCCGGCACCTCGTCGATCATGGCTTCGAGCCAGATGGTGCGCTCGCTCTGCGCCGCAGCCAGCGGAAACAACCGGGCCGCCTCGGCCATCAGGCGTTCGCTGGCCGACATCAGCCGGGCCGTCGCGTCGGCTTCATCGTTGCCAAGGTGAGACAGTTGCGTCGACATGAACCCTTGCATTCCCGAACGCGAGGATGCGCATTGTCGCCGCCTCCTCTCACACAACCGGGAAATCGTACACCTCGACTCGTTATCCAATCCTGAACGAAACCGGCGAAATACCGCGCATCCGGCGCATTTCGGGAAGCATGACAACCCACGCTGGCGGAAAAGCCGCCTGTGCCGTTTCGACACAAATCCATCTGGCACGCTTCCTGCAGCACGTCGGCAAAGGAGCTGTGATGGTTACCAGAAGGTCATTTCTGTCGGGTCTTGCGCTGGGAGCGGCCGGCGCCGCGACGGGCGCCCGCGCGCAGACGCAGCGCGTCCCGGTCCTGGATGTCGACCTGAGGGGCAGCATCGACGCGGCCGCGCATGGCATTCGCCCCGGCGCGGGCGACCGCAAGAGCAAGGCCTTCGCCAAGCTGCTGAAGGAGGCGGCGGCGAAGAACATGCCGGTGTTCCTGCCGCCCGGCGACTATGTGATCTCCAATCTGACCCTGCCCGACAACACGCGGCTGACCGGCGTACCCGGCGCCACCCGCATCGTCTATGGCGGCGACGGCCACCTCTTCGCCGCCGATGGCGCCACCCGCATCGAGCTTGCCAATCTCGTCATCGACGGGGCGAACCGCTGGCTAGACGACACCGTGCAGGGTCTGCTCAACGTCTCCGCCGTCGCTGATGTCACCATCGAGAACTGCGAAATCCAGGGCTCGGCCAAGAGCGCGATCTACATGGAGCGCTCGGGCGGGCGCATCGAACGCAGCCGCATTTCCGGCGCGGCCGACCATGCGATCCATGCGGTCGAAAGCCAGACGCTTTCGGTCACCGGCAACCACGTCTTCGACTGCGGCAATGGCGGCATCCTCATCCACCGCTGGCAGGCCGGCCGCGACGGCAGCATCGTCTCGGGCAACCGCATCGCCCGCATTTCCGCCACGCGCGGCGGCACCGGCCAATATGGCAACGGCATCAATATCTTCCGCGCCGACGACGTGATGATCACCAACAACCATGTCTCCGGTTGCGCCTTCTCGGCAATCCGCGCCAATGCGGGCTCGAACGTGCAGATATCGGGCAATACCTGCCTCGATAGCGGCGAGACGGCGATCTATTCGGAATTCGGCTTCACCGGCGCCATCGTCAACGGCAACCTGATCGACGGCGCGGCCAACGGCATCCTCATCGTCAATTTCAACGAGGGCGGGCGGCTTGCCACCGTCACCGGAAATGTCGTGCGCAACCTGAAGCTCGACGGGCCCTATATCCACGACGGCGCGGGCTTCGGCTTCGGCATCGCGGTGGAGGCCGATACGGTCCTGTCCGGAAACACCGTGGAAAACGCACCGAAATGGGGGCTGGCGCTCGGCTGGGGGCCCTATATGCGCGGCCTCGTCGTGAACGGAAACCTCGTGCGCAACAGCCCGATCGGCTGCGCCGTGAGCGTGGTGGAGGGCGCGGGCTCGGCGCTGATCTCCGGCAACATCTTCGAGGAAACCCGAACCGCCGCCATCGCCGGCTTCCGCTGGAACGAGCGCACGACGGACGACCTTGCGACGGCGTCAGAAAGCTATCCGCACCTGACGATCGAACGGAACAGGACGGGCTGAGCCCGTTTCGGTTGCGTCTCTTTTTCTGCCCGAACAAAGAGACGCATGGGACGAGGGGGTAGCGTCCGGGCCGCCCCCTCGTCCGCCTTCATCGCGCGGCTCAGCCGCCGTGGTTGTGCCCCTCGCCCGCACCCGAACCGGGCTTGGCGGCCTCCACCTTGAAGTCGACGTCGACCGCGCCGGCCTTCTCGAAATTCAACGTCGCCTTGAAGCTCTCGCCCTCCTTGAAGGGGCGCTTGATGCTCATGAACATCACATGCAGGCCGCCGGACTTGAGCGCGACGGTGGCGCCGGCCGGGATCTCGATGCCATCGGTCAGCTGGCGCATCTTCATCACGTCGTTCTCGACGGCCATTTCGTGCATCTGCACGTCATCCGACACCTCGGGCGCGGTGATGGAGACGAGGCGGTCGGCCTCGCTGCCATTGTTGGTGACGGTCAGGAAGCCGCCGCCGACAGGCTGGCCGGGCAGCGTGGCCTTGGATGCCGGGTGATGGATTTCCAGGTTGCCGAGCTTGTAATCATGGGCGAAGGCGACGCCTGCCGAAAGGGCGAGGGCGGCGACGGTTGCGAGGATGCGTTTCATGAGCGTGTCCTTTGTCAGTTCAGGATCGGAATGGGGGCCCGCAACGGCGGCCATGGCCGGCAGTCGATACCGTGCGGGTAGAATGGCCCTGTCAGGCCGGTTGCGACGCGCGACGGCGAAGGCCGGCACGCGGGCGGATCATCAGGCGGACAGGAAGGGTGGTGCGCGGGGCGGCGCGCCGGGGCGATCACGCCTGGAATGCAGCGCCTCGGCCACGAGGGGCCGAGCGGCGACGACCCGATAGGCCAGCGCCACGCCGGCAAGATCGGCCGGCTCGGGCATCAGCATGGCGCCGCCGATGCGGCAGGCCTCGCATTTGACGGGGCCGGCATGCTTCGCCTTGCCGTCCACAATGTTGCCGATGCACAGATCGGCCATGCTGCCATCGGGCAGGACATAGTCGGCAAGTTCGAGGACGCTGGGCTTTCCGGCCGTCGCCGGCTGATGGGCGAAGCCGACGAACAGCAGGGCGACTGCGCAGAGAATGCGCAGGCAGACAGCAAAGCGTGTCATGCGTCCCGTCATCGTTCGTCTCCATCCGCGACGGCGGATCCTTCGGCCTTAACCCCGCGCCAGGGCAAGGTCAATGCGACAAAGCGGGCAGCCATCACCACAATTCATGGATCGATCAGGCCCGCACGCTACTCCGGCACCCGCCCCTCGCCTATGGTGCGGCAGGATCGATATCGCCGCATCATCGTTCCAGACGGCGGCGAAGGGAACGCCTCGTTCTCGCGCAAACCAACGTTACCAGGAGGGCCCATGCTGACCATCTACGGCGTCTACCGCTCGCGCGCCTCGCGCAACTACTGGCTCGCCGGCGAACTCGGCCTGCCCTTCGTCTCCGTCCCCGTCATGCAGGCGCGGCGTGTCGCAGAGCCCTATGCGGCGGATGCGCCGCTCAACACCAAGTCGCCGGACTTCCTTTCCGTCAATCCGACCGGTCTCATTCCCTGCATCGACGACGGCGGTTTCGTCATGACGGAATCGCTTGCCATCAATCTCTATCTCGCCCGCAAGCATGGCGGCCCGCTCTCCGGCCGGACCGTGACCGAAGAGGCCGAGATGCTGCAATGGACGATGTGGGCGGCCACCGAAGTGGAGCCGCATGCGGTGAAGATCGTGCTGGCCTTCGATACCGGCATTCAGGACAGCGAGGAAGGCCGCAGCGTCATCGCCAAGGCCTCGGAAGCGCTGGCGCGCGGCTTCAAGAGGCTCGACCAGCATCTTGCCGCGACGGGCCACGTCGTCGGCGACCGCTTCACCGTGGCGGACCTCAACCTTGCGGAGGTCTTCCGCTATGCGATGGGCCAGCCGGCGCTGTTCGACGCCGCGCCGAATGTGAAGGCATGGCTCGCACGCTGCCAGGCGCGGCCGGCCTTCAAGGCGATGATGGAGACGCGGAGCGGCGAGCTGGAATGACGGCGCCGGAAAAGCCGTCCGCATCCTCCGCCATGGCGGCACGCAGCCATTGCTTGAAGACGGTGACCTTGCGCGGCTCCGGCACGCCCGGGGCGGTCACGAAATAGTAGCCCATGCCGGTTTCCACCCGGATGGGGAACGGCGCGACCAGCCGCCCCTCGCGCAGCGCCCATGAGGCGAGGACGGGAAAGGCGAGCAGCACCCCCTGCCCCGCCATGGCGGCATCGAGGCAGAGCGACGCATCGGAAAAGACATGCCGCGCCCGGGGCGGCGGCACGTCGAGGCCCGCGGCCTCCAGCCAGCGCTCCCAGGTGAAGGCCTCGTTGCCATCGACGACTGCCGGTTGCTTTGAAAGGTCCTTCGGCGTCCTGATCTTCTCCGCCAGCGCCGGCGCGCAGACCGGAAACAGCACCTGCGGCAGGAAATAGTCCGTCTTCACATCCGGCCAGCCGCCCGGCCCGACGCGAATGCACAGGTCGACATCGGAACGGGCGAGATCCACCAGCATTGTGGTCGCCTCGATGCGCAGGCTGATATCCGGATGAAGGGCGGCGAAGCGGTCGATCCGGTGGATGAGCCAGCGGGAGGCGAAGATCGGCGCGACGGAAATGGTCAGGATCGCATCGTCGCTGCGCCGCGTGGTGGCGACCGCTTCGGACAACTGGCGAAAGCCCGCCGACAACGTGGCCAGAAACGGCCCGCCGAACGCCGTCTCGCGCAGCCCGCGCGCGGTACGGTCGAAGATCGGGCGGCCCAGCTGCTCCTCTGCCCTGATGACCTGCTGGCTGACGGCGCCGACCGTGACGCCGAGCTCATCGGCTGCCGCCTGAAGCGAACCGAGCCGCCCCACCGCTTCAAGCGCCCGCAGGCCGTTCAGATGCACCTGGTTGAGGTTCTTCATATAGATTTTCTATAATCTTGTCCCGAACTACTCGATTGCAGCTTTGGCGTTCCGGCGCGATTATCAGCCATCATCAATGGTAACGCATCGCGAGGAGAAGGCAATGTTCAAGATTTTCTCCAGGCTGGCGAATATGTTCAGGTCCGATGCCGACGGGTCGGACACGCCTGTCTGGGCGCGAGACCCGCTGTCCCATCCCGATATCAGCGCGATGGACGGCCGCGCCCTGGGCGACCTGCCCTTCGGCCTGTTTCGCGCGCGCGACATGGCGGAGGACTGCGGCAGGCGCTCGGCCTGATACGCGGATATGCAAAGGCCTGCGTCGTTTCCGGCGCAGGCCTTTTGCTTTCAACGATGTGGGCTCAGCCGCCGGCCTGGTCCATGTACATGATCTCCCAGACATTGCCGCTGATATCCTGGAACGAGCAGCCGTACATCGGCCCGAACTCCATGTTCGGCTTCCATTCGCGGCCGCCGGCGGCAAGCGCCTTGGCCTTGAGGTCATCGACCTCCTGTCGGCTGGAGGCCGAAAGGCAGGTCAGGACCTGCGTCTGCTGTTCGGGGTCGCCGACCTTGCCGGTCACGAACTGGGCGAACTTCTCCTCCGTCAGGTGCATGACGTAGATGTTCTCGTCCACGACCATGCAGATGGCCGTGTCGTCGCTGTACTGTTCGTTGAAGGAAAAGCCGAGCGCGCCGAAGAAGCGGCGCGTGGCGGCCAGGTCCTTGACGGGCAGGTTGACGAAGATCATGCGCATGGATGTCCTCCTTGTTGGTTGCGCGGCGGGGCACGGTCACCCCGTCATGCCACAAGGACGTGACGGCGGGCCCATTCCCGACATGCGGCTGCATTAATTTATGCGGCAGCGCAGCCCGGCACGTCCTCCAGTCGGTACCAGACCGGGATGCCGCGCGCCTGCGCGATGCGCACATCGTTATCCGCCCCCTTCGAGGCGCCTGGCAATCGCAGAACACCTTCGCACAGTTCAAGCAGGCGATGGGCTACGGGATAGAAGATCTCTTCGTGCAACGCATCACCGATCGTTTCGCCGCCTGCCGCATGCCAGACGGGCAGCGCCACCCATTCGCCGATCATCGGCACATGTCCCGCCTTGAACAGCGCATAGGACGGCGCCTCCAGCCGCTTCAGGTTCTCCGCCATCTTTTGCGGGTCGTCTCCCGTGCCCGAGCGATAGGGGCCGGCGATCAGGATCAGCATGTCGTACTCCTCACAATAATGCATGAAATATCCGGAATTTTCTGGATACTTCATGCATATTCGTGTAATTTCATGCAGAGTCAAGATGGAGCGCGAACATGCTGACAAGCCAGCGAAGAGCCATGATCGTCGAGAGGCTGAACCGCGACGGCGAGATTATCGCCAAGACGCTTGCCACGGAACTGGACCTCTCGGAGGACACGATCAGGCGGGACCTGCGGGACATGGCGGCGGAAGGCCTGCTGAAGCGGGTGCATGGCGGAGCGCTGCCGCTCTCGCCGCCGCTGCCCGATTTTGCGGCCCGCCAATCGCTTGCGACAGACGAGAAGGCCGCGCTCGGCGCCCGCGCGGCCGCGATGATCGAACCGGGACAGGTGATCTTTCTCGATGGCGGCACGACGACCGCGGCACTCGCCCGCGCCCTGCCCCGCTGTTTCGCCTTCACGGTGGTCACGCACAGCCCGACCATCGCCTGCGAGCTCGAACGCCACCCGAGCGCGGATGTCGTGCTCGTCGGCGGCCGGCTCTACAAACATTCGATGGTGGCAATGGGGGCACAGGCGCTCGAGACCATTCGCGGCCTGAAGGCGGATCTCTATTTCATGGGCGTCACCGCCGCCCATCCGAGCCACGGCCTCACCACCGGCGACATGGAGGAAGCCGCGACGAAGCGCAGCGTCGCGGAAAACGCGGCCGCGACCTTCGTGCTGCTGACCCGGGAAAAACTCGGCCTCGCCTCGCCATGGAAGATCATGCCGCTCGCTGCGGCCAGCGGCCTCATCGTGCCGGCCGGACTGTCTTCTGACGTGCTGGCGCCCTATCGCGATATGGGCGTCGAGGTCATCGAGGCCTGATCAGGCGACCAGCGCGTCCGTCACGCGGATATCGCCGACATGGATGCGGTTCCAGTTCGACATGGAGCGATTGGCCTGCGCCATCAGCGCGGCGTGGATATCGGGCTCCTCGGTGAAGAAGCGGGCGAGCGTGGCGGCGACCATGCTTTCGGCGGCGCGCGTCGTGCCGTCCTCGCATTTGAGCGCGATCGCGACGCCCTGTTCGGGAATGGCGGCGCAGAACACGCCCTCGGCGCCCGTCTTGGCGAAGATGCGGCCGGGCGCGGTTTCCATGAGACGCGTGCAGGCGCGGCCCGTGCCGGCGACGAAGAAGGGTTCGGCCATGCACGCCTCGATCAGCCGGCGCGAGGCCTTGGCGCGTTCGGGCGCAAGGCCCGTGCCCGTCGCCATCTTCGCGAAGCCGTGCGCGAGGCTCTTCAGCGGCACGGCATAGGTGGGGATGGAGCAGCCGTCGACGCCGCAATTGTCGACCGCGAGTGCGGCCCCCGTCAGGCTTTCCATGACGCCGCGGATTTCGGCCTGCACCGGATGCTCGTAGCGCACATAGCCTTCGAGGTCCTTGCCGGTGTGGCAGGCGGCGCAGACGAAGCCGGCATGTTTGCCCGAGCAGTTGTTGTGCAGGGCGCTCGGCCGGTCGAGCAGGCGCGCCTGGTTGATCAGCACGGGCTGCTCGAAGGACCAGTGCGCGCCGCATTCCAGCACGCTTTCATCCACGCCGGCCGCCGCCAGCATCGTGCCGGCAAGGCGCGCATGGGCCGCCTCGCCGTTATGCGAGGAGCAGGCGAGCGCCAGTTCCTGGTTGCCGAAGGCATGGGCATCGGCCGCACCGCTCTCGATGAGCGGCAGCGCCTGCATGGCCTTGCAGGCCGAGCGCGGGAAGACACCGGCCTCGACATCGCCCTGCGAAAACACCACCTTGCCATCGCCGTCGACCACGACGACCATGCCGCGATGGCGGCTTTCGACAAGATTGCCGCGCGTGACTTCGACAAGGACGGGGTTTGCCATGATGATGCCCTCAAATTTCCGGTTTCCGGTGCGGTATTATCCGAAAACACGGTTGCGCACACGCGATTTTCGGAGATGCCCCGCATGAAACTTCTGAGGAACGTCCTGGTCCTGTTCCTGGTCATCTATCTCATGCCGGCGCTCGCCTCGGCAGGCTACTGGTACATCAAGGACCGGCCGCACAGCTGGCGCGAGGCCAACTGGAAGTCCGCCGGCATCCTGCCCGCCGCGAAGGACACGCCGCAGGCGACGATCCACATCTTCTCCGCTGCCACGGGCGGCATGAAGGGTGCAGTCGCCAGCCACGCCTGGATCGTCACCAAGGAGGCGAACGCGGCCGGCTACAACCGCTATGACAAGGTCGGCTGGGGCACGCCCGTGCGCAAGAACGGCTATGCGCCCGATGCCTACTGGTATTCCAACACGCCGCGCGTCGTGGTGTCCGTCAGCGGCGACGAGGCCGCGCGGCTGATCCCGAAGATCGAGAAGGCGATCGCCGACTATCCCTATGCGACGCCCGGCGCCTACCGCATCTGGCCGGGGCCGAACTCCAACACCTTCGTCGCGCATGTGCTGCGCTCCGTGCCGGAACTCGGCGTGGTGCTGCCGCCGGACGCGGTGGGGCGCGACTACCTGCCCGAGGGGAAGTTGTTTGCGCTCGACGCGGACGGCAGGGACGTTCATGCCACGCTCTACGGCCTGCTCGGGGTTTCCGCCGGCCTGCGCAGCGGCCTGGAGCTCCACATCATGGGCCTCGTCGCGGGCGTCGACCTGATGCGCCCGGCCATCAAGATCCCCGCCATCGGCCGTATCGGCATCTGAGCGGTTTTCGTGCCGGAATGGATCAGGAGAGGCTGAAGTTCATAGCGTATTAACGACAAACGCGCGGCGCAATCACGACATTGCTCGCTTCCGGTGCAAAGCGCCGCTATCGTCACCGGCGGGCGGCGATTCTGTCGCTGGAGGAAAAGATGAGCGAAAACAGCCGGCAAGGATGGATCGAGCATGGCGAGATGCCGCTGGAGACGATTCTTCCGCCGTCCCTGCTGCGTGACAGCACGACGACGGGTCTGATCCTCTCCGGGCTGGAGGCCTCCGGCGTGGCCTTCGCGCTGTTTTCGCCGGATGACGAACTGTCCTACGGCTCGACCGCCTTCAAGCTGCTGTTCGACGTGCAGCCCGGCGCGCGCACCTTCGCCGACATCATGCGCCACTGTCATCTGGAGCGGGTCGGCCCGAAAATGGAAGCCCCGATCGAGGACTTTCTGGCCATGGCCCGGCTGAAGCGGCGCAGCAGCCCGCAACGTGTCTTCGAGATCGAGACCAGCGACGAGCGCTGGCTTCAGGCGGACGAGACGCTGCTTCCGGGCGGCTGGCTGTGGCACGTCTTCACGGATATTACGCTGCTGAAATCGCACGAGCAGGTGCTGCAGCGCGCGCACGAGGCGGCGCGGCATGCGGCGGATACGGACCCGCTGACGGGCCTCTTCAACCGCCGCGCGGCGATGGAGCGGCTGGATGCCGCCATGCAGCACGCCTTCCACAACTGCACGGCACTGTCGCTCGCGCTCATCGATCTCGATCATTTCAAATCGATCAACGACCGCTACGGCCATGCGCGCGGCGACGACGTACTGCGCCATTTCGCGGCCACCGGCCGGCAGCACCTGCGCGGCGGCGATATGCTCGCCCGCGTCGGCGGCGAGGAGTTCCTTGTGCTGATGCCCGACACGAGCCTCGGCGAGGCGACGGCCGCGATGGAGCGGCTGCGCCGCCACCTGCCGCGCGAGGAGCCACAGCCCGGCCTCGACTGCACCTATACGATGTCGGCAGGGGTCGCCGAATATTGCGGCAACGCAGCCGACGACCTGTTCGAACGGGCTGACCGGGCGCTCTATCGCGCCAAACATCTCGGCCGCGACCGCATCGAGCGGGCGCAATCGTAACCGTCAGAAGGTCAGCACGATCTTGCCGATGTGATCGCCCTCTTCCATCATCCGGTGCGCGTCCGCAACCTTGTCGAACGGCATGACGGCATGGATGACCGGGGTGACGCGCCCGGCTTCCAGAAGCGGCCAGGCCGTGGCCAGGAGCGCGTCGCGGATCTCCTGCTTTTCCGCCGCCGTGCGCGGCCGCATGGCCGAGCCGGTGACATGCAGGCGGCGCGTCATGATGGGGACGAGGTTGACCTTTTCGGCCACGGCGCCGCCGAGGAAGGCGATCATCGACAGGCGCCCGTCGCGGGCGAGCGACTTCAGGTTCCGCTCGAAATAGGCGGCACCGATCATGTCGAGAACGACGTCGACGCCGGCGTTGCCCGTCTCCTGCGCGATAACCGCGACGAAATCCTCTTCGCGATAGTTGATGGCGCGGCTTGCGCCGAGGCCAAGGCAGGCCTCGCATTTTTCGGCAGATCCGGCCGTCGCGAAGACGCGCGCGCCAAGCGCGGATGCGAGCTGGATCGCCGTCGTGCCGATGCCGCTGGAGCCGCCGTGGATGAGCACGCTCTCGCCCTTCTTCAGCCCGGCCATCATGAAGAGGTTCGCCCAGACGGTGAAGAAGGTCTCCGGCAGCGCCGCGGCCTTCACCGCATCGTAGCCTTTCGGGAACGGCAGGGCCTGGCCGGCGGGCACCACGCAGTATTGCGCGTAGCCGCCGCCATTGGCGAGCGCACAGACCATGTCACCCGGCGCGTAACCCTTCACGTCCCTGCCGACCGCCACGACCTCGCCGGCGATCTCCAGGCCGAGGATGGGGCTTGCATCCGGCGGCGGCGGGTACTCGCCCTTGCGCTGGAGCACGTCCGGCCGGTTGATGCCGGCCGCCGCGACGCGCACGAGGATTTCGCCGTCCTTCGGCTGCGGCACCGGGCCTTCCGTCACGGTCATGGCCTCCGGCCCGCCGAAGCCGTTCAGGCCGACATGGAGCATGGAATTTGGATGGGGCATGGAAACCTCCCGGTCGTTTGCGCTGTCTTCCTTGTTGCAGCGATTCTAGCCGAAAGCGTGAATCCTTTGAATCGCTTGCCCCGGTTTGCGCATGTTTTCGCAGAGCTTCAGGAAGGCAACGAAATCTCAGTGCCGGCCAAAGGCTCGTCGTGGGCGGATGTCGACGCCAGCACGAGCCCTACGGCGCTGGCCTTGGCATCGGCTTTCAGCGTGGCGATCCGGCTGCTGATCTGCCCGGCATCGCTGATGATCTCGCCTTCAGGCACGACGAGCACGACGGCCGAGCAGCGCATGAGCGGGAAACGCGCCGCCTGCCCCGCGCGGTCATGGCCGCGGATTTCGCCGGCGAGCTGGTCTTCCGGCGAGTAACACAGGCGCACCTCGCGGCTGAAATCGGCAAGCAGGCGTTCCAGGATGATGCGCACGTCGGCGACGGGCCGGCCGGAAACGCCGGCGAAGAAATCGTCGCCGCCGACATGGCCGATGAAGGCATCGTCGCCGACGAATTCCCGGCGCAGCAGCGAGGCGAAGAGCGAGAGCGCCATATCGCCCTTGTGGAAGCCGTAGTGATCGTTGAACGGTTTGAAATTGTCGAAGTCGAAGTAGCACAGGCAGCGCAGCTGATCGCCGTCGAGCGCCTTGTCCTGAAGGTAATCGCGGATCGAGCGATTGCCCGGCAGCCCGGTCAGCGGGTTCTGGTCTTCCGCCGTCTTCAGGCGCTTCTCGTTGATGATCTTGATGAGCGACGATGCCGAGAGGATGCCGGCATAGCGCATGCGCTCGGTCAGGATGACGCATTCGTTGCCGCCCATGCCGGTGAACACGTCGAGCAGCTGTTCGGCCGGCGTGTCGAGATCGGCAATCGGCGCCGTCGTGACGAAATGCGAGAGGCCCTTCTGGTAGAGCTTGTTCTTCAGGAGATCGCGGCCGAAGGGATGATAGCTCAGCTCCTTCACATGATATTCGTGCACGATGCCGCGCGGCTCGTCATTGGCGTTCAGCACGGGGAAGAAGGTGCGCTTGGGATCGCGCCGGAAAAACTCGAAGACGGATTCCAGGCTTTCATTCTCGCGCAGCACCGCGACATGCTCGATCTCGCGGCGGATGAGGATGCTGTCGAGCGTGCGGGAGTTGCGGCGGATGCCGCCGGCGCGGTCGACCTGCGGATAGACCGGGCTCAGCGCCGAAAAGTCGGTCACCGGCCGCGAGATGAACCAGCCCTGCACGAGATCGCAGCCGGCGTCGCGGCAGGCGATGAACTCCGCCTCCGTCTCCACGCCTTCCGCGATGACGCGGGTGCCCAGCACATGGGCGGCATTGACGGTGTGGCGCACGAGATGGCGCTTGCGCGCATCGGCCTCCATGCCGGAAATGAAATGCCGGTCGATCTTGAGGTAATCCACCGGGTGAT
This sequence comes from Shinella sp. AETb1-6, assembly GCF_009826875.1. Classification (NCBI taxonomy): domain Bacteria; kingdom Pseudomonadati; phylum Pseudomonadota; class Alphaproteobacteria; order Hyphomicrobiales; family Rhizobiaceae; genus Shinella; species Shinella sp. AETb1-6. Next base: position 270,079 of record NZ_WUMM01000004.1, on the reverse strand, counting down.
CGCACAGCAGCTTCAGGCCGTTATGGCCCACGCCGAAATCGTCGATGGCGAGCTTGAAGCCGGCAAGGCGCAGCTTGCGCACGAGATCGGCGAAGTCCGGCAGGGTATCGTTGTCGAAGCGTTCGGAGATTTCAAAGCAGATCGACGACGCCGGAATGCCGGCGCGTTGCAGATGGCCGGCAAGGCGGTCGACAAGAACCGAACCTTCGGACACGAGGCGGGAATCGAGATTGACGAACAGCGTGCGTGCGCGGAAATCCGGCAGCGCGGCGAAGGCGGCGATCGCCCGGCTGTTGACCATGTGCTCCAGCGCCATGAGCTGGCCGGCCTCGTGCGCCCGGTCGATGAGATCGAGCGGCGACTGGAAGCCAAGGCGATCGAAGCCGCGCATCAGGGATTCGTAGCCGAAGACCGAGCCGGTCGCGGCCTCGACGATCGGCTGGAATGCCGTTTCGATCACCAGCTTGGCGAGGGTGACGATCTCACCATCGCCAAAGCGACGAAGGGCTAGCAGTTCGGCGGCGGACATGGTGGGCTCCGGGGCTTTGACACTGCGCCGAAGTCTCTCGCCCGATCCCTGAAAAAACCGTTTCCGTAGTGTGACAGTTCGATGAAACTTCAACGACTACAAAGGGTTGAAAAAGAAAAACGTCATATGGGAAAAGCCAGCAGCAAGGCGCCGCCGCCAATCATCACCACCGCGATCCAGTGGGCGGTCGAAAGCTGCTCGCCGAGGAAGAGCACGGCGAAGACGGCGACGAGCACGACGGAGAGCTTGTCGACGGGCGCGACCTGCGCGGCCTTGCCGATCTGCAGCGCGCGGAAATAACAAAGCCAGGATGCACCGGTCGCCAAACCCGAGAGAACGAGGAAGATCCAGCTCTTCAGCGGCACCGTGCCGGGCGCCTGCCAGTTGCCGGCAAGCGTCAGCATCATCGCGATGGCCAGCAGGATGACGACGGTGCGCACGAAGGTGGCGAAGTCCGAATTGACCTCCGATATGCCGATCTTGGCGAAGATCGCCGTCAGTGCCGCAAAGACCGCCGAACCGAGCGCCCAGACCTGCCACGACGTCAGGATCGCCTTCACAATGCACCTCCTGCGAGCATGATGCGCGCCAGCGCGAGCCCGGCGGCGACGGCGAGCAGCGAAAAAATGACCGATGCGCCGACATAAAGTGCCGCAAGACCCGCCTCCCCGCGCTGCCAGAGCAGGGCCGCATCGAGCGAAAAGGCGGAGAAGGTGGTGAAGCCGCCGAGAATGCCCGTGGTCAGGAACAGCCGCGCCTCCTGCGGCAGGTTCACACGCAAGGCGAAGGCACCGGCGATCAGGCCCATCAGCAGGCAGCCGAGCACGTTGATGACGAGCGTGCCGGCCGGAAAGGCCGTGCCGACCAGCCGCGCGGCCAGCACATTCACCCCATGCCGGCCCGCTCCGCCAAGCCCCGCGCCGAGAAAGACGATCAGATAGTTCATGCGTGCTGCCTCATGGTCCGCTGTTTCGACATCCGGACAACAAAAAACCGCCCTCGGGCGGCCGCAAGACATGCGCCTGCCCATGACGGCCGTCATCGGCCGGTCCGGCAGGCGCTATCAGCCGATCGTCGGCGGTTGTCGGGGAACGCCATCCCCATCCCACGCCGGAATTTCTAGGCTTTGCATTCCGGCGTGTCAAACGCCGCCCGCAGCACCGTTCGGTCGGCGGGCGGTCGTCGGGCGCCTATTTGCGCAGCGCGAGGCCGAAGGCGATGAGCGCCCAGCCCTGCATGGCGAGATCGAAGGCGAGGAACAGGCCGAGCAGCCAGAGGCTGTTGACCGGCCAGCCGAGGAAGAACACGATGCCGGCCAGCGCCGTGACGATACCGCCGGCCAGGAGCCAGCCCCAGCCGCTTTCCGGCCGCACGCGAAACGCCGCGAAGATGCGGAAGAGGCCAGCCACCAGCAGCGCCGCCGCCATCAGCAGCGTCAGCACCGCCGATGTCAGGATGGGATTGACGAAGGCGAGCACGCCGGCAGCGAGATAGAGCAGCGCGCTGAGCGCCCAGGCGATCGTCTCGCGCCATGCCTTCACCTGGAACGCATGGGCCAGATGCACCGCGCCGCCGACGATCATCAGCATGCCGACATAATAGACGGAGGCGACGGTGGCGATGAAGAGATTGGCCGCGGCGATGCCGCCGAAGACGAGCAGGACGACGCCGAGGGCGACGAACCAGCCCCATTTCGCGCGCACTTCGGAGAGGGGGTTCATTCCAGGGGAGAGGACCATGATGCACCTCGAAGAATGGATGAGAACGCCCGACCCTAGCACGAAAAACGGTCGCGTCACGACATCTGATTGCGGTGTGAACGGCTCTAACTTTTTTATTGATTGATCGATCAATTAAAAATATTCTTGATGAACGTCAGGAGACCGCGATGCCCAAGATCGGAATGGAGCCGTTACGCCGCAAGGCGCTGGTGGACGCCACGTTGCGGGCCGTCGGCGACCATGGCTCGCTCACCGTCAGCATGTCGGAGATCGCCCGTCATGCCGGCGTGTCGCCGGCACTCGCGCATCACTATTTCGGCTCCAAGGAACAGCTGGTCATCGAGACGATCCGCAGCCTGCTGCGCACGCTGCGCGAGGATGCCGTGGCAGGGCTTCGGCAGGCCGCCACGCCGCGCGACAGGATTTCGGCTGTCATCCGCGTCAATTTCCAGGCGCACCAGTTCGCGCCGGAGACGGTGGCGGCGTGGCTTGCCTTCTACACCGAGGCGCAACGCTCGGAAGAGGTGCGGCGCCTCCTCGTCGTCTATGCGCGGCGGCTGAATTCCAACCTGCTGTCGAGCCTGAAGCGGCTGTGCACACCACAGGAAGCCGCCGCCATCGCCGACGGCGCGGCGGCGATGATCGACGGGCTCTATCTCCGGCAGGGCCTTCGCTCCGCACCCGTCAGCATCGAATCCTCCATTGCGCTGACCGAGAGTTATGTGGACGCGCAGCTCGCCGCCGTCGCAGGCGTTGCGGCCGCCGACGCGGGCAAACGCGCACCCGTCATACAGCCGCGATAGACATTCGAGACCAACGTTTCATTACGCAAGGACCTGTCCGTGACCGCCAAGCCGAATATCCTGATCATCATGGTCGACCAGCTCAACGGGACGCTGTTTCCGGATGGTCCGGCGGACTGGCTGCGTGCGCCGCACATGAAGGCGCTTGCTGCGCGCTCCGCGCGGTTTCGCAACAACTATACCTCCTCGCCGCTCTGCGCCCCTGCCCGCGCCTCCTTCATGGCCGGCCAGCTGCCGAGCCGCACGCAGGTCTATGACAATGCGGCCGAATATATCTCCTCCATCCCGACCTTCGCGCATCACCTGCGCCGCGCCGGCTATTACACGGCGCTGTCGGGCAAGATGCATTTCGTGGGGCCGGACCAGCTGCACGGCTTCGAGGAGCGGCTGACGACGGATATCTATCCGGCCGATTTCGGCTGGACGCCGGACTATCGCAAGCCGGGCGAGCGCATCGACTGGTGGTATCACAATATGGGTTCGGTGACGGGCGCGGGTGTCGCGGAGATCACCAACCAGATGGAATATGACGACGAGGTCGCCTTCCTCGCCAACCAGAAGCTCTACCAGCTCTCGCGCGAAAACGACGACGAGGCGCGGCGTCCCTGGTGCCTCACCGTCTCCTTCACCCATCCGCACGACCCCTATGTGGCGCGCAAGAAATTCTGGGACCTCTACGAGGACTGCGAGCACCTGCTGCCCGACGTCGGCATGCTGGACGAACAGGACCCGCATTCCGCCCGCATCCTGCACTCCTGCGACTATGCCAAGTTCGCCATCACCGGCGAGCATGTGCGCCGTTCGCGCCAGGCCTATTTCGCCAATATCTCCTATCTCGACGAGAAGGTCGGCGAGCTCGTCGACACGCTGACGCGCACGCGCATGCTGGACCGCACCCTGATCCTGTTCTGCTCGGACCATGGCGACATGCTGGGCGAGCGCGGCCTGTGGTTCAAGATGAATTTCTTCGAGGGGTCCGCCCGCGTGCCGCTGATGATATCGGGTCCCGGCGTGGCGCCCGGCCTGCACCTCGCCCCCTCCTCCAATCTCGACGTGACGCCGACGCTCTGCGACCTCGCCGGCATTTCCATGGACGCGGTGATGCCCTGGACGGACGGCGAGAGCCTGCTGCCCGTCATCAACGGCGCGGAGCGCACGACGCCCGTGCTGATGGAATATGCCGCCGAAGCTTCCTATGCGCCCATCGTCGGCATCCGCGAGGGCAAGTGGAAGTACATTCACTGCGAACTCGATCCCGAACAGCTCTACGACCTGGACGCCGATCCGCACGAACTCAACAACCTCGCGACATCGGAAGACAGCGTCGTCAAGGCGACGCTCGATGCCTTCCGCCAGATGCGCGAGGCGCGCTGGGACATGGCCGCCTTCGACGCGGCGGTGCGCGAAAGCCAGGCGCGGCGCTGGGTGGTCTACGAGGCGCTGCGCAACGGCAGCTATTATCCCTGGGATCACCAGCCGCTGCAAAAGGCATCCGAGCGCTACATGCGCAACCACATGAACCTCGACAATCTCGAGGAATCCAAACGTTACCCGCGGGGAGAATGACATGAGAGCCCAACCGAAAGCATCGCACTTCATCGATGGCGAGTATATCGAGGATGCCGCCGGCACGCCCTTCGAGAGCATCTACCCCGCCACCGGCGAGGTGATCGCGAAGCTCCATGCCGCAACGCCCGCCATCGTGGAGAAGGCCATTGCATCCGCCAAGCGGGCGCAGAAGGAATGGGCGGCGATGAGCCCGACGGCGCGCGGCCGCGTCCTCAAGCGCGCCGCCGAAATCATGCGGGAACGCAACCGCGAGCTTTCCGAACTGGAGACGCTCGACACCGGCAAGCCGATCCAGGAAACCATCATCGCCGATCCGACCTCCGGTGCGGACGCCTTCGAATTCTTCGGCGGCATCGCGGCGGCGGGCCTCAACGGCGATTACATCCCGCTCGGCCAGGATTTCGCCTTCACCAAACGCGTGCCGCTCGGCGTGTGCGTGGGCATCGGCGCCTGGAACTATCCCCAGCAGATCGCCTGCTGGAAGGGCGCGCCGGCGCTGGTCTGCGGCAATGCCATGGTCTTCAAGCCCTCGGAGAACACGCCGCTCGGCGCGCTGAAGATCGCGGAAATCCTTGTCGAGGCCGGCCTGCCGAAAGGTCTCTACAACGTCATCCAGGGCGACCGCACGACCGGGCCGCTGCTCGTCAACCACCCTGATGTCGCCAAGGTCTCGCTGACCGGCTCCGTGCCGACGGGCAAGAAGGTGGCGGGCGCTGCGGCTTCCGACCTCAAGCATGTGACGATGGAGCTCGGCGGCAAGTCGCCGCTCATCGTCTTCGACGATGCCGATCTCGAAAGCGCCATCGGGGGCGCGATGCTCGGCAATTTCTATTCGACGGGACAGGTCTGCTCGAACGGCACCCGCGTCTTCGTGCAGAAGGGCATCAAGGACAGGTTCCTCTCCCGCCTGAAGGAGCGCACGGAAAAGATCGTCATCGGCGATCCCCTGGACGAAGCGACCCAGCTCGGCCCGATGGTCTCGAAGGCGCAGCGCGACAAGGTTCTGGACTATATCGAAAAGGGCAAGGCCGAGGGTGCGACGCTCGTCACCGGCGGCGGCATTCCGAACGACGTTTCAGCCGAAGGCACCTATATCCAGCCGACCGTCTTCGCCGACGTCACCGACGACATGACCATCGCACGCGAGGAGATCTTCGGGCCGGTCATGTGCGTGCTCGACTTCGATCACGAGGACGAGGTCATCGAACGCGGCAATGCCACGGAATTCGGCCTGTCCGGCGGCGTCTTCACGTCCGACATCACCCGCGCCCACCGCGTGGTCGACCAGCTGGAGGCCGGCACGCTGTGGATCAACACCTACAACCTCGCCCCCGTGGAAATCCCCTTCGGCGGCTCCAAGCAATCCGGCTTCGGCCGCGAGAACTCGCTCGCCGCGCTGGAACACTATTCGGAGCTGAAGACGGTCTACGTCTCCATGGGCAAGGTCGAGGCGCCGTATTGATCCGGCACCAGTCTTTTTGGGGGAACAGCTATGCCTGAGAACCAGACAGCAGCAGCTTTTGCTAGCGACTGGGCTCAGCATATCGGCGCAACGGGGCCGCTCGCACACCATCTTCGTGCAGAGCGTCTCCGCCCTTGGCTCAGGTTCCATGCACTGCCCAATTCAAAGCGCTATGCAGAGACGCCGGAGGAAAAGAACATAATCCTGAGCCGGGCAGATGAACTGGCAACTGACATGTTGGGACATGGATCAGAGTGCTGGCTCGTCGAATGCAGGGGCGATACCGACAGCCAGCGTCTCGCAACCAAAACCAAAGGCATAGCGGCCTTGAAAATCACGGAGTTGGACGACGATTTTGAGTGGACCACCTATGTATGTCCAATAAAGTGGAAGACTGGATCATCTCGCCGGTTGCTGTGGCAGATTGCGAAGGATCTTACAGGACCCATCTTATGGTTCAAGCGCGCCAATGGCGCGATCTTCGCACCCTATGACGGCGGCTTTGATCTCTTCCCGACATCGCACGCACATGTCCAAACTCTCCGACACAAATATGCGGATTGGCTATCGGACCACCCCGATGGCCTCTAGCAATTCAGCGTACCTCTCTCACCGTTTACAACCGACCCGCTGCAACAACTGAAGAAGAACCGCCATGCAGAACGCAGACTATATCATCATCGGGTCCGGCTCGGCCGGTTCGGCCATTGCCTACCGGCTTTCGGAAGACGGCAAGCATACGGTCATGGTGCTGGAATATGGCGGCTCGGATATCGGGCCGTTCATCCAGATGCCGGCGGCGCTGGCGTGGCCGATGAGCATGAAGCGCTACAACTGGGGTTATCTCTCCGAGCCCGAGCCGAACCTCAACAACCGGCGCATCACCGCGCCGCGCGGCAAGGTGATGGGCGGCTCGTCCTCCATCAACGGCCTCGTCTATGTGCGCGGCCATGCGGAGGACTTCAACCGCTGGGAGGAGCTCGGCGCGCAGGGCTGGGCCTATGCGGACGTGCTGCCCTACTACAAGCGCATGGAGACCTCGCATGGCGGCGAGGCCGGCTGGCGCGGCACCGACGGGCCGCTGCACGTGCAGCGCGGCCCCATGACGAACCCGCTGTTCCACGCCTTCATCCAGGCGGGCCAGCAGGCCGGCTTCGAGATGACCGAGGATTACAACGGCTCCAAGCAGGAAGGCTTCGGCCTGATGGAGCAGACCATCCACAACGGCCGGCGCTGGTCTGCGGCCAATGCCTATCTGCGGCCCGCCATGAAGCGGCCGAATGTTTCGCTGGTGCGGTGCTTCGCGCGCAAGATCGTCATCGAGAACGGCCGGGCCGTCGGCGTCGAGATCGAGCGCAACGGCGTTGTCGAGGTGGTGCGGGCCAACAAGGAGGTCATCGTCTCGGCCTCCTCCTTCAACTCGCCCAAGCTGCTCATGCTGTCCGGCATCGGCCCGGCGCAGCACCTGAAGGACATGGGCATCGAAGTGAAGGTCGACCGGCCGGGCGTCGGCGCCAATCTTCAGGACCATATGGAGTTCTACTTCCAGCAGATCTCCACCAAGCCGGTCTCGCTCTATTCCTGGCTGCCGTGGTTCTGGCAGGGCGTGGCGGGCGCGCAATGGCTGCTGTCCAAGGGCGGGCTCGGCGCGTCCAACCAGTTCGAGGCCTGCGCCTTCCTGCGTTCCGCGCCGGGGCTGAAGCAGCCTGACATCCAGTATCACTTCCTGCCCGTCGCCATCTCCTACGACGGCAAGGCGGCGGCCAAGAGCCACGGCTTCCAGGTCCATGTCGGCTACAACCTGTCGAAATCGCGCGGCAACGTGACGCTCAGGTCCGCCGACCCGATGGCCGATCCCGTCATCCGGTTCAACTACATGAGCCACGAGGAAGACTGGATCAAGTTCCGCCACTGCGTGCGCCTGACGCGCGAGATCTTCGGCCAGAAGGCCTTCGACGAGTTCCGCGGCCCGGAGATCCAGCCGGGCGCGGCCGTCGAGACGGACGAGCAGATCGACGCCTTCCTGCGCGAACACCTGGAAAGCGCCTACCACCCCTGCGGCACCTGCCGCATGGGCGCGGCCGACGACCCGATGGCGGTGGTCGACCCGCAGACCCGCGTCATCGGCGTGGATGGCCTGCGCGTGGCCGACTCGTCGATCTTCCCGCATGTGACCTACGGCAACCTCAACGCGCCGTCGATCATGACCGGCGAGAAGGCCGCCGACCACATCCTCGGCCGCCAGCCGCTTGCCCGCTCCAACCAGGAGCCCTGGGTCAATCCGCGGGCGGCGGTGAGCGATCGGTAAAGCCCGCATCGTTGGCAGGCCGGATGCGGGAAAATTCGTTCCCGCGTCTTGTCGCCTGCGTGACGAGCGTGACAGTGTGCCGCCATGTCACGATATTACAGCAAGTCGAAACTCCTGCGCCGCGGCCGCGCAATGTGGGGCTCGTATCAGGTCTGGCGCATGCGGCTGGTGTTCTGGCTGGGCGCACTGGCCATCGGCGCCGTCAGCGTCGGCTTTGCGCGGCTTGCCGATGTCGCCCAGCATCTGTTCAGCACCGCGCGCACGGCCGGGCAATGGACCTTCCTGCTGCCGCTCGTCATCACGCCGCTCGGCTTCGTGCTTTGCGCATGGCTGGCCATGCAGTTCTTTCCAAACGCGCAGGGCAGCGGCATTCCGCAGGCGATCGCCGCGCGGCATCTGCATGACCGTGAAGACCGCGCGCGCCTGCTCAATCTCAAACTCGCCGTCGGAAAGATCGTGCTGACCATCACCGGCCTCCTGTCGGGCGCGTCCATCGGGCGCGAGGGGCCGACCGTCCAGGTCGGCGCCTCGATCATGCTGCAGGCGGCGCGGTGGGGCGGCGTCGAGCAAGCCCGCGGCCTCATTCTTGCGGGCTCGGCGGCGGGTATTGCGGCAGCGTTCAACACGCCGCTCGCGGGCATTGTCTTCGCTATCGAGGAAATGAGTCGCACTTACGAGTCACGCACCAATGGCGCGGTGCTGACGGCCGTCATCCTCGCCGGCATCGCCGCGCTCGGCCTCAACGGCAATTATACCTATTTCGGCGGTGCTCCGTCCGCCGCCCTGCACGCCTCCGATTGGTGGATGGTCGTGATCTGCGGCATCGGCGGGGGCCTGCTCGGGGCGATCTTCAGCACGGCCGCACTTCGCGGAGCGCGGCGCATCAAGCGCTGGGCGCAGCCCGATATCCGCCGCCGCATGCTGATGCTGGCCGGCGCTAGCGGGCTTGCCATCGCGCTGCTCGGCATCCTGTCCTCCGGTGCGACCTTCGGCACGGGTTACGAGCAGGCGCGTGCTGCCGTGGAAGGCACGGCCCCCTCGCCCTTCTTCTTTCTGGAGAAGCTTGCCGCCACCTTCATTTCCATGATGTCGGGTATTCCCGGTGGCATTTTCGCCCCCTCGCTCTCCGTCGGCGCCGGTTTCGGCAGTACCGTGGCAACCTTGCTCGGCGCGAGCATTTCGCTGGGGGCGCTTGTCGGCATGGCGGGCTATTTCGCCGGCGTGGTACAGGCGCCGATGACGGCTTTCGTCATCATCCTGGAGATGTCGGACAGCCGGGAAAGCGTCATCGCACTGATGGCGGCCTCCATGCTCGGCTACATCGCGGCCCGGTTCATCTCATCCGAGCCGCTTTACCACGGCCTGTCGCGCGCCTTCATTGCCGACTCGATCCGCGCCAGCCGGGCACACCAGCGGGCCGACGCCGAGCGGCCCGCCGCACCATGACAGCCTCTCCCTCATTGCAGACCCAAATATAGTCTCGTGCAACCATAATTTTCCACTATTTATGTAGAATATAAAGAAATAAAGCGCCTTTCGAGGCCGTGCGGCAGTATTTCTTCTCTTCTTGGCGAATGGAGAGATATTTGCTCCTGCGCCGACATTTGAGAAACCCGTTTTGCTGTCTCGGTGTCCCTGCTCCTGCGATAATCCGGCAAATTCTCGCAAAGGCATGGAACGCAATGACTGCTCTCACCGGAAACGGGACCGCGCAGGCCCTCAATGACAAACTCGCAGGCCTCGACCTTGCCGGGCGCCTCGCATTCGTGGCCGAGCTTGGCGGCCGCGCCGTGTTCACCACCAGCCTCGGCATCGAGGACCAGGTCATCACGGCGGCCATCGGCACCGAGCGGCTGGACATCGATGTCGTGACGCTGGAGACCGGACGCCTCTTCAAGGAAACCGTCGATCTCATCGACGAGACCGAAGGCCAGTACGGCATCACCATCGCCCGCTACGTTCCCGCGCAGGACGATATCGACGCCTATGCGGCGAAGTACGGTCTCAACGGCTTCTACGAGAGCGTGGAAGCCCGCCACGCCTGTTGCGGCGTGCGCAAGCTGAAGCCGCTTGCGCGTGCACTTGAAGGGGCATCCTTCTGGATCACCGGCCTGCGCCGCGGCCAGTCCGGCAATCGCGCGGATACGCCCTTCGCCGAATTCGATGCCGATCGCAACCTGATCAAGATCAATCCGCTGGCGGATTGGGACATCGACCGCATCAAGGCCTATGTCGCCGACAATGCCGTGCCGGTGAACCCGATGCACAATCGCGGCTATCCCTCGATCGGCTGCGAGCCCTGTACGCGCGCCATCAAGCCCGGCGAGCCAGAGCGCGCCGGCCGCTGGTGGTGGGAAAACGACGAGAAGCGCGAATGCGGCCTGCACGTCCATGAGGCCGCCGCTTCCACCATCCCGGCCCCGAGCGCCGCCTGACAGACACCCGCCCTCCCAAGGCGCCCCATCCGGAGTTTAGAATTTCCATGTCCGACATCCGTAACGAGGCGGAAGCGAAGCAGAACGCAACGCCCAAGCCGCCGCTCGATCCGCACCTCAAGGCGCTGGAAAACGAGGCGATCCACATCTTCCGCGAGGTCGCTGCCGAATTCGAGCGCCCCGTCATGCTCTATTCCATCGGCAAGGACAGTTCCGTCCTGCTGCATCTGGCGCGCAAGGCCTTTTATCCCGGCCGCGTGCCCTTCCCGCTCCTGCACGTCAACACGGGCTGGAAGTTCGCCGAGATGATCGCCTTCCGCGACAACATCGTGAAGGAATACGATCTCGACCTGATCGAGCACATCAATCCGCGCGGCGCAGCCGAAAACGTCACGCCCTTAACGCATGGTTCGGCGCTCTATACCGACATCATGAAGACCGAGTCGCTGCGCCAGGCGCTCGATGCCGGCAAATACGACGCGGCGTTCGGCGGCGCGCGCCGCGACGAGGAAGCCTCGCGCGCCAAGGAGCGCATCTACTCGTTCCGGACGCCCGACCATCGCTGGGACCCGCGCAACCAGCGCCCGGAACTGTGGAACATCTATAACGGCATGATCCGCCAGGGCGAGAGCGTGCGCGCCTTCCCGCTCTCCAACTGGACCGAAGTCGATATCTGGCGCTACATCCAGGCCGAGGATATCCCGATCGTGCCGCTCTACTTCGCGAAGAAGCGCCCCTTCGTGGAGCGCGACGGCATGATGATCATGGCCGAGGATCCGCGCCTGGAGCTGCTGCCCGGCGAAGTGCGCCAGGAGGGCGTCATCCGCTTCCGCACGCTCGGCTGCTTCCCGCTGACCGGCGCCATCCGCTCCAACGCCACCACGCTCGACGACATCATCGCCGAGCTGGAGACGGCCACCGTCTCCGAACGCCAGGGCCGCGCGATCGACCGCGACCAGTCCGGCTCCATGGAAAAGAAGAAACGCGAAGGGTATTTCTGAGATGACCGTTTCCGCCACTGCAACCGCCGAAGTGCTTCCGATCGAAGCGCCGGCCGCTGAACAGGCCCGCGCGATCCGCGATTCCCGCCCGCTTCGCCTCATCACCTGCGGCTCGGTCGACGACGGCAAGTCGACGCTGATCGGCCGCCTGCTCTGGGATACCAAGGCCGTCAAGGAAGACCAGGCCGCGACGCTGCACCGCGACAGCGGCAAGCAGAACGATCTCGGCCTGCCCGATTTCGCGCTGCTGCTGGACGGCCTCCAGGCCGAACGCGAGCAGGGCATCACCATCGACGTGGCCTATCGCTACTTCTCGACGGACCGCCGCTCGTTCATCGTCGCCGATACGCCCGGCCACGAGCAGTATACCCGCAACATGGCCACCGGCGCCTCCACGGCGGACCTCGCCGTGCTCTTGGTCGATGCCCGCGCCGGCATTCTCGAGCAGACGCGCCGCCATGCCACCATCGCGTCGCTGATGGGCATCCGGCAGTTCGTGCTCGCCGTCAACAAGATCGACCTGACGAATTACGAGCGCGCCCGCTTCCTGGAGATCGTGCATGATTTCAAGGAGTTCGCGCTGACGCTCGGCGTGACGCAGATCACCGCCATTCCGATGTCGGCGCTGAAAGGCGAAAACGTCGTTTATGACGGCCGCGCCAGCATGCCCTGGTATGACGGCCCGACGCTCGTCGAGACGCTGGAAAAGGCCACGACCCGCTCCAACCAGACGGTCGGCTTCCGCCTGCCGGTGCAGCGCGTGTCGCGCCCGGGCGAAAGCTTCCGCGGCTATCAGGGCACGGTCGCCGGCGGCTCGGTGAAGCCGGGCGATTCGGTCGTCGTCCTGCCGTCCGGCATGGTGGCGAACGTCACCAAGATCGTGACCTTCGACCTCGTGCGCAATGCGGCCGTCGCGGGCGATGCCATCACGCTCGTGCTCGACCGGCAGGTCGACGTGTCGCGCGGCGACATGATCGTGGCCATCGACAGCCAGCCGATGACCGGCCGCGGCTTCGACGCGCAGATCGTGGCGCTGCAGCCCGAGGGCATCGAGCCGGGCAAGCGCTACTGGCTGAAAAGCGGCTCGCGCCGCCAGCGCGTGCTCATCGAGCCCGTGAGCCAGCTCGACCTGAAGACGTCGAAATGGAGCACCGCCGAGCGGCTCGGCATGAACGCCATCGGCAAGGTGCATCTCGCCTTCGACGAGCAGGCGATCTTCGATACCTACGAGCAGAACCGCACGACCGGCGCCTTCATCCTGATCGACCCCGACACCAACAACACGGTGGCCGGCGGCATGATCACGGGGCGGCGCTCGGAGCTGGGCGGCATCCACAAGGACGACCAGCGCGTGCTGCTCTCGCTGCCCGCCGATCTCGCGGAAAAGATCATGGCGAGCGAACTCTTCGCAAGCCGCCGTCAGGATGTGGACATTCGCCACACCACCGCCGGCCGCGCCGCGGAAATCCTGGGCGATCTGGACGAATAGGTCGCCGTCCATCGATAGACGCAGAAGCGGCGCCCCTCGGGCGCCGCTTTTCGTTTTGGCTACGCAAAAGAAAGGCACCCTTCGCCAGCAAGCCTGGTGCGAGGGTGCCTGTCATGATCCGGGCTCCGGCGCCTGTGCGGCCGCCGATCTGAAAATCCTCAGAAGAAGAAGTACCAGATCAGCAGGACTGCGAAGAGCGGAACGCCCATCAACCAGAGAATAAAAGCGCGAGCCATGGTTGTTTCCTTTCCTTTATTGCGTTGGACGAGGAATGCGCGCACCGCGATTTTGTTCCACCAAGGGTGGGTATCGGCGGGTGTAACGGCCGGCCGCGCGGCCCGCATTTCCATCACGCGACACCGGCCCACGCCGTCCCCGGTCTGCGATTTGAGCCCGTGCGAGAAAAATCCCGCGGCCTCCCCGGGCTTTCCCCAAGATCGCGGATTTTTTTGAACTTTTCCGCTTGTCGAACGGCTGAGCCTGTTCTATAGAGGCGCCGCTGGTCACGGAGTGTAGCGCAGTCTGGTAGCGCACCACGTTCGGGACGTGGGGGTCGAGTGTTCGAATCACTCCACTCCGACCAGCTGAAACCGCTGGAAGATCGCGCGGTTGAATGTTTCCCGAACCCTTTCAGAATTTCGACGATGGCTGCGGCAGTTGCCGGCGTTTGCGCGTGTTGTTATCGTGTCAAAAACGCTTGAATCGGGAGCTTGGATGACGCGTCAGACGATAGCGACCGCGCTGCTTTGCGTTTCGGCTGCCGGCATCGGATTTGCCCTGCTCGCCTTCGTGATCGGTCTCTTCCCGTCGAGCCTGGCGCTGCTGGCGGTCATCGGGCTGGTGGTCGTGAGCCATCTTTTTGCCCGGCGGTAACGGTCACACCGCACTCAATTCCCTCACCGTAAATGGACTGGCCCCATGGTGAAAGTGATTGCCCGGGACTTCATCGATTTCTGAGACGTCGGTTCGGGCCATGACGCCGCTTGGCGCCAGATTGGCGGTTGCAGCCCACTGTTGCAAATCCGCACGTTTCCCGCCTCATGTCCGGGGATGACCACAAACTTGGCGTGGAGATGATTCCCCTTTTGCGAGCACTGCGCTATGGCGAAATCAGGGGCCCGTCCCGAGTCACCGGGTACGGCTGAACGAAGTCCAAGGAAATGGCACATATGAACTCCCGCATCGCAATCCTGGCAGGCCTGGCGCTTGCCCTTACCGCATGCACCACCGTGAGCGTTCCGACGAACCCGCTGCAGGCGCGCTGGAACGGCAAGACCGCCGGCAGCTTCTTCGCCGCCTACGGCCCGCCGATTTCCGACACCAGCACGGGCGGCACGACGCTCTACAAGTGGCGCGGCGGCTTCTCCAAGGGCCGTTCCTGCTCCGTCGAGCTGACCGTGAACGACGCCTACCGTATCACCAATATCCGCGCGATCGGCGACCGCGTCGACCCGAAGGGCGGCCCGAGCCATTGCGAGACCGTGCTCGACGCCGCGAAGGCGTGACGGGCGGCTGACCCCGCAGATCTGACAAGGGCCATGCGGCGACGCATGGCCTTTTTTTCATGGAGGAACACATGGAAGACCGCCTCTACCACGACCCCGCCCTTGCCGATTTCTACGATCTCGAAAACGGCTGGGACCGGTCCGAGGACTTCACCTTCTGCCAGGCGCTCGCCGCCGATGCCGACAGCGTGCTCGACCTTGGCTGCGGCACGGGGGAACTTGCCGTCGCGCTGTCCGGCGACAGGATGGTCGTCGGCGTCGATCCGGCGCCCGCCATGCTGGAGATCGCGCGCGCCAAGCCGGGTGCGGCGCATGTCGACTTCATCGAGGGAGATGCGCGCACGCTGCGGCTTGGCCGGCGCTTTGCGCTCGTCATGCTGACAGGGCACGCCTTCCAGGTGTTCCTCACGCGCGAGGACCGGCGTGCCGCGCTCGCCACCATCGCCGCGCATCTGGCGCCCGGCGGCCGCTTCATCTTCGACAGCCGCGAGCCGGCCTGCCGCGAATGGGAGGAATGGGGGCCGGAGGAATCGCGACGCCGCCTCGAGCATCCCCGGTTCGGCGCCGTGCAGGCCTGGAACGATGCGGCCTTCGACGCCGGCACCGGCATCGTGACCTATGAGACGCATTACGAGATAGAGCAGACCGGCCAGCGCCTGTCGGCCGCCTCGCGCATCGCCTTTCCCACCAAGGAAGAGCTGGAGGCGCTGATTGCCGACGCCGGCCTGCGGGTCGAGCGCTGGTACGGCGACTGGCAGGGCAAGGCCTGGACGCCCGGCGCGCGCGAGCTCATCCCGCTCGGCACGCTCGCCTGACGCCCCCCAAGGCGTTCCCCCAGACGTTTCCTCAGACGGAACGCATCAGGCCGCCATCGACGCGGATGTTCTGGCCCGTGATGTAGCCCGCACCCTCCGAGGCGAGGAAGGCGACGGTCGCGGCGATCTCCTCGCTGGTGCCGTAGCGCTTCATCGGCACGCTGTCGCGCCGCTCCTCGGTGCCCGGCAGGCTGTCGATCCAGCCCGGCAGCACATTGTTGATGCGGATGTTGTCGGCCGCATAGGTGTCGGCGAAGATCTTCGTATAGGCGGCAAGCCCGGCGCGGAAGACGGCCGAGGTCGGGAACATCGACGACGGCTCGAAGGCCCACGCCGTGGAGATGTTGACGATCGACCCGGACTTCTGCGCCTTCATGATCGGCGCGACCAGCCGCACGGGCCTGACGACGTTCAGCAGATAGACGTCCATGCCCTTGTGCCAATCCTCGTCCGTGATGGCGGTGATCTCGGCGCGCGGGCCGTGGCCGGCGCTGTTGACCAGCACATCGATGCGGCCGAAGGTCGAGACGGCGAGGTCGACGAGCCGCTTGAGGTCGTCGTTGGACTGGTTGGACCCGGTGACGCCGATGCCGCCCAGCTCGGCGGCCAGCGCCTCGCCCTTGCCGGACGACGACAGGATGGCCACCTTGAAACCATCTGCCGCCAGCCGCCGCGCCGAGGCCGCGCCCATGCCGCTGCCGCCGGCGGTGATCACCGCTACCTTGTTCTCGCTCATGCCTGTCTCCCGTCTTCGAATGAGAACCGTTGATAGCACCTTCCGCCCCCGCGCGCGAAGCACCTTCCGTCGCCGGACACGGCAAATGCGATTTTCAAAGCCGCTTGGCCACCGGCGCCGATGCGACTATCAATCGAAAAACCGAGCGCCCCCGTCAGGAGCATGACAGATCGTGACTATGCCAGAAGACGCGCCCGCAGCGCGCCCGCGCCGGGCGACCCGCGTCACCCTGCTGTGCCGCGGCGCCACCGCTGCCAACCGGCAGGCGCGGTTCTCCGCCGAGGGCAGCCTCCTGCCGAAGGAACCGGCCCGCGCGGCGGCGCTTGCGGAAAGCTTGCGGCCCTTCGACCGCGTGTTCTGCGCGCCGGAGGCCTGTGCGGCCGAAACGGCGGCGGCCTTCTCCGCCGCACCAACCCCCTGCCCCACACTGCGCGATGTCGACTATGGTGCGTGGAGCGGACAGACGGTGGACGAGATCGCGGGACGCTTTCCAGAGGCGCTGCGGCACTGGATGGCCGATCCGGCCGCGGCCCCGCATGGCGGGGAAAGCTTCGAGGCGGCGGCGGGCCGTGCCACAGGCTGGCTCGATGAAGTGCACGGCACGGGCGGGCGCATCCTTGCCGTGACGCACGCCATGCTGCTCAAGCTGGTTTTCGCGCATGTGGTGGGCGCGCCGCTTACGGCGGTCTGGCGCATCGATGTCGAGCCGCTCGGCTTTCTCGACCTGTCGAGCGACGGGCGCCGCTGGGCGCTGCGCGGTTTCGGCACGGCGTCGCCCCCGGCTGGTCCCGACGGCGGCGCGTGACGCCTCAGCCCGCTGCGGCGAGCGGCAGGAACGGCACGATGGCGCCCGTCGCCTCGTGGCCCAGCGCGTCCTCGTCCGCCGCGATACCCTCCGCGCCTTTGTCGAGGACGGCGCGCCATTGCGAGACCAGCGCCAGATAGGAGCCGCCACCGAAGCGCCGCGCCATCCTGTCCTGCTGGCGCAGCGTGATGCGCACCGTCGCGCGGCTGAACCGATCCGTGTGGGACAGGAAGGATTCCGGTTCCACGCGCCGCGCCAGCCCATCCAGCACCGCCTTGCGCAGGATGGGCAGGTCCGGGCGCGCGAACTGCGAAAAGAGATCCTGGAAGCGCGCATGGTCGTCGATGTCGAAATCGAGATCGCGGCCCAGGCTGTCCATGACAGGATTGGCGGGATGCAGATAGCCGAGCGGCGCATGGTATTTCGGGATCGGCGTGTTGGCCGAATGGGTGCGCCGCGAGCGGATGAGGTGCGGCAGGAGATGGGTGTGCGGTCCCGGCGGCGAGACACCGCCCGTATCCGGGCCGCCGATCTTCTGGAAGACCTCGATGCGGCCGAGGCGGGTCAGCGCGACACGATGCGGGTGTGCCTTCTGGATGGCCGCCGTCGCCGGATTGTGCGGATCGAACAGGCTGCGGCCGATCTCGGCGCGCAGGATGGCGAGAAGGGCCGGATCGTCGGTGCGGATGCAGAAATCGCATTGCGGCAGGGCAAGGCCGAGATCGAAGAGGATGGCGGCCCGGTCCGTCACGCGCACGGCCTCCGTGTCGGGGCCGAGTTCGGTCAGCGCCTTGCGGCCGTTCATCGCCGCGTCGCGCTGCGGCAGGCAGAGCGCCACGCCGTGGCTCCAGCGCTGCGGGCGGCAGCTCAGCGCCTCATAGGCGACGGGCACGATCTGCCCGACCGTATCGGCATCGAGCCGGATGGCGCCACGCGGCGTGGCGCGCACGAAGAGCGTCGGCGCATCGGCCTGCAGATATTCGCCCGGGTCCTGGTGAAATTCCGCGACGGCGCCGTAAGACCCCATGCTCCACCCGGCCCGCCGGTCGATGAGATGATCGATCAGGACATCCCTGATATCCGCCATGGTTTCCTCCGTCTCGATTGAACGCCGCGGCGTTGCATCGGCGGCGTGGACCGCGCCGGCCTTCTACAGCCGGCGCGGCCGGTTTGTCAGGCGGCCTTCAGCAGGTCGCCATGCGGGTCGAGCACGAACTTGGTCGCCGCGCCCTGGTCGAAGCTCTCGTAGCCCTGGACTGCATCGTCGAGTGCGATGATCTTCGCGTTGACGATATCGGCGATGGGCAGGCGATCGTGCAGGATGGCCTGCATGAGTTGCCGGTTGTACTTGAGAACAGGCGTCTGGCCGGTGTGGAAGGACTGCGCCTTCGCCCAGCCGAGGCCGAAGCGCAGCGACAGGCTGCCCTGCTTGGCCGCGCTGTCGACGGCGCCCGGATCTTCCGTGACATAGAGCCCGGGAATGCCGATCGAGCCGGCGGCGCGGGTGATCTCCATCATCTGGTTCAGCACGATGGCCGGCTGCTCGCCGCCCGCATGGCCGCGCGCCTCGAAGCCGACGGCGTCGATGGCGCTGTCCACCTCGTTCGTGCCCACGACCTCGGCGATCATGTCACCGAGGCGATCGCTCTTGGAGAGGTCGATCGGCTCGAAACCCACCCGGGCGGCATGGGCCAGACGGTCCTTGTTGAAGTCGCCGATCATCACGACCGCCGCGCCGAGAATGCGCGCGGACGCGGCCGCCGCAAGCCCGACCGGGCCGGCACCGGCCACATAGACCGTCGAGCCGACGCCGACACCCGCCTTGACCGCCCCGTGGAAGCCCGTCGGCAAGATATCGGAGAGCATGGTGAGGTCGCGGATCTTCGACATGGCCTTGTCGCGGTCCGGGAACTTCAACAGGTTGAAATCGGCATAGGGGATGGTGACGTAGCGGGCCTGGCCGCCGATCCAGCCGCCCATGTCGACATAACCGTATGCGCCGCCGGCACGCGCGGGATTGACGGTGAGGCACACGCCGGTGTCCTGCGACTTGCAGCAACGGCAGCGCCCGCAGGCCACGTTGAACGGCACCGAGACGATGTCGCCGATTTGGAGCATCTCGACGTCGATGCCCTTCTCGATGACCTCGCCGGTGATTTCGTGGCCGAGGACGAGGCCGGGCATGGCCGTCGTGCGGCCGCGCACCATGTGCTGGTCGGAGCCGCAGATATTCGTCGAGATGACCTTGAGGATCACGCCGTGTTCGATACGGCGGCCATCGGGGGCCTCCAGCTTCGGGTCGTCGATGTCGCGGACCTCGACCTTGCCGGGTCGCATATAGACGACGCCTCTGTTCCTGCTCATGTTCTGTCTCCTCCTGGGTTTTGCCTCGTCCGGCCCGCCTGGCGCGCGCCGGATCCTCTCGGAACGACCGCGCACGCCAAGCGGCGGAGCGCGGAACGTCGCTCGACGAAGGATGGAGAGGAGAAGGAAACGGGCCTATCGAGAGGACGCCGTTCACCTCTCGATCGCCCACCGCAATCGGCCGAGTCATCGTTCCAGGGCTGGTTTCCGGGCTTCGGAACTGTCCTTTCGGACGCTGCCGGCACCTTCCCGGCCTGATAGCCAGTGGTCTCTGCCGGAGCTTTCGTTCCGCTACCGTTGCGGGGGCAGCGCCGGTATTCGACCGGCTTCCCAATTATCCATCCCGGCATGGCCGGGACGGCACCCTGTACGCACCCAGCAAATCATCTGGCAGGCCAAAGGACCCTCGGGAATACGACATCGACGGCGCCCCGAGCGACACGCCGCCGAAGGACATCCCGGGGCTCAGAAATCCCAGTCGTCATCCTCGGTCGCGACCGCCTTGCCGATGACATAGGACGAGCCGGAGCCGGAGAAGAAGTCGTGGTTCTCGTCGGCGTTCGGCGACAGCGCCGAGAGGATCGCCGGATTGACCTTGCAGGCCTCGGGCGGGAACAGCGCCTCGTAGCCGAGGTTCATCAGCGCCTTGTTGGCATTGTAGTGCAGGAACTTCTTGACGTCCTCGCTGAGGCCGACGCCGTCATAGAGCTCCTCGGTATAGCGGGCCTCGTTGTCGTAGAGCTCCAGCAGCAGATCGAAGGCAAAGTCCTTGATTTCCTGCTGCTTCTCAGCGCTCAGGCGCTCGGTGGCGCGCTGGAACTTGTAGCCGATGTAATAGCCGTGCACGGCCTCGTCGCGGATGATGAGGCGGATCATGTCGGCGGTGTTGGTGAGCTTCGCCCGGCTCGACCAGTACATCGGCAGATAGAAGCCGGAATAGAACAGGAAGCTTTCGAGGAAGACGGAAGCGACCTTCTTCTTCAAGGGATCGGCGGACGCGTACTGCTCCATGATGAGCGCCGATTTCCGTTGCAGGAACTCGTTTTCCTCCGACCAGCGATAGGCGTCGTCCACATCGGGCGTCAGGCAGAGCGTCGAGAAGATAGAGGAATAGGAGCGCGCGTGCACGGCCTCCATGAAGGAGATGTTGGACAGAACCGCCTCTTCATGCGGCGTGGCCGCATCCTCCATCAGCCGGACGGAGCCGACGCCGTTCTGGATCGTGTCGAGCAGGGTGAGCCCGGTGAAGACGCGGATGGTGAGCTTCTGCTCCTCCGGCTTCAGCGTCGCCCAGGAGGGAATGTCGTTGGACAGCGGCACCTTTTCCGGCAGCCAGAAATTGCCCGTCAGGCGGTTCCAGACCTCCAGGTCCTTGTCGTCCTCGATGCGGTTCCAGTTGATGGCGCGCACCGCGGCGGCGGCCTTCGGGGCCTTGGTCTTCACTTGGATATTCATGGTCTTCCCCGAAATCACAGCGCGCACGAGACACAGCCCTGCACTTCCGTGCCGGACAGCGCCATCTGGCGAAGGCGGATGTAATAGATGGTCTTGATGCCCTTCTTCCAGGCGTAGATCTGCGCCCGGTTGATATCGCGCGTCGTTGCCGTGTCGCGGAAGAACAGCGTCAGCGACAGGCCCTGGTCGACATGCTGGGTGGCCGCCGCATAGGTGTCGATGATCTTTTCCGGGCCGATCTCGTAGGCGTCCTGGTAATAGTCCAGGTTGTCGTTGGTCATGAAGGCGGCGGGGTAGTAGACGCGGCCGATCTTGCCTTCCTTGCGGATCTCGATCTTCGAGACGATCGGATGGATCGAGGAGGTCGAGTGGTTGATATAGGAGATCGAGCCGGTCGGCGGCACCGCCTGGAGGTTCTGGTTGTAGAGCCCGCCGTCCATGACGGCCGCCTTCAGCTCCAGCCAGTCCTGCTGCGTGGGGATATGGATGCCGGCCTCTTCGAAGATGCCGCGCACCTTCTCCGTCGCCGGCAGCCATTCCTGCCCGGTATATTTGTCGAAATATTCGCCCGAGGCATATTTCGAGTTCTCGAAACCCTTGAAGCTCATGCCCTTCTCGACGGCCAGCCGGTTGGAGGCGCGGAGGGCGTGGTAGGTCACCGTGTAGAAGTAGATATTGGTGAAATCGACGCCTTCCTCCGAGCCGTAGAAGATGCGCTCGCGGGCGAGATAGCCGTGCAGGTTCATCTGGCCGAGCCCGATGGCGTGGCTGTCGTCGTTGCCCTTTTCCACGGAGGGAACGGACGAGATGTGGCTCATCTCGGAGACGGCCGTGAGCGCCCGGATCGAGGTCTCGATGGTCCGGCCGAAATCCGGCGAATCCATCGCGGCCGCGATGTTGAGCGAGCCGAGATTGCAGGAAATGTCCTTGCCCATCTTCGCATAGGAGAGATCGGCGTTGAACGCGCTCGGCTCGCTCACCTGCAGGATTTCCGAGCAGAGATTGCTCATGGAGATGCGGCCGGCGATCGGGTTCGCCCGGTTCACCGTGTCCTCGAACATGATGTAGGGATAGCCGCTCTCGAACTGGATCTCGGCGATGATCTGGAAGAAATCGCGCGCCTTGATCTTCTTCTTCTTGATGCGGCTGTCCTCGACCATCTCGCGGTATTTTTCGGTGACCGAAATCTCGGAGAAGGCGACGCCGTAGACGCGTTCCACGTCATGCGGCGAGAAGAGATACATATCCTCGTTGTTCTTCGCCAGTTCGAAGGTGATGTCGGGGATGACGACACCGAGCGACAGCGTCTTGATGCGGATCTTCTCATCCGCATTCTCGCGCTTGGTATCGAGGAAGCGCATGATGTCGGGGTGGTGGGCGTTGAGATAGACGGCGCCGGCGCCCTGCCGCGCACCGAGCTGGTTGGCGTAGGAGAAACTATCCTCCAGCAGCTTCATGACCGGGATGACGCCGGAGGACTGGTTCTCGATCTGCTTGATCGGCGCGCCCATTTCGCGAAGGTTGGTGAGCGACAGCGCCACCCCGCCGCCGCGCTTGGAAAGCTGGAGCGCCGAATTGATCGCGCGGCCGATGCTTTCCATGTTGTCCTCGATGCGCAGCAGGAAGCACGAGACGAGTTCGCCGCGCTGCTTCTTGCCGGCATTGAGGAAGGTCGGCGTCGCCGGCTGGAAGCGGCCGGAAATGATCTCGTCGACGAGGTCGCGGGCAAGCGCCTCGTTGCCGCGCGCCAGTGCAAGCGCCACCATGCAGACGCGGTCCTCGTAGCGCTCGAGGTAGCGTTTCCCGTCGAAGGTCTTCAGCGTGTAGGACGTGTAATATTTGAACGCACCGAGGAAGGTCGGGAAGCGGAACTTCTTGTCATAGGCGTGGTCGAAGAGGTCGCGCACGTAATTGAAGGAATACTGGTCCAGCACCTCCTGCTCGTAATAGCCCTCTGTCACCAGATAATCGAGCTTTTCCCGAAGATTATGGAAGAACACCGTGTTCTGGTTGACGTGCTGGAGGAAATATTGCTTGGCCGCCTGCCGGTCCTTGTCGAGCTGGATCTTGCCCTCCTCGTCGTAGAGGTTCAGCATGGCGTTGAGCGCGTGATAGTCCTGCGCGGTGATTTCCGGCACCTTTGCCGGCTTGTCTATCGTCATCGTGTCCAAAATCGTTCCAGCCCTTGTCTGACGTTGTCGACATCCTCATCCGTTCCGAGCAGTTCGAAACGATAGAGGTACGGCACGGCGCATTTCGCGGAGACGATGTTGCCTGCACGCGCGTATCCGGTGCCGAAATTGGTGTTCCCGGCCGCGATGACACCGCGGATCAGGCTTCGATTGTGCGGATCGTTCAGAAAGCGGATCACCGGCTTCGGCACCGCTCCCTTTTCCCCGCCGCCGCCATAGGTCGGCGAGACCAGCACGAAGGGCGCCTGCGCCCTCGGCGGCTCGTCCGTCGCATCGACCGGCAGGCGGACGGCCGCGACGCCGAGTTTCTCGACGAAGCGGCGGGTGTTCTCCGACCGGCTTGAAAAATAGACGAGCCCGCCCATCGGCCCGTTCAGGCGAGCGCGCTGATCATGTCCGGGCGGAAACCGGCCCAATGCCGCTCGCCCGCGATGACGACGGGAACCTGGCGATAGCCGAGACCCTGCACGAGCGCGAAGGCATCGGCATCCTCGGAGACGTCGACGACGCTGTAATCGATGCCCTGGCGATCGAGCGCGCGGGTGGTCGCGGTGCACTGGACGCAGGCGGGCTTGGAATAGACTGTTATGGACATGGTTTTCCTCGTTTTCGATCAGGCATGGGGAAGCGATCGGCCATCCGCCGATGACCGTTCGAAATATTGCAGAGACATAAGCGACCGCCCGCGGGACGACCGGTCAGGGGCGTCCGCCTAAACGCGCGGAGAGACTGTAAACAAGATCGACATGGCTTCACCCCGAGAGACAGTTTCAGCAGGGTGCACAGGGAGACGCGGGGGCGAGATCATTCGCGACCCGTCGCTCGCCATCCGGACACCCCGCCCGTGGACGTTCATGCGCGAGGCAGGTCTCCTGGCTCACGGGTCGACACGGTCATCCGTCTTCCCAAGGCATTGGCGCCTCAGTGACATCATCGGATGAACGCTCACCGCTTACAGTTGCGGGGGCAGCCCCGGACAATGCGGCCATCATGGCCGCCCCGGGTTCCCATCTTAGCCCTCGACACTTTCGAATCGAAGGAACCTCGAACACAAGATATAGTAGACGAGGTAAAAAATGCGTCAACAGCTATGATCGGTTATCCAATATTTCCTCGATCGGCGGCGCGCCTGAAATGGTGTCCGCGATCGGAAATCGTCACGCGCGACCTGCATAACCGGCGCCGCGCGCCGGCAGCGCGACGATCGCCGTGACGATGCCGGCCATCCCGCGAAGGGAGCGATGGCCCGGATATTCCGAGCCATGAGAACAATTACGGGCGGCTGATCTCGTCCAGATACCACTCGATGTAGCGCAGCTCGTTCTGCTCCATCGGCGCGATCGGCCCGGGCACGAAGTAGTGCGACTGCACGCCGCGTGCGGTGTGCTCGATGATCGCCTTGTCCTCTTCCGTCGTGACCTTCCACAGCCAGGTGAGCTTGGCGAGGTCGTAATCCCTGCCCTCCTCCGCCTTGCCGTCGACCAGCCAGATCAGCTCCATCTCGCAGCTTTCAGCCGTTTTCGGAATGAAGCGGTAGATCATGCCGTGATCGGGATAGCAGACGAGGAACGTGGTGCCGCCGAGATGGATGGAGGTGACGCCGCCATCGAAATCGGTGAAGCGGCCCATCAGCGGCGCGACCGCCTTGCCGTCTTCGCTGCCGCTCTGAACGCCGTCATAGAGCGCATAACGGAAGGCGTGGATCGCCTCGCGGCCCTCGCGCGACGTCTGCCAGTGATTGCCCGATCCGACCTCGATGCCGAGCGCGCAGGTGCGCGCCTCCATCGCCTCGTTCAGCGCCTCGATCATATGCAGCGGCTGTTCGAGCGCATGGGTCTGCGAATATTCCGGATGCGCCGGGCCGCAATGATAACATTCGACATAGTTTTCGACGGCGAGCTTCCAGTTCGCCGCCACCGGATAGGTCTCGCGATGCGCCACCTTCGCGCTCGCCCAGCCATATTGCCCACAGGTGGCATGCAGCAGGTTCTCGACTTCGGAAAAATCGAGCGGCTGTTCGGCGAAGGAAATGAAGATCAGCCCTTCGACCACGCGGACGTTGAGCGTCTTCAGGCCATGATCCTCACGCCTGAAATCCTTCGGCATCAGCCGCGCGGCCTTGAGGCTGCCGTCGTTGCCGTAGGTCCAGGCGTGGTAGGGACAGACGAAAACGCGCGCATTGCCCTTCTGTTTCGTGCAGACCTCGGCCCCGCGATGGCGACAGACGTTCAGCACCGCATGGATGCTGCCATCCGCGGCACGCGTGACGATCACCTGCTCCGTATCGATGCGGAAGACCTCGAAATCGTTGGCGTTGGGGATCACGCTCTCATGCGCGATACAGTGCCAGTGCCGGCGGAACACCCGCTCCATGTCGCGCCGGTAAATCTCGGCATCCTGATAAAACGCCCTCGCCAGCCCATGCCCCGCCCGATGCGCCGCCACGAGACCATCGATGCGATCGCCAACACCATCGATTACAGCTTCAAGAGCACTCATCCCGCACAACACCCTCAATGACAATTTGACGCCAAGTATTCCGGGGTGCCGGACAGCCGGCAAGATGCCGGAGAGAGGGGAATTAATCGAGTAGGTCGATTAGGGGCCGCTTCTCCGGCTCGCGCAGGGAGCCGTAATCCGGTGGGCTTGCCGAGACGCGGGTTAAATCTTGACGGACAAACGCTCGCGGTCCTCACGTCGCATCCAATCTTCCTGCGCGAGACTGATCGCAAACACGGCCGCAGCTCCCAGAATGAAGAAGGATTCACCCAGAGCGAGACGGTTGTTGGAGTTCGTCGTTATCGTGCAGAAGAAGAAGAAGCCGAGACTGTACAAATAGGCTGTAAGGCTGGAGGAGATGACACCACTGCGGTGCGCAGCATGGATGCGGCGGACGGAGATCACCACGAAAACAAGCAGGAGGGCTATTCCGAGAATGCCGTGGCGAACCATGATTTCGAGATAACCATTGTGGATCAACGTGAAGTCGACGTCCGCATAGGTCGTTTTGCGCCACTCACGCAGCCATTCATTGCCCCAACCAAAGAGCGGAGCGGCCTGGATCAACTCAATGGCATTCGACCACAATTTCAGACGTTCGCGCATGGGTGACGGTGTCGACGGGTCAGCGATCGCCCTTTGCATGGATGCAATCGGCCCCTCCGTCGTAACGGTGTCATCCGTCAGTTTCGCCGCGGCTTCGATCGTGGGGCCTGCAACCTTCTCGACATAGGAGGTTGAAATCAAAACCATCGCCACCGCAGTCAAGAAGAGACCGCTCAAGAGATGCAACCGCCATCTGCCCGCATGATGGAGCAACGTGAGAGTAGCCATCAGAACCATGACGAAGACGAGTGCCAACCAAGCGCCTTTCGATTGCGCGCCAAGAGCGCCGAAAAGACTGAGAATGGCCGTGAGTACACCCAGCCCTAACACCGGCAACTTGAAACGGCCTCTCAAACGCCCGGTCTCCGCCGCGTAGAGCGACCAGAAGACTGAGGTCAAGAAAAGCATGCAACTGCCAATCCCCGCATGAATGGGATTGTTGTGAAATAGCGGCGCCGCCCTCGCACCTGCCAGGATCGTGGTAGGACTCAGCGTAGTCAGGAGCGCCACAAAACCAACGAAAACAATCAACGTGGCGGCCGCGAACACATAGGCTCTGGTGGCGTAGAGGGCCACACCAACAATCGGAAACACGGCTGGGAAGATGTAGAGCCATTCCGATGTACCCTTCTCTCCGGCGACAAACACGCCAAAGAGAAAGCGGCCAGCCGCGTAAAGAGCCCAAACGTAGCAGGCAGTCGTCAACCAGTCCCGGGAAACACGTCGAACGTCATCCTTCTGCCAGACAACGGCGAATACGACCAAGGCGATGGAGATATAGCGATAGGTATCGCTCTCCACCAGCATAGCGGATGCCATGAGCGCCCATAAAACAGAAAACAGCACGGCGTTCACACGAGTGCGCGATACCGTAGGTTGCTCAGCCATTTCGCGCATATCCGATCCTGCAAATAGTCTCCCGGATTCGGATAGCGTATGTCCTGAACCGCTTCCACCAGGGAAACTTGGTGGAACGGTATACAGAACTTGTGGCAATCGTCGTGCTATCACGCCCTGGAGCGGCCACGTCATAACGCGTCGTGTAGATTTGCGCATCATAAGCCCAGCCACGCTCCAAGGCGACATCCCACGGATATTCCATGATGTTCAGGCCTTCGAGCAAACGCTTGGCGCCTTTCCGCGTAACGACATAACACGCAGCGGATCCTTGCGGACCATGCACCGCACGGCCGATCTCATCGCCCGCTTCCGAAGTCGTGACATGCTTGAAACCGACAACGCGGTGGTTGCATAGCTTCACGACGTCTGCATCCGGAATGGCTTTGATAGCTGCGTCGGCACGCACAACAAGATCCACAGACAGCTTAATATCATCTTCCACAATGACAGCTGTGAGTTCACCCGTCGCGTAGAATGTGGCAAGTGCTCCCAAATGGCTTCGATAACAGCCGTATTCGCCAGGCAGCATGCCACGGCCATTGTTACGTTTGAATTTTTTTGAATCACAGTCGATGCGCTCTTCGGGCGGCGTTTCTGCACCATCAACTCCCGAAATTCGAACTAGATCAAAGCCAAAAGCGTCTGCACTTAGAGATAGACTCCTCCAGCGATCGACCGAACGGTCAAGATTGATCGCGTAGATACGAATGCTCATCCCCAAACCATTTTCCTGATACACAGATCGTCACTGATACGATCGCAAACGAGCCTCACCGTCTCGCGGTTTGCGCGTAACACTCTCCGCCGCATGTCTGCAAGTGGCTTATGATAGAACGCTCATCCAATCTTGATAACACAGCGTTTCGTAGCGACCTACACTGCTCTGGACCGCGCCTTCGGCTGCTCTAGCGAACGCGATTATCATGCATCGTGGCGCAGCGAAGGACGTGGCTGTGATGCCCCCGGTCACCTGCTGAAGCGGCAGCATTATATCACATCGCCTTGCTCCTGTTCCGATGGCTCTTAGTCTGCGCCTCATGACGCTGGTGATTGGAAGCAATTTGTCCTATTCACGCGCGGATTGTCTATCCGTAAACCCAGTTCGAGGCGATTAACGATGGTTATGAAGCGTGCATGCGATATCGCCCTGGCCTTCGCTGCGCTTGCCGCTCTCGCTCTACCTATGGCTGTCCTTGCAGCTGCAGTCCGCACCACATCAAAAGGGCCAATTCTCTACTGGTCGCAGCGCGTCGGCCGTGGCAATCATCTGTTTTGGATGCCCAAATTTCGTACGATGCAGATCGATACGCCCGTCGTCGCCACCCATCTGCTTGGGGATCCTGCAAGACACCTGACCCCTCTCGGCAGCTTCCTGCGCAAGACAAGTCTGGATGAACTTCCGCAACTCTGGTGCATCCTTAAGGGGGAGATGAGCTTCGTGGGGCCCCGCCCTGCTCTTTTCAATCAGGAAGATCTAATAGCCGCACGCACATCAAGGGATGTACATTTGCTTTTGCCTGGGCTCACAGGCTGGGCACAGGTAAATGGTCGGGACGAGCTGGCGATTGAAGACAAGGTTGCATTGGATACCGAGTACCTTAGGCGACAAAGCTTTCTTTTCGATTTGCGCATTCTGGCCATGACCGTCATAAAAGTGGTCGGCGCAACCGGCATTCAACATTAGCGAGTTTAGTGGCAGGATCATGTTGACCTCGGAATGGATCGACCGACCTCTGGTCAGGCGCCTTAGGGAAAGAATCATCCGAACGCCCCGCTTCTGGAAGCGGGTTTTGATGATCATTTTCGACATCATGGCTCTGATGTTCGCGCTCTGGGCAAGCTATGCCATCCGCCTGTCCATTTGGACGCCGGCGATAACAAGCCAGCGCTTGCTTCTTGCAGCGCTAGCTCCTGTGGTCGCGATTCCCGTGTTCATTCGGCTGGGCTTATACCGGTCCGTGATTCGCTACCTGCCGGAGGCGGCAATCTGGACCATAATCAAGGCGATGCTCATCGCCACGATGAGCTGGGTCATTATCATCTTTCTAATGGAAATGGCAGGCCAGGGCATCGTCCCCCGATCCGTACCTTTCCTTTATTTCATCCTGGGAACACTCCTGATCGGCGGTATGCGCTTTGCTGCCAAGTGTATCCTCGTTTCAGGTACAGGCTTGCGTCGCGGCGAAGAACCGATTTTCATCTACGGTGCAGGGCCAGCTGCCGCCCAACTGGCACGTGCCCTTAAAGGCCATGGCAATCGCTACGTCATGGGGCTGATCGACGACGATCCTGCCAATCATGGCCGCGACCTCGGCGGTTACCGCGTCTTTTCTTCCAATGACCTGTCGTCACTCATCGATCGATATGGAATCAAGGAAATAGTGCTCAGCATGTCGTCCATCCCAGTGACTAGACGACAGGCCGTGCTTAGCCGCGTGACGGGCCTCGGCATCAAGATTCGTAGCCTGCCGGATATTTCGGACCTCGTGGACGGACGCTACATCGTCAGCCAAATTCGCGAAATCGAGATTGATGAACTGCTCGGAAGATCTTTTGTGCCGGCCGACAATGAGCTGCTCGACCAAGCGCTTACCGGCAAGACCGTCATGGTCACCGGCGCCGGTGGCTCCATCGGCTCGGAGCTGTGTCGTCTTATCGTCCGCCGGAAACCGAAGAAGCTCGTTCTGTTCGAAGCGAGCGAATACTCGCTTTACCGGATCGAGCAGGAACTGCTGGCGGCGGGAGACTACCCGATCGTCCCGGTTCTTGGCTCAGTGACAGACCCCAAGACGGTGGAACGAGCCATCCGGACCCATGGCGTCCAGGTTCTCTATCACGCCGCGGCACACAAACACGTCCCGCTCGTTGAGGCGAATGTGCTTGAAGGAATCCGGAACAACGTTTTCGGCACTTTGACTGTGGCGACCATTGCGTTGGAGCAGAAAATCGAAAGCTTCGTGCTGATCTCATCCGACAAGGCGGTTCGGCCTACGAATGTGATGGGGGCAACGAAACGCTGGGCTGAACTCATCGTTCGGCAGATGGCGATCGAGGCGCATTCAAAATCGGAGAAGCAAGTCTTCTGTGCCGTTCGTTTTGGCAATGTAATCGGCTCGAACGGCTCGGTCGTGCCACTCTTCAAACAGCAGATCGCCAAGGGCGGCCCCGTAACGGTCACCGATCCGGACATGACCCGTTACTTCATGGCGATCCCGGAAGCCGCAGAACTGATCGTCCAGGCAGGCGCTCTGTCTGTCGGAGGGGATGTCTTCCTGCTGGACATGGGCGAACCCGTGCGTATCGGGGACCTTGCCGAGAACATGATCCGGCTGGCCGGCTTCCATGTCCGGGACAGCAAGAACCCCGACAACGGCATTGCCATCGAGGTGATCGGTAAACGACCGGGAGAAAAACTCTTCGAGGAACTGTTTTACGACCGCAACAACGCTCGGCCGACACGCCATCCGAAAATCATGCGGGCGGATTCGACTGGGATCGCTCGCTATGACATAGCAGCCTGGCTTCGGGATATCGAACAGGCGATACTTGCCGGAGACGAAGTGCAGGCCAAGAAACTTCTATTTGCCCTGATTACCGCCGAGGATCCGCCGGAACAGGCGATCGCGCACGGCTGACCGCAGGGCTGAGAAAGATTTCCCATGGGAACAACACTGATCACAGGGGCCTCGGGATTTGTCGGATCCCATTTAATGGCCGAGATGGCGCGTCGCGGCTTGCCCGCCCGGGGTATCAGCCGACAAACGCTGCCGGGCCTGGTAACGGTGCCCTCCTACGGGCCCGAAATGGATTGGCGCGACTATCTGATAGGCGTCGATACTGTGGTGCATCTCGCGGCGCGCGTTCATGTCATGCGCGAGACGACCGCAGACCCGCTTGCTGTGTTTCGCGAAGCCAATGTTACCGCGACAACAAATCTTGCCCGTCAAGCCGCCAAGGCGGGAGTACGTCGATTCGTCTTCGTCAGTTCGATCAAGGCAAACGGTGAGCGGACCGAACCCGGAAAACCGTTCACCGCCGTCGACCCACTGGATCCACAAGACCCTTATGGTATATCAAAAGCCGAAGCAGAAGCAGCGCTTACAGCTTTGGGCCGGCAAACCGGCCTGGAAATTGTGATCGTCCGTCCTCCGCTCGTTTACGGTGCGGGGGTTGGTGGCAATTTCCGCAGTCTGATGAAATGGGCAGCCCTCGGCATACCCTCGATCTTCTCGGCCGTCAGGAATAAGCGCTCCTTCATTCATGTCGGAAACCTTTGCGATCTCCTGATCACAATGCTCGACCATCCCAACGCAGCGAACCAAGTGTTCTTGGCAAGCGACGGGCATGACCTTTCGACGCATAAACTGCTTTCACAATTGACCTTGGCAGCGGGGCACCGGCCAAGGAGCATTCCGGTTCCTCCTGCCTTCCTGCGTGGTATCGGGATGCTTACGAGGCACCAAGAGGCTGTCGCGCGCCTGACGGAGAATCTTCAAGTCGATGCGGCACCTACCTGCCATTTGCTGGGATGGCGACCGCCATTTTCCATCGCCGAGGCGATGGAGTTGTGTCATGGCTCGAAAGTTCGTGGTTGAGGAAGACTTGCCCCACGTGAGATCGGGCGCTCTTTGCTGTTTATGAACCGGATATGACAGCAAGCGACCTCAGCCAAATTCGGCGCGCTTAACTTTCAATGGTTGCCGCACTTCACAAGACCGCACTCAACGCAGAACTACTCGCTTAACGCGTCATTAATCCCTTAAAAAAACGTCACGCGTGTAGACTTTATCCCAGACGTCGTCGAGGTCCTCGGAACGGCGGTTGGCGATGATGACGTCGGCGCGGCGCTTGAAGTCGTCAAGGTTGCGCACGATCTCCGAGCGGAAAAACGTGTCCCCTTCGAAATCCGGCTCGTAGATAATGACCGGGATTCCCTTTGCTTTGATACGCTTCATAATGCCCTGGATAGAGGACTCGCGGAAATTGTCCGATCCCTTCTTCATCGCCAGGCGATAGACACCAACAACACCCGGGTCACGCGCCACGATATCTGCGGCCAGGAACTCCTTTCGTGTTGTGTTCGCGTCGACGATGGCGCGGATGAGGTTCTGCGGCACGTCGCTGAAGTTCGATAACAACTGTTTCGTGTCCTTCGGAAGGCAATACCCCCCATAGCCGAAGGAGGGGTTGTTGTAGTGCTGGCCGATACGCGGATCGAGGCCGACGCCCTCGATGATCTGGCGCGTGTCGATGCCATGGGTCATGGCATAGGAGTCGAGTTCGTTGAAATAGGCGACGCGCATGGCAAGATAGGTGTTGGCGAAGAGCTTGATCGCCTCCGCCTCGCCGGCACCGGTGAAGAGCACTGGAACGTCCGCCTTCACCGCGCCTTGCTGTAACAGACCGGCGAATTGGCGAGCCTCCGGAGTGTCCGCTCCCATGACGATGCGCGAAGGATGGAGGTTGTCATAAAGCGCCTTGCCTTCGCGCAGGAATTCCGGTGAAAACAGGATTTTTTCGTCGCCACGGGCCGCGCGCAGCCACGCGGTATAACCCACCGGGATAGTGGACTTTATGACGATAGTGGCATCCCGGTTGACCTGCCGGACATCTTCGACAACGGCCTCGACGGTCGTTGTATCGAAGTAATTATGGTCGGGGTCGTAGTTAGTGGGAGTCGCGATGACAACGAAGTTGGCCGTGGCAAAGGCTTCTACCTTGTCCGTCGTTGCCCGCAGATGCAGCGGCCTTGTTCGCAGGTAATTCTCGATCTCCGTATCGGCGATCGGCGAAATGCGCTCGTTCAGCATCGCAACACGCTGAGCGTCGATATCGTATGCGATCACATCATTATGCTGGGCAAGCAGCACGGCATTTGAGAGACCGACATAACCGATGCCTGCGACTGTTACGTTGATGACCATACGAGCCTCCGGCGAGAAAGGGACTGCTCTAACCACGCCAGATAAGCAGGTCTGTGATTCATCGTCCTAGTTCAACCCTCCGCCCAAGGTTTTCTCGACTTCCCGGGCAATTTCGAACATATACCAACACCGGTGGCTTAATTGAAATCAAACACCTCCCCCTTATTCCCCAAACCTATCTGGTTACGTGTATTGCAGGTAAAAACTTGTTGCTCAGGCCACGCCTCCAACGAAATTGATGTGGCTGGCTGAAGATTATCAACATGTAAAGTCTGTAGCACATGCCGTTTTTCTCTTTTGTCCGCTAAAACTGATGACGACCTCGTACCTGCCCTGTAGATTTGATATCCATTTTTCTGTATCGGATGCGGCTGCAACGAGGCGCGGTAGGGAAGATGCTTTTGCGGCGGGGTTTAGGAAGCAGCAGCACTTATTTCGATGAGATCGACGGTCTGCGGGCCGTCGCCGTCCTGTCCGTTATTCTATATCACTTCGAGGTGCCCTTCCTAACGGGAGGTTTCATCGGTGTTGATGTTTTCTTTGTCATCTCCGGGTTCCTGATTTCCCGCATAATTCTGGAATCTATCAGTGCCGGCAGATTTTCCTTTATCGATTTCTATACCCGGCGGGCAAAACGGATTTTGCCCGCGATGTTTGTCGTTGTAGGAGCAACGCTGATCACCGGATATTGCGTATACCCGCCACAGGACTTCGTGGAATTCCGGGAAAGCGCATTCTTCGCAGCAACGTTTCTTGCTAACCTCTATTACAACGCCGGTTCCGACTACTTCGCCGCTGACACGGAAGCGCAGCCATTTTTGCACTTCTGGAGCTTGGCAGTTGAGGAACAGTTCTACATCCTCTGGCCAGCACTGCTCGTCGCAATTTCGCTCGTATCCCGCAGGCGTCCGGCCGTACTGCTCTCACTCATTGCCTTCATTGGCCTGATCAGCTTCATATACGGCCAATTGCAGATGCAATCTGACCCACGAGGGGCATTCTATCTGATCTTCGGAAGGGCGTGGGAGTTTTCACTTGGAGCAGCCCTGGTGCTTGCCCCCACCATAGCGACGCGCAAGATGTCGGCCTTAATGAGAGCCGCCGGCATCATCCTGATCGCCATTTCGGTGCTGACTTTCACCTCTGCATATCCGTATCCTGGCTTTTGGGCGATCATCCCCTGTCTAGGCGCAGCGCTTATCATTTGGCCTGCCCATGAAGCCACGAGTTTCGTTAGCCGAGGGCTTAAGTGGTTTCCTCTCAGGTTTGTCGGACTTATTTCCTATTCAGCGTATCTTTGGCACTGGCCATTGTACGTCATTACGAAGTTCTATTTCGCTGAAAGTAGCCTGGGCATTCTGGCTGCGCTCTTACTGCTGGCAATCACGATGGTGCTAGCCGCAGCGACTTGGCATTTCATAGAGAATCCGGTGCGCGAATGGCGGCCACAAGGAATATTCAAGCCGGCCATCGTTCTGGGAAGCTTCCTCCTGTTTGCAGGTGGCGCGACTACATGGATAGCAAGTTCCATCCCAAGAGAGTGGACATCGGAAACGTACATCGTAAGAGAGCAACTGAAACGGGCAGCGCAGGGAGAGCAAACCGATGTGGCCTTTTTCGGCGACAGTTCGTGCCTTACGGGCATCCATCCGCCGACGATTTCGGAGATAACCGGAGATCGAATCGCGTCATACTGCATGTTTGGATCGGTAGGCGCCGTAGGGGATGCAGCAGCGATCAGCTTGCTCAGAGAACGTGGTAAGCTCCCTGATAAAATCATACTCGTAATCCACCCCCTGCAACTTTCCAGAGCGGCAATTCCGAAGCGGTGGAAGGACTTGGTTCAGGCGTGCTCCAGCGATCGGCTGTGCGGCTACTCCATCGCCCCTGAGTCGATAGATTTCGGCAGGCTGAAAGGGGCCTTCACGGCACGATATCCGACCGCTAGAGCACTTGTGCGAGAGATTGCGGCAAGTGGGTCGCTGGTCGATCCCAGCCAGAAAGCTCTCACCAAGGCAGTGATAGATCAAAATATGCCAGACTCGTTTCAGGAGCTACAGCAGCCGCTACTCCGTGCACTCGACGGCATAGATCGATCCAAAGTGTATCTACTCATTCCTCCAGTTCCTCTCGGACAATCGGATGGCGGCTTTATAAGGGCAAAGAAAGCGATAGCTCGTCTCCTTAAAATCGATGCTTCGCATGTATTGAACACACCAAGCGAGTATCCCGATAGTTACTTTGCCACTCGCTCACATCTAACCGAGAAAGGCAGAACGGAATTCTCTAAGGCGATCGCCGAAATTCTGATGCAACACCGAGGGAATGCGACTGCCGTTTTATCTCCATAGGAGTGCGGACACGACCTTTACTTTATCTGCGCGGGCCACTCCAAACGCCGAGACGTGATAAATTTGCCCCTCGCGATTCACCGCTCGCCGTTCATGAGAAAAAATCGTTGCAAATGGACAAGAAACGCGCGGCCGACAGTCTGGCTGATCTGTCTTGGGTGACGGCGGCGATAAAGGCCTTGACGAGAACTGTGACGATACTGGTCGTATTGCAGCAGACCATCAAAGCCACTAAAGGTTCTCCGAATTCGCAGACCTGCAGCTCGTCGGCCCGCCGGTCGTTTCGGTGCTGGCAAGCGAAGCGGCGAGATCATCCTCTTTTGCAAGCACAAGGGATCGAAGCTTGAAACGAGACTATGCCAATCTATCGGTTTTGATTCCGGCACATAATGAGCAGGATGCCATCGCTTCCGTGATTGAAGACTTGCACCAGCATGTGCCCGGCTGTCAAATCCTTGTCGTCGATGATTGCAGCAAAGATAGCACGCCTGAGGTTGTGATGGCTTATCCGGATACGGAGCTTTTGCAACTCTCCTACAACCAAGGTTACGGCGGTGCCCTTCGCCAGGGAACCTTGGCAGCAACGCGGGAACTCATCGCCTGGTTCGACGGGGACAACGAACACCGGGCCGAGGATTTGGCGCGGATGGTGGATCGTCTGGAAGACGAGCGCCTGGGAGCCGTGCTCGGACAACGGGGAGGCTCGGTTTCCAGTACCCGAGGAATTGGAAAGATGCTCATCCGCCTGTTCGCGCTCCTCCTTGGGCTTGGCTATGTCAAGGATTTCAATTGTGGTCTGCGCGTGTTCCGGCGAGAAGCGTATTTCCGCTTCTTTTTGCTTTTGCCTACGGGATACAGTGCGAGCACCACCAGTACCTTCCTTCTCATCAAATCACGGATACCTTTCGCTTTCGAACAGATCGAGCTGCGAACAAGGGTCGGGCAAAGCAAGGTCAAGCTGTTTGACGGTTTCCGAACTTTGGTCACCGTTCTGCGGATTGCAAGTCTCCTGCAACCGCTGAGATTGTTCGGCAGTCTCGCCGGAGCCCTTTTTGCCGCCGGTCTTGCCTACAGTGCGCTGGTTATCCTTTATAACGGGCAGGGACTGCCGGTGCTTGGCGCGCTCCTGCTGATCTCTTCTCTATTGATCATGACCGTCGCGATCATTGCAGACCAAATCGGCCTGTTGCGGCTTCAGCATTGCGCCGCATTCGGCCTGAACTACTTGGCCAACTGGAAGAAGGGAAACTGAGCCATGACGGGGAACGCCAAGATAGCTCATGCCTTTCACTCAAATCCGCCGCCGGAATGGGCGTTGCGACACCGGAAATCACCCCCGCAGATGCTGTGGGATCTGATCGGAGCACCGCTCAGAATGGTCGTCCTGCCGGACTACCAATCCGAACGATTCGGCTTCACCTCGCTTCGCGCAGAACGCCTGCGAATGGTGCTTCCGGAGCTTCGCGGTCGTGTTCTCGACGTCGGTTGCGGTGACAACATGCTGCTCCGCCTTTACCGGGAAAAGAATCGTAGCTGTGCTGCAACCGAAAGCGTTGGTGCGGATGTCACCGCTTGGTCCGATGACGTCATGCTGATCGAGAACGCTGCGCACTTCAGCTTTGATGACGCCAGCTTCGACACCGTCTCTTATATTGCCTGCCTCAATCACATCCCCGAACGTGTCGAGGCCATTCAAGAGGCCGCGCGCTTGCTGAGACCCGGTGGGCGTGTTGTAGCCACCATGATAGGCTCGTTCGTCGGCAAGATCGGCCACGCCTTGTGGTGGTACAGTGAGGACAAGGAACGCGAGATGCATCCCGATGAGCTCATGGGCATGGATACCAATGATGTTGTCGGCCTGTTCGAGCGCGCGGGCCTCAAGCTTACCCTGCACAAGCGCTTCGGCTACGGGTTGAATAACCTGTTTGTCGCGGAAAAGCTCTGATCTCATGTGCGGTATCGCAGGCATCATCCGATTTGATGGAGGACCGATTGCGTCCGAACTTGCGGCAATGTCAGAGCTCATTGCGCACCGTGGACCAGATCAGGCGAGCATCTGGAGCACGGAAGGACACGGGCATACGGTGGGTCTTGCTCATCGTCGCCTTTCTATTCGCGACCTTTCGGAAAATGGCAGACAACCGCTGGCGAGCCATTCCGGTCGTTCGATGCTCGTCTACAACGGCGAACTGTACAACGAGACGGCGCTGATCCACGATCTTCAGAAAGCATCCGACTTTCAGATGCGGTCTCGTTGCGACTCGGAAGTGCTCCTAGCGGCAGTGGAGCAATTCGGTCCGTCATACATCGATCGCTTCAACGGCATTTTTGCTTTTGCTCTTTACGATCGCGAGACCGGCGAGACAATTCTCGCTCGTGATCCGATCGGTATCAAGCCCCTCTATATCTGGAAATCTCAATCAGGCTCAGCGATCGCCTTTGCCTCCGAGGTCAAAGCGTTCTTGGGGATTCCGGCCTTCGGCAGGGCAATCGACACCGTATCTCTTTCCACGTTTCTCACCCAGGGATATGTCGGCCCCAATCGGTCACTGATGCAGGACGTGACGAGCCTGGCCCCCGGCCAAGTTTTACGCATATCTCCCGCAGGCCAGATATCGAATATTGGAAACCTCGCCCCACGCTGGTTCAGCGACAGTATCCACGCGTTTGATCCGGATGAGTTAAAAGCACAATTCGAAGCCGCGGTGATGCGCCAGCGCGTCTCCGACGTGCCGCTGGCAGTCTGGCAATCCGGCGGCATTGATTCCAGCCTGGTGAATGCTGCCTGCTCGACTCCTCGTCCCCGTTCGCTGATTTTTGCTAGTGACGTCGGGGACTTCGATGAAAGCAGCGACGCAAGTCTGGTCGCCACTCATCTCAAGTCGGAAGCGGTCGTCGCGTCTTTTCACGACGACGAGGAACCGGCTGAAACATTCTCCTCCGTCGTTTGGCATATGGACGGAGAACTGGCAGACAGTTCCGCCTTGGCCGTCAAAAAGCTCTCTGCAGCAACGAAGCCCCACGCTACCGTGGTTTTGTCCGGCGACGGAGCAGATGAACTTTTCGGAGGTTACGCAACGTATGGAGCGACCCGCCTGGCATCCCGCCTCGCTGCTTTTACTCCACAGGCGCCTTCGCAATGGATGGCGCGACAGCTACTGGCGAAGAACAATACTGCCAGCATGCGTTACCCCGCAATGGAACTGGCCGGCCGCTTTCTGCAAGGGCTTCCCTTGGGTCCCCATGCTCACGCGGAATGGCGACGGTATGGGATGCCTTGGGATCTCCGGGATATCGCGTCGTCAGAGATGCGTGATGTGATCGACGACGGAGCGCGCGCGTATTATGCGGCAATCGATACCGGACGGGGCAGGAGTTCGAGCGCTGATCCTGCCAGTTGGGGCCAGGATGCTGACCTGAGCTACTACCTTCCTGGTGACATGTTGATGAAAGTCGACAGGATGAGCATGGCACATGGCCTTGAAGTACGCGTACCCTTCCTGGATATCGAGTTCATAAAATACACGAGCCACATTGCAGGCAGCCTCCGATTGCCAAATGGCAAGCGGACGAAACCGGTGCTGCGCGATCTGGCCGTCTCCTATGCCTTGCCCGCCGCTATTACAGAGCGGCAAAAAACTGGTTTCAACGTACCTCTGGCCCATCGCCTCCGCACGGACTACAGGTCGGTTATCACCGACCTGCTCGTCCGCGAAGACTACGTATCGCCGTACTTGAACCCGAATGCCGTTCGCAGGCTGGTATCGGAGCATCTGAGCGGGGAAACGAACCGCGCTTACCTTCTCTGGACACTCATGACCTTCGCACAGTGGCGTCGGCATTTGGAGCGCTAGCCGATGACGAAAGATTTTCAGCAGGCGACACAGCAAACGATCGCCGATTTTGGAAACCAGTGGACGACTTACACCGAAAATGAGGGGTATTACGCCAGCCAAGGCATGCTGCTTGATATTCTCGGGCCTCTATTGGACGCGAACGACTTGCAGGGAAAGCGTTGCGCCGAAGTAGGAGCGGGCACTGGCCGGATTAGTGCGATGCTGCTCAGTGCGGGCGCAGGTCATGTCACCGCAATTGAACCCTCAAAGGCCAAAACGGTTTTGGAACGGAATCTAGCCTCATTCCAAGAGCGGGTAACAATTCTGGCCGAGGCAGGTCATACGTTCGAGATAAAAGATATAGACTACATTTTTTCTATTGGCGTGCTGCACCATATTCCAGACCCTGCGTCCACCGTTGAGAAAATGCATGGCGCGCTCAAACCCGGCGGCAAAGCAATCGTCTGGCTCTACGGACGCGAAGGCAATTTCGCTTATTTGGCTGTCGTCGAACCATTGCGTTGGGTGACGCGCAAGTTGCCCGTATGGATGAATTCAGCGCTGGCAGCTATCATGTATCCACCCTTGGCGGCATACATTGCACTTTGCCGGTTTCTTCCACTCCCAATGCGACATTACATGCGCAACGTTCTAAAACCGATCGGTGGAAAGGCAATTCGACTCGTCATCGTTGACCAGTTGAATCCCCGTTGGGCGAAGTATTACACTGAAGCCGAAGCGAGAGCCCTGCTCGAGAAGGCTGGTTTTGTTGATGTGCGCCTTTATCACCGCCACGGCTACAGTTGGACGGTAATAGGCACCAAGTAACCGCTATGCCGTGTGGTTGCTATCAGCCGACACGCCTTCTGCGGCCGTAAGTTTCTTGCGACCGAGCACGCGAAGTACTATCGCGCGGCCAAACTTCATGAACGGATAAAGAACGTTCGCTACCGTCGGCGAACTGAAGATCAGCGCGTTCAGCTTGTTGAACCAGCCTCGGCGCGAACTCAACAGAGCCAGACGATTCACGCAATCAGCGCCGTAATAAATCCGCCCGCCCATGATCAGCGCCATGCCGTCATCAAGCGGCTTTCCTGCAGCCTCAAACTCGCGAACGAGACCCGGGACCGCTCGTGCATCAAGCAGTAACACATTGCCCAAAGTCTCGCGAAGTCGTTGAAATTTCACATAGTTTGAACAAAATGGGCATTCACCGTCATAGATCACGACCGATTTGCCTTCCCATTCAGGATGTGCCCCCAAGTCAAAGTTTGAATTCATATCTTTCTCGCCTAACTGGCTCGCGGATGACTTGGCCGTCCGTCCCGATAGATACACAACGGCTTTCGACAACGAAGAAATAGGAACGTATCTGACGAACATCAAGCTTCGCGAAATCATCAAATAGCCAAGGAGCGGACCAGATATGATGCGGATAGAGATCATAGGCGACCCGTCCGCTTTCATCGGCGAGGCGGACCACGAGCGCTTGATGCGCACGAACCATTTTGCCGAGCTGTGTTTTCTGTTCGTCTGAAAGCGCCCAATCCCGAGCTTCAGCAGAGCAATGGTCCCGCAAGGCAAACATGATAGAGGCCCGGCTGGTGGTACCCCAGGTGCCGGTCGGCAAGAAGCCATTTGTCGGGCGCGCAATTCGTTGTTGCGCAACATTAATGGACTTATTGAGGAAAAAGGCCGACGGAACCCGCAGAATCTCGCCCTTCTGATTGGCAGCCTCGAAATATGCGTCGTTTACGCCTCCAGTATCGAACCAGGCCAACTTGACGATATGGAACGATAAAAGTGGAGCCACAAGGACGATAACACATCCCAGGCTTCGAATAGCCACACTTGGCCGCTCACCCTTTTGCATTTTCCGGAATGCCAGGATGAACGCTACATTGAGAACAATCCACTTCCAGAAGAAAATTCCGGTTAGGACAAATATTCCGACATGCATCACGTCATAAAGGAACGTAAGCCATGCGCTACCACGAAGCGAAAGCAGACTGACTAGAGCGTATAGCTGGATAACGAGAACCCACGCATTCAAGGGAACGTTAAGCCAGGTGAGAAAAGGTACCAGTGTATCCCGATCGGGAAAGAGATCGAGGATCGTCAAGGCGCCTGCATCCGTCGAATGAATTGCGAGGAAGTAGGTCGGATTCTGCAAGACCCAGGTAAGTGGTGTGCTATCTGGCAGGAACAGCTTTTCCCAACCAGAATGAAAGTAGTTGGAGAGATGGATTCCCGATGCCATCATGATGCAGGCATTGAAGAATGTCTCCTTTCGAACACGCGTGACGGGCAAACGATCTTCTAAAATTCGGTAGACGGCATAGATGCTTACGGCGATCGATAGGAAGAGGGCGAGATCCGGAATAATGACGAAATCAGCGCTGTTTGGTGCGCCGAGGCCGGTTTCGAACTGTGTATGAAGTTTAGCCCAACGCGCTGCCAATGCCGGGAAGGCTATAAGTGCAGGCCACCTGAATGCGAGCATCCCGACGAAAACAGGCGCCCAGACACTGTTGAAGAGCGAGGGTAAACCGAGATCATAGGTGCGATGCATCCCGATCAGATAAAAGACACAGCATCCGTTGATCGCATAGGCGATCACTACGAATTGCGACGGGAGGTCTCTGGCTCGCAGTCGAATGGCGGGTAAGGCGACTGCGACCAATAGCACAAGGCTTTGGGGCGACAACGGAGCGCCGATTTTCCCGATGACGTTCAGGACATAAAACAATCCGAAGCAGGCTACCAAAAGCCCAAAAAGAGTGAGCGCGGGTTTATTTTCATTCGTAACGGCGGCTGCTGCGGTCATGTTCGGTCGTTCCTCGCCGAGCCTCACTTCAACGCTGGCCAGCATATCCCTGAATGGCAATACCAATGAGGATGAAAGATATCCCGACGGATTGCAGCACGGTCATACGTTCTCCGAAAAAAAATATACTGCACAAGGGTACCAAGACGAAAACCAAGGATAGGAACAGATAGCTGCTTCCCAGCGTGGAGACCTTGAGCACGTATAGCCAGACAAGTTGCCCAAGACACGACATAACAAAGCTAACAGCCACCAACGACAATACCCGAAAATGCATGAAGCCTCCGAGTTCATTGGAAGCTTGCGCCGCGAACTTCATGACGACTTGAGCAGCTGTGATCGTCACGGAAAGGCAAAGTAGGATTACAATCGACGGCATATTTAGATTCCGATTTCTTTGCGCACTACGCATGTGAGTATCACGGGTAAGCGCCGACTCAATACGTCATGACGA
Organism: Shinella sp. AETb1-6; assembly: GCF_009826875.1. Classification (NCBI taxonomy): domain Bacteria; kingdom Pseudomonadati; phylum Pseudomonadota; class Alphaproteobacteria; order Hyphomicrobiales; family Rhizobiaceae; genus Shinella; species Shinella sp. AETb1-6. The sequence continues at coordinate 227,493 of NZ_WUMM01000004.1, read as the reverse complement.
GATGTCCTTCTTTATTTGTGCAAACCAGCCCGGCTCTCACAAAAAATGGATCGGTGCGCATCCCAAAAGTGACAATGCCGTGCTAGGCCTCGCCGAGGAAAGCGAAGCGAGGGCGCTACTTTGTCACAAGATGCAATGCGATATCGCCCGGAAGTCGACGGCCTGCGTGCCGTCGCAGTTACCCTGGTCCTCCTCTTTCACCTCGGCTCCACTACAGTCTCCGGAGGCTTCATCGGCGTTGACGTGTTCTTTGTGATCAGCGGCTTCCTCATCACCAGCAAAATCCTGCATGACCTTGAAAAAGGACACTTTTCGATTACCGAATTCTACATCGCCCGTATTCGGCGGATTGCCCCCGCACTGCTTGCAACAATCATCGCCACCTGCGTCATCGCCGCTCTGATCTATTCACCGGCTGCTTTGAAGGAACTGGCCGAGAGCGCATTTTCGGCGATTTTGTCGGTTTCGAATATCTACTTTTGGCAGACAAGCGGTTACTTCGATGCAGCGGCAGATACCAAGGCGTTACTGCACACATGGTCACTTGGGGTGGAAGAGCAGTTTTATTTCATATGGCCGCTGCTGTTGGTTTGGCTATTTCGGCGCAAGCTAGTTCGGCCTGTTGTTTTTCTGGCCCTGATCATAGCGTCCACCGTTGCGGCCGAGATTATACTCCAAAGAGACCCTACCGCCGCATATTTTCTTTTGCCCGCACGTTTCAGCGAACTCGCCTTGGGCGGACTTATCGTGCTTGCCGGTACAAGCCAGCACGGTGCTCGGGTTCGCGAAGGCGGTTTCCTTCTGGGGCTTCTTCTCATTCTCGTCCCGGCAGTCGTATATACGCAGGAAACGAGATTTCCAGGCATAACCGCGCTTCTTCCCTGCCTCGGCGCCGGCGCTGTCATATATTTCGGCTCAAAAGCGGCCTCGGCCTCTGTTCTATCGAACCGTTTGTGCGTCTTCGTTGGGAAGATCAGCTACTCACTTTATCTCGTCCATTGGCCAGTTATCGTTATGGCCAAATACTATTTGATGCGTGATCTCAACACGGCAGAGACGATGCTGGCCGCTGGCGCCATTCTTCTGCTTTCATTCCTGAGCTATCGTTTTGTGGAGATGCCATTCCGCAGACGGGGGATGACGAGCTTCAGAATCCCAACAAGACCCTTGCTGATTGCCGTTACCGCAACCCTCGCCGTCGCGTGCCTACCTCTTACCTGGGCTGCCGTTGACGGAATGGCCTGGCGCAGCCCTCCCACGCTCCGGGAATTACGCTATATCGGCGAACCGAAGAAATTCCATTCAGCCTATTACGGCGGGCATTCCTGTAAGATTCCGAGATGCGAGACGCAGCCAGGCTCAGGAAAGGCGACCATTTATCTACTGGGAGACTCTCATGCGCGGGCGCTTGCTGAGGGACTCAAAGCAGAGATCCCTGAAATTAACTTCATCATATATGCTCCAAGCGCATGCCTTTTCGTCTCTGAAACGTACATCACGGCACGGGGCTCTGCATCTTGTGCCGAGGCAAGACGAGACGCTTTCAACGAGATAAAAAAACACCCGGCACCAGTTATCATCCACCAATCCTGGCTGGGGCACGTGGAGCTACCTGTCTACAGCAACAAGAATCCTTCCGACGTACTCGACACTCAGGGACCGGAAAAGTTTGCCCGCTTTGTCGCGGATCAAATCGATATCCTGCGGCGGGATTCAAAAACACCGGTCTTAGTTGTGGGGGCGGTCCCGATGAGCGGCATGACCGTTTCGCCAGTCGATTGCGCAACGCGACCGCTCAAAACCGATTTCGACTGCAGCCGCGGCGACCGCTCAGCTCAGTCCATCGCCTCGAAAGAAGAGTTCAACAAGAGACTGAAAGCCGCCTTGTCGGGCATTGCGCGTTTCACCGATCCCTTCGATTTTCTCTGCAACGACGGAAGCTGTATGAACTTCACCGCGGACGGAAAGCCAGTCTATTCCGACAATGGGCATCTTTCGATATGGGGCAGCAGACTTTTGATTTCCGGCATGCGTGACCGTGGATACCTGGTCATGCAAGAGCAGCCTGCCAGCTGAGCAATCAATTTAATCTAAGGATTTGAATAGATCGCCAGATCGCCAAACCTCCGCAGAGTTGGAAATGCGGGGTCAGAGAATCCAGCGATTGCGTCGACAACAACGACGTCGGCTCCGACGCTCGAGCCGAAAGCAAGCCACGCCCTTTGCTTTTCCGGTCCATCCGGCATCGAGGCTATGGCCTTGTAGGTTTCCATATTGCTCAAATTGTCGGTGAGCTTTTTATGGTTGGAATAGGCTAGCCATCCAGTGTCTTTCCAATCGAATGCAAGCTCCCGGCGCGCATAGGAACGGATCTGCAAACCAAACTCTGGTGAGAAGACCTTGCCTGGAAACGCCTCGCTGTCAGATAGTTCGGCAAGGACGCGCTGCAAGTCTGTTTCGCCTGTGGTCGGGCAAATCGGATGTGCTTTGAGCCAGCACTTTATCCCCGCCAGCACATTATCATTCTGACGATAGCGGGGGCTAAGCTGGCTTGCAGCTATCCAGACCGTAGCAAGGGTGAGGGAAACGAAAATTTGCATCGCCTTGGTCGCCCTGACGTGATGCGCGACACTCCAGAATGCGATGAGCAGCAGCATAGGTACCAAATAACGGAGACCGCGGACGAGGTCCATTTGCATCGGGGTACGGCCCATCGCGCGGGCAACTCCCGCCTCGATGACAGGAACTCCTCCAGCAAGAAATGCAATCGCCAGAGTGAAGACCAATATCATCCTGACTTTCGACCGTATCTCGCTGTCATTTCGGCGAAGAAGCAAGCAGGCCCCAATCGTTGCACAGATCGGCAGGACAAGGCGCCAGCCACCAAAGGCGCGGGTGACAGCCGCCAAAACACCGTTCACTGGATCGGTGTAGTCGCTGGAATAACGTAGTTCCCAAGCCATTCGTACGAGCTGCGGATCCGCGCCAACCGCCGCTTCCCGGATTCCTAAATAGTATTGCCAGATGTTAGGGAGAGCGAATGCCAGAAAGACGATCCCACCCAGGGCAGCGCGCAAAACGAGGAGCGGCAGCTGCTTCTTTTCGTATTGGGACGCCATCATGGCTAGGAGCATTGCAAGGGCGATCGGCGGCCCGGACGCGGGATGAAGCCACATGGCCATGCCCATCAGCAGGAACACACCCATCCAGTCCAGCACCCGCGGACGAGCTTCCAGGGCGGTAAGGATGATCAGAGGAAGGACGGCGCTGAACATTTGCCGCGCCTGAGGCTCATTGAACAACCCCCAGTAGTCCCCGCTTAAGACCGGGATCGCGACAGCGCAGCTCACCGTAAACGCTGCCGCACAAATGCTTGAGCGATAGAGCCGATACGCAAGAAAAAACCAAGAAAATAGGAACAGCGCCACCACGAGAATATTCAGTGCGCGGTACCAAGTAGAGAAGTTGCCGCTCCCCAGGGACTCAACGAGGTAGAAGAACCACACGCTTGCATTATTGTAGAATTTATAGTTTTGCGGCGAAGAAAAGAGAAAATCGCCCGCATAGATTGAAGGATCATACTGGGCGAGCGCGCGTGATATGGTTATGAGGGTGTCACTACCGAAATCCAGCACATCAACCTGCCGGAATGAGCCGGAAAAATCCGCTACGCCGACAATCAATGCAACTACGGCAGCAACGATCGAAACCGCCAGTTCTCCGCGCTGACCTGTTGCCGCCGACATTTCAACTCCCTCTCGGATCTACTTTACTCAAAACGCGCTTGGCGACTCGCCGCCAAGACAAAGGCAACAGGCTTGTTATCAGCGGAACGACGACTCCCATGTAGGCGACAGGGCCAGCGCCGATCTTGCGGCACCCCCTAAGTCCTATCTTCGCCTGCTGCCACATGGCCGTGGCGCTGTTCTTGCGAAAGGTCTCAGCCGTTTCCCTATACAGCAGGAGAACCTCAGGCAGATTATCGATTTTCATTCCGCTGGCGACCACCCGAAACCACAAATCATAGTCCTGCCGGCGGCGCAGTGTTTCATCGTATCCGGCCAGTTGCTTGATCTTATCCGCTCGGAAGACAACCGTCGGGTGGATGACCGGGTTGGTCCAAACAAGATCGGCGTTTTTGCGAACGCCCACCGGCATGCGCCTGATACGACCCGTTCGCCGCCCACTTTCATCTATGTCCTCAGAGAAAGTGCCCAGGACGTCGATTTCGGGATGCGCCTGCAAGTAATCCATCTGCCTCTGGAGACGCTGAGGCAACGCAATATCGTCGGCATCCATTCGCGCGACGAGCTGTGCGCGGGTTTGCGCAAGACCGATATTAAGCGCGCGCGCCAACCCACCATTGGCTTCACAATTCACAACCCTGATTCGCGCATCGCGTGCCGCGCAGTGCTGCAATATATCGACCGTACGATCGGTTGAGCCGTCGTTAACGACCAGTAATTCGAAATCGGTATAGGTCTGATTGAGAATGCTGTCCAAAGCAGACTGTAGATACCGCTCATCATTATATGTCGCCATCAACACACACAATTTCATACGCGACCTCTCATCAAGTTTCCAACGAGAGTCTCGTACTGGGCGAACACACGCTGCTCTGAAAAATCCTCCGACCGGGCTTTAAGCACATTCGCAGGCATGGGCGACTGCCATGCCGTCACCATCGCAGTTGATAGTGCCGGGACATCGTCGACCGGAACAAGATAGCCGTAGCGTCCATCTTCAAGAATCTCCTTCGGCCCGCTCGGGCAGTCTGTGGCTACTGGCGTCGTGCCACAACCGAGTGCCTGGATAAGCGCGTTCGGCAAGCCTTCCCATCGGCTGGCAAGAACGAATACATTCGATTGGCGAATGATAGGCAAGGGATTGGTGACATAGCCGGCAAAGTCGACCGCTGCGGAGATGCCGAGGATCGATGCCAAGGCCTGCAATTCGGCCAGGAGAGTTCCCTCCCCCATGATGATTAAACGCGCACCGGCAACGCGATGATGAACATCGGCAAAAGCCCGAAGGAGAACATCGTATCCCTTTTCGGGACCTAATCGACCGCATGCGACATAAAGGGGTCCTGCTGTCTCATGTTGAAAGCGATACGCGGCCTTTTCGACTGATCTGCCATGAAACCCTTCGTCTATGGTCGGGTTGAGCAGGACATGGACCTTTCCGCGCGGCAGGCCTAGATTTCCAACGAGATCTTGCGCTACTCCCTCCGAAGGAGCGATTACGGCATCCGCAAGCGGATACACCCACTTGGCGAGTTGGCACAGCAGACGACCCAATCCGCCGCCGCGCCTTGATCTTGCTCCGATCGTTGTGGTTTCCCTGATAACGCATAAAACACGCTTGCCAAATGCAAGCCGGGCGGCAAGCAACGTGACGACATTCGCAACAAGCAATGTGCTTAAGACTATCGCTGGCTTCGAGCGGCGAAGCCGGAGAGCCAAGGCGAATATGCAGACTGGATAAAGCAACTTGTGGCCAATCGTACCCAGTATCCCTCTTACCCGAAATGGTTTGGCTTCATTCAAAGCCTGACGTGTCGGATCAAGCAGCAAGACGTCGATAAGATTGTTGGTCGTTTCAAGATGCCGGGCAAATGCCAAGGCAATCTGTTGTGCGCCCCCTCTGGCGAGGTTGGTCACCACAACGACGGTCGAACGGTCGTTAACAGACTTAAAGGTCATGATCTTTCGGCAATAAGCGAGCGAATGAGCGTCTCCCATTCGCTCGCGATCGCTTCTATATTCAGCCTCCGGCTGACCGACGTCGCTTCCCGTCCCATGGCTTCACGCTGTTGCGGATGACAGATCATACTCTCCATTGCTTCGGCAAGTTTTTCCACGTTATCGGCCTCGACAAGAAGACCATTCTTACCATGGTCAATTAGTTCGCCGGGGCCGAAGGGACAGTCGAAGCTGATGCAGGGCAACCCCATGCTCATTGCCTCTACAAGTGCATTGGGAAATCCCTCATGCCTTGAAGACAGGACGAACATGCCAGCGGACTTGAGACACGTCTCCGGCGTCCGTGTGAAGCCTTCCAGAGTGATCCTGTCACCGTACGGGCTTTGCGCAATCTGTCGTTCAAGGTCCGGACGATAATCACCTTCACCATAGATGCGCAGACGCCAATCCGGGTAGGTTCCTGCAATCCTGTTGAACGCGTCGATCAGCATGTCATGACCCTTGACCTGGTTTAGTCGACCGAGGGTCACAATCGTCTTTTCGGCAACCCGATCGGTAACCGTCGCCGGCAATCGGATAGCGGGGTTGTAAATGACCGCTTTCTTTTGGTCATCGAGCCACGGATAAGCTTGTCTCACGCCTTCGCTCACGAAAACGACCTTATCCGCAAATGGGTAGATCAGTCGGCGAATGCGCGCGCCCCGAGCGTTTATCTTCTGCTTGTCCGGGTTGGTCCGCTCCGAAATGATGAACGGCATGGAGAAGAACGGCTTTACAGCGAGGGCGCGGAAATTTATGCCCGTCACGAAACTGATGACGACATCAGGCTTGAATTCCCGGATTACCTTTCCAGTAGCATAAATGGTCTTGAAGTATTTTATGTAGCGCTGATGCCGGCGGCGAACTGAATACCCGAGATCGAATGCTACTCTGGCAATCTCCGGTTCCAGCTTATAAAAGTCGCTTGCTTCTTCACGAACTGTCGCAACACAGATCTGAAAGCCCTTTTGGCTCCAATAATTTGCCAACCGGCTGACCACGCGCTCTGCCCCGCCCATGCGCAAAGAACCGACCAAGAACAGGATTCGCATTACCACTCCGTTATTCGTTCGGACCACAATAGAACGGCCGTGTAACGCCTCGGCGAACGATCGTTAGCGCTCCCAGTCGACACATGCGCGGGCCTTCCTCAATCCACCTGCTTGGACGAACCGGACAAATCTATAAGTTCATCTGCTGCCGACAGCGACTCCAGCCGATGAGCAATCATGATTACAGTCTTGCTGTGACCAATATTGTTGATTGCAGCCATGACCTCCCTCTCCGTGTCCATATCAAGCGCACTCGTGGCCTCATCCAAAACAAGCACAGGACGGTCAAGGTAAAGTGCCCGAGCAATTCCCACACGCTGCCTTTGCCCCCCAGACAAGCGCACGCCATTCTCACCTAGCAGTGTATCCAGCCCCTCTGGAAGATCGTTCTCTACGAATTCCTGCAGGGCCGTTAACCTTATGGCCTCCTGCAATCGTTTCTCATCAATCTGACTATCGGGTACGCCGAATGCGATATTCCTCCGGATGGAATCGTCGGAAAGATAGATGTGCTGGCTGACATAAGCGACGTTCTTCTGCCACGCCCTTACGTTTTCCGGCCCCAGCTTAACTCCGTCGATGAAGATTTCCCCTCCCGTCGGCTGCAACAAGCCGATCAGCACGTCCACAAGAGTTGTCTTTCCCGCGCCACTTTTCCCGACGATGCCGACAATCGAGTTGGCACGGATTGTCAGGTTAAAATCTCGAAAAACGGGGCGTAGCGCCCCGTTATAAGAGAAGCTTGCGTTCTTAAGCACAATACTGTGTTCGAACGGCAGGCGGGGTTGGCGATCATCGACCGGATGCCTTCCGGAAGTTGGCAGCGTCGCATGTAATTCTTGGTGTATGCGCGTCAGCACTATGCTGTTGAAGCGAATCTTGGTGACAGACGAGAAAATGGCCTGGAAGTTCGGCATCAGGCGATATCCCGCCACGGCGTAAAGCGTGACAATGGGGAGCGTTCCCTGCAAGTCGCTGGTTTGCGAAAGCTTATACAGGACAACGAACAGCAGGCCTCCGAAGGCAAAACTTTCAAGGGCGTATCGCGGCAACTCAGCTGCCATCACGGCCAAGGCATTCGCACGGATCTGGTCCCGCGAAGGTCGCTCGAAGAGCTTCACATATAGACTTTCCTGCCCGGTAAGTTTTACATTCTTGATTCCCTGCAATGCTTCATTGACAATCTTGTGCCGGATCGTCTGGGCGTTAGAACGAAGCATTCCGATGCGTGACAACCATCTGCGAATGAAGATGTAAACGAGGGCATAGGCTCCGCCAAGCACCAGCACTGTCGCGATGGCCAGGATCGGGTCAGCAATGAAGATCAGCCCGATAACCGCGATGCAGATAAGTGAGCGCGACAGCACATCCAGAACCGGGATGAGGTAGCTGCTGATCAGAATCTGGACTTCACCAAGGACGAGTTTCCTCAATTCAGAGGAATTGCGCTCAATGAAGAAAATATACGGCTGATTCAGGTACTGCTCGAATAGCAGGATAGAAATGCTGTGTCCCCAGCGTCCAGAAAATCTGTTGCTGGCCCAACTGCTGACGGCCTTCGCGGCATTTCCCAACATTAGCAAAGCAAATGTCAGAATCCCCAAAAATATCAGGAAGCTTCTTGAGGAAGAAAATCCTAATATGTCATAGACGCCTTTGATAATCTTGTTGGTCGTTATCGTGTCCGGGGACGACAGAACGGCCATGAAGGGCAATATCGATGCGACGCCTACCAGCTCAAACATTGCCACGAAGGTCGTCAATGCAAAAAGTACAGCAGCCTGAAGCCTTTGCCGCTTTGTCAGCAGGCTGTAAATCTTGTGCATTTGCCCAAACATGAGAAGCTCAGTTGATATTATGGTATTGTTTGAACCAAGAAACGAACTTCGGAATGCCTTCGTCGATACTGGTCGTCGGCCGATAGCCGACAGCCTCGGTTGTCTCGGTCACATCGGCGTACGTCGCTTCAATGTCTCCAGGCTGCATCGGCAAGTACTCGATATCTGCCTTGCGCCCCATTTCCCGTTCAATGATCGCAATAAAGTCCATGAGGTCTTCACTTCGCGTATTGCCGATATTGAACACCCGGGCTGGAGGATCGACCTTTCCAGGATCAGGGGGGGTGTCCAGGCAGGCAACGATGCCGGTAACGATGTCGTCGATGAATGTAAAATCGCGCTTCATCTGCCCCCCGTTAAAAACGGGCAACTTCTTACCTTCGGCGATTGCCTTGGCAAAAATGAAAAGTGCCATATCGGGTCGGCCCCAAGGGCCGTAGACAGTGAAAAAGCGCAAGCCGGTCTGCTTCAGGCCGAATAAATGACTGTAGCAATGGCTCATCAACTCGTCTGAGCGCTTCGTCGCCGCATAAAGCGAAATTGGGCGGTTAACGTCGTGCTGGACGGAGTAAGGCAATTCCTTATTCCCCCCATACACGGAACTTGAACTCGCATAGACAAGATGCTCGAAGCCTTCAGTATGCCTGCACATCTCGAGTACCGTGACATGGCCCATGCAGTTGCTTGTGATATAGCTATAGGGATTCTCAAGGGAATAGCGCACTCCTGCCTGCGCTGCGAGATGAATAACGCGCTTGAACGGTCCCTGCTCGCTCCAGACTTTTTCCATCGCCGCCTTGTCCGAGATATCGCCACGGACGAATGTGAATTTCTCGAACTTCGCAAGTTCCGCCAGCCGCGCATACTTGAGCGTCGGGTCGTAGTAGTCGTTGACAACATCATAACCGACTACAATCTCACCGCGTTCAAGCAAGCGAAGCGCGGTATGAAAGCCGATGAAGCCTGCAGCTCCCGTTACAAAAACCTTGTTCATCAGAGGCTCCAGTTCAGGCGGTTCGAGGCGTCGAGAATCTGTTTGTCGAGAACCGATTTGATATCGATGATGACACCACCCTCTGCGACCTTGGCAATGTAGGAGTTGAAATCCCTAACGTAGCTTTCGTGCGGAACCGCAAGGATCAATCCATCCAATTGATCGAACTGAGCGAGAGGCTTCAATGAAACATCGTACTCTTCAAGGGCCTCTTCGGCGGAGGCCAGCGGGTCGTGCACAATGGGCTCGATGCCGAACTGCCGCAATTCCTTGATGATATCTGGCACACGGCTATTCCGTAGGTCAGGAACATTCTCCTTGAAAGTGAGCCCCAGAATACCAATTCGAGCACCATTCAGTGGGCGCTTTCCGGCGACCAGCATCTTGATCATTTTCTGGGCCACAAAAGCGCCCATGCCGTCATTGATACGTCGTCCCGACAGAATGACTTGTGGGTGGTATCCCAGCGACTCGGCCTTCGCGGTCAGATAATAGGGATCGACCCCGATACAGTGCCCACCGACAAGACCAGGAGTGAACGGCAAGAAATTCCATTTGGTACCGGCGGCGGCCAGGACTTCGCTGGTCCGGATGTTCATGCGCTCGAAGATGATCGCTAGCTCGTTCATGAGCGCGATGTTCAGGTCGCGCTGGGTATTTTCAATGACCTTCGCGGCTTCGGCCACTTTGATCGACGAGGCTTTGTAGATGCCGGCATCGACGACCGCTTCGTAAACAGCGGCAATCTCATCCAAGCTCTCCGCGGTGTCTCCCGACACGACCTTCGTGATCGTCTTGAAAGTGTGCTTCTTGTCACCGGGATTAATACGCTCTGGCGAGTAGCCGAGATTGAAGTCCACACCTTGTCGGAGCCCCGAAATCTCGGAAAGAATCGGACCACAGACATCCTCGGTCGCGCCTGGGAACACGGTCGATTCGAAAACGACGATATCGCCGGCCTTGAGCACCGAAGCCACCGTCTTGGACGCTGCAATGAGGGGAGCGAGGTCCGGTTGGCGATTGTCGTCAATGGGCGTGGGAACCGCGACGATATAGAAGTCACAATCCTTCACGTCGGCAATTTCATACGTCAGTTGCAGAGATGACCTTTTGAGTACCGCACCGTCGACTTCACCGGTCACATCCTCGCCCACTTTGAGGGCCTCGATGCGGGACTTCTTGACGTCAAATCCCACGACGAAGGGAAACTTCTCTGCTAGCGCCACAGCGACCGGCAAACCGACATATCCGAGACCGATAACGGCAATCTTTCGGGCCACCATGTCATCCTCATATTTTCTGCCACCAGACCTTGCGTGCACCTAAACGATATCGTCAAAGAAAGCTAGCTTGCCGTCGGATGAATGGCCCTGTTGCAAGCCCTTTCCGCTCGATACCAAAAACCTTTCAGTTCGGCGAGATTGCCAACGGCATGGCCCCTGCCCAGCCGGCACAAACCGCTGGAAATCTGGTTTCGCCTGACAAATGAGAAATGGCTGGGGCGCCAGGATTCGAACCTGGGAATGCCGGTACCAAAAACCGGTGCCTTACCGCTTGGCGACGCCCCAACTTGCGGGAGCCTGATAGCAAAGCGGGGGGGCGTGGACAATGCTTATGTTCGGCTTTTCTGCGATTATCTTGTGCCGAGCCGCGGCTCTGCGGGCTTGGTGCTTGGCAAGGGCGGGTGGCGGGCGGTAGGATTTGTGCCGGCCCCGCCTGCACGGCTTTGCGCGCGAGCGCGCCCGTGCATTTCCGTCCCCGCATCCAATCCCGCAAGGAGCCCTCATGTCCCAGTTCCGCGCCCGTCCGCCGGCCGTTCCCACCGTTCTCCTCGATGATGCGATGGTGCGTATCACGCGGTGGGATTTCGAGCCGGGTGCGGATACCGGCCATCACGTCCATGGCCTCGGCTATGTCGTCGTGCCGATGACGGATTGCGACTTCCTGATCGAGGACGAGGCGGGCGCGCGGCGCGTGCCGACAAAGGCCGGCGCCGTCTATCGCCGCGAGGCGGGCGTGGCGCACAATGTCGTCAATGGCGGCGACACGCCGATGAGCTTCATCGAGATCGAGTACAAGTGATACCTGCCGTGCGTGACGACAAGGACGAGAGCCCGCATTTCGAGCGTGATTTCAGGCCAGCCTATGGCGATGCCGTTGCGGTGGCGCCGGGCGTGCAGCGTATCACCGTCAACAATCCGAGCCCCTTCACCTTCCACGGCACCAACAGCTATATCGTCGGCAACCGCTCCGTGGCGGTGGTCGATCCCGGGCCGGAGGACGAGGCGCATTTCCGGGCGCTCATGGCCGCACTTGCCGGGCGTGAGGTCACGCATATCGCCGTCAGCCATACGCATCGCGATCATTCGCCGCTTGCCCGCCGCCTGAAGGCCGAGACGGGCGCCGTCATCGTCGCGGAGGGGCCGCATCGCGCCGCGCGGCCGCTGCATGCCGGCGAGAGCAATCCCTTCGCCGAAAGCGCCGACATCGATTTCGTGCCCGACATCGCGCTGGCGCATGGCGAGCGGGTGGAAGGCGACGGCTGGGCGCTGACGGCGCTTCTGACCCCCGGCCACACGGCCAACCACGCGGCCTTCGCGCTGGACGGGCCCGACGGCATCGTCTTCTCGGCCGACCACGTCATGGCCTGGGCGACCTCCATCGTCGCGCCGCCGGATGGCGCCATGGCGGATTACATGGCCTCGCTCGAGCGGCTGCTGGAGCGGGACGACCGGCTCTATCTTCCCGGCCATGGCGGACCGGTGACGGAACCGGCGGCGTTCCTGCGCGGCCTGCGGACCCACCGGCGCATGCGCGAGCGGGCGGTGCGCGAGCGCATCCGTGCGGGCGACCGGCTGATTGCGGACATGGTGAAGGTCATCTACCGCGAGACGGATCCGCGCCTGCATGGCGCAGCCGCGCTCTCGGTGCTGGCGCATCTGGAGGATCTCGTCGCCCGCGGCGAGGTGGTGACGGACGGCGCGCCCTCGCTTTCGGGCCTCTATTTCCCGGCGCCGGGCCTCTGATCAGTCGCCGGGATCAGTCGCCGGCGATGCCGAGCAACTCGGCGTCGAGCGCCTTCAGATAGCCCTCCACCACGTCCGCGCCGATGCCGAGGTCGTGGCCGCCGGTGCGCGAGGCCGCGCGCATGTCGACCAGCGTGGTTTCGGCTTCCTCGCGCAGGCGGATGACGACATCGAAGCGCAGGCCGAAGACCAGGCTGCGCCATTCCCCCTGCACCAGCACATCGCCCGAGCTGCCGGCATGCGGCGTCAGCGGCGTTTCCAGCGGGCGCGCCTCGGGGATCGGCACCTCGCCCAGCGCCTCGGCCCCCTGCCCCGCCTTTGCGGGATCGACGGCCAGATCCTCCAGATCGGTCAGGATGTTGTCGATCCCGTCTTCCGCGACGATCCTGATGCCGTAGGCGTCGGACACCTTGCGCACACCCTGATAGACGCGATCGAGCGCGCCTTCGTAGCGCCGGCCGGACAGGGCGGGATAGGCATCGAGCTGCAATTGCCGGTCCTGCGGCGTGATCGTGTGGGCGCGGGCCGGCCAGCCCTTGTCCGCGGCCGGCTCGATTATCCACGGCGGCGGCGCGTTCGTATCGGTCGTGACATCGTAGAGGGCGGGCTTGTAGATGTAGGAATAGACGGCGGCGGCCGCGACACCGAGCGGCAGGAGCGCGAAGAACAGCGCCGTGAGCGAGGCCTTGCCGCCGCGCGCGCCGACATGCCAGAGCCGGGCAAGCCCGACAGCCGCCATCAGGACCGCGAGGGCCGCCACGCCGCAGGCGAAGGAGGCAAGCACCAGGAAATGCGGCGTCGTCAGCGGGCCGAAGCGGTGTGCCGCGACAACGACGACAAACAGCGCGCAGGAAAACAGCGACAGGCGGCGCGCCCACTGCGCGGCGTAGGAAACGGGCCGTTCGTACTGGATCGTGATCGCCATGGCCTCACCGAATGCCGATGCGCGCCGGTGAAACTCGTCCACCGCAAGCGCCTCTTCCTGTTTCACGCCGTTCCGGATGCGAGAGGGCCGCGCGCCGGAACGGGATAGGCCGGCGGAAAGCCCGCGGCTCCCCTTCCCTAGCGCAGGGAGGCGCATTTTTCCATCCGCCAGATAAGCGGGATCAGATGTTGTCCTGCGGCAACAGATGGCAGGAAAACGCGCCTGCCGCAAAATTGCCACGCTCCTTAACGAACTTTCCCGGGACGGGGGTAGTTCATCTTTACGCGATTCCGGGTGCAGGCCGCTTTCATTCTTGCCGGGTCGCCTCAGGAGAAAGACAATGTTGCCGACGCCGACAGCCGCCGACACCACAACCGCCGCCACGAACGGCGAGACCGCCCTCCCGCTCGAACTTCTGGAACTGGAGCTTTCCCTCGACGGCTTTTCCGGCGATGCGGATGCGTTCGCCGATGCCGTGCGAACCGCCGCCAGCCAGCTCGATGGCGATTTCCTGTTCGAACTGCCGGCATCCGGCCTCGCGGATGATTGCCAGCGCATCGCCGCGCTGCGCGTGCCCAAGGGCGAGAACGGCGCACTGGAAGTGGTTTTTGCCCTGCTCGACGCGGAGGCATCGTCGATTCGCGTGGAAAACCCCGATGAAAACACGGCCGGCCTCAAGCGCTTCGCCGATGCCTTCATCGGTGTGCTGGAACGGATCTAGAGCATTGGCCTATGCCGAAGCGGCCCCGCTTCGGCTGGAAATGCGCCTGGTCTTGCCGAAACGGCGGCGCTCGCCTAAGTCAAGCCAGCAACTGATCGCCGGAGCCAGAGCATGTCACCGATATCATCCCGCCTGATCGCCCTCGCCACGGTGATGCTTGTGCTGGCCGGCTGCCAGACGGCCGAGGAAATTCGCGCTTCCGACGAAAACCGCTGCGTCTCCTATGGCTTCCGGCCGCGCACGGATGCGTTCGCGGCCTGCCTGCAACGCATCGATCTCGACCGGCGGGCGGAACTGCGCGCGGCGAGCCGCGAGGCGCTGTTCATGTCGCAGCCGGTCTATGTCGTGCGGACCTATCGCCGCTGATCTTCAAGCCTTGCCGTTGGTGAACGCCGCCTGGGCAGCCGCAAGCCGCGCGATCGGCACGCGGAAGGGTGAGCACGACACGTAATCCAGCCCCGCATCCTCGCAGAAATGGATCGACGCCGGGTCGCCGCCATGCTCGCCGCAGATACCGAGCTTGAGGTCGTTGCGCGTGCGCCGGCCGCGTTCGGCGGCAATGCGGATCAGTTCGCCCACACCGTCGAAATCGAGCTGCACGAACGGGTCCTGCTCGACGATACCCTTCTGGATGTAGGTCGAGAGGAAGGCGGAAGCGTCGTCACGCGAGATGCCGAAGGTGGTCTGCGTCAGGTCATTGGTGCCGAAGGAGAAGAACTCCGCGGATTCGGCGATGACATGGGCCCGCAACGCCGCGCGCGGCAGCTCGATCATCGTGCCCACGAGATAATCGATCGTCACGCCGCTCTCGGCGATGACCGCCCTGGCGACGGCCTCGATGCGGCCCTTCACATAATCGAGCTCGGCCTTCAGTCCGACAAGCGGCACCATGATTTCCGGCACCACGGCCGCGCCGGTCTTCTTCGCCGCTTCCACGGCGGCCTCGAAAATGGCGCGCGCCTGCATCTCGGCGATCTCGGGATAGGAGATCGCAAGGCGGCAGCCACGGTGGCCGAGCATGGGGTTGAACTCGTGCAGCGTATCGACGCGGCGGCGCAGCACCGCCTCCTCGATGGACAGGGCCGTGGCGACCTCGGCAATCTCCTCGTCGCTCTTCGGCAGGAACTCGTGCAGCGGCGGATCGAGCATGCGGATGGTCACGGGCAGGCCGTGCATGATCTCGAACAGCTCGGCAAAGTCGGAGCGCTGCATCGGCAGGAGCTTTTCCAGCGAGGCACGGCGGCCGGCTTCGTCCTCCGCAAGGATCATCTCGCGCATCACGTTGATGCGGCTGCCCTCGAAGAACATGTGCTCGGTGCGGCAAAGGCCGATGCCCTCGGCACCGAAGGAGCGCGCGGCGCGCGCGTCTGCCGGCGTCTCCGCATTGGTGCGCACCTTCATGCGGCGCGTGCGGTCGGCCCACTCCATGAGGCGGCCGAAATCGCCCGAGAGTTCCGGCTGGAGCATGGGGATCGCGCCCTTCAGCACCTGGCCGGACGAGCCGTCGATGGTGATGACGTCCCCCTTGCGCAGCGTCACGCCATGGGCGACGAGCAGTTCGTTGCGCAGGTCGACGCGCAGCGTGCCGGCGCCGGAGACGCAGGGCGTGCCCATGCCGCGCGCGACGACCGCCGCATGGCTGGTCATGCCGCCGCGTGTCGTGAGGATGCCCTGCGCGGCATGCATGCCGTGAATGTCTTCCGGGCTCGTCTCGACGCGCACGAGGATGACCTTGCGTCCCTCGTCCTGCGCCTTCACCGCGTCTTCCGAGGTGAAGACGATCTCGCCGGTCGCAGCCCCCGGCGAGGCCGGCAGGCCGGAGCCGATGACGTCTCGGCGGGCGCGCGGATCGATGGTCGGGTGCAGAAGCTGGTCCAATGACGCGGGATCGATGCGGCTGACGGCTTCGCCCTGGCTGATCAGCCCCTCCGTCGCCATGTCGACGGAAATCTTCAGGGCGGCCTTGGCGGTGCGCTTGCCGGCACGGGTCTGCAGCATCCAGAGCTTGCCGCGCTCGATGGTGAATTCGAGGTCCTGCATGTCGCGGTAGTGCCGCTCCAGCTTGTCGCAGATGGCGCGGAACTCGCCGAACGCCTCCGGCATGAGCTTTTCCAGCGACGGCCGGTCGGAGCCCGACGCGATGCGCGCTTCCTCGGTGATGTTCTGCGGCGTGCGGATGCCCGCGACGACATCCTCGCCTTGCGCGTTGACGAGGAATTCGCCATAGAGCGCATTTTCGCCCGTCGAGGGATTGCGCGTGAAGGCAACGCCCGTCGCGGAGGAATTGCCGAGATTGCCGAACACCATGGCCTGCACATTGACGGCCGTGCCCCAGACGGCGGGGATATTGTGCAGCGTGCGGTAGGTGACGGCGCGCGCGTTCATCCAGCTCGCGAAGACGGCGCCGATGGCACGCCAAAGCTGGATCTCCGGGGCCTGCGGAAAGTCCTCGCCCAGTTCCTCGCGGATGGCCTCCTTGTAGCGGGCGACGACCTCCTGCCATTCTCCGGCCGAAAGCTCGGTGTCGTGCTCGTGGCCGAGCCGGCCCTTCTCGTCCTCCAGGATTTCGACGAAGACCTCGTGATCGAGGCCCATGACGACGTCACCATACATCTGGATGAAGCGCCGGTAGCTGTCCCAGGCAAAACGCGCATCGCCGGCATCCTGGCCCAGTCCCTCGACCGTCGCGTCGTTGAGGCCGAGATTGAGAACGGTGTCCATCATGCCGGGCATGGAGGCCCGCGAGCCGGAACGGACCGAAAGCAGCAGCGGTTTTTGCGTGTCGCCGAAGACGCGGCCGGTAATGGCCTCCATCCGGCGCAGGCCGGCGCGGACCTGATCCTTCAGGCCTTCAGGCAGCGTGCGGCCATTCTCGTAATAGTGGTTGCAGGCATCGGTGACGATGGTGAGGCCGGGCGGCACCGGCAGGCCGAGATTGCACATTTCGGCCAGGTTCGCGCCCTTGCCGCCGAGCAGGTTGCGATCTTCCGCACTGCCTTCGGCACGGCCATCCCCAAAGGTATAGACCCACTTCTCCATCAACGCCTCCCACATGCGCGTCCGCAATCTACAGGAAGTGCATCCCTTTGAAAACGCGGCAGGATAGGAATTATGCTGCACTGCGTCAAAAATGCGACGGCAATGCAATATAGCGTTGACGAAGACGGGAAAAGGCGTGACACGGCATCATGGGTCACGCGCCGGCGTCAATTGCCCTCGATCGAAAGCCCCTGGTCGTTGAGCTTGATCTCCACCCCGTCCGGCTTCTTTTCCTGCTGATAGGCATAGTAAGCGAACCCGGCCACCACGACGATAAGGGCGCCGATGATCATGTAGAGTGCGTTTCTGTTCACGTGTGATCCCCAATTGCGTATGCGCTGCAAATCGGCAGGCGGCTTTAAACGCACTGGAGAGTTTATTGTTCCTGATGTCAGGACGCTTCGCGCAGCTGTTCGGCGGTCTGGAGGTCGACGGAGACGAGCTGGGAGACGCCCTGTTCGGCCATGGTGACGCCGAAGAGGCGGTTCATGCGGGCCATGGTGATGGGGTTGTGGGTGATGATGATGAAGCGCGTCTCGGTGGAGGCCGCCATCTCGTCCATCAGGTTGCAATAGCGCTCGACATTGTGGTCGTCGAGCGGCGCGTCCACCTCGTCCAGCACGCAGATCGGCGCGGGATTGGTGAGGAAG
This sequence comes from Shinella sp. AETb1-6, assembly GCF_009826875.1. Lineage (NCBI taxonomy): Bacteria > Pseudomonadati > Pseudomonadota > Alphaproteobacteria > Hyphomicrobiales > Rhizobiaceae > Shinella > Shinella sp. AETb1-6. The sequence goes on along the minus strand of NZ_WUMM01000004.1, from coordinate 209,504 downwards.
ACGGCGAAGATGAGCGCCATGGCCGTCAGCGCCTGCTCGCCGCCCGAAAGCAGCGTCATGGTCTGCGGCTTCTTGCCGGGCGGGCGGGCGAGGATCTCCAGCCCGGCATCCAGCGGATCCTCGCTCTCGATGAGCTGGAGCTCCGCCGTGCCGCCGCCGAACAGGTGGGTGAAGAGGCGCTGGAATTGCGCATTCACCACATCGAAGGCGGCCAGCAGGCGCTCGCGCCCCTCGCGGTTCAGGCTCTGGATGGCAGAGCGCAGCTTGCGGATCGCCTCGATGATATCCTCGCGCTCGGTGACGATCGCATCGAGCTTTTCGGACAGGTCACGCTGCTCTTCCTCGGCGCGCAGGTTGACGGCGCCGAGACGCTCGCGCTCGATCCTGAGACGGTCGAGGTCCCGCTCGGTCTCGCGCGGATCGGAAAGCGGCGCGCCGGCGGCATGGCCGGTCAGCCGCAGGGCCTCGTGCGGCGCGCAGTTCAGCGCCTCGCGGATGCGCGTCTCGCCTTCGATGCGGCGCTCGCGCGCCGAGACGAGGCGCTCTTCCGCGCGGCCGCGGGTTTCGCGCGATTCGGCAAGCTGCGAGAGCGCGGTCGTGGCGACGCGGTCGGCCTCGCGCTGGCGGTTTTCGGCCTCCTGAAGCGCATCGGCGGCTTCGCGGCGCGCGGCCTCGGCATTGCTGAGGCCGGTCAGCAGCTCGCGGCGCTTTTCCTCGATCTCGTCGGGCGCCTCGGCAAGCTCCTCCATTTCCTCGCGGGCTTCCGCCTCGCGCTCACGCAGCGTGGCGATGTGGTTTTCGGCGCTCGTGGCGCGGGTCGTCCAGGTCTCGCGTTCGGCCGCGATCGCCATCAGGCGGCGGCGGCGGTCGGCCATTTCGCGGGCGAGGCCGTCATGGGCGGCGCGGGCTTCCGCAAGCGTCGCGCGGTCGGTCGCGACATCCATCGTGTGGGTGCGCAGGCGCAGGTCGAGATCGGAAAGGTCGGGCGCGTCTTCAAGGGCTGCGCGGGCATCCTCGAGCGCTTGCGCCGCCTCTTCCACTTGCCCTTCGATCTGCGCGCGCGTCTCGCCGAGAACGGCGCGACGGCGGATGAGATCGCCGGAGGCGCGCTCGGCCGTCTCCAGCGCCTCGCGGGCCTCGGCAAGCGCGCGCGTGGCGACGCGCTGCGCCTCGCGGGCGGCCTGCTGGCGCTGCATTTCGGCGCGGATCGTCTCGGCGGCGCGGGCAAGGTCGGCCTCGGCATCCGCAAGCGCCGCCCGCGCGTCGTCCAGTTCGACTTCCAGTTCGGCCAGGCGGTTCTTCTGCTCCAGGCGCAGCGCCGCCGCACTTGGCGCATCGGCACCGGTGACGTGGCCATCCCAGCGGAACACCGCACCGTCGCGGGTCACCAGCCGCTGGCCGGGACGGAGCTGCGGCAGGAGACCCAGCGCCTCCTCCACGCCGCCGGCAATCCCGACCTGGGCAAGGCGACGGTGCAGGACCGCGGGCGCGCGGACATGAGAAATGAGAGACGGCACGCCGCCCGGCAGGGCCGGATCGGCGGAGGCATCGCCCGACGCGCGCCAGTGAACGGGCGCATCCACATCGGCCGGCGATTCGAGATCGTCTCCGAGTGCGGCGCCCAGCGCCGTTTCATAGCCGCGGTCGACCGCGACATCCTCGACGACGGGCGCAGAAGAGCCCGCGCTCGTTCCGGCCTCCAGCATGCGGCGGATGGTGCGGGCTTCCGTCTCGATGCCGGCCAGCCGGGCGCGTGCCGTGTCGACGGGACCGCGCAGGGCGGCTTCGCCGAAGCGGGCCTCCTCCAGCGCCTCCTCGACGGCGACCAGCATCTCGCCGGCGGCTTCCAGCGCCTGCCCGGCCTCCTGCACGGCGGCGCGGCGCTCTTCCGGGTCCGGCAGTGCGGCGATGCGCGCATCCATGTCGGCAAGCTCGCGCGCCTGCGCATCCAACTGCTGGCCGAGCCGCAGATGGCGCTCGGAAAGATCGCGGATCGCCTTTTCCAGCTGGTTGCGCACGGCCTGGGCTTCGGCGCGCTCGGCGGTAACGGCGGCAAGGGCGGCTTCGCTCGTCGCAAGCTTCGCCGCCGCCTCGTCCATCGTCTCGCGGGCGGCCTCGGCACGCTCGTCGGCCTCGGCCAGAATTTCGCGGATTTCATCCTCTTCGACGAGAAGTCGATCGAGTACGGCCGCATTGTCCGCCACCATGCGCTCCTCGCGCACGATATCCTCGGCGAGTTGCGCCATGCGCCGGCCGAGTTCGTCACGGCGGCGCAGCAGGCGGGCGGAATCTTCTTCCAGCTGGGCTCTTGCGATCTGGAGGCGCTGGAGCGCGGCGGCAAGCTTCGCCTCGTTCTCGCGCAGCTCCGGCAGCTTCAGGCTGGCGATGGCCTGATCCTTGGCGGCCTGCATTTGCGCATTCGCCCGCTCGGCAACCAGCGATGTGGCCTGGTTGAGCTGGCTTTCGGCCTCGCCCTCTGCCTCCTTCGCCTGCACCCAGCGGATGTGCAGAAGCATCGCCTCGTGGCGGCGGATATCGGCCGACAGCGCCTTGAAGCGATTGGCCTGGCGCGACTGGCGCTTCAGGCTCTCGATCTGGCTTTCGAGCTGCGAGGTCACATCGTCGAGCCGTTCGAGATTGGTTTCGGCGGCACGCAGGCGCAGCTCCGCCTCATGGCGACGCGAATGCAGGCCGGAAATGCCGGCCGCCTCTTCGAGCAGCTGGCGGCGGGCCTGGGGCTTGGCCTGGATGAGTTCGCCGATCCGCCCCTGCCCCACCATGGAAGGCGAGCGGGCGCCGGTGGAGGCATCGGCGAAGAGCAGCTGCACATCCTTGGCGCGCGCTTCCTTGCCGTTGATGCGGTAGATGGAGCCGTTCTCGCGCTCGATGCGACGCGAGACCTGGATCTCGTCCTCGTCGTTGAAGGCGGCCGGCGCCGTGCGGTCGGAATTGTCGAGATAGAGGCCGACTTCGGCGGTGTTGCGCGCCGGACGGTTGGCGGAACCGGAGAAGATGACGTCGTCCATGCCGGACGCGCGCATGTTCTTGTAGGAGTTTTCCCCCATCACCCAGCGCAGCGCCTCGACGAGGTTCGACTTGCCGCAGCCATTGGGGCCGACCACGCCGGTCAGGCCGCGCTCGATGACGAATTCGGTGGGTTCGACGAAGGACTTGAAGCCGAGAAGGCGGAGCTTGTTGAACTTCATGCGGCTGCCTTGGGGGTGCGGTACCCCCCTCTGGCCTGCCTACCATCTCCCCCACAAGGGGGGAGACTGAATCGTGGCACCGCCTTGCTCCAAGCCGATCTCCCCCCCTGTGGGGGAGATGCCCGGCAGGGCAGAGGGGGGTGAGCCACGGATGCCGGCGAAAAATAAAAAGCGGGCGCACGGCTTCCGCCGTCGCCCGCCGTCAATCCGGTCGAAGGATCAGAGCATGCTGTCGATGAGGGCCGACATGGTGCCAACCGACATGTCTCCCGAATAGCGCTTGCCATTGATCAGGAAGGTCGGGGTCGCTGCGACGCCGAATTCCTTGGCACCGCGTTCCCGTACCGCGTTCACATCATCCAGAAGCTTCTGGTTCGTCAAGCAGGCCTGGAAGCTCTCCTGTGTAAAACCGGCGAGTTTCGACATCTGCAGCAGCGCTTCGCGGCCATCCTGCGCGGCGGCCCAGACTTCCTGCTGCTTCATCAGCATGGAGATCATCGGGAAATACTGCGCGGCGTCCGTCAGCTCGGCCGGGTTCTGCGGCTTGCAGCGGGCCAGCATGAAGGCTGCGGCAGCGCGCGGATCGAACGGGAACTCGCGGACGATGAAACGGACCTTGCCGCTATCGACGTACTTCGTCTTGATCGCGTCGAAGGTATTGTTGTGGAAGGCGGCGCAATGCGGGCAGGTCGTCGACATGTATTCGACGATCGTCACCGGTGCGTTGGCTTCGCCGAGGGCCATGTCCGGCAGGGCGCCGGGCTTCAGCACTTCGGCCATGTCGACATCGCCCTCGGCGGTCGGCAGTTCCGCGGGCGCGGCCGTCGCCGTGTCGGCCTGGGCGACCTCCGTCGTTCCGGTCGTGGCGGCCGAGGTCGTCGAGCCCGTGGTTTCAGTCGATGTCGACTGCGTGGCCGCCGGATCCTGCGCGGCCTGTTCCTTCTTTTCGTCGGAGCAGGCGGCGAGCGTCACGGCAAGCCCTGCTACGGCAACGCCGGTGAGAAGGCGCTTCATCAGGCTCATTTCGGAAAGGGACATGGTCTCTCCTGTGGGATGGAAATTCTTGGGACGGACGCAATTCTTGAGGAAAGACGGTTCAAGTCTTTTCGCAAGAATTGCTCTTCGCACTCCCGATATACCTGCTTTGGGGCGCGAACAAGCTGCGTGGGGGCCAGTAACTTCAAAGAATTGTGACCGTTCGATGGTTCTCGGGCACGTCCGGCGAACACAGGCTCACCGGGCGTGCCCTATCATTTTTTCTTCCCGCATCGTCCAACGCCGAAGCGATTCCGCTTCGGCTGGAAATGCTTTAGCGACGCCGGCCGAGCACCGCCGTGCCGAGCCGCTTCAGCGCCGCCCTCAGGGCATCGCCCTCGATGCCCTCGACGAGGCCGTCGAGATGGCGGGCGGCCTCGCCGGTCAGCGGGCGCGGCCTTGCGCGGTGGCGCGACTGCTGGCTGACCGGCTTCTGGACGATCCGGACCTGATTGATCGCCGGGAAGCCGAAGAAGCCGTTGATGCGCTGGATGATCTCGCCCTGCTGGTGGCTGAGGAAGAGCGCGCGGGCGCCCTCGCAGGCAATGGTCAGCACGCCCGGCTGATGGCCGCCGCCCTCGCCCGCCATTTCCGAGGCCCGGCGCGGCCAGGAAATGCGTTCAGGCCGCGTGCAGTCGGAAAACTGCGTTCCGGCAATCTCGTCCCACGAGCCCAGAAGCATCGTGTTGATGCCGGCACGCTTGGCCAGCACCGGGTCGATGAGACCGTTGGCGACTTCGCTGATCTGCACGATGCCGCGTCTTGACGCCTTGTTGTTCACGGTTTACCCCTTGCGGGAAAATATTCCTGCCATGTCCGCGAAGCACCTTGAAGAGCGCGGACCACTCCGCCAGTTATAGAGCAATTCCAGCAAAAGTGTGCAGGGTTTTGCGCCGATTCAGCGATACAATGAGGGGCGATCCGACCCCGTTCAGGCCGATCATGACCAAGCCTCACCGAACGACGGCGCTCGCCGACCTGCTCCTCGCCTGGTACGACCGGCACCACCGCGACCTGCCCTGGCGGGTGAGCCCGCCGATGGCGGCGCGCGGCGAGACGCCCGATCCCTACCGCGTGTGGCTGTCGGAGGTCATGCTGCAGCAGACGACCGTCCAGGCGGTGAAATCCTATTTCGCCCTCTTCACGTCGCGCTGGCCGACGGTCACGGATCTCGCGAAGGCCGACAATGAGGACGTGATGAAGTCCTGGGCCGGGCTCGGCTACTACGCCCGCGCGCGCAACCTCAAGAAATGCGCCGAAGCCGTCGCTTTCGAGCATGGCGGGGTGTTTCCCGATACGGAGGAAGGGTTGAAAACCCTGCCCGGGATCGGCGACTATACAGCCGCCGCGATCGCCGCCATCGCCTTCAACCGCCACAGCGCCGTGCTCGACGGCAATGTCGAGCGTGTCATTTCCCGCCTCCATGCCATCGAAACGCCCCTGCCCGCCGCCAAGCCGGAAATGCGGGCGCTGGTCGCCGCGATGACGCCGCAGGACCGGCCCGGCGATTTCGCCCAGGGCATGATGGACCTCGGCGCCACGATCTGCACGCCGCGCCGGCCGGCCTGCGCGCTCTGTCCCTTCAACGCGCAATGCCGGGTGCTCGGGCAGGACGATCCGGAACTTTTTCCGCGCAAGGTCGCCAAGAAGGAGAAGCCGGTGCGACTGGGTGCCGCCTTTGTGGCGGAAGACGAAACGGGCGCTATCTTCCTGCGCAAGCGGGTGGAAAGCGGCCTGCTCGGCGGCATGACGGAGGTGCCCGGCAGCCAATGGACGGCGCGCATCGATGGCGACACCGGCACCGGGGCGGCCCCGTTTGCGGCTGCATGGCAGGCCTGCGGCACGGTCGTGCACGTCTTCACGCATTTCGAGCTGCGGCTGACCGTCTATCGTTCGAAGGCATCGCGCGATGCCGCGGTCGGCGAAGGATGGTGGCAGCCCAGGGAGACACTCGACGGCGAGGCCCTGCCGACCGTCATGAAGAAAGCCATAAAACAAGCGATACCCGACGCATTCGAAACGGCGAGGAAAGCATGAGCAGCATCGAAATCCGACATATCGTCTTCGACATCGGCAGGGTGCTGATTCACTACGATCCGCATATCCCCTTCGCCCGCCTCATCCCTGATGATGCCGAGCGCAACTGGTTCTTCAGCAATGTCTGCACGCACGACTGGAACCTGGAACAGGATCGCGGCCGGGCATGGGCGGACGCCGAGGCCCTGCTGATCGAGGCGCATCCCGATCGCATCGAGCACATCCGCGCCTTCCGCAGACACTGGCACGAGATGGTCTCGCATGCCTATGTGGAGAGCGTGGCGATCATGGAGGCCCTGATCCAGGAGGGCCGCGACGTGACGATGCTGACCAATTTCGCGGCCGATACGTTCAAGGAGGCGCGCAAGCTCTTCCCCTTCCTCGACATGCCGCGCGGCGTCACGGTGTCCGGCGAGATCGGCCTCATCAAGCCCGACATCGCCATCTACGAGAAGCACAGCCGCGATTTCGGCCTGTCGCCGGCCCACACGCTGTTCATCGACGATGCGCCGGCCAATGTGGAGGGCGCGCGCCTGGCCGGCTGGCACGCCGTGCTGTTCACCGATCCGGAAAAGCTGAAGGCGGACCTCGCCGCCCACGGCATCGCTCTTTAATTTAAAGAGTGCGCCTGAAACCGAAACGCCCGGAGCCTTTGGAGCTCCGGGCGTTTTCGCATTTCCGGGACTGAAGGTACAAAAACCGGAAAAGCGATATCCGGCCTGCCTGGCCGGTTGTTCGGCCGTGGCTTTCGCAACGATTTCCGCCGCTTGGCCTGATGTCCTTGTCGACTTCAAAGTAAGCGCGCGTTGGTTAACATCGTCTGAATCGCACGAGGCCGAAACACAAAAGATTTCCGTCCCTTGAAAGCCACAGCCCCCGGTGCAGGGAACACCGGAGGCCGCAGCTGGAGAAACGGTCTTTCAGTCCTGGACAGGCCTATTCGAGGCCGGCCATCCGTGCGCGTACGATGGCGCGCAGATCGTCGATCGGCTTCAACTCGGCGCCTTCCGCATAGTGCCAGAAGGTCCAGCCGTTGCAGGCGTCGAAGCCCTGCACCCTGGCGCCGACGCGGTGAATGGAGCCGGCGTCGTTGCCTGCCACGAGCGTGCCATCGGCACGTACGATGGCGCTGTGGCGGCGACGGGCATCGGTCAGCACGGTGCCGGGTGCGATCAGGCCGCTTTCGATCAGCGTGTTGAAGGCGACGCGCGGTTCGGCCTTCTTGCCGGTCATGACGGAGAGCGTGCCGCTGCCGAGGGGTTCGACGGCCTCGATGCGCTCGCGGGCGGCATCGATATAGGCCTGCTCGCGCTCGATGCCGACGAAGTGGCGGCCGAGGCGCTTGGCGACGGCGCCCGTCGTGCCGGAGCCGAAGAACGGATCGAGCACCACGTCGCCGGGCTTGGAGGAGGCCATCAGGATACGGGCAAGCAGCGCTTCCGGCTTTTGCGTCGGATGCACCTTCTTGCCGTCCTCGCCCTTCAGGCGCTCGCCGCCGCTGCAGATCGGGAACAACCAGTCCGAGCGCATCTGCACATCGTCGTTGGCGGCCTTCATGGCATCGTAGTTGAACGTGTAGCCCTTGGCCTTGGGGTCGCGGGTGGCCCAGATCATCGTCTCATGCGCGTTCTGGAAGCGGCGGCCCTTGAAGTTCGGCATCGGGTTGGTCTTGCGCCAGACGATGTCGTTGAGGATCCAGAAGTTGAGGTCCTGCAAGGTGGCGCCGACGCGGAAAATGTTGTGGTAGGAGCCGATGACCCAGATGGTGCCAGAGGGCTTGAGCACGCGGCGGCAGGCCAGCAGCCAGGCGCGGGTGAAGGCATCGTAGGCGCCGAAGGAGGCGAACTGGTCCCATTCGTCGTCGACCGCATCGACCTGCGACTGGTCGGGCCGGGTCAGCATGCCGCCGAGCTGGAGATTGTACGGCGGATCGGCGAAGATGACATCGACGGACTGGTCGGGCAGCGCCTCGAGCGCGGCGACGCAGTCTCCCTTGATGATGGTGTCGAGCCACACGCTCTTGCGGGGCGAACGGGAGACGTCGGCAAGCGAAAGAACAGATGGCATTTGATACTCGCTGATACGCTTACTGGGAACTGAACTTGATGGGCTTATGGTTACCGAAGATGGTTACCAAAGGCTGAAGGCCCTGAAGAAAAAGCCGAAACCGCGTCGAGACGGGATTTCGGCATCATTCAAGCACATGCGAATAAACGGCCGCCGTCGAACGTCTTTTTCCGATATCGCCGCAATCGGCGCGGGAGCCCCCCGACATCACGAGGAGAGAAATGTGCGACTGAAAGCTGCATTCCTGCATCTGGCGGGGCTTCTTGCCGCCACCCAGACCATCGCCGCCGACAAGACGATGATCGTCCTGGATGCCTCCGGCTCCATGTGGGGCCAGATCAACGGACGCACGAAGATCGACATCGCCCGCGAAACGCTGGGAACGGTGCTGAAATCCGTTCCCGTGGGCTCCGAGCTCGGCCTGATGGTCTACGGTCATCGCGAGAAGGGTTCGTGCAGCGACATCGAACTTGCCGTGACGCCGGGTGCCGGCACCGAGAATGCTATCAACGCATTCGTCGCCGGCCTCAACCCGAAGGGCAAGACGCCGCTGACCCGCTCCGTGGAAGAGGCGGCGGAGGCGCTGAAATATACCGAGGACAAGGCGACGGTCGTGCTCGTCACGGACGGGCTGGAGACCTGCGAGGCCGACCCTTGCGCGCTCGCCTCGGCGCTGGAGAGCAAGGGCGTCGACTTCACCACCCATGTCGTCGGCTTCGGACTGACGGCGGAGGAAGGCAAGAAGGTCGCGTGTCTGGCCGAAAACACCGGCGGCAAATATTTCCAGGCTTCGGACGCCACCCAGCTCGTCGCCGCGCTCACCGCGACGGTTGCCGAAGCGCCGATGTCCAAGCCGCAGGAAGAGGTGGTCGAAGCCAAACCGGCGGTCGAATTCAACACACTCTTCGACAGCGTGCTTTCGGAAGGCGGGCCATCGATCGGTGAGGACAACCATGTGCAATGGCTGGTCTACAAGGCCGATGACAACGGCCAGCGCACCGGCGACGACCTGACGAGTGAGTACAAGGGCGCCTATTCCGCGAATTTCCCGGCCGGCAAATATGTCGCCGTCGCCAAGCTTGACAGCGTCATCGAAAAACAGGTCGCGTTCGAGGTGAAGGATGGCGAAGTCGCCAGGCCTTTCGTCAATTTCGACGCTGGCACCGTGATCGTGCATCCCAAGCGCACGTCCGATGCCGCAGAGGACGACCGCGAAATCCGCGTCGACGTCGCCTTCGGCGACTACACCACCACCTATTACGGCACGTCCAAGTTCTATGCCGCCGCGGGCCCTGTAAAACTCAAGGGGTCCATCGGCCCGACCGCTGTCGAGGAGACCGTCACCCTGAAGGCGGGCGAGCAGCTGGAACACGACCTCATCGTGGGTTCCGGCACCGTGCTGAACAGCGCCATCTATGCCGAGGGCGGGCCGGCCGTCGATTCCGGCGATGTCTATTTCGAGGTCGTGGCCGCCAACAAGGCCATCGATGGAACGCGCAAGCAGATCGGCTACAATTACGGCACCGGCAGCAAGATCGACGTGCCGCCCGGCGATCACGTCCTGACGGCCAAGCTCGGCGCGGCGACGGCCGAAATCCCCTTCACGATCAAGGCCGGGGAAATGGCCAATGTATCGGTCAACCTCAATGCCGGCGTTCTGGCGATCACCGCGCCCGGCGCGAACTTCATCGAGATTTTCAGCGCCCAGAAGGACATTCAGGGCAATCGCAAATCCGTTTCCAACAGCTATGACGCCCAATGGCAGGAGACCCTGCCGGCCGGCGATTACGTGATCGCCGTAAAGTATGAGGGCGACATTGCACCGAAGGAGAAGCCCGCCACGGTGAAGGCCGGCGAGCGTTCCGAAGTGACGGTGGAATAGGACTGACGGGCAGCCTATCCAAAACGGCTGGGCACGCCGCAAGCGATCTGAACCTGCATGGGTCGGTCCCGGAATTCGCAATTGTCCGGCAGGGCCCTTTCGTGTAGGGAACGAGCGACCGTGCGGGCCTGCCCGCCCCCTCCGATCTTTTCCCGGTTTCGGCAAGCAAGGCGTGATGCGCCTGCCGGCGCCGACAGTTTGAAAGACAGCCCATCATGGAAGGTTTCGACCTCATCATCTTCGACTGCGACGGCGTCCTGGTCGATTCGGAAATCATCGCCGCGGAAGTGGAATCAAGGCTGCTGACGGAGGCCGGTTATCCGATCAGCGTGGAAGAGATGGGCGAGCGCTTTGCCGGCATGACCTGGCAGAACATCCTGCTCGCCATCGAGCGCGAGGCCGCCATCCCGCTTTCCGCATCGCTGCTCGACAAGTCGGAAAAGCTGCTCGATGCACGCCTGGCAGCGGAGGTGAAGGTGATCGACGGCGTGAAGCAGATGCTGTCGCGCATCCGCAAGCCCTATTGCATCTGCTCCAACTCCTCCTCGCACCGGCTCGACATGATGCTGACGAAGGTCGGCCTCAAGCCGGTCTTCGGCCCCTACATCTACTCGGCGAAGGACCTCGGACCGGACCAGGTGAAGCCGAAGCCTGATATCTTCCTGCATGGCGCAAAGCAGTTCGGCGCCGATCCGGCGCGCACGCTGGTCGTCGAGGATTCGGTGCATGGCATTACGGGCGCCCGCGCCGCCGGCATGCGCGTCGTCGGCTTCACCGGCGCCTCGCACACCTATCCCTCCCATGCCGACCGCCTGACGGAAGCCGGCGCGGAAACCGTCATTTCCCGCATGACGGAGCTGCCGGGCGTCATCGCGGCACTGGCCGAATGGAGCGAGGCGATCTGACGGTACGGATTGCCGGAAACAAAAAGGCCGCGGTCCTGATCGACCGCGGCCTTTTCTGTCTGGAAGGCGCTTACTTGCGCTTCTTCGCCGGACCGTCCTCGAAGCCGACATAGACCTTCGTGAAGCCGCCGGAGCCGCCGGGAACGGCGATATTGTCCTGCTTGAAGACGAACTGGCCCGCCGAGCCATCGGCCGGGATGGCAACCGGGTACTGCACCAGCTGGGAGTAGAGCGTGTTGGTGCCATCGAGCACCGAGACGCGGATCGGCACGTTCACGGTGCCCGAGGCGCCGGCGGGGCCGACGACGACGCGGCCCTGCACCATCACGGTGATCGTGAGCTGGCTGGAATTGATCGTGCACTGGCGCGTCGTGTCGGCAAGCGTCACCTGGTAGGCGAGGTTCTGCGGGTCATCCTTGGCGCCCCTGGCGTAACGCTGGAGCACGGCCGTGCCATCCTGCAGGTAGACCTGCGGGCACGAGCCCTGAATGACGGCGACCTGCGTCTGCTTCTGCGTTGCAGCCTCGACGCCCGAGGGATCGCTGGTCACGCCGAGATTGACAGGCTTGTCGGACTGGCTGCAACCGGCGACGGTGGCGAGAAGGGTGATGCCGAGAAAGCGGCGGATTGTCATTCCAAACACGTTACGTCTACCCCTGCGATCAGGCCCCGCCTCCGGCGTCCAAGCCTTTCGGAACTCGTTTTACGGGCCTTTTCACGACCCCAGGCGATGGTCTATAGCAGCGGCGTGGGGAAAAATCGATTGTCGAATGAAATCGCCCGCAGAATTTCGAACGGTCCGCCATCGGCGGGCCGGACAGAACGGCATCGTCACGAACGGCCGCAGGCAAAGCCCCGCAGCCCAACCATTCCAAGGACGTGTGAACGTGGACTATGTTTCGACGCGGGGCGAGGCCCCTTCCCTCGGTTTCTCCGATGCGCTCCTGGCGGGCCTTGCCCGTGACGGCGGCCTCTATGTGCCGCGCGAATGGCCGACCTTTTCCAAGAAGGACATCCGCGCGCTGCGCGGCAAGTCCTACCAGGACATCGCCTTCACCGTGCTTTCGCCCTTCGTGAAAGGCGATATTCCCGCCGACAAGTTCCGCGCGATGATCGACGAGGCCTATGCCACGTTCCGCCATCCGGCGATCGCACCCATCGTCCAGACAGGCCCGAATTCCTTCGTGCTGGAGCTCTTCCACGGCACGACGCTCGCCTTCAAGGATGTGGCCATGCAGCTGCTGGCGCGGCTGATGGACCATGCGCTGGCCGTCCGCGGCGAGCGCGCCACCATCGTCGGCGCGACGTCGGGCGATACCGGCGGCGCGGCCATCGATGCCTTTGCCGGCCGCGAGCGCACCGACATCTTCATCCTCTTCCCGGAAGGCAAGGTCTCGCCGGTGCAGCAGCGCCAGATGACGACCTCCACGGAAAAGAACGTCCACGCGCTGGCGATCAAGGGCAATTTCGACGACTGCCAGAACCTCGTGAAGGCGATGTTCAACGACGGCAAGTTCCGCGACAGCGTGAAATTGTCCGGCGTCAACTCGATCAACTGGGCGCGCATCATGGCCCAGATCGTCTATTACTTCACGACCGCCGTCGCGCTGGGCGGGCCGGACCGGAAGATCTCGTTTACCGTGCCGACCGGCAATTTCGGCGACATCTTCGCCGGCTATGCCGCAAAGCGCATGGGCCTGCCGATCGACAAGCTGGTCATCGCCACCAACGAGAACGACATTCTCGCCCGCACGCTGAAGACCGGCCGCTACGAGATCAAGGGTGTGAAGGCCACCACCTCGCCGTCCATGGACATCCAGATTTCCTCCAACTTCGAACGCCTGCTGTTCGAAGCCCTCGATCGCGATGCGGGGGCGGTGCGCCGCGCCATGGAAAGCCTCAAACAGTCCAACGCCTTCGAGATCGAGGACAAGGCGCTGAAGACGATCCGCAAGAAGTTCCGTGCCGGCCGCGCCACCGAGAAGGAGGTCGCCAGGACCATCAAGACCACGCTGGCCGAGACCGGCTATCTGCTCGATCCTCATTCGGCGATCGGCGTGTTCGTTGCCGCCAAGCATGAAAAGCCCGGTTCGCCGATGGTGACGCTCGCCACCGCGCATCCGGCGAAATTCCCCGCCGCAGTAAAATCCGCGAGTGGTATTGACCCGGCGCTTCCGTCGTGGCTTGCTGACCTGATGCAAAGGGAAGAGCGGTTCGACGTGCTCGGTGCTGAGCTCGATGCGGTGGAAGACTTCATCGGCAAACACACGCGGGCGCGGGACTGAACGCAGAAAGTGCGCATGATGAGAGTTGAGTGCACCCGGCTTACATCCGGGTTGACCGTGGTGACGGAAGCCATGCCCCATCTCGAGAGCGTCGCTCTCGGCGTGTGGATCAAATCCGGATCACGCAACGAAACCACGGACGAGCACGGCATCGCCCACCTCCTGGAACACATGGCCTTCAAGGGCACGGAGCGCCGCTCCGCCCGCCAGATCGCCGAGGAGATCGAGAATGTCGGCGGCGAGGTCAACGCCGCCACCTCGACCGAGACGACATCCTACTATGCCCGCGTGCTCAAGGACCATGTTCCGCTCGCGGTCGACATTCTCGCCGATATCCTGACGGAATCCGTCTTCGACGAGGAAGAGCTGCGCCGCGAAAAGCACGTCATCCTGCAGGAAATCGGCGCGGCGAACGACACGCCCGACGACGTGGTCTTCGACAAGTTCTCCGAGGTCGCCTATCGCGACCAGATCATCGGCCGCGCCATTCTCGGCACGCCGGATACCGTGCTCTCCTTCACGCCCGGCGAGATCCGCAGCTATCTCGACCGCAACTATACGACGGACCGCATGTTCGTCGTGGCGGCAGGTGCCGTGAAGCACGACGAATTCGTGCGCCAGGTCGAGGAGCGTTTTTCCAGCCTGCCGACGGCGCCGAAAATCTCGCCGGTCTTCGAACCCGCCCGCTATACCGGCGGCGACATTCGCGAGACGCGCGACCTGATGGATGCCCAGGTGCTGCTCGGCTTCGAGGGCAAGGCCTATCATGCGCGCGACTTCTACTGCTCGCAGATCCTCGCCAACATCCTCGGCGGCGGCATGTCCTCGCGCCTCTTCCAGGAAGTGCGCGAGCATCGCGGCCTCTGTTACTCGATCTATGCCTTCCACTGGGGCTTTTCGGACACCGGCATCTTCGGCATCCATGCCGCGACGGGCGGCGAGAACCTGCCCGAGCTGATGCCCGTCATCTTCGACGAGCTGAAGAAGTCCTCCGACAACATCCACCAGCAGGAAATCGAGCGCGCCCGCGCGCAGATCCGCGCCCAGCTGCTGATGGGCCAGGAAAGCCCGGCCGCCCGCGCCGGCCAGATCGCCCGCCAGATGATGCTGTACGGCCGCCCGATCCCCAACGAGGAACTGATGGAACGCCTGCAAGGCATCACCATCGAGCGCCTGACGGATCTCGCCGGACGCCTGTTCTTCGATACCGTGCCGACCATCTCGGCCATCGGCCCGCTGGAACACCTCGTCCCGGCCGCCGACATCACACGCTCGCTGGCGCGCGGCAGCGTGCCCGACCGGGTCGCAAGTTGAGCGGCCCTTCGAAAACCGCGCATACGCCGTAAAGCCACCGGACACTCCTCCTTTCGGTGGATGTTCTTTCCCGTCGATCGCAGCGATGGTACCCGAACCGGGTCTGTCGCGCCCGACGGGGAGACGTCGATGAGAGCAGTCGCCAGAAACCTGCTTCGATACGCCGGCTATACATTGCTCGAACACATGCCGGTGCAGCAATCGGAGCGCAGCCGTGCACGCGAGGCCCAGAAATACTGGAGCGACGTGAACCAGCGGGCTTTCCACTCCAACTCCCACTGGAAAGGCAGCCAAGGTGTGCCGGAGCGCGTCTGGCTGGAACTCGGAAAACCGCATCTCAAGCTCATGCTCGACCACCTGACGCTCCGCGGGCGCAGTCTGCCGGTCGGGCGTGTCGTCGAATGGGGGTGTGGCGGCGGCGCGAATGCGGTGCATTTCGCGCCCGTGACAGACAGTTTCGTCGGGGTGGACATCTCGCAGGCCACGCTGGACGAATGCGGGATCGTGCTGCGCAGCATGGGCCAGGAGAACTTTCAGCCCGTGCTGACCGACGTTTCCAACCCCGAGGCTGCGGCCGGCGCCTTGGCGGGCACAGCGGACGTTTTTCTCTGCACCTATGTTTTCGAGCTGCTCCCCTCGCAGGAGCATGGCCAGCGCATCCTCGACATCGCCAACCGGGTGCTGCGGCCCGGCGGGACCGCGATCATCCAGATCAAATACGAGACGGCCGACCGGAAGACGAAGTCCCGCCAATGGGGCTACCGCCGGAACCTCGCCAACATGACGACCTATTGCATCGACGATTTCTGGCAGAGGGCCGAACGCGCCGGCTTCACGCCGGTGTCGATCTCGCTTCGTCCCAAGGACGACCTCATCGACGACGAGCGCTACGCCTATTTCGTGCTCGACAAGCCGGGCGGCTGAGCGGCCATCGGCCCGCTGGAACACCTCGTCCCGGCAGACGACGCAACAGGACGGCCGGGTTCCGGCCGCCTGCCTGCTCAAAGATGCGGCGGCACCTTGACCTTCAGCAGCGCCACAAGTGCCGGGTCCATGAACGTGTAGTTGTCGGGAATATCAAGGCAGATCACCCGTTTGTCCCGTAGGGCCGAGCGGTATCGCGTCTGCACTTTGCTGCGGTGGACCTTTTCCATCACGAAAACGATGTCCGCCCATTCGATCAGTTCCGCGGAGAGCGGATTTTCCGCGTCATTGTTCGTGCCGGCCGAAGACGTCTCGATGCCCGGCCAATCCGCGAAAACCTGTTCGGCGGTCGGGCTGCGCAGCCTGTTCTGGCTACAGACGAACAAGATGTTTTTCACGGCGCCTCTTTTGCGATCTCAACGCGACCGGTGATAGCAGCGGCGCTGAAAGGCGTCGATAGCTTAATGCCGGCGGGAGCCCAAAACGACAAAACCCGCCTTGCGGGCGGGTTATGGGCCGGAACCTGGAGGTGCGTTCCGGCGGTCCGACGGGATGCGGCGCGTGCCGCGATCCGCATCAGATGATGTCGCTTGCGCCCTTGACGGCAGCGCGGATGTTGGAGCGCGTCAGGCCGAGGTCCTGCAGGGTGCGGTCATCGAGAGCGCCGAGTTCGCGGATGGCGCGGCGGTCTGCAACATTCTTCTTGAGCTTTGCGAAAAGGTTCATGTTCATCTCTCCTTTGTGTTGATGAAAATATAGCCTTTCCCGTGCCTACTTAAAATGCACATGCTTTCAGCGCAGGCATGCGAATCTTGCATAGCAAGGCAAATCCGGCCGTCTCCCAGCCGACCGTCTCCCAAGAGGATTTGACGCCGGTAACGCTGTCGTCATAATCTCGGACGAATGCGCGCCACCAGCCGGCGCGCGCGGAGGGCTGCATGACGAGGTCGGTTTTTCGGTTTCTGTCCCGGCAGTCCGATACGGTCGAACTTGCCGGCGACGGCTACCTTCTTCGCCTTCCCCGCTTCCATGATTATCGGCAATGGTATGCGCTGCGCTCCGAGAGCCGCGCGTTCCTCGAGCCGTGGGAGCCGACATGGCGCGGCGACGACCTGACCGAGAGCGCCTTTCGTGCCCGCGTCATCCGCAATGAACAGGAATTTTCCTCCGGCCAGGCCGTTCCGCTGCTCGTCTTTTCGCGCGAGGACAACGCCCTGCTGGGCGGGCTGACCGTCGGCTATATCAGGCGCGGGGCGGCGCAGTGCTGCATGATCGGCTACTGGATGGGCGCGCGCCATGCCGGCAAGGGCCACATGTTCGGCGCGCTCAAGCTCGCCATTCCCTATATCTTTTCGAGCCTTCAGTTGCACCGTATCGAGGCAGCCTGTATTCCAGACAACACGAGAAGCATTCGCCTCCTTGAAAAGGCCGGCTTTCAGCGGGAAGGCTACCTTCGGGAGTATCTGAAGATAAACGGGCAGTGGCGCGACCATGTGATGTTCTCGCTCCTGGCCGCCGACAGGCGGCCCTGAGCGACACGGGCGCGACGGGACTGGGCAAGTACCGAAGGACAATGCGCTTTCAATGACGTCTTCAATCGTGCCGCGCGCGCTGCGTGCCAGCCGGTCCTCATATTTCATCCTGCTGGCGGCGATGGTGCTGTTCGCCTCGCTCGCCGGGCAGGCGTTTGCCGTCGAGCCCGTGCGGATCTCGCGTGACGATACCGCCCTCGACCTGACCGCCACGACGGAGATCTATACGGGCCGGGGCGAGGCCTTCCAGGTTTCCACCGCGCCCGGCACCGACGGCATCGTGCGCCGCATCGAGGTGCGCGCGACCTCCGATACGCACCAGGGCGACTGGGCCGTCTTCGCGCTCGCCAACGTTTCCGACGAACAGATCGACCGCCTGATCGTCGCCCCGCATTTCCGCCTCGTGCAATCCAAGCTGTTCTGGCCCGATCTCGGCGCCAAGCGCATCATCTCGATTACGCCGAGCCAGGGCTTCGCGCTGGATCGCCAGCCGAGCGACGAGGCGGACGTCTTCCGCATCACGCTCGACCCCGGGTCCGTGGTGACCTTCGTGGCCGAACTCGCCACGCCCGACCTGCCGCAGATCTATCTCTGGGCGCCGGACGCCTACAAGGACACGGTCAACGCCTTCACGCTCTATCGCGGCATCGTGCTCGGCATTGCGGGCCTCCTCGCCGTCTTCCTGACGATCCTGTTCGTGGTGAAGGGCACGTCGATGCTGCCGGCAACGGCGGCGCTGGCCTGGGCGGTGCTCGGCTATATCTGCGTGGATTTCGGCTTCCTGTCCAAGCTCATCAGCATCACTGCCGGTGACGAGCGCATATGGCGCGCGGGAACGGAGGTGTTCCTCGCCGCGGGCCTCGTCGTCTTCCTCTTCACCTATCTGAACCTCAACCGCTGGCATGCCCATCTGTCCTACGCGACGCTCGCCTGGATCCTGGGCCTTGGCCTGCTGTTCGGCGTAGCGATCTACGATCCGCCCATCGCGGCCGGCATTGCGCGCCTCTCCTTCGCGCTGACGGGAACGGTGGGCATCGTGCTCATCGCCTATCTCGGCTTCAACCGATACGACCGCGCCATCCTGCTGGTGCCGGCCTGGGCGCTGATCCTCGTCTGGCTGTTCGGCGCATGGCTCACCGTCACCGGCCAGCTCAACAACGATATCATCCAGCCGGCGCTGGGCGGCGGGCTCGTGCTCATCGTGCTGCTCATCGGCTTCACGGTGATGCAGCACGCCTTTGCCGGCGGCGCCTACAGCCAGGGCCTGTTCTCCGATCTCGAGCGCCAGTCGCTGGCGCTGACGGGCTCTGGCGATACGGTCTGGGACTGGGACGTGGCGCGCGACCGCGTCGTGACCATTCCCGACATCTCCATCCAGCTCGGCCTTGCGCCCGGTGTCATGCACGGCCCCGCCCGCAACTGGCTGCCGCGCCTGCATCCCGATGACCGCGACCGCTTCCGCGCCACGCTCGACGTGCTGCTGGAGCATCGCCGGGGCCGGCTCAACCATCAGTTCCGCGTGCGCGCCGAGGACGGCCATTACCACTGGCTGTCGATCCGCGCCCGGCCGGTGCTGGGCGCCAACGGCGAGATCATCCGCTGCGTGGGCACGATCATCGACATCACCGAGCAGCGCAACTCCGTGGACCGGCTGCTGCAGGACGCGCTGCACGACAACCTCACGGGCCTGCCGAACCGGCAGGTCTTCCTCGACCGCCTGCAGGCCATGCTGTCGCTGACGGCGAGCTCCGATACGGTGCGCCCCACGGTGATGACCATCGACATCGACCGCTACAAGCAGGTCAACGATGCGCTCGGCATCGCCGCGGGCGACAATATCCTGATTGCGCTGACCCGGCGCCTGCGCCGCCTGCTGCGGCCGCAGGACACGCTGGCGCGCCTCTCCGGCGACCAGTTCGGCCTGATCCTGATGTCCGAGCGCGATCCCGCCAAGGTGGCCGATTTCGCGGATGCGGTGAGCAAGGCGATCATGGTGCCGATCAATTTCGGCGGCCGTGAAATCATCCTGACGGCATCCATCGGCCTTGTGTCCTGGGTCGACCAGCAGGAGGATGCGGCGGGCCTGCTCAACGATGCCGAGCTTGCCATGTACCGGGCCAAGAAGGCCGGCGGCAACCGCGTCGAGCCGTTCCGCCCCGCCTTCCGCACCTTCGGCGCGGACCGCCTGCAGATCGAAACGGATCTGCGCCGCGCCATCGAGCGCAAGGAATTGTCCCTCGTCTACCAGCCGATCGTCCGCCTCAAGGATGCGGAGATCGCCGGCTTCGAGGCGCTGATGCGCTGGGATCATCCCAAGCGCGGCAATATCTCGCCGGCGGAGTTCATTCCCATCGCCGAGGCGTCGGACCTCATCGGCCAGCTCGGCCTCTTCGCCTTCGACAAGGCGGCGAGCGACCTCATGGACTGGCAGTTGCACACCGGCGAGCTGCCGATCTTCGTTTCCGTCAATCTCTCCAGCTCGCAGCTTCTCAACAACGAGCTTTACAACGATGTGCGCGCCGCGCTCGCCCGCACGCGCTGCGAGCCCGAGAAGATCAAGCTGGAGCTCACCGAATCCGTCGTGATGGAAAATCCGGAACAGGCGCGGCTGATCCTCAACAAACTGCGCGACCTCGGCCTTGGCCTGGCGCTGGACGATTTCGGCACGGGCCATTCCTCCCTGTCCTACCTGACCCGCTTCCCCTTCGACACGATCAAGATCGACAAGGCGCTGGTGCGCGACGGCTCGGACAAGCGCACCGTGCTGCTGCGCTCCGTCATCTCGATGGCGCGCGAGCTGGAGATGCAGGTTGTCGCTGAGGGCATCGAGTCCGAAGAGGATGCCATCGAGCTTGGCAATATGGGTTGCGAGTTCGGCCAGAGCTATCTCTTCGGCCCGCCGATCGGCTACGATTCCGTCCAGCGGCTGCTCAAGGAGCGCTTTCCGCTGATGAAGCGGGCGTAATAGGAACTAGGCAGTAGACAATAGGCAGTAGAGAAGTTTCTCCCCCTATTGCCTAATTCCTACTGGCTAACCCCTCTCACCAGCCCGTTGATGAAATCCAGCTTGTCGACAACAGGCGGGGGCAGCACGAAGGGATAGCTGTCGGGCTGTCCCACCGAGCGCTGGATGGCGTTCAGCGCGACGCTGAGCGGGATCCAGGATTCGACGAGGCGGCCGGCATTGGCGGCGCGGTAGGGGTCGAAGGTCACTTCGGCCTCAAGCTCCTCGTGCCCCTTCGGATCGGTGTTGAGGCCGAAGCTGCGGGCCGTCTCCAGCGTATCGACGATATGGAAGAAATGCGCCCAGCATTCCGCGAAATCCTCGGCGGGATGCGCGGCGGCATAGGTGCTGATGAAGCGCTGCTGCCAGTCCGCCGGCGGGCCTTGCATATAATTGCGCTGGAGGGCGGCAGCATAGTCCTCGCGCTCGTCGCCGAACAGGCGGCGCGCTTCCGCCAGCAGGGCCTCGTCGCGCACGAGCTGCGTCCAGTAGAAATGACCGATCTCGTGACGGAAATGGCCAAGCAGGGAGCGGTAGGGTTCGCCCATCGAAACGCGTACGCTTTCGCGCACCGCATCGTCTGCTTCCGCCGCCCGCAGGCTAATCAGGCCGTCCTCATGGCCGGTCATCGCCGCATTCACCACATTGCCGTTCGCATCCAGTTCATCGGCTAGGAAATCGAAGACGAGGCCGCCGGCGGGATCCTCCTCACGCGTCGGGCGCGGCAGGTTCCAGCGCAGGATGGAATAGAACAGATGACGCTGCGCTGCGCCGATCCGCCGCCAGCGTTCCAGTCCCTGCGGATCGGTGGTGGGCACGATGCGGTTATGGCGGCAGGCTTCGCAGAAGGCGTGCGACCCGTCCGCCGGCACGAGCCAGTTGCAGACGTCATGGGCGGCGTTGTCGCAGAAGCGGAAGGCACCGCCCCGCCCTGCTATGTTCCATACGCCTTCTCCGGCCGGGAGCAACGCATGGAGCGCCACATCCTCTGCCAGGAAGCCGAGCGCGGAGCCGCAGCGCACACAAAACCGGTTGTCGAAATAAATCGTCTGGCCGCAGGTGGCGCAGGTAAAGAGCTTCATGGCGATACCGGAGAACGGGTTCTACAGAATGCCCGCGCCGGGAACCGGCACGGGCATACATTCATTCGATGGCGGAATGGCTCAGCCATCCCGTCGGATTACATGCGGTCGACCGCGCCCTTGACGGCGTCCTTGGCCTTGCCCACGGTCTTCTGGGCCTTGCCCTTGCCTTCCTGGGCGGCACCTTCGGCGCGCAGCTTCGGATTGTCCGTGGCCTTGCCGGCGGCCTGCTTGGCCTTGCCGGTCAGCTCGTTTGCCGTACCCTTGATCTTGTCGCTCGTGCTGCCCATTGCGATAATCCCTTTGTTGGAAACGCCGTCAGCGGCGCGTTCTACAAACGGCGCTCTTCGCAACTAGTTCCCGCAATCATGCTAAAATTCCGCGCCGCTCAGGCGTGGCCGGCCTCGGTGGACAGCATGGCGGGGGTGATGCCCATGAGAGCGAGCGCCCGCTCGTATTTGCTGTCGAGATTGGTGTCGAAGATCAGTTCTTCCTGCGCCGGGCAGGTGAGCCAGCCATTCGCGCCGATCTCGTTTTCGATCTGCCCCGCGCCCCAGCCGGCATAGCCGAGCATCATCAGGCCGCGCTGCGGCCCGCGCCCGTGCGAGATGGCGCGCACGATATCGAGCGTGGCCGTGAGGCAGATATCGTCGCTGACGGGAATGCTCGATTCGGACATGTAGTCGTCGGAATGCAATACGAACCCGCGGCCGCTCTCCACCGGCCCGCCGCAGCGGATGGGGAAATCGCGCGTGGTGCCGGGCATGCGGATCAGTTCGTCCTCGTTGGCGATTTCCAGATGCAGCAGCACGTCCGAGAAGCTAAGCTGCTGCGGCCGGTTGATGACGAAGCCCATCGCGCCGTCATCGGAATGGGCGCAGATATAGACCACGGTGCGGGCGAAATTCGCGTCGGCCATGCCCGGCATGGCGATCAGGAACTGACCGTCAAGGAAACCGCGCTCGCGTCTGTTTTTCAGAACCGACATAGCCATAGTGCACCCAGCCTACCAATTCGCCGCCAAATGAAAAGCCTTCTTTTAGGCCGGGCGCATAACCGCGCTCGCGCCGATCAAGCTATTATGATCGCCACGCGCGCGTTTGCCGCTGGAAAGCCGCCTTGGCCGGCGTTAAATGTGCGTCATGAAACGCCTGAATGTCGCAGCCTTCCTCCTGCTTTGCGCCGCATCCCCGGCGCTTTCCGCCAGCTCGCCCTGGTTCGAGACGCCGGGCGGCGACGTGCGCCTCGTGACGCTGCCGCGCGCGGCCGACGGCACGGTGCGCGCCATGCTCGACATTCGCCTGCATGACGGCTGGAAGACCTATTGGCGCGATCCCGGCGGCAGCGGCATTCCGCCTGCGGTTTCCATCAGCGGCGCCGAACTCAAATTCATCGGCTTCCCCGCCCCACGCCGGCTGGGCGACAAGGAAACCCATTACGTGGGCTACGATGCGCCCGTGCGGCTGCCGCTGACGCTCGATGCAAAAGCGGGCGATGGCGCGATCACCGCGACGGTGTTCCTCGGCGTCTGCAAGGAGATCTGCGTGCCCGTGCAGGCGCAGTTGACGGCCGATGCCAGCGGCGAGGCCTTCGCCAATCCGCTGGAGGAAGTCGCGATCGCCGATGCGGAGGCGAGCCTGCCGCATGGCGCGGGCGACGGCTTCAAACCGCTCTCGGGCCGCTTCGCCGCCGACAACAAGAGCATCTCCGTGCGCTTCGAGGCGCCTGCCGACGGGGCGCTACCGGATGTCTTCCTGTCCGGCGCGTCCTCCTTCGAGTTCGGCGCGGCCGGCCCCGTGCGCCGCGAGGGCAATGTCTTCGTCGCGGAGGTGCCCGTGCTCAACAAGCCGAAGGTCTACGATCTCGCGAAGGACCCGATCCGGCTGACGGTGCGCGCCGGCGAGAAGACGATGGAAAGCCCGCTTGCCATCGAATGAGCCTCCCCTATAGTGCCGCGGCAGGCCCTTGCGGGCCGCTTCGATCACAGAGACAGGAGAGACGCCGTGACCATTGCCGTTGGAGACAAGCTGCCCGACCTCAAGCTCAAGGAGCGCACGCCGGACGGTCCCGCCGACGTCTCGACCGCAGAGCTTTTCGGTGGCAAGCGCATCGTGCTCTTCGCCGTTCCGGGCGCCTTTACCCCCACCTGCTCGCTGAACCACCTGCCGGGCTACCTGGAAAACCGCGATGCGATCCTCGCCAAGGGCGTCGATGACATCGTCGTCGTCGCCGTCAACGACCAGCACGTCATGGGCGCCTGGGCGACCTCGACGGGCGGCGCCGGCAAGCTGCGCTTCATCGCCGATTGGGACGCCGCCTTCACCAAGGCGCTGGGCATGGATATCGACCTTTCCGCCGGCACGCTCGGCGTTCGCTCCAAGCGTTACTCGATGCTCGTCGAAGACGGCGTGGTGAAGACGCTGAATGTCGAGGAAAGCCCCGGCCAGGCAACGGTGTCGGCCGCCGCCGCAATGATCGAACAGCTTTGATCTGATCGGGCGGGCCATGGTCGACGCCGTGGCCCGCATCAGCCTTGCGGCAGAACCCGCATTTCGCGGATGAGCCATCGCTCGAGCGCCAGCGTATCGGGATGCCCGGCAAGATGCGGGGCGATCCACAGCACCAGCCGGCGTGGCCCCTGGCAGAAGCCGAGCGGCGCCACGAGCCTTTTTGAGGCGATGTGATCGGCAACGAGCATCTGCGGCACCATGGCGACGCCGAGGCCGAAGATCGCCGCCTGAATCAGCAGATAGAAATGCGCGAAGCTGGAGCGCGGCTCCAGCGCGAGCGCCTCGCAGCCCGCCGCCGCCTGCCACTCGGCGAAGGCCTGGGCGCGCGTGCGCGTTCCCAGAAGCGCGGCATCGACGAGATCCGCCGGGTCGGAAATCGGATATTGCGCGAGATAGGAGGGCGCGCAGACTGGCCCGATCTCCTCGGCACCGAGATCGCGGATCACCGCACCGGGCGGCGGTTCGATGACGCTGGCGCGGATGGCGATGCTGATCTTGTCGCGCATGAAATCGATGCGGTCGTAGTTCATGTTGAACTGGACCTCGACATGGGGATGGCGCGCGTGAAACCGCCCGATGCGTGGAATGATCCACTCCATCATGATGGAGGACGAGCAGGACAGCGTCAGGGGCCCGGGCCTGACCCGCTCGATGCTCGTCTCGATGAGGGCGAAGGCGCTCGCCAGGCCTTCCGCGAGACGCGCGCCTTCCAGCGTCGGCTCGCTGGTGCGTGCGCCGCGCGACAGAAGCAGCACGCCGAGCGTCTCTTCCAGTGAGCGAATATGACGGCTCACCGCGCCGTGCGTGACGCAAAGCTCCTCCGCGGCACGCGTCATGGAGCGATGGCGCGCCACGGCCTCGAAGACCTTCAGGGCATTGAGTGACGGCAAAGGACGCAAGCCAAACGGCTCCTTATCTCGTTATACCTGTGATCTGAAATCACAGCTTAACGAGAATAAATCGATTGTGGCCATAAGTCATCCCCCGTAGGGAAGAAGGTATTGCGGAGGGGGAGGAAGAAACCTTCGCACGGAAAGCCAGGGTGGGACGCGCAGTACCTGGATTTTTCCCCATCCCCCTCGCATTCGACAACGCACACGGGAGGGGCCTCATGGCTACAGCATCTCAGGAAATTTCACAGACCGAAAAGTCTGCCATTTCGAAAGTGGCAAAGCGGCTGGTGCCGTTCATCGCCCTGATGTTCTTCATCAACTTCCTTGACCGCACCGCGATCTCGTTTGCCGGTCCGAACGGAATGACGACGGATCTCGCGCTGACCGCCGCCCAGTTCGGCTTTGCCGCGGGCATCTTCTTCTTCGGCTACATCATCCTTGAAGTGCCGAGCAATCTCGCGCTCCACAAATACGGCGCCCGCCGCTGGCTGGCGCGCATCATGGTGACATGGGGCATCGTCGCCCTGCTGTTCACCTGGGTGTCCAGCGCCACGGAACTCTACATTCTCCGCTTCCTGCTCGGCGTCGCCGAGGCCGGCTTCTTCCCGGGCGCCATTCTCTTCCTGTCGATGTGGGTTCCCTCGCGCCACCGCAACAAGATCCTCGCGCTCTTCTATCTCGCCCAGCCGCTGACGATCGTCGTCGGCGCGCCGCTGGCCGCCCTGCTCATCGACATGCACGGCGCCTTCGGCCTCGAAGGCTGGCGCATCATGTTCTTCGGCGTGGCGGTTCCGGCCATCATCGTCGGCATCGTCACGTGGTACTACCTGCCCGATACGCCGAACGACGCGAAATGGCTGACGAAGGACGAGAAGGACTGGCTGAACGGCGCACTGGCACAGGAAGAAAAGGTCAAGCAGAACGCGCATGGCCGCATGACGGGCCTCGCCCTCACCGATGGCCGCGTCTGGCTGCTTTCCGTGATCTATTTCGGCCTCGTCTACGGCCTTTATGCGCTTGCCTTCTTCCTGCCGACCATCATCGCCGGCTTCGAAACCAAGTTCGCCACCAAATTCGACGTGTTCGACAAGGGCCTCGTGACGGCGATCCCCTATCTGCCGGCCGCCGTGGCGCTCTACTTCTGGAGCCGTGACGCGGCCAAGCGGGGCGTACGCGCCTGGCATATCGGCATCCCGGCACTCGTCGGCGCCGCCAGCATTCCGGCCGCCCTCTACATGAACTCGCCGGAAGCGACGATCCTCATGATCACCATCACGGCCTGCGCGATCTTCTCCGCCCTGCCGAATTTCTGGGCCATTCCGTCGCGCTTCCTCAGCGGTCCTGCCGCTGCCGCCGGCATCGCGCTCATCAACACGATCGGCAATGTCGCCGGCTTCGCCGCGCCCTACATCACCGGCCGCGTCAAGGATGCCACCGGTGTCTACGAACTGCCGATGTTCATCGTCGGCGCGTTTCTGCTGCTCTCGGCGATCCTCGCCTTCTCGATCACGAACCGCGTGCGCGAGCCGGTGCCGAGCCCGGCCGAATAAGCCGATCTTCAGCGATAAGATGAAGCCCGTCCGGGAAACCGGGCGGGCTTCTTTCTTTGCGATGTAAAAACACGCGAAAGCCGCGCGTTCAACCCTTCTTGAACGGCGCCATGCCCTTGCGGGCGAGTTCGTCGGCGCGTTCGTTTTCCGGGTGGCCGGCATGGCCCTTTACCCAGTGCCACTCGACCTTGTGACGCAGGCGTGCGGCATCGAGCGCCTGCCAGAGATCGCCGTTTTTCACCGGCTTCTTGTCGGCGGTCTTCCAGCCGTTCTTCTTCCAGCCGAAGATCCACTTCGAAATGCCGTCCATGACATATTTCGAGTCGGTGTAGAGATCGACTTCGCAGGGTGTCTTGAGCGCGGTCAGCGCATTGGTGGCGGCCATCAGTTCCATGCGGTTGTTGGTGGTCTGCGGCTCGCCGCCGTTCAATTCCTTCTCGACCTCGCCATAGCGCAGCACCGCGCCCCAGCCGCCGGGGCCCGGATTGCCCGAACAGGCGCCGTCCGTGAAAATATCGACATGCTTCATCGGGAAAGACCGTATTCGACCGGGTTTTCGACCGCGCGGTGGAAGCGCAGCTTGCGCAGATATTCCAGCGGGTCCTTCTTGACCACGAGGGCGCCGGCCGGGGTCATCAGCCAGTCGTAGAGCCGCGTCAGGAAGAAGCGCATCGCCGATCCGCGCGCGAGCAGCGGGAGCGCCGCCGCCTCGTCGCCGGAGAGCGGGCGCACGCTCTCGTAGCCGGCAAGCAGCGCCATGCCCTTGGTGAGATTGTAGGAGCCGTCCTTCTCGAAGCACCAGGCGTTCAGGCAGATCGCGACATCGTAGGCGAGACAATCGTTGCAGGCGAAATAGAAGTCGATCAGGCCGGAAAGATCGTCGCCGATGAAGAACACGTTGTCGGGAAACAGATCGGCGTGAATGACGCCTTCCGGGAGATTGCCCGGCCAGTGCGCCTCCAGATAGTGCAGTTCCTGGCCGATTTCCTTCTGGAGCCCGGCTTCGACCTCGTCGGCCCGCGCGGCGGATTTTTCCCACAGCGGTCGCCAGCCTTCGACCGAAAGCGCGTTCTCGCGCCTGATCTGGAACCCGTCGCCGGCGAGATGCATCTTCGCCAGCGCTATGCCGACTTCCCGGCAATGCCGAGCGGCCGGCTTGCGCAGCCACATGCCCTCCAGGAACGAGATCATCGCGGCCGGACGGCCGGACAATTCCCCGAGCAGCGCCCCGTCCTTGCGGGGCAGCGGCAGCGGGCAGGACAGCCCGCGCTCCGCAAGGTGGTGCATCAGTCCGAGGAAGAACGGCAGGTCGTTCCGATCCACACGCTTTTCGTAAAGCGTCAGGATGAAGGGGCCCTTGGTGGTGTGCAGCAGGAAGTTGGAGTTCTCCACGCCCTCCGCGATGCCCTTGTAGGACAGGAGCGTGCCGGCATCATAGGCGGTCAGGAAACTGGAGAGATCGTCTTCGGTGATATCGGTATAGACGGCCACGGCGGGTCTCAGGCTTGAAGGAAAGACGAAGGAGAAACGGGGACGAACGCCATCCCGGCCTTATTCCCCATTGACGAAGGCCATGTCGGCGGTGGTGAGCTCGATGGCGCGCAGTTCGCGATTGACGAGGAAGTGTTCGTTTTCCTCCACCGTATCGGCCAGTTCCACGACCGCATTGTAGCGCGCGCGAAACGCCTCGATGATCTCGTTGACGATGACCTCGGGCGCCGATGCACCAGCCGACAGGCCGACCGTGCTGATATCGCCGATCGTCTCCCAATCGATTTCGGAAGCGCGCTGGACGAGCACGGATTTCGTCGCCCCAGCCCTCAGCGCCACTTCGACGAGGCGCTTGGAGTTCGACGAATTCGGCGCGCCGACGATGAGGAAGAGATCGCAGCCGGGCGCGGCCTGCTTTACCGCTTCCTGCCGGTTGGTGGTGGCGTAGCAGATCGAATCGGCGGCGGGCGCCGTGAGGTTGGGGAAGCGCTCGTGCAGCCGCTTGATGACGCCGGCCGTGTCATCGACCGAAAGCGTGGTCTGCGTGACGAAGCCGAGATTATCAGGGTCGGGCGGGGTGTAGCGGTCGGCGTCCTCGACCGTCTCGATCAGATCGACGGTGCCTTCCGGCAGCTGGCCCATCGTGCCGATGACTTCCGGATGGCCGGCATGGCCGATCAGCACGACATGGCGGCCGAGGCGCTGGTGGCGCATGGCCTGCTTGTGGACCTTGGAGACGAGCGGACACGTCGCATCGAGATAGAAGAGGTTGCGCGCCTCGGCATCCGCCGGCACGGACTTCGGCACGCCATGGGCGGAAAACACCACGGGCTGCTGGCGATGCTCCGCCGGGATCTCGTCGAGTTCCTCCACGAAGATCGCGCCCTTGGCTTCCAGGCCTTCCACGACATAGCGGTTGTGCACGATCTCGTGGCGCACATAGACGGGCGCGCCATAGGCCTTCAGCGCCAGCACGACGATCTGGATGGCGCGGTCCACACCCGCGCAGAAGCCGCGCGGGCCGCAAAGCCTGATGGTCAAGTCCGGTCGGTTCTCGGTCATGCGTATCGGTTATCCGGCAATGAGGACGGCAACAAGGGCGATGGCCGCAGGAAGCGCCTGGATGACGAAAATTTTCCGTGAGGCCGTTGTGCCCCCATATAGGCCGGCCAACACCACACAGCCAAGGAAAAACAGCTTGAGCTGGAAAGCGACCTCGGGATCGGGGTGAAGCAACGACCAGACGAGGCCGGCGGCGAGGAAGCCGTTGTAGAGCCCCTGGTTGGCAGCAAGCGTCTTCGTGGCTTCGGCCTGCGCCGGCGTCATGCCGAAGGCCTTCAGGCCCCGCGGCGTCGTCCAGAGAAACATTTCGAGGATAAGGATGTAGACGTGTTCGAGGGCGATCAGTGCGACGAGTATGGTTGCGAGTGCCTGCATGCGCTTTCCTTCCTCTTTGTTGCGCAAGCCCCCTCATCCGACCCTTCGGGCCACCTTCTCCCCGCAGGGGAGAAGGGGAAGGAAGCCGTCGCAGCATGTCCCCTTCTCCCCAACGGGGAGAAGGTGCCGGCAGGCGGATGAGGGGGCTCGGCTCTCATCCTTCCTACGGCATTTCAGGGCGCCGGGCGATCACCCTTTCGCCGGAAAACGGCGTAGAGCGCGACACCGACGAGGGCAGCCGCGAGGCCGTACCAGGTGACGGCATATTGCAGGTGATTGTTCGGCAGGTCGAACTGCGTGACGGCGCCGATCGGCAGGCCCTTCGGATTGGGCGCATCGCCGGCATCGATGAAGAACGGGACCAGCCTGTCGGCCGCGATACCGGTGCTGGCCGCCATCGCGTCGAGATCCTTCCAGTAGAAGATGTTCTTGGCGAGGTCGTTTTCCGGCACGATGGCCGACGGCTTTTCGGCAAGGCGGGCGCGGGCGAGGCCCGTCACCGTCTGCTCGCCGGTCAGTTGGCCCTGCTTGCGCATTTCCGGTTCCTTCGCCTCGTAGGGCACGAAACCCCTGTTGACGAAGAGGAACCGGCCATCGGCCAGCTGGAGCGGTGTATAGACGTAATAGCCGGTCTGGCCACGCCAGGTCGCAAAGAAATGCCGTTCGCGATTGTTGGCGAAAACGCCCGTGACGGTGACGGGGCGGTATTCGATATCCTCGCCGCGCGCCGCCATCGCCTCGATCTCGCCGAGCGTCACAGGCGGCGCGACGCGGCGTTCGGCGATGTCGGCGAGCAGTTTTTCCTTCCACTTGAGGCGCTCGACCTGCCAGGTCCCCAGGGACAGGAGGATGGCAAGCGCCGCCAGGAAAGCGACGCCCGTGAGGATCGCCCTGCCCTTGCCGGACCGCGGTGCGCGGTGAGCGGGTCCCTCAGCCACGATCGATTTCACCCGGGCGGGCATGGTTGCGGTACTGCAGCGCGATGAGCAGCCCCTTGAGGATACGCGTCACCGCAAGGCCGAGCACGACCACGAGCGGGATCCACAGCGAGAAATGCACCCAGAGCGGCGGATTGATGTTCACCTCCGTCCACAGGGCCGCGCCCACCACGATGAAGCCGACGATCAGGATGACGAAGACCACCGGCCCATCGCCCGAATCGGCGAAGGAATAATCGAGGCCGCAATTGCTGCAGGACGGCCTCACCTTGAGCAGCCCGTCGAAGAGCTTGCCCTGGCCGCAGCGCGGGCAGCAGCCCAGCGCGCCCGCCTTGAATGGGTCCACGGGTGGGTAGAGTGCCTTGTCCTCGTCCATGATCGCTTCCGTCTCTCGCGCCGTGCGGAAACCGCCGCCCGGTCAAGACGGTTCTATATCGCCGCCGCCGCCTCCGTCCAATCGAAAGTCCGCGACAAAGGGCGCAACGCAAAACGGCCGCATCGCTGCGGCCGTTTCGAAGGTCTGTTCGTCGTCGCGCTTACATATGCGCGATCGGTGCGCCCCAGCCGCCCCAGATATAGATGGAGAAGAAGAGGAACAGCCAGACGACGTCGACGAAGTGCCAGTACCAGGCGGCAGCCTCGAAGCCGAAATGCTGCTTCGGGGTGAAGTCGCCGCGCATGGCGCGGATGAGGCAGACGATCAGGAAGATCGTGCCGACCAGAACGTGGAAACCGTGGAAGCCGGTCGCCATGAAGAAGGTCGCGCCGTAGATGGAATCCTTGAAGGCGAACGGCGCATGGGCGTATTCGTAGGCCTGCACGAAGGAGAACAGCACGCCAAGCGCAACGGTGAGCGCCAGACCATTGATCAGGCCCTTGCGGTCGTTGTGCAGCAGGGCGTGGTGCGCCCAGGTCACGCAGGTGCCCGAGAGCAGCAGGATAACGGTGTTGTAGAGCGGCAGGTGCCAGGGATCGAGAACCTCGATGCCCTTCGGCGGCCAGACGCCACCGGTATATTCCGCACGGGCGGCCTGGATGGCTTCGCCGGGGAAGAGGCTGGCATCGAAGAAGGCCCAGAACCAGGCGACGAAGAACATCACTTCGGAAGCGATGAACATGATCATGCCGTAGCGCAGGTGCAGCGACACGACGCGGGTATGGTGCCCCTCATGCGCTTCCTTCACCGTGTCGGCCCACCAGGCATACATGGTGTAGAGCGTGATCAGCAGGCCGATGTAAAAGACCCACGGCGTGGCGAAGTTCAGGCCGAACAGGTGGAATGCGCCGCCCGAGAGGTAGCGCATGTAACCGATGCCGCCGAACGCCAGGACGAAGGCGCCGATGGATGCGAGCAGCGGCCACGGGCTGGGGTCGATGATGTGGTAGTCGTGTTTCTTCTGATGCGCATCGGCCATTTGACTTATCCCCGAATGTATCGCGTTCCGTTCCCGGCATAGCCGGAAACGCATGTCTTTCAAAGGTTATTCGCGTCGTCCGTCTTCACGTCCGCAGCCGCAGCCACCGGCTTCGACGCCTCTCGCGGAAAGAAGGTATAGGACAGCGTGATCGTGTGGACGCCCTTGGTCTCCACCGGCTTGACGATCTCCGGATCGACGAAGAAGACGACGGGCATTTCCATTTCCTCACCGGGCTTCAGCGTCGTCTCGGTGAAGCAGAAGCACTGGACCTTGTTGAAATAGGCCCCGGTCGCCTCGGGCGTGACGTTGAACGTCGCCTGGCCGGTTGTCGGCCTGGAAGCATTGTTGCGGGCCTTGTAGAAGACCTGCACGGTCTCGCCGATCTTCAGCTCGATCTCGCGCTGGACCGGCGTGAAGGTCCAGGGCAGGCCGGGCGCGACGTTCGCGTCGAAACGCACCTTGATCGTCTGGTCGAGAACGACGTCGGAGGCCTGCTCGACGCGCTGCGTCGTGCCGCCGTAACCTGTCACCTTGCAGAACATTTCGTAGAGCGGCACGGCGGCATAGGCCATGGCACCCATGCCGATGACGAAGGAACAGCACATGGCGACGACAGCGCCGTTGCCCATCCTGCTCTTTTCGGTCTTCTTCGGTTCGCTCATGGTCAGCCTGCCATTCCGCCGCCGAACTTGATCAGCGTGACGATATAGAACAGGACGACGAGGCCGAGAAGAACCGCGCCGAGCGCGAGGTTGCGGCCACGGCGGGCCTTCTTCTGGCTATCGGTGAGCTTTACGGTTTCCATTACAGCACCCATCCAAACGACGCGATCAGGTGGTCGAGCATGAGGCCGGAGAACACGGCGAACAGATAGACGATGGAGAAGGCGAAGAGCTTCTTGGCCGGCACCATCGCACTGTCGCCCTCCGGCATGCGCAACACGCCGATGGAATACCACACGAAGCCGAGGCCAAGCGCTGCGGCAAAGAGACCATAACCGAGGCTGGCGAAGCCGAGGAACGTCGGCACGACGGCGATCACGGCGGTGAGCACGGCGTAGACCAGGATCTGCACCTTCGTCGTCGCCTCACCTGATACGTTGGGCAGCATCGGCACGCCGACGGCCTCGTAGTCGCGCATCTTGAACAGCGCGAGCGCCCAGAAATGCGCCGGCGTCCAGAGGAAGGTGATGAGGAAGAGCACGATGCTCTCGACCGACACGCCGCCAGTGACACAGGCCCAGCCGATCATGGGGGGAAAGGCGCCGGCCGCGCCACCGATGACGATGTTCTGCGGCGTCGAGCGCTTGAGCCACATCGTGTAGATGACGGCATAGAAGAAGATGGTGAAGGCGAGCAGGCCGGCGGCAAGCCAGTTGACCACCAGGCCAAGGATACCGACCGAGAAGGCCGAGAGCGTCAGGCCGAAGGCGAGCGCTTCCTCGGGCCGGATGCGGCCGGACGGAATGGGACGCTGGGCGGTGCGGGTCATGACCGCGTCGATATCGGCGTCGTACCACATGTTGAGGGCACCGGATGCACCGGCGCCCACGGCGATACAGAGGATCGCGATGGCGCCGATGAACGGATTGATCGAACCGGGCGCAAGGACGAGGCCGGCAAAGGCCGTGAAGACGACGAGCGACATGACGCGCGGCTTCAGGAGCTCGAAGAAATCACGCGGCGACGCTTCGGAGAGGTAGACCTCGCCGCCGCCCGGAACCGTTTCGTGATGCTCGATGACCGCCATGTTGTTTCCGTATCGTTCCGTTGTCAGAGTGGGCAAGCCTCATGCCTCCCCTCCTCCGTCATCCTCGGGCTTGACCCGAGGATCCACACCCCGCGGCACGCCGGAGGATGTGGCATGGATCCTCGGGTCAAGCCCGAGGATGACGGAGAGCGGGGTTTCGGCTGCGGCTCAATGCCGGCGCCCTGCCCCGGCCTCCGCCGGTTTGCCAGTACTGAGGCCGCCGTTGCCGGCGGCCCCGATCTCAGAAGACCTTACTTGATGCGCGGAAGCTGTTCCCACTGGTGGAACGGCGGCGGCGAAGACAGCTGCCATTCCAGCGTGTTGGCACCTTCGCCCCACGGATTGTCGCCGGCGACGCGCTTCTTGGCGAAGGCTTCGAAGACGCCGAAGAGGAAGATCAGCACGCCGACGCCTGCGATATACGAACCGTAGGACGACACCGCGTTCCAGCCGGCAAAGGCATCCGGGTAGTCGATGTAGCGGCGCGGCATGCCGGCGAGGCCGAGGAAGTGCTGCGGGAAGAACACCAGGTTCACGCCGATGAACATGACCCAGAAGTGCAGCTTGCCGATGAACTCGGAGTACATGTAGCCGCTCATCTTCGGGAACCAGTAGTACCAGGCTGCGAAGATGGCGAAGACGGCGCCGAGCGACAGAACGTAGTGGAAGTGCGCAACCACGTAGTAGGTGTCGTGCAGGGCACGGTCGAGGCCGGCATTGGCGAGCTGGACGCCCGTGACGCCGCCGACGGTGAACAGGAAGATGAAGCCGATCGCCCAGACCATCGGGGTCGTGAAGCGGATCGAGCCGCCCCACATCGTCGCGATCCACGAGAAGATCTTGATGCCCGTCGGGATGGCGATGACCATCGTGGCGAACACGAAGTAGCGCTGCGTGTCGAGCGACATGCCGACCGTGTACATGTGGTGCGCCCACACGACGAAGCCGACGGCGCCGATGGCGACCATGGCATAGGCCATGCCGAGGTAGCCGAAGATCGGCTTGCGCGAGAAGGTGGACACGATGTGGCTGATGATGCCGAAACCGGGCAGGATCAGAATGTACACTTCCGGGTGGCCGAAGAACCAGAACAGGTGCTGGAAGAGGATCGGGTCACCGCCGTTTTCCGGCGCGAAGAAGGCCGTGCCGAAGTTGCGGTCGGTCAGCAGCATGGTGATGCCGCCTGCCAGAACCGGCAGCGAAAGCAGGAGCAGGAAGGCGGTGATCAGAACCGACCAGGCGAAGAGCGGCATCTTGTGCAGCGTCATGCCCGGAGCGCGCATGTTCAGGATCGTGGTGATGAAGTTGATCGCACCGAGGATCGAGGACGCGCCGGCAATGTGCAGGCCGAGGATCACCAGGTCCATCGCGGGACCGGGCTGGCCGGCTGTCGAGAACGGCGGATAGATCGTCCAGCCGCCGCCTGCGCCATAGGCACCCGCCGGGCCTTCGACGAACATCGAAAGCAGCACCAGCAGGAAGGCCGGGATGATGAGCCAGAAGGAGATGTTGTTCATGCGCGGGAACGCCATGTCAGGCGCGCCGATCATGATCGGGACCATCCAGTTGGCGAAGCCGCCGATCAGCGCGGGCATGACCATGAAGAAGATCATGATGAGCGCGTGCGCCGTCGTGAAGACGTTGAACATGTGCTTGCCGCCATCGATGGCAGCGTCGCCCTCGAAGCCGTAGACCATCTGCGCCAGACCGTGGAAGATCTGGATGCCGGGCTCCTGGAGCTCCATGCGCATGAAGATCGACAGCGTGCCGCCGATGATGCCCGCACAGATCGCGAAGATGAGGTAGAGGGTGCCGATATCCTTGTGGTTGGTCGACAGGAACCAACGCTGGAAGAAAGTAAGCGGCTTGTGTTCGTGGTGATCGTGGTGATCGCCGTGGGCAGCGGATGTTCCGGCCATGGATCTGACTCCCTAGGTATTACTGCGCGGCGTTCTGGGCGACGTCTACGGACTTGGCCGCACCGTCGACAGACGCCATCAGGGCCTTGTTTGCCTCGCCGACATTCGTCGCGGCGGCAGCAAGCCAGGTATCGAACTTTTCCTGCGAAACGACGCGGATGGCGATCGGCATGAACGCGTGGTCCTTGCCGCAGAGCTCGGAACACTGGCCGTAGAACAGGCCCTCGCGCTCGGCCTTGAACCAGGTCTCGTTCATGCGGCCCGGCACGGCGTCGATCTTCACGCCGAAGGACGGCATGGCGAAAGCGTGGATCACGTCGCCGGCGGTGACGAGGAGACGGACATGCTTGCCGACGGGAACGACGACTTCGTTGTCGACGGCCAGGAGGCGCGGATAGACGGACTTGTCTTCCTTGCCGGCGGCCGCGCGGTCGTTGTCATGCAGAAGCAGGCTGTCGAAGGAGACCGGGTTGTCGCCGACCTGGTACTCGTAACCCCAATACCACTGGAAACCCGTGGCCTTGATGGTCAGTTCCGGCTCTTCCGTGGGAGCGAGCTGCTTGGTCAAGAGCTGGAAGGAGGGAACGGCGAGGAACAGGAGAATGACGACCGGGCCGAGCGTCCAGAGCACCTCGATAGCCGTGTTGTGGCTGGTCTTGGACGGCACCGGGTTCTTGCTTTCGCGGAACTTGACGACGACGATGATGAGCAGGAGGAGAACGAACAGGGTGATCGGAACGATGAACCACAATGTGTACTGCTCGAACCAGCGAATTTCCTCCATGATCGGAGTCGCGGCGGGCTGAAGGCCCTTCTGCCAGTCGAACGGCTGATCAGCGAAGGCGGTCGAAGCAAAGAGCAGACAGCCGAGAGCGGCCAGACCTGCAAAAGCTTTGTTTTTCACAACGTATCTCCCCAAGGCGTTTGATCGGGATCAAACAGACGCGCAGAATCCCTGCTATACTGAGTGCTTAAAATCATAGTTTCATGTCCGCCGCAACCGCCATGGGGATGCCCCCGTGCGGCATTTTTGCGCAAACGCAAAGACATGGGGCCACTCCCCACAGTTTCTTCACATTTGTCTATAGCATGAAAGGTTTGGCAGCGGCGAGCCTGCTTCGGCCGGCCTAACCGTGCGACGCTTGGGGCAGCAGACACGCATTATTAAATAAAGAGTGGCGGATGGCGCGAAACTGCGCGATCGCGTCCAATTTCCGCCTTCAATCAATCGGAAAGCAGCGGCCGGGGCTTTTCATTTCGCCGCCGGCTATTCAAAGATAGCCCGACTGATTCGAGATTCCGAGGTTTTCATGGGTTTCACTCCCCTCTCCCGGCTGTCACGGGCGGCGTTCGGCCTTGCCGTCTTCGCGCTCGGCGCCACGGCACTCCCTTCCCTATCCGCAGCGCAGCAGCCCGGAACGGTGAAATCCAACCATGGCGCCTGGTCGATCGTCTGCGACCAGCCGGCCGGCGCATCCGGCGAGCAGTGCGCTCTCATGCAGAACGTGCTGGCAGAGGACCGGCCGGAGCTCGGCCTTTCCGTCGTCGTGCTCAAGACGGCCGACCGCAAGGCGAAGATCCTGCGCGTTCTCGCCCCGCTCGGCGTGCTGCTGCCAAACGGCCTCGGCCTCAATGTCGACGGCAAGGATATCGGCCGCGCCTATTTCGTGCGCTGCTTCGCCGATGGCTGCTATGCCGAGGTGGTGCTGGAAGACGAGCTGCTCAAGACCTTCCGCTCCGGTGCGACGGCGACCTTCATCGTCTTCCAGTCTCCCGAAGAAGGCATCGGCATCCCGGTCGATCTCAAGGGCTTCGGCGAAGGCTACGACGCGCTGCCGTAAGCCTTCCGCCGCGGGCTTGCCGCCCGCCGCCGGGGAACTTACATGAGCCCCGTCCACCATTGCTTGCGGAGCCCGCCATGAACACCGACCTTCTCTCCCTCTTCGATGCCGACGAGGCGACGGTGCAGGCCGTTCTGCGGGAAACGCTCAAGGGCGCCGATGACGGCGAGCTGTTCATCGAGCATGCCCAGGCCGAATCATTGTCCTTCGACAACGGCCGTCTGAAGGGCGGCAGCTTCAACACCGACCAGGGTTTCGGGTTGCGCGCCGTGGCGGGCGAAGCCGTCGGCTACGCCCATTCCGGTGAGATGAGCCTGTCGGCGCTGAAGCGCGCAGCCGATGCCGCCGGCGCCGTCGCGCGCGGCTATTCCGGTGATTACGCCGCCGCACCGCAGGGCACCAACCGGCAGCTCTACAGCCCCGACAATCCTATCGGCGCGCCGACCTTCGAGGAGAAGGTGGCGCTCCTGACCGAGATCGACGCCTATCTGCGCGCCAAGGACCCGAAGGTGCGGCAGGTCACGGCCTCGGTTGCCGCCAGTTGGCAGGTCGTCAACATTCTGCGCGCCGACGGCCATCGCGTCAGCGATGTGCGCCCGATGACGCGCATCAACATTTCCGTCGTGGTGGGTGACGGCGACCGGCAGGAGACCGGCAGCTTCGGCACCGGCGGTCGCACCACCTTCGATGCCTTCCTGACCGAGGAAAGCTGGCACGCCGGCGCCGACGAAGCACTGCGTCAGGCGCTCGTCAATCTCGGGGCCGTCGAGGCCCCGGCCGGCACGATGGATGTCGTGCTCGCCAATGGCTGGCCGGGCGTGATGCTGCATGAGGCCGTCGGCCACGGGCTAGAGGGCGATTTCAACCGCAAGAAGACCTCCGCCTTCGCCGGTCTGATGGGCGAGCAGGTCGCCGCCAAAGGCGTCACGGTCGTCGACGACGGCACCATCGACAACCGCCGCGGCTCGATCACCGTCGACGACGAGGGCACGCCTTCGGCCTACAACGTGCTGATCGAGGACGGCAAGCTCGTGGGCTACATGCAGGACCGGCAGAATGCCCGGCTGATGGGCATGAAGGCGACCGGCAACGGCCGCCGGCAGGGTTATGCCTACCGCCCCATGCCGCGCATGACCAACACCTACATGCTCTCCGGCGACAAGACGCCGGACGAGATCATCGCCTCCGTCAAGAACGGCATCTACGCCGTTTCCTTCGGCGGCGGGCAGGTGGACATCACCTCGGGCAAGTTCGTCTTCGGCTGCACCGAGGCCTATCTCATCGAGAACGGCAAGGTGACGGCGCCGGTCAAGGGCGCCATGCTGATCGGCAACGGACCGGACGCCATGCGCCGCGTCTCGATGATCGGCAACGACACCAAGCTCGACACCGGTATCGGCAATTGCGGCAAGGCCGGCCAGTGGGTGCCGGTCGGCGTCGGCCAGCCGCATCTGCGCATGGACCAGATCACGGTGGGCGGGACGAAGGCCTGATTTTTCTGGGCCAGTCGGGCGACGCCATCACGTTCCACCCGACGCCGCAATCCTCTGCAACAACCACTGCCGGAAGGCGCGCGCTTCCGGCGAGAGGCGCTTGAAGCTGCGCGCGACCAGCCAGTAGGCGCCGTGGCGGATCGACAGGTCGAACGGCTGCACGATCCGGCCGGCGGCAATGTCCTCGGCGGCCAGGAAGCGATCGACCAGCGCGACGCCGTGGCCGCGCAGCACGGCCTGAAGCACCAGGTTTCCTTCCGCGAAGATCTGCGCGCGGCCAAGCGGCACGCCTTCCACACCGGCGGCGGAAAACCAGCGCTCCCAGACGCTGCGGTTTTCCTCATGCAACAGGGTATGCGCCAGAAGATCGGCGGGTTTCCGCAACGGCGGGCCGGATGCGAGAAGCGCCGGCGCGATCACCGGCACCATATCGACCTCGACGACAAGATCGGCTTCCGTACGCGGCCAGGCCTTCGCATCCATGCCATGGCGAATGGCGATTTCCGCTTCGTGGGTGCGAAATTCGATGAGCCGCATGTCGGAATCGATGGCGACGTCGATCTCGGGGTGCCCAGCGCGGAAATCCTCCAGATGCGAGACCAGCCAGCAGGCCGCAAAGGATGGCTCGGCACTGATTTCCAGGAGTCCCCCACCGCGTCGGCCGCGGATTTCCGAGAGGCTCGTGTCCATGGCATCGAAGGAGCGGGAGAGCACGTCGAGCAGGCTGCGGCCCGCCGCCGTCAGCCGCACGCTGCGGTGGCGGCGCTCGAAAAGCGGCTTGCCCAGTTCCGCCTCCAGTTCCTTGACCTGCCGGCTGACGGCGGCCTGCGAGACGGAAAGCTCATCGGCGGCAAGCGTGAAGCTGCCGAGCCGTCCCGCCGCCTCGAAACTCCGCATTGCCGTCAGGGGCAGCCGTCCGCGCTTCATTGCATAACCTCAAGTCATTCGAAATCGACGATAAACTCGTTTGAGGCAGACAGGCAAGCGGGCGGACAATCCATGCACATTCAACGCATGGAGCACGAACACATGTTCGACACCCTTCTCGACATCGCCATGGAAGTGGTTCGCCTTCTCACCTTCCAGCCGGGTCGCGCGCCGCCGGTGCGCCGCAGGAAAGCCCCTGTTAACCACTCGGATACCGGCCCGGTGCGATAACGACCGCTCGAAATGATGCGGAAAGACCGAAACGACATGCCGATCCGAAATGCCATGCGACAGAGGCTGAAGCGCGCCGTCATCACGGGCGGGCTGGAGTTCGCGCACCTGGCCGAACGGGTCGGGCTGATGTCCTCGGCCCGCGGCATGGGGGCGATCTTCACGCTGCATCACGTCCGGCCGAAGACGCCACAGAGATTCGATCCCAATGCGCATCTGGAAATCACGCCCGAATTCCTCGATACGGCCATCCGGCGCCTGACGGAGGAAGGCTATCAGTTCGTCGCGCTTGCCGACATGCCGGCGCGGCTCGCCATCGCGCGCGCCGGCGAGCGTTTCGCCGCCTTCACGCTCGACGACGGCTATCGCAACAATGCCGTCCATGCCCAGCCGGTCTTCACGCAGCACAGGGTGCCGTTCACCGTCTTCGTCGCGCCCGGCTTTGCCGGCAAGACGCATGGTATCTGGTGGGAGACGCTGACCGACCTTCTGCGCGCCGTGCCGCATCTCGAATTCGACTTCGGCTCCGGCCCGGTCACTCTGCCGCTCGCAACACCCATCCAGAAAC
Source organism: Shinella sp. AETb1-6 (assembly GCF_009826875.1). Classification (NCBI taxonomy): domain Bacteria; kingdom Pseudomonadati; phylum Pseudomonadota; class Alphaproteobacteria; order Hyphomicrobiales; family Rhizobiaceae; genus Shinella; species Shinella sp. AETb1-6. Next base: position 169,266 of record NZ_WUMM01000004.1, on the reverse strand, counting down.
AGGCCGCCTTCGACCGCTTCGCGCGCTTCATCCATTCCGAGAAGGACGAGGCATCCGCGATCGACCGGCTCGATGCGGTAGCGAAGGCGCATGGCGTGGAGCCGCTCATGATCACCGAGCGGCTCGTCATGCGCGAACCCGAGCTGAAAAGCCTCGTGCTCAACCCGCTTGCCGCCATCGGCGCGCATACGATCAGCCACCGGGCGCTGGCGCGCCTGAGCGACGAGGAGGCGCGCGCGGAGATCGACCTTTCGGCCGAACGCATCGCCGCCATCATCGGTCGCCGGCCGGAGACCCTCGCCTATCCCTACGGCGACAGGCCGTCCGTCTCGCCGCGCGAGCACCGTCTGGCGAAGGAACTCGGCTTCCGCGTCGCCGTGACGACGGAGCCCGGCACGCTCTCGGCCCGCTCCTTCGACACGCCGACGTCGCTGCCGCGCATCTCGCTCAACGGCCTGTACCAGAAGCCGAAATATGTGGGCGCGCTGGCCTCGGGCATTCCCTTCCGGCTGATGCGGCGCTGACGATCAGGGATACATGCGAACCTTCGTCCAGCCCGCGCCGTCTTCCGTGCGGCGGAACTCCACCCGGTCGTGCAGGCGGAAGGGGCGGTCGTGCCAGAACTCGATCGAGGCGGGTTTCAGGCGGAAGCCGGACCAGTGCGGCGGCCGCGGGATCTCGCCGATCGCGTAGCGCGCGGTGTATTCCGCCACCGCCTTCTCCAGCGCGAAGCGGCTTTCCAGCGGCCGCGACTGCTTGGAAGCCCAGGCGCCGATGCGGCTGCCGCGCGGACGCGAGGCGTAATATTCGTCGGCCTCCGCATCGCTCACCACCTCGATATCGCCGCGAATGCGGATCTGTCGGCGCAGCGTCTTCCAGTGGAAGCACATGGCGGCCTTGCGGGCAAAGAGAAGTTCCTCGCCCTTCCGGCTTTCGAAATTGGTGTAGAACACGAAGCCGCGCTCGTCGAAGCCCTTGAGCAGGACCATGCGCACATTGGGCATGCCCGTCGCGTCGACCGTGGAGAGCGCCAGCGCGTTGGCATCGTTGAGCTCGGTCTTGCCGGCATCGTCCAGCCATTGGCCGAAAAGGATGTAGGGTTCGTTTTCCTCGGTGAAGTCACCGCTTGTTAACGCATTGTCACTCATATTTAACTCAATGCCGATCTATCTAGCTGTATGAGGCAGGCTGGAGTGAAAGACATAACAAAAACGCGACCGTACACAAAGCGATACTGGGTGCGCGGCCTTGGGGTTCTTGCCGTCATGATGTCCGGCACCGTCCTTTCCGGCTGCATGAGCGGCCTTGACCTGTTTTCCGACAGCAAGGTCGACACGTCGCTGCGCACCAGCACCGTATCCAACGGCAACACGGAACGTCTGACCGACGAGATCACCGTGCGCAACGCCGTGTCGTCCGCAGACCTCGCCCGCACCGGCGGCAACGCGATCCCGTGGGCGAATTCCGCCTCCGGCAGCGCCGGCGTCATCAGTTCCATCGCCGAGAACCAGGACCGGTCCGGCCGCACCTGCCGGGATTTCGTGACCACGAAACATTCCTACCAGGGCATCGCCAACTTCACCGGCCGCACCTGCATGGGCAATTCCGGCGAGTGGATGCTCCTGGCCTTCGACCGCCAGGGATAACACTTTCTAAACCCTGATCCGTAAGGGCCGATTAGGACGTTCGCCACTACCATGGCGCCACAACGGAAACGGGTAGAAGTTATGCGTGATCCCTATTCGATCCTCGGCGTGAAACGCAGCGCCGGGCAAGAGGAAATCAAGGCGGCCTGGCGCTCGCTCGCGAAAGCCGTGCATCCCGACCAGAATCACGACGATCCGCTCGCCACCGTGCGCTTCACCGAGGCCGGCCGCGCCTACGACCTGTTGCGCGATCCCGACAAGCGCAGCCGCTACGACCGCCAGCAGCGCGAGGCGGAAATGCGCCGCATGGAGCAGATGCGCCGCCAGCAGGCCGAGCGCAAGGCACGCAGCGAGCCGCCGCGCGCCGGCAACGAGGACGCGGAGGACATGATCGCCCGCATCTTCGGCGTCGATTCGCGAAATGCGCAGGCCGATGCCGGCGCGCAGCCGCGCCCGCAACAGCAGGCCCAGCCGCAGCAGACCCAATCGAACGCCGCGCCCGCGCAGGATGCCCGCAAGGCCGCGGACGAGAGCGACGAGGCCAATACCGCACCCGCCGCAGCGCCGGGCGCCACTCTCATTTCGGCAATTCTTCGCCGTATCCGCGGCAGCCGCGCCAAGATGGACAAGGCGCCCGATCTCGTCACGGATGTCAGCGTCTCCGTCGAGGACATCCTGAACAAGGTGCGCCCGACCATCGAGACGCCGGAAGGCCAGACGATCCGCATTCCCGTCGGCGCCGGCACGACGGACGGCCAGGTGATCCGCCTCAAGGAGGCCGGTTACCGCATGGAGGGCCTGCGCCGCGGCGATGTCGTCGCCACCGTGCGTGTGACGCCCGGCCGTTTCCGCGTCGACGGCTTCGATCTCAAGGTCGACCTGCCCGTCACGATCGAAAACGCGGTCCTCGGCTGCGAAACGACCATCGAAGGGCCGCTCGGTCCCCTTTCCGTGACGGTTCCGGAATGGTCCGGCTCGGACCAGACGATCCGCATTCCGGGCGAAGGCCTGATCATGGAGAACGGCGAACGCGGCGATCTCGTTGCCGAAATCCGCCTTCTTCTGTGGGACAAGCCGGACGCGAGGATGATCGACCTGATGCGCTCCCAGCGCGAAGGCCTCTACCTTTAAAACGATTTGTGACGATGCGGTGAAACATGCACCCATTGTTACGAATGCTAACAGTTCCTGAACCCGAGCGCGCTTGAACCGCATAGCCGCCTATGCCATAGGCAGTCTCGACTTTAGTTTCAGGGGGCATTCCATGGTTCAGGCATCTGGTCTGATGAAGGGCAAGCGCGGCGTCATCATGGGCGTCGCCAACAACCGTTCCATCGCCTGGGGCATCGCAAAAGCCATCCACGCACAGGGCGCCGAGATCGCCTTCACCTATCAGGGCGATGCGCTGAAGAAGCGCGTCGAGCCGCTGGCCGCCGAAATCGGCGCCGTCCTGGCCGGTGACTGCGACGTGTCCGACGAGGCATCCATCGATGCCGTCTTCGACAATGTCGAAAAGATGTGGGGCAAGATCGACTTCCTCGTGCACGCCATCGGCTTTTCCGACAAGGACGAGCTGACCGGCCGCTACGTGGATACGACGCCGGGCAACTTCGCCAAGACCATGCAGATCTCGGTCTATTCCTTCACGTCGGTCGCCCGCCGTGCGGAAAAGCTGATGACCGATGGCGGCTCGATGCTGACGCTGACCTATTACGGCGCCGAGAAGGTCATGCCGAACTACAACGTGATGGGCGTCGCCAAGGCTGCGCTGGAAGCCAGCGTGAAGTATCTGGCGGTCGATCTCGGCCCGCAGAACATTCGCGTCAACGCCATCTCGGCCGGCCCGATCAAGACGCTTGCGGCCTCGGGCATCGGCGACTTCCGCTACATCCTCAAGTGGAACGAGTACAACGCGCCGCTGCGCCGGACCGTCACCATCGAGGAAGTGGGCGATGTCGGCCTCTACCTGCTGTCGGACCTGTCGCGTTCGGTCACCGGCGAGACGCATCACGCCGACAGCGGCTACCACGTCATCGGCATGAAGGCGGTGGACGCGCCCGACATTTCCGTCGTCAAGGACTGACGCAGGGTTTTCAGCTTGCTCATTTACATGATCCGACACGGCCAGACCGCGTGGAACGCAGAGGGCAGGCTGCAAGGCCAGAAAGACATTCCGCTCAACGAGACCGGCCGCAAGCAGGCGGCCGGCAACGGTCTGGCCCTCAAGGGCTTGCTCGGCGACACCGTGTCCGATTTCGACTTCGTGGCAAGCCCGCTCGGGCGCACGCGCGAGACCATGGAGATCCTGCGCGGCGCCATGGGCCTCGATCCCCTCGCCTATCGCACCGATCCGCGCCTCGTCGAAGTGTCCTTCGGCGATTGGGAGGGCTTCACGCTTCCCGAACTCAAGGAAAGCACGCCGGAGCGGGTCGAGGAACGCGCCCGTGCGAAGTGGAACTTCATCCCGCCCGGCGAAGCGGCGGAGAGCTACGAAATCCTCTGCTGGCGCATCGGCTCATGGCTCGCCGACGTGACGAAGCCGACGGTCTGCGTCAGCCATGGCGGCGTTTTCCGCGCCGCTTTCCGGCTCAATGGCATGGATGAGGAAGAGGCGGCCAACACGCCGATCCATCAGGATCGCATCCTGCGCATCGACGCCGCCGGCATGCACTGGCTGTGAGGCAGGGCCTTACTGAACGACCTCAAGGTCGTTGATGACGCGCTTGCCGTCGACTTCCGTGTAGAACACCACGACTTTCACGCCCGGTGCCAGACCCTCGAAGTTGAATTCTTCTGGCGCCTGATACTTCTTGCCGTCATCCAGCGACAGGCTGAGACTGTTCGTATCGACACCGGTGATCGTCGCCTCGACATCCGCGCTTTCGGCGGATGCGGCAAGCGGCGACAGGAAGGTGGCCATGGCCATCAGCGCGGCGATCATCAAACGCATTCTGCGAACCCCTGGAAATGAATCAGTCCTCTTGCTGGCCACGTCAGATGCTCCCCAAATATGGCGAAATTCGCCCGCTTTTTGACTGCCCGTGACATGGATGGCCGGAAAGGCAGTGCGAATCAAGGCTCCCGCCGGCATCATCCCCGCTATTATCGGCAGCCCTGCCGGCATCCGCGCCGCGTCAACGCCGCCTGGAGCCGAAAAGCCCGGAATTCCAGCCGCTCATAAAGGCTATCTTAAGGGAAGACACCCTATTTTCCCTCGATAAACGAGGGCTTGCGCGTTGCCATCGACTGCCTCCATTCGCCACCGCATCGCATCCATCGCAGAATGGGCGCGGCCGTCACTCGTTCCCGCCGCAATCGCAGGCTGCGTCATTTTCGCTGCGACCGTCTTCTACGAGCGGCAGAACGAGCAGGTCTATCGCAACGACCTCCAGATGCGCGTATCCGGCGATCTCGCCCTGACGGTCGCGCGGCTGCGCAGCGAGATGAACAGCGACGCGGCCGCCCTGCGCAGCGTCGCGAACATGATCTCCGTCGCAACGGGCCATGCGGCGGAGCAGTTCAGTGGCATTGCCGGTCGGCTGATGCTGCAGAACCGCCATATCCGCCGCATCGGCCTCGCGCCCGACAGCAAGGTCAGCCATGCCTTTCCGACAAGCGGCAACGAGCGGTATCTCGGCACCAATTTCAATCGTTTCCCCTCCTTTCGCCACGCGGTGCAAAGCGAGCGCGGCCTTGCCGAACCCCGGATCTTCGGGCCCGTGGAATTCGCCAAGGGTGGCCGGGGCTTCAACCTCTTCGTTCCTGTCTTCACGCAGGTCGGCGGGCGGCAGCACCTGTGGGGTTATGTCGATGGCGTGATCGACGAGCGCAAGCTGCTCATCGATGCCGGCCTGATCACCGAAGGCCAGCGCGTGCGGCATGGAATCTCGCAACACGCCACGGACATGGAGCTGGCGATCCGCGACGTCAGCGTGCCCGACAACATCAACGATCCCTTCTTCGGCAATGCCGAGGTTTTCGAAAGCGATCCGGTGGTGCAGGTTCTGAGCTTTCCCGGCGGCAGGTGGGAAGTGGGGGCGATCCCCGCGCAGGGCTGGCACCATCCGCCGGAAAACCTGGCGCAGATCCGCCTCACCGCTCTCGCCAGCGCGCTGGTCATCATCATACCGATCTTCCTGACCGGCGGCCTCATTTCCGAACGCCAGCGCAACCTCGCCCGGCTCCGGGCCCGTGACCGGCAGGTGCAGACGCTTTCGCAGCGTCTCGACATCGCGCTCGACGCCTCCAAGATCGGCATATGGGAATACGATTTCATGAGCGGCGCCCGCCAGTGGGACGCCCAGATGCATCGCCTGCACGGCTTCTCGCAAAGCGTGGCGCTTACCGACGATCTCTGGAACGCCGCGTTGCATCCCGACGATATCGCACCCACACTGGCCCAGATGGAACTGATCCGCGCGGGCGCGAGCGATTACCGCGCGCAGTACCGCATCCGCATGCCGGACGGGTCATGGCGGCACATCCGAAGCATCGGCTCGCGCCTGGCGGCCCCGAACGGCAGCGAGACGCTGACCGGCATCTGCTGGGACGTCACCGAGGACGTCCTGCTGAACGAGGCCCTGAAGACGGCCAAGGAGCAGACCGAGGTGCAGAATGCCGAGCTGGCGCGCCTCACGCAACGTCTCGACCTCGCGCTCGACGCCTATCAGTGCGGCCTGTGGGAAAGCGATCTCGAAGACGGGTTGACGCTTTGGGACGAGCGCATGCACCAGCTCTACGGCGTTCCCAATACCGGCGAGCGCATTCCGCGCGCGGTCTGGCTGGCCGCGCTTCATCCGGACGATCGGGCAGAGGCTCTTCGCAAGGTGGCGGACACCACGCAGAGAGGCCTGCCTTACATGCGTACCGCCCGTGTCCTGCTGCCCGGCGGAAACATCCGTTACGTCCAGTCGGTCGGCAAGCTGCATGTCGAGGATGGCCGGCGCAAACTGGTCGGCCTTGCCTTCGACGTGACCGAAGACGTTCACATGACCGAAAGCCTAAAGGAGGCCAAGGAGCGCTCCGAGCGGCAGAATGCCGAATTGGAGCAGACGACCCGGCGCCTCGATCTGGCGCTCGATTCCTACCAGTGCGGCATGTGGGAAGCGGATCTGGATGGCGGACGCACCTTCTGGGACGTGCGCATGCACCAGCTCTACGGCCTTACCTTCACCGACGGCATCGTGACGCGCGAGGCATGGCTCGCCGCGATACACCCGGATGACCGCGACGCGATCGTGGACAATGTCGACCGGTGCACGGCGCTGGAGCAACCCTATGTGAACGAGGCGCGCGTCGTGCTGTCCAACGGCGAGCTCCGTCACGTCCGCTCGGTGGGCAAGGTTCACCATGGGCATGGCGGCAGCCGCAAGCTGATCGGGCTTGCCTTCGACGTGACCGAGGACGTGGTGCTGCGCGACCACCTCAAGGCCGCCAAGGCGCAGGCCGACGCCAAGAACATCGAACTGGAACAGGCGCGGGTGCGCATCGAGCACAATGCGCTGCACGATCCGCTGACCGGGCTCGGCAACCGCCGCAAGCTCGACGACGTGCTGACGGCGATCTCCAAAAGCAGCGAGACGGACGAGGCACAGGTCGCCATCCTGCATATCGATCTCGACCGCTTCAAGCAGATCAACGACACGCTGGGCCACGCCGCCGGCGACGCGCTGCTCGTTCACGCCTCGCAGATGCTATCCGTCTCAACGCGCGAAAACGACCTCGTCGCCCGCATCGGCGGCGACGAATTCGTCGTCGTGGTTTCCGACACCACCGATGAGAATTATCTGAGCGGACTTGCGCGCCGCATCATCGCCCTCATGCAGCAGCCCGTCGATTACGAAGGCCATCTCTGCCGCTTCGGCGTGAGCATCGGCATCGCGTTTGCATCAGGACAGGCCATCGACACGGCGAAGCTGCTGGTCAACGCCGATATCGCGCTTTATCGGGCCAAGGCGCTCGGCCGCAACCGCCACGAATTCTTCACCGAGACGCTGCAGGCGGAGATCATCTCGACCAAGCGCATCGCCGACGACATTCTCGCCGGCATCGAGAACAACGAATTCGTGCCCTACTACCAGCCGCAGATCGATGCCGGCACGCTGAAGCTTGCCGGCGCGGAGGCGCTGATCCGCTGGAACCACCCGCGCGATGGCCTGCTGACGCCCGATCGCTTCCTCAAGATCGCCGAAGACCTCAACGTCATGGCGACGCTCGACCGGATCGTGCTGGAAAAGGCGCTGCTGGATTGCGCGCGCTGGGCGGCCAAGGGCCTGATCATGCCCAAGGTGTCGGTCAACGTCTCGGCCCGGCGCCTGCGCGACGAGAGCCTGATCGACAGCCTCACCGGCCTGTCGATCCAGCCCGGCCAGCTCTCCTTCGAACTCGTGGAATCCATCTTCCTCGACGAGAGCGACGACGTGGTTCTCTCCAACCTCGCGCGCATCAAGGCGCTCGGCATCGACATCGAGATCGACGATTTCGGCACCGGGCACACCTCCATCGTGAGCCTGCTCAAGCTGAAGCCCAAGCGGCTGAAGATCGACCGGCAGCTCGTCTCCCCCATTCTCAAGTCGCGAAACGAGCAGGCGCTGGTGCGCTCGATCATCGAGATCGGCCGCTCGCTCGGCATCGAGATCGTCGCGGAAGGCGTGGAAACGATGCAGCATGCCGAGATGCTCAGCATGCTCGGCTGCGATCTTCTGCAAGGTTATGCCTTCGCAAAGCCGCTGTCGCGCGATGCGTTTCTCGCCTTCAGCACGGAGATGCGCTGGAAGATGGCATCGTAGGGCGCGTGAAACCCTTGTCCCGGCCGTGCCTTTTCCACTAAGAGAAGGCACACTTTCCTATCGGTCCGGTTCCGCTCATGTCGCACAACACTTTCGGTCATCTCTTCCGCGTCACCACCTGGGGCGAAAGCCATGGGGTAGCGCTCGGCTGCGTGGTGGACGGCTGCCCTCCCGGCATCCGCTTCACGCTTGCCGAAATCCAGGCGTGGCTCGACAAGCGCAAGCCGGGGCAGTCGCGTTTCGTGACGCAGCGCCGCGAGGACGACCTCGTCAAGGTGCTCTCCGGCGTGATGCTGGATGACGACGGCGAGACCATGATCACGACCGGCACCCCCGTCTCCATGCTGATCGAGAACACCGACCAACGCTCCAAGGATTATGGCGAGATCGCGCGGCGCTATCGGCCCGGCCATGCCGACTATACCTATGACATCAAATACGGCATCCGCGACTACCGCGGCGGCGGACGCTCCTCCGCCCGCGAGACGGCCGCGCGCGTCGCGGCCGGCGGCCTTGCCCGCAAGGTCGTGCCTGGGCTGACCGTGCGCGCCGCGCTGGTGCAGATCGGCAAGCACAGGATCGACCGCAACAACTGGGACTGGAACGAGGTCGGCAACAACCCGTTCTTCGCGCCCGACCCGGCCATCGTGCCCGTCTGGGAAGACTATCTCGACGGCATCCGCAAGGCGGGTTCCTCCGTGGGCGCCGTCGTGGAAGTCGTGGCCGAGGGCGTGCCCGCCGGCATCGGCGCGCCGATCTACGCCAAGCTCGACCAGGACATCGCCTCGCTTCTCATGTCGATCAACGCCGTGAAGGGCGTGGAGATCGGCGAGGGCTTCGCCTCGGCGGAACTCACCGGCGAGGAGAATGCCGACGAGATGCGCATGGGCAATGACGGTAACCCGATCTTCCTGTCGAACCATGCCGGCGGCATTCTCGGCGGCATCTCGACCGGCCAGCCGGTCGTGGCGCGCTTTGCCATCAAGCCGACCTCCTCCATCCTCACCGAGCGCCGTTCCATCGATGCCGACGGCAACAATGTCGACGTGCGCACCAAGGGCCGGCACGATCCCTGCGTGGGCATCCGCGCCGTGCCGATCGGCGAAGCCATGGTCGCCTGTGCGATCGCCGATCATTACCTGCGCGACCGCGGCCAGACCGGACGCCTGGCGTAACGGGGCGGCCATCCTGGCAGCGGGATGAGGGGCCGTTACGCGCCCTCGCCCTGCCAGCCGTCCAGATAGCGCACGTCCTCGACGCCCGCGAACCGGGCCACGCGCGCCAGTTCCGCCTCCAGCCGCTCCAGCCGCCCGGCGGAACCGCGGACCTTCGGTTCCCACCACAGGCGCCGGACGGCGAGAACGCCCGCCTTGCGGTCGGCCTTCATGTCGATCCGGCCGACGAGGCGATCGCCCTCGAGCAGCGGGAAGACATAGTAGCCATATTGCCGCTTCGGCTCCGGCACGAAGATTTCGATGCGGTAGAAATAGCCGAAAAGACGCTCCGTGCGGTTGCGGTCCCGGATCAGCGGATCGAAGGGCGAGAGGACGCGCAGGCGCGCAGGCGGCTCGGGCACATCACGCAGGCTTTCGGCCGAATGCGCGAAGGCATAGGCGGCACGCGGCTTGCCGCCATCGGCGGTCTCGATCAAGACCTGACGCAGCTCCGCCTTGTTGGCATCGACCCAGGCCTTCGCTTCCTCCGGCGTGACCAGCGCCCAGAAGGCGGCGATTTCGCCGTGGGTGGCAAAACCCAGCCGTTCCAGCGCGCTGCGGCAGGCCCAGTCGATGAAGACGTCATGCTCGACTGCGGGTTCATGGTGGTGCTGCGGCAGGACACGCTCGGCGAGATCATAGACCTTCTGGAAATTCTCGCGCCGCGCGATGGCCAGCTTGCCGGTGTGCCAGAGATATTCGAGCGCCGTCTTGTTCGGATGCCAGTTCCACCAGCCGCCGGACTTGTGATCCTCCACCTTGAGGTCGCGCGACATCACCGCCCCGCTTTCTGCGATGCGCCGGTAGGTCTCCTCGAAAGTCGCGTCGAACCCCTCGCCCTGCCATTTGCGCCAGTTCGCCAGGATGGACGCTTCCTTGCGGCGGAAACGATGCTTCCAGTAGCGGAAGAAGGCGCTGGGAATGATGGAGGCGTCATGCGTCCAGTGCTCGAAGAGCTCGCCATCCTTCTCCAGGAGTTCGGCAAGGTGCTCGCGCCGGTAGGTCTGGTTGCGCGAGAAGAGGATCTGGTGATGCGCCCGTTCGACGGTGGCGATGCTGTCCACCTGCACGAAACCGATATCGTGGATGAGCTGAAGCAGCCCCGTCTTGCCCAGCGCACGGCCGGGCGGGCTGCTCAGCCCCTGTCGCGAAAGGAAGATGCGCCGGGCCTCGGCATTGGAAAGCAGAATCGTCATGGCCGGATCATAGACACATATTCCCTGTTTGTTCCACCCGGTTTTCTTTGCGCCCCGTCATGTTATAGGTCCCGTCGACTTTCGCGAACCGGGAACCTGCTCTTGGACATCGTCTTTTCCGCCGCCACGGTGGCCTATGGCGCGCGCATCGCGCTCCAGCCGCTGACGCTCACGCTGTCCGAACGGCGCATCGGCGTCGTCGGCCTCAACGGATCGGGCAAGACCACCATGGCGCGGCTGATCAACGGCCTCGTCAAGCCGACCGCCGGCACGGTGACGGTCGACGGGCTCGACACCGTTACGGACGAAGTGGCGGCGCGCGGAAAGACCGGCTTCATCTTCCAGAACCCGCAACACCAGATGATCCTGCCGATCCTTGCCGAGGACATCGCCTTCGGGCTGAAGAACCGCAAGCTCAGCAAGGCGGAGATCGCCGGGAAGACCGACGCCATCCTTTCCCGCTTCGGCATTTCGCATCTCGCCCGCCGGCGCGTGCATGAGCTTTCCGGCGGCGAGACGCAGCTTGGCGCCATTGCCAGCGTGCTCGTCACCGGGCCCGACCTGCTGATCCTCGACGAGCCGACCAACCAGCTCGACCTGAAGAACCGCGGGCTGATCGAGCGCACCATCGCCGGCCTGCCCGAACAGGTGCTCGTCATCAGCCACGACCTCGCTTTGCTCGAAAGCTTCGACCGCGTGCTGGTGTTCCACGAAGGCCGGCTTGCCGCCGATGATACGCCGTCGAACGCCATCGCCGCCTACCGGAATCTGGCCTCATGCTGAACGGGCTCGACATCGAGGGCAACTCGCCGCTGCACCGCCTGCCGGTGCGCGGCAAGCTCATCCTGCTGTTTACCGCCGCGATCCTGCTCCTGCTGATCTCGGATTTGCGTATTCTCGTGCCCGCGATGGCGCTGGCCGCCCTTCTTTACCTCTCGACCGGCATCGGGCTTGGGGAAGCCTTCCGACGCACGCGCTTCGTGCTGTTCACGGTGCTGCTCGTCGCACTCGCGAACTATCTGTTCCATTCGTTGCACGAGGCGCTCGTCGTGTTCTGCCGGCTGTCGGCGCTGGTGTTGCTGGCCGCCGCGGTGACGGCGACGACGGGCATTTCCGCCTTCATGGACGAGATCACGCGGCTGATTACCCCGCTCGAACGCTTCGGCTTCGTGCGGGCGGCCGATGTCAGTCTGGCGGTGGGCCTCGTCATCCGCTTCGTGCCGGAAATCTTCGCGCGCTACGGCGAGATTGCCGATGCGCACAGGGCGCGCGGCCTGCGTGTGCGGCCGCTTACGGTGCTCGTCCCGCTGATCATCCTGACGCTGAAGGATGCCGACACGATCGCCATGGCGATTGACGCCCGCGGTTTTCGGCGGCACTAAACCTTCTCTTTACCGTTTTTGGGGATTCGGACGTGACCACAAGAGACATCGTGCTTGTTGCCCTCTTCGCCGCCATCATGGTGGTTCTCGGCCTGCTGCCGCCGATCACGCTCGGCTTCATTCCCGTGCCGATCACGGCACAATCGCTCGGCCCGATGCTCGCGGGATGCATTCTCGGGGCGCGGCGCGGTGCCGCTGCCATGTTGCTGGTGCTTCTTCTCGTCGCCATCGGCCTTCCGGTGCTTTCGGGTGGCCGCGGCGGGCTCGCAGTCTTTGCAGGACCGAGTGCCGGTTATATCTTCGGCTGGGTGGTCGGCGCTTTCGTCTGCGGCCTGATCTCAGAACGTCTCGTGAAGGAAGACCAGTCGGAACTGTCGCAGTTCCTGTCCTTTCTCCTGGCGTCGGTCGTCGGCGGCATCGGCATCGTCTATCTCTTCGGCATGCCGTGGCTCGCCTATATGAGCGGCAAGGCCTTTTTCGAAACGGCGGCCGCCTCGCTGGTCTTCCTGCCGGGCGACCTGATCAAGGCGTTCGTCGCCATGCTTGCCGCGCGCGCGGTGCTTGCCGGCTATCCGCTTCTGCCGCAGCGCGCCTGAGCCCATGCCGCTTTCCGGCGCCATCGAGCGGCACGCCGCACACAATCCGCAGAACCCGGCTTTCCATCTGGAGGACCGGGTTCTTTCCTATGGGGCTCTCGCCGCGACCGCCCGGGCCTGCCACGGCGCCTTCACGAGCCTCGCTGCGCAAGCCGAAAGCGTCATCGGCCCGAAGACGCGCCTCATCGCGCTCGTTTGCGGCAACCATGCACTCTTTCCGGCCGCCTTTGTTGCCGCCACGGCGGGCGACAATTGCGCAGCGCTGATCGATCCGCATCTGCCCGACGCGATGCGCGGCCGGATGCTGGAGACGCTCGCGCCCGATATCGTCGTCACGGCAAACGGCGACGGCCTTCTCGCCAACGCGCCCCGCACGGGCGGGTCGCTCCGCATCGTCGAAAGCGCGACCACCGCCGCGCCGCCCCTGCCCGAGGGGCGCGATGACGACCCGTTCCTCATCGTCTTCACGTCAGGCACCACGGCCGATCCGAAACCGATCATCCGCGACCGCCGCTCATGGCGCATCAGCCTTTCGGCAGGCGCGCCGTTCTTCGGCATTGATGCCGAAACGCACAGCTACGCCCCGGGTCCCCTCGCCCACGGGCTTGCACTCTATGCCATGACCGAGACGCTGCTTGCCGGTGCGGCCTTCCATTCCGCAACGCATTTCGAGGCGGCAAGCGCCCGCGAAACGATCCGGACAGCCGGCATTCGCCGCCTCGTGCTGGTGCCGACCATGCTGCGCCGGCTCTGCGAGGGGCCGCCGGTGGCGAGCGTCGAGGCCATCACCGTGGCGGGCGCCAAGCTGACGGCGGCCGATCATGCGCTCAGCCGCCGCCACTTTCCGCAGGCGGCGCTGCGCGAATATTACGGGGCGTCCGAACTGGGCTTCATCACCGTCACGCGGCCGGATGCCGCCGCATCCTCGACGGCCGTGGGCCACGCCTTTCCCGGCGTCGCCGTCTCTGTTCTCGGCGAGGCCGGCAATCCGGTGCCGGTGGGCGAGACGGGCACGATCTTCGTGCAAAGCCCGCTTGTCGCCACCGGATATCTCGGCGCGGGCGACGGCGCGGGGCTCAAGCGTTTCGGCGCGCGCGCGACCGTCGGCGACCTCGGCTTTCTCGATGCGGATGGAACGCTGCACCTGCTCGGCCGGTCCGGCGGCATGGTGCTTTCGGGCGGCAACAACATCTATCCGTCCGAGGTGGAGGCGGCCCTGCTCGGCCTGGCCTGCGTGCGCGCCGCCCATGTCTTCGGCCGCGACCACGCCGATCTCGGCGGCGAGCTTGTGGCCGTGATCGAGCCGTCGGCGGACGGCCTTGCGGCAGACGATCTGCGGGCGGCCATGGCCGCGGTGCTGCCGCGCTACAAGCAGCCGCGCCGGATCTGGCTGTGCCCGGCAATGCCGGTCACGCCGTCCGGCAAGGTTGAGGCCAAGACGGTGCGGCAATGGGTTGCGGAGGGCAGCGATGCGCTCGAACGCCTCTTCTGATCCCGCCCGCATTCCCGTCGTCGCGGCGGCGGTGCGCACGCCGATCGGCCGCATCAACGGCACGCTCGCCGCCATCGAGCCGGCAAGCTTGGCCGCACCGCTCATCCGCCGGATCCTGGCCGACACGGGCCTTGCGCCCGATGCCGTCGATGACGTGATCCTCGGCAATGCCGCCAACAGCGCCGGCAACCTCGCACGCCTCGCCGCGCTGGAGGCCGGCCTGCCGGTTGCCGTGCCCGGTCTGACGGTCGACCGGCAATGCGGTTCCGGGCTGGAGGCGATTGCGCTGGCCGCGCGGCTCGTGCAGGCCGGCGCCGGTCGCTTCTACCTGGCCGGCGGCACGGAAAGCACCAGCCGCGCCCATCTGCGCCTGCGCCCGCCGGCAATGCCGGGCGGCATGCCGGAACCCGTGCCGCGCGCGCGCATGGCGCCCGATGCCATCGGCGACCCGGACATGGGGATCGCCGCCGAGAACGTCGCCGCCCATGCCGGCATCAGCCGCGCGCGGCAGGACGCCTTCGCGCTCGAAAGCCACCGCCGGGCGGTCGCGGCCCGCAAGGCCGGGCGGTTCGACGGCGAGATCGTGCCGGTCGAGACGCCCGGCGGCCTCGTCGCGCAGGACGAGTGCCCGCGCGAAAACACCTCGCTTGAGAAACTCGCCGGCCTGAAACCCGTCTTCCGGCCCGAGGGCACCGTGACCGCGGGCAATGCCTGCCCGGTCAACGACGGGGCGTCGGTCGTGCTCGTCACATCGCTTGCGGCGGCACGGGCGCTCGGCCTGGCGGTGCTCCTGGAGATCGTGGACAGCGTTACCGTCGGCGTCGATCCCAACCTGCTGGGGCTCGGTCCCGTGCCGGCCGTGCACACGCTTGCGGCGCGCAATGCCGGCCTCGATGCAGCACGCGTGCCCTTCCTCGAATTCAACGAGGCCTTTGCCGCGCAGGTTCTGGCCTGCCTCGATTGCCTCGGCATCGATCCTGCCGCCGTCAATCGCGATGGCGGGGCGCTGGCGCTCGGCCATCCCTATGGCGCATCGGGCGCGATCCTCGTCACGCGGCTTTTCGCGCAGATGCACGATGCGGCGGAAGGCACCCCGGCGCTGGCGATGATGGGTATCGGCGGCGGCATGGGCATCGCCACGCTTTTCCGAAAGGTATGAGGACCGACATGCGCAAGACGATCTATACCGGCGGCTGCCTGTGCGGTGCGATCCGCTTCGAAGCGACGGCGCCCGCGGAAAAGCCGCACACCTGCTCCTGCCGGTTCTGCCAGCAGCATAGCGGCGCGCCGACCGCCGCCTGGGCGGAGTTTCCGGCCGAGCGCGTGGCGTGGACGGGCACCGGCGGAAAGCCTTCGACCTGGCGTTCCTCCGATTATTCCAGCCGCGCCTTCTGTCCGGCCTGCGGCAGCTCGATCGGCGCCATCGACGACGATCCGGTCGTGGCACTGCTCATCGGCGGCTTCGACGATCCGCGCGATCCCGCACTGGCGCCGCAATACCATTCCTTCGAGGATTGCCGGCCGGACTGGCTTTCCGTCGAAACCGCCTCAGGCGAGGAATGACTTCAGCCAGTCGCGCACCCGCTGCGGCACGTTGACCGGCTGGCGGCTTGCGGGGTCGACGGCGACCCAGACGATCTCAAGGTCGGCCACCGGGCGCTCTTCGGATGAAATCGCGACGGCGAAGGTAAGCGAGGTCGCGCCGATTCGCGTCACCGCGACCTTGAACTGCGCGATGTCGTCCAGCTTCAGACCGTAATGGAAGGTGCAGGCGGACTTGCGCACGAAATAGACGGGGTCCTCCGGACCCTGCGGCCGATGGCGCCACAGGGCGGCGACCGCGGCCTCGGCATGGGCGTAATAGGCGGCATTGTGCATGTGGCCGTGCATGTCTATATCGCGGAACGGTATCCTGATATCGCTGGCCGTGATGTCTGCCGCCTGTTCCACGTCGTATCCCGGGGTTAGACCATGCTTCGTGCCGTTGTTAGAGCCTTCGGCGACCCCCGGCAAGTGATTGACCTCGAAGAGGCCGATCCCGTGGCTCCCGGTCCGGGTGAGGTGGAAATCCGCATCCGGCGCGCGGCGATCAATCCCTCCGACCTCATCCCCGTCACCGGCGCCTATCGCAGCCGCACCACCCTGCCCTTCGTGCCGGGCTTCGAGGGCGTGGGCAAAATCATGGGCCTTGGTGCCGGTGTCACCGGCTTGTCCATCGGCCAGCGCGTGCTGCCGATCGGCGCGAGCGGGCTGTGGCAGCAGCGGCTCGTGCGGCCGGCGGCGTGGTGTTTTGCCGTGCCGAATGATCTTTCCGACGATCAGGCCGCCATGGCCTATGTGAACCCACTCACGGCCTTTCGGCTGATCGATGCCGTGCAGGCGCATTTCGGCACGGCCGGCAGTCAGCGCGTGGGCGTGACCGCCGCCGCATCCGCCATCGGCCGGATGCTGCTCGTGCTGCTCGCCGAGGTGGGCTTCCATCCTGTCGCGCTGGTGCGCAGCGCCGCGACGGCCGAACGGCTTGCCGAAACCTTTGCCGGCGAGATCGCGCTTGCGGCGGCACCCGATCTCGATGCCGTGCTCGATGCGGTCGGCGGCGAGGCCGGCAACACGCTGTTCCGGCAGGTCAGGGCCGGCGGCGCGTTCATCCAGTACGGCGCGCTTTCCGGCGCGCAGCTTGATCCGGCACTGGTGGCGGAAAGGCGCGAGGCGGTGGCGTTCTCCTTCCTCTGGCTGCGCAACTGGGTGCATGCCGCCCCGCGCGCCGATATCGAGACCGCCTTTGCGCGCAGCTTTGCGGGCATCCGCGCCGGTGTGCTCGGTTCCGCCATCGACGGGGTGTACCCGCTTTCACAGCTTGCCGCCGCACTCGATCGCCAGGATGACCCGGCGCGCACCGGCAAGCTGCTTCTTGCGCCATGACCGTTGAAAAGGCGTGGACACCGGCCCATTTCCCGTGGACCGCGCCAACCGCAATGGATAGCTTCCGGCCATGACGACGTTCCTTTTCGAGAACCCGATCTTCCTCGAGCATCACACGCCCGAGGGCCACCCGGAGCGGTCCGACCGCATCCGCGCGCTCAACCTTGCGCTGGAGCATGAGCGCTTCGCCCCGCTGGTGCGTGAAAAGGCACCGCAGGCGAACGAGGATTTCGTGCTGCTCGCCCATCCCGAAAGCCATCTGCGCGCGGTGGTGGACGTAATCCCCGAGGAAGGCATCAACCATTTCGAGGCCGATACCCATGCCAGTCCCGCAAGCCTTCAGGCGGCGCTGACCGGCATCGGCGGCGCGGTCGCGGCCGTCGATGCCGTCTTTTCCGGCAACGCCCACAACGCCTTCGTCGCGGCCCGCCCGCCCGGCCACCACGCCGAGCGCGAGAAGGCGATGGGCTTCTGCTTCTTCAACAATGCCGCGATCGCCGCCCGCCACGCGCAGAAGGCGCATGGCGCCGAGCGCGTCGCCATCGTCGACTGGGACGTACACCACGGCAACGGCACGCAGGACATCTTCTTCAACGATCCCTCCGTGCTGTTCTGTTCGACGCATCAGATGCCGCTCTATCCCGGCACCGGCGCAAAGGACGAGACCGGCGCGGGCAACATCGTCAATGCACCGCTTTCGCCCAACGACGGCAGCGATCATTTCCGCGACGCCTTCAAGTCGCGCGTGCTGCCGCGGGTCGCCGATTTCAAGCCGGACGTGATCATCATCTCTGCCGGCTTCGATGCGCATCACCGCGATCCGCTGGCGCAGATCAATCTCGTCGCCGACGATTTCGACTGGGCGACGGCGCGGCTGATGGAACTCTCCGAAAAATCGGCCGATCACCGCGTCGTCAGCCTGCTGGAAGGCGGCTACGACCTGGAAGGCCTTGCCGAATCCGCCGCCACCCATATCTATCGCCTGATGAGAGGCTGACCATGAACACCCCAACCCCCGCCACCGATGTTTCGGCGCTGTCCTTCGAACAGGCCGTCGAGGAACTGGAAAAGATCGTCGCGGCGCTGGAGCGCGGCGACGTGCCGCTCGACCGTTCCATCGAGATCTACGAGCGCGGCGAAGCGCTGAAGAAGCACTGCGAGACGCTGCTTTCGGCCGCCGAGAACCGCATCGAGAAGATCCGCCTCGACCGCGCCGGCAAGCCGCAGGGCACCGAGCCGCTCGACGGCGCGTAAGCCTTCAGACCTGTGCTGCGACCGCGGCCTTGTCGATGATCGACCAGACGTTGCGGATGCGCGCATCCTCGAATTCGTAGAAGACGTTTTCGGTGAACGACACCCTGCGGCCATTGACCGGCAGACCGAAAAGGTCGCCCACCGGTGTGCAGTCGAAGAGCAAGCGGCTTGCCACGCGCGGTGGGTCGATCACCAGGAAGTCGATGGCGAAATGCAGGTCGGGGATTGCCTTGAAATCACCTTCCAGCATGATGCGGTAGCCTGAAAGGCCGATCCGCTTGCCGTTGTAATGCACATCCTCGTGGACGAAGCTGCCGAGATCGGCCCAATCCTGCCTGTTGAGACAGGCAATGTAACCGCGGTAGAGCGCTTCGAGGTTCTGTCCGGTCATGATCGTCTCCTGCTTTCGGCGAATATGGCGTGGCGCGCGCCAAAAGCCAGAAATGGCCAAGGCTGACCACACCGTCAACAGCACGCGCCCTATCCACGCCCCGCCCCGCCCGCTAGCATGCAGCCCACGAACCAACGACAGGAGGGTGCCATGAGCTTTTTCCCCGGACAGGACCCCGAAGCCGGTGATGCGCCGGCCTGCGACGCGCTGGAGCTGCTGATCATTCCGCGCACCAGCGATATCGGCGGGCTGGAGGTGCGGCGCGCCCTGCCCACGGCCAAGCGCCGGCTCGTCGGCCCGTTCATCTTCTTCGACCGCATGGGACCGGCGTTGCTGCGCGCGGGCGAGGCGATCGACGTGAAGCCGCATCCCCATATCGGCCTGTCCACCGTCACCTATCTCTTCGACGGCGAGATCAAGCATCGCGACAGCCTGGGCACGGAAATGGTCGTGGCGCCCGGCGATGTGAACCTGATGACGGCCGGGCGCGGCATCGTGCATTCGGAGCGCTCGCCGGAAAACCTGCGCGGCCGGCCGCAGTCGATCTCGGGTCTGCAGACCTGGCTTGCCCTGCCGGACCATCTGGAAGAGGCCGCTCCGGTCTTTGCCCACACCACCAAGGCGGAGCTTCCGGCCTTCTCCGCCGACGGCATTACCGGCCGCACGATCATCGGCCGCTATGAGGGTCATGCCTCGCCCGTCAGCGTACCGACCGATACGCTCTATACGGACCTGACGCTTGCAC
The DNA here is from genome assembly GCF_009826875.1 of Shinella sp. AETb1-6. Taxonomy (NCBI): domain Bacteria; kingdom Pseudomonadati; phylum Pseudomonadota; class Alphaproteobacteria; order Hyphomicrobiales; family Rhizobiaceae; genus Shinella; species Shinella sp. AETb1-6. The sequence continues at coordinate 149,640 of NZ_WUMM01000004.1, read as the reverse complement.
CGGGCGCTTCCGCGCCGCTTGCCGCGGACTGGGAGGAGCGCGCGGTCTATGTGCTCTCGGGAACGCTCGATGTGGCGGGCGATGTCTTCGCGTCCGACCAGCTTCCGGTTTTCCGCGCCGGCGACGCGATCACGCTCAAGGCCGGCCCGCAGGGCTGTCACATCATGCTGTTCGGCGGCGCGGCGCTGGGCTCCAAGCGCTATATCTGGTGGAACTTCGTATCCTCTTCCAAGGAGCGCATCGAGCAGGCCAAGGAGGAGTGGCGCACCGGCCGTTTCGATATCGTGCCCGGCGACGAGGAGGAATTCGTGCCGCTGCCCGCAGGCTGACAGATTCGATTGCAAGAGTGCCAGGCAAAACGGGAGGAGATGCATGGCTGACAAAACGACGAAACCGGACGGCGTCGTCCTTCTCTCAGGCGGCAACCCGCAGATCGCCAAGGGAGAAGGTGACGCGCCGGTAAAGGCCTATATCGCGGCCATGCCAGGCTGGAAGAGCGACATCGGCCGCAAGCTCGACGCTCTCATCGAAAAGACCGTACCGGGCGTCCGCAAGGCGGTGAAGTGGAACTCGCCCTTCTATGGCGTGGAGGGCGAAGGCTGGTTCCTCAGCTATCACTGCTTTGCGAAATACATAAAGCTGACCTTCTTTCGCGGCACGTCGCTCGATCCCGTTCCGCCGGTGTCTTCCAAGACGGACGAGACGCGCTATTTCCATATCCATGAAGGCGAGGCGCTGGACGAACGACAGCTTGCGGCTTGGATTAGCCAGGCAAGCGCGCTTCCCGGCGAGCGCCTGTAACGCCAATCGAGGACAACCGCGATGACCGAGGAAAAGAACGGGACCGAATCGCCTTCCGTACTGATCGACCGTCGGATTTCCGAACTGGCGGACTGGCGTGGTGAAACGCTGGCCAAGGTGCGCGCCGCTATCCGTGAGACCGACCCCGATATTGTCGAGGAATGGAAATGGCGCGGCGTGCCGGTGTGGGAACATGGCGGCATCATCTGCACGGGCGAGACCTACAAGGCCGTGGTCAAGCTGACCTTCGCCAAGGGCGCTGCGCTGGAGGACCCGGAGGGCCTGTTCAACGCCAGCCTGGAGGGCAATACGCGCCGGGCCATCGATCTGCGCGAGGGCGATGCGATCAGCGAGGAGGCACTAAAAGACCTGGTTCGCGCGGCCATCGCGCTCAATCGGGCATCCCGCAGTGCCAAAAAGCGGTGAGTGCCGCCGGGGCGTGTCTGCAAAATGCCCCAATGCGCGCAGAGAGTCCGCGCCTGTGACGGATTGAGCGGTATCAATCCGCCGAAAACCAATCTAGACTTGCCGAAAAGGTTGAAATCGCGCTCGGCATTCTGCATTTGACAGGCAAGCGCGGTTGCGAAACCGCACGCCCGGGCCGCGCCTCCGTGAGGGAGGCATCGCCGGCGGGCGCGACAACGAGGCATGAGAGTGACACAGACGCCAGCCACCCCCCTGCTCGACCAGGTCCGCATTCCCGCAGACCTGAAGGCCGTGGACGATCGCGACCTGCCGCAGCTCGCCAGCGAACTGCGGTCGGAAATGATCGACGCCGTTTCGCGCACCGGCGGGCATCTCGGCGCTGGCCTCGGCGTGGTGGAACTCACCATCGCCATCCACAAGGTTTTCGATACGCCGAAAGATCGCCTGATCTTCGATGTCGGCCACCAGTGTTACCCGCACAAGATCCTGACCGGCCGGCGCGACCGTATCCGCACGCTGCGCCAGGAAGACGGCCTTTCGGGCTTCACCCGCCGCGCGGAAAGCGAATACGACCCCTTCGGCGCCGCCCACTCCTCGACGTCGATTTCCGCCGGCCTCGGCATGGCGGTCGCGGCCGATCTTGCGGGCGAACATCGCAATGTCATTGCCGTCATCGGCGACGGCGCGATGTCGGCGGGCATGGCCTATGAGGCGCTGAACAATGCCGGCGCGCTCGATGCGCGCCTCATCGTCATCCTCAACGACAACGACATGTCGATCGCCCCGCCGACGGGCGCGATGAGCGCCTATCTCGCGCGCCTCGCCTCCGGCCGCACCTATATGGGCTTCCGCGAACTCGGCAAGAAGCTGACGGCCTATCTCGGCAAGACCGTCGACCGGGCGATCACCCGCGCCGTCGAGCATGCGCGTGGCTATGTCACCGGCGGCACGCTGTTCGAGGAGATGGGCTTCTACCATATCGGCCCGATCGACGGCCATTCCTTCGATCACCTGCTGCCGGTGCTGCGCAACGTGCGCGACAATGCCAAGGGCCCCGTGCTGATCCATGTCGTGACGCAGAAGGGCAAGGGCTATCCGCCCGCCGAAGCCGCCGCCGACAAATATCACGGCGTCAACAAATTCGACGTGATCACCGGCGCGCAGGCCAAGGCGAAACCGAATGCGCCGGCCTATACCTCTGTCTTCGCGGAAGCGCTCGTGCAGGAAGCCGGCTTCGACGAGAAGATCGTCGGCGTCACCGCGGCCATGCCTGCCGGCACCGGCCTCGACAAGCTGGCGAATGCCTTCCCGGCGCGCACCTTCGACGTGGGCATTGCCGAACAGCACGCCGTAACCTTCGCCGCCGGCCTTGCCGCCGAAGGCTACAAGCCGTTCTGCGCGCTCTATTCGACATTCCTCCAGCGCGGTTACGACCAGGTGGTGCACGACGTGGCCATCCAGGGCCTGCCGGTGCGTTTTCCCATCGACCGCGCCGGTTTCGTCGGCGCCGACGGGCCGACCCATGCCGGCTCGTTCGACACGACCTATCTCGCGACGCTTCCGGGCTTCGTGGTGATGGCCGCCGCCGACGAGGCAGAGCTGAAGCACATGGTGCGCACCGCAGCCGCCTATGACGCCGGCCCGATCTCCTTCCGCTATCCGCGTGGCGAGGGCGTGGGCGTCGAGATGCCGGCGCGGGGCGAAATCCTCGAGATCGGCAAGGGACGCCTCGTCAAGCAGGGCTCCAAGGTGGCGCTGCTGTCCTTCGGCACCCGCCTGGCCGACTGTTTGCTGGCCGCCGAGGACCTCGACGCCGCCGGGCTTTCCACGACGGTTGCCGATGCGCGCTTCGCCAAGCCGCTCGACCACGACCTGATCCGCCAGCTTGCCCGCCACCACGAGGTGCTGATCACCATCGAGGAAGGTGCGGTGGGCGGCTTCGGCAGCCATGTGCTGCAGTTCCTCGCCATGGAAGGCCTGCTCGACCACGGGCTGAAGGTGCGCCCGCTGGTGCTGCCCGATATCTGGATGGAGCAGGCCAAGCCCGACGCGATGTACGCCAAGGCCGGCCTGGACCGCGCCGGCATCGTATCCACCGTCTTCAAGGCGCTCGGCCAGAAGGCCATCGGGGTCGGCGCGGCCGGCTGACCGGCCCCCTGCCCGTCCCCGGCGAGGCCGTGACGCGTCTTTCTCCGGCGCGTCACCTTTTCTCAACCATGCCGTTTTGCAACCGCGTAACCACATCCCTTGGCCGTTCCGAAACCTCCGGCTGCTAGTGTCCCGTCAAAGACAAAAAAGACCGGACAGGGATTTTCACCATGCGTTACGCGCATCTTGCGGTTCTCGCCGCCGCACTTTGCCATGCGCCGGCGATGGCGGCGGACGAGCGGCCGGCGCATGACCCGGCCATAGAGGCCGCGGCGATCGCCATCCTCCAGAAGAAGCTGCCGGATATCCGCAAGTCGCACGATATCGGCGAGGAGCCCGTGATCGTCCGGCGCGAGCCGCCGCAGGCGACCTTGCAGGGTATTTCGGCGCTGATCGATCTCGATTCGGCGCGTGCCTTTGCCGGCCGCATCATCTGGCTGTGATTCCGGGGCTTGCCTCTTTTCGCGCAAGGCGTCATGAGAGGCGATGTCCGAACCCACCGAAACCATCCGCCTCGACCAGCTCCTGCTGAATGCCGGCCTCGTGCCCAGCCGCTCGCGAGCGCGCGATTCCATCGCGCGCGGCACCGTGACCGTCAACGGCCGCGTCGTCACCAAGCCGAGCTCCTGCTTTCCCGCTTCCGCCGTCATCGCCATCGACGACCCCGCGCAGGACTACGTGTCGCGCGCCGCGCTGAAGCTGACGGCAGCGCTCGACCATTTCCGCCTCGACCCCGCGGGCCTCGACTGTCTCGATATCGGCGCTTCCACCGGCGGCTTCACGCAGGTGCTGCTGGAGCGGGGTGCGGCCCATGTCGTCGCCATCGATGTCGGCCACGACCAGATGCATCCGAAATTGCGCGCCGATGACCGCGTCACCAATCTCGAGGGCCTCAATGCACGGGCGCTCACCACAGACGATATCGAGGACCGGCCGGTTGGAGGCATCGTCTCCGACGTGTCCTTCATCTCGCTGAAGCTTGCACTCCCGCCCGCGCTCTCCTTCGCCGAAGCCGGCGCTTTCTGCGTGCTTCTCGTCAAGCCGCAATTCGAGGCGGGCCGCGAGGCGATCAGCAAGGCGGGGCTTCTGAAAGACCCCGACAGCGCGCCCGCGGTCGCTGCCGAACTGGAGCGCTGGCTGGTGGAGGACATGGGCTGGAAGAGCCTCGGCCTCATCCCCTCGCCGATTGCCGGCGGCGACGGCAATGTCGAATTCCTGCTGGGAGGCGTGAAGCCATGACGACCGAGACGCTCACCATCGCGCGGCTCGGCAGCGGCGGCGACGGCATTGCCGACACGCCCGCCGGCCCGGTCTATGTGCCCTTCACCCTGCCCGGCGAGACGGTCGCCGTCGCGCGCGTCAAGAACCACGGCACCGTCATGTCCATGTCGGTCGCCTCGCCCGAGCGGATCACGCCCGCCTGCGTGCATTTCGGCCCTGACGGCAAGAACGGCACCTGCGGCGGCTGCACGCTGCAGCATGCGGGCGACGCGCTCTATCATGACTTCAAGCGCTCGCTCGTCGTCAACGCCCTGAAATCCAAGGGGCTGACACCGGACGTAGCGCCGCTCGTCACGGCCGCGCCCGGCCAAAGGCGCCGCGTCACCTTCACCGCGCGCAAGACGGAAAAGGGCATGCTGCTGGGCTTCAACCAGGCCGGCAGCCACCACATCGTTTCCATCGACCACTGTCCCATCGCCAGCGACGGCATCGTGTCCCGGCTGGATGCGATCCGCCAGGTCGCGGCGGCCATCGCCACCTCGGCCGAGCCGTTCCGCGTGACCGTGCTGGAAACGCTGACGGGCCTCGACCTCGCCTTCGAGGGCGTGAAGAAGGTCGGCTCCCGGGAACGCCATGCCGTGACCGAAAGCGTGCTGGCGCTGCGCGGTATCGCGCGCGCGACCAGCGACGGCGAAATCCTGATCGAGCCGATGAAGCCGGAGATCGAGTTCGGCGGCGTGCGCGTCTCCCCGCCGTCCGGCGGCTTCACCCAGGCGACGAAGCCTGCCGAGGAGGCCATGGCCGACCTCGTGCTGGCCGCGCTCGGCAAGGCCAAGCGGGTCGCCGACCTCTTCGCCGGCTCCGGCACCTTCGCCCTGCGCATCGCGCGCCAGGCCAAGGTGCACGCGGTGGAAGGCGAGGAAAAGGCGATCAAGGCGCTGGACCATGCCGCGCGCAACACGCAGGGCCTGAAGCCCGTGACCATCGAAAGGCGCGATCTCTTCCGCCGCCCGCTGATGGCCTCCGAACTGAAGGTCTACGATGCCGTGGTCTTCGATCCGCCGCGCGCGGGCGCGGAAGACCAGTGCAAGGAACTTGCCCGCTCCGGCGTGAAGACCATTGTCGCCGTGTCGTGCAACCCGATCAGCCTTGCCCGCGACCTGGCAATCTTGACCGCCGCCGGCTACCGGATCCGCCTCGTGACACCCATCGACCAGTTCCTCTGGTCGGCCCATGTCGAGGCGGTTGCGGTTCTGGAAAAATAGGGTCGGCTCAACGGCGCGTCATGAACGCCTCGAAGGCTGCGCGCGCCTCCGGGCTCTTCAGCTGCGCGGAGAAATGGCCGAGTTCTTCATCGATGCGCGCAAGCACGTCCGACCGGTCGCCGCGAACCAAGTTGCGCGCAATGGCCAGCGCCTTCGGCGGCTTGGCGGCAAGGCGGCCCGCGGCGGCGAGCGTTTCGCGTTCGACGGCACCGGGCTCGACGACCGCATAGACAAGGCCTGCCTCCTTCGCCGCGCTCGCGGAAAGGCCGTCCCCGGCAGCCAGCAGCCCGAAGGCCCGTTGGTGGCCCATGAGGCGCGGCGCAAGCAGGCTGGAGGCCGCCTCCGGCACCAGCGCGAGGTCCACGAAGGGCGTGCGGAATTGCGTGCGGTCGGAGGCATAGGTCAGGTCGCAATGCAGGTGGATCGTGGTGCCGATACCGATGGCAAGCCCGTCCACGCCGGAAACGAGCGGCTTCATGTAGGTGGCGAGCGCGTAGAGAAAATCGACCGCCTCGCGCGCCATGGCGCCGCCCATCGCGACGGCCATGAAATCGGTGAGGTCGTTGCCGGCGGAAAAGCAGCCGTCCGAACCGAGGAAGACGGTGGCGCGCACGCCCTCGTCCACATCGCCCTCTTTCAGCGCCGCCGTCATGGCCTCGTACATCGCACGGGTGATGGCGTTCTTCTTGTCGGCGCGATTGAAGCGGATCACCTGGACGCCCGGTGCGGCCTCGGGACGCTCGATCAGGATATGGTCGGTCATGTTCTCTTCCTTTCAGCCCAGAACGGCGCGCGCTGCCGCAAGGCTCGCTGCGCCGCCGATCACCCGCTCGCGCAGCGCGGCGGTCTCGCCGATGACATTCTCCGCCGCAAAGCGGCAGAGCGCCGCGCGCTCCTCGTTGCGGCCATCGCCGCCATCGGCAAGCGCGCCCTTGGCGAGATAGGCACCGGTCAACACCAGGCCGAAGAGGCGCTGATAGGGCGTGGCCCCGGCAAGCGCCTCGACCTGCCGGCCTTCGGAGACGGCGGCGAGCAGCCAATCGGTGGCGGCTTCCAGGTCGGCAATGCTCTCGGTAAGCCGTTCGCCGGTCTCGCCCAGCGCCGGCATGTTGCTGGCAGCCGCCTTTGCGGCGATATCCCGCAATTCGGCTATGAAACCGCGGATGTGATTTCCCTCCGACAGCGGCAGCTTGCGCGTCACGAGATCGATGGCCTGGATGCCGTTGGTGCCCTCATAGATCGGCGCGATCCGCGCATCGCGGTAAAGGCGGGCGGCACCCGTTTCCTCGATGAAGCCCATGCCGCCATGCACCTGGACGCCGAGCGAGGCGACATCGACGCCGGCATCCGTGGCGAAGCTCTTGGCAACGGGCGTGAGGAGGCTCGCGCGCTCGGACCAGTGCCTGGCATCCGCACCGTGCGCCATGTCGACGGCGTGGGCGCAGGCATAGGTGATGGCGCGCGCACCCTGGGTCAGCACCTTCATGGTCAGCAGCATGCGCGCGACATCCGGGTGCTCGATGATCGGACTCATGCCCGAACCCTGCCAGCCGGGCGCCTTGCCCTGCGTGCGCTCCTTCGCATAGGCGATGGCCTTCTGGGTGGCGGCTTCGGCGATGGCCACGCCCTGCATGCCGACGGCGAGGCGCGCATTGTTCATCATGGTGAACATGCAGGCGAGCCCGCGGTTCTCCTCGCCGACCAGCCAGCCGATGGCGCCTGCTTCCTCCCCGAAGCGGCCGTCGCCATAGATCATGGTGCAGGTGGGCGAGCCGTGGATGCCGAGCTTGTGTTCTATGGAGTGGCAATAGGCGTCGTTACGCGGGCCGAGCGAGCCATCCTCGTTGACGAGGAACTTGGGCACCAGGAACAGCGAGATGCCGCGCGTGCCGGCCGGCGCATCCGGCAGGCGGGCGAGAACGAGATGCACGATATTGTCGGTGAAATCGTGCTCGCCATAGGTGATGAAGATCTTCTGGCCGAACAGGCGGTAGGTGCCGTCACCGCGACGCTCGGCGCGGGTCTTCATCACGCCGAGATCGGAACCGGCATGCGGCTCGGTGAGGTTCATCGAGCCCATCCATTCGCCCGAGACCATTTTCGGCAGATAGGTGTTCTTCAGGTGATCGGAGCCATGCGCCGTCAGGGCCTCGATGGCGCCGATGGTGAGTGTGGGGCCAATGGCGAAGGCCATGGAGCCGCTGTTCCACATTTCCAATGCGGCGACATGCAGCATATGCGGCAACCCCTGCCCGCCGAAATCCGGCGACGCGGTCAGCGAGTTCCAGCCGCCGTCCGCCCAGGCCTTGTAGAGCGCCGGCCAACCAGTCGGCATCGTCACCGTGCCATCGGCGAAGCGGGCACCCTCGGTGTCGCCGATCGCGCCGAGCGGGGCGATCTCCTCGCTTGCGAAGCGGCCGGCTTCGGCAAGGATGGCGTCGACGAGATCGTCGGTGAGGTCGCCGAGATGGCCGCCGTCGAGCGCGGGCGCGAGGCCCGCCACGTGCTTGAGGGTGAACGCAATCTCCTCGACCGGCGCCTTGTACATCTCTATCCTCCTCTGCGCGCGCTCAGCCGAAGCGCGGCTCCTTGGCGGGCAGATTATTGATTTTTACGTAAACGTCAATGTTTGGCCCGACCCGGCTTGCCGCGCTCGGCAAAAGAAAAGGCTGACCGGTCACCCGGTCAGCCTTCGTCTCGATACCCTTCGGCCGAGTGCGCTCACCGATAGGGCGAGTAGCACTGGCGGCGCGGGCCGTTATAGGGCTGGAACGTGTTGTCATAGGCGCGATACGAGCGGTAGCGGTTGGCGCACCAGCTGACATGGCTGCGCCCGCCGGAATAGACGCGCCGGTCGCGGGCGACGGAATTGCCCACCACCGCCCCCATGCCCAGGATGGCGAGCGGCACCCAGGCATTGTCGCGATGGCGATAGTAGCGACCATAATGGCGGCGATGATGCCAGCGGTCGCGGTAGTAACGCCCGTGGTGGCGGTTCCAGCCGCGATTGCCGCGCCAATGACGGTCGCCACGCCAATGGCGATTGCCGCGCCAGTGCCGGCGCGGATAGACGCGATGATCGACGAGTTGGGCGCCGGTGCTGGTTTCGGCCGGCTGGACCTTCACGACCGGCAAGGGCATGGCGCCCACTGGCGCGACCGGCGTCGCGGCAAACAGCGCCGAAAGCGCAACGACAAGGCACTTGCTGGTCAGTCTCATGGCGTTTCTCCCTGGTCTCGCCGTCATCATAGGACGGCATAATTGCCAGCGGAACGCGAAAGACCGGCGATTGTTCCCGCCGCCAGGTTTCAACGTTCCTTAACCATGTCTGCCGCAGCATCGGGCTTCGCGAAAAACCAGCGATTCGCGAAGGAGCGTCCATGCATTCCGCGCAGTTTTCCGGCCTTGCCGCCCTTCTCCTTTCGACGGCCCTTCCGTTTGCCGCGGCGGCCGCCGACGTCGAACCGTGGAAGAAGCCTGAGAACGCCATCGTCATCGACGCCTATGAGCTGAACGAAATCGACTGGTCCGACATGCTGACGGACAAGCGCATCGCGGGCTTCATCTCCAAGGCGTCCGACGGACTGCCGGAAAGCTACAGCTGCCAGGGCGACCATGGCGGCGACACGTTCGCGCACTGCAAGACCATGTGGCGCAAATATGCGGTCAGCCGCGAGCTCTACGAGACGCGGCGGCTGCTCGCCCGCTCCAAGGGCCTGCTCTGGGGCGCCTATCACCTCGCCCGGCCCGGCAACCCGATCGAACAGGCCAACCATTTCCTCGATTATGCCAATCCCCAGGACGACGAGATGATGGTGCTCGATATCGAGGGGCTCGATCCGGACCGCTATATGTCGCTCGACGACGCGCAGGTCTTCGCCGGCCATGTCCGCACGCGCACGGGCCGCTACCCCGTGCTCTACACCAATCACATCACGGCGCTGCACATCGCCGCCAACCGGGACCGCTACCGCACCCTTTCGCGCCTGCCGCTCTGGTATGCCCGTTACAAGCCCGGCATTACCGGCAGCTTCCCGATGGGCAACTGGGACAATTACGCGCTCTGGCAGTTCTCGGCCGCCGCCAACTGCACGAAGCGGCGCTGCCCCTACCGGGTGAAGGGCGCGCTGAACGACATCGACGTGAATGTCGCGCCGATGACGAAGGCGGCGCTGAAAGCCATCTGGGCCTTCGGCAGCCTGCTGCCGGAAAAGCCGTTCGAACCCGTCGACGATATCCTGACCGCTTCGATCCCCGCCGCAAGCCTGCTCAAAGCCACCGCCGAGGCCGCCGTTTCCGCGGGCGCGCAAGCGCAGACGAGCGGTGTGGTGACCCTTGCCGGCGGCACGGCGGCCACCTTCTCCATCACCGTCTCGGGCGAGGCGAAAGCAGGTCTTGCCGCCGCTGCCGGCGTCATGGCCAAGCCCGGGCATCGCCTGGTCGACGTGACGCCGCTGAACTATCAGGACCTCTGACCTACCAGCCGCCGCCGCCACCGCCACCGCCGCCCCCGCCGGAGAAACCGCCGCCCGACGAGAAGCCGGAGGACGAGCTTTTCGGCGGATCCGGCAGCGAGGATTGCATGGTGCCGGCCATCGACCCGGCGAAATTGCCCATCCGGTCGGAGAAGCGGCCCGACGAGAAACCATCGCCATGATACCAGCCGGGCTGGTAGGCAGCGGCCGCCGCGCCCGCAGCCGCGGCCGACAGCAGCCAGCGGTCGAAGGTCTGCGACCAGGGTTTTTCCACGCCGAGCGCCACCGCATAGGGCAGCAGCGTCTCGAAATGGCGGGGCGACATCTCCGGCGCGCCGGCCATGTTCATGCGGTCCTTCTCGGCGAGCGTCAGATACTGGCGCAGTCCCTCGATGCCATCCATCATCCTGCGTCCGAGCGGCGTGGGCGCGCCCATCAGGAAGAAGAAGACGATATTGGCGACGACGATGCCGCCGACGGCGACGAAAAGCGGCATCTCGCCGGCCGCTTCGGCCTCGGCGAAGACCGCAAGCGCAATGCCGCCGAACACGGTGAGGAGCACGAAGCTGACAAAGGCGATCATGGCCACGGCGAGGATGCGCGCGCCGAGCGTTTTGGCCTGCCGCAGGCTGCGGCCCAGCGCCATGGCGAAGATCGAAACGAAGACGGCGGCGAAGACCGGCAGGATGACGAGGGCAGCACCCTCCTCCGGCAGGGAGCCGAAGATCAGCAGCGCGGCAAGGCAGGCGAGCGACAGGAGGATGCCGCCGATCACCTGCGGCCAGTTCGCAAGATAATATTTGTGGCGGTGCTCCTTTTCCATCGCATCACGGAAACTGCCGCCGAGCGTCTGCACCCGTTTGCCGTTCGCCTTCTCGATGACGAAATCGCCGCCATCCGACGGCAGCGCGGCAAACAGCACAGCCTCGCCGGTGGGCAGCGCGCCGGAAGGCGATTTGCCCGTGCGGCTGACGACGATGGATTTCTTGAGATCCTTCAGTTCGACGAGGCCCTTGACGGCAAGGCTGAGGAAAGCCGCGGCGACGGCCGTCCAACCCTGCCCGCCAAAGCCCTTGCCGTCGATATAGTTGACGAGTGCCGGCGAAATGCCCTCCGGCGCATCCCAGCGCGGCACCATGACGCCGGGCGGCGGATCGCGTCCCACGGAAAGCCACGCCCAGAGATAATAGCCGACGACGAGCACCAGCCCGCCGAAGGAGAGGAAGAGATTGCGGTTGTCGCTGAAGAACAGCGCGCGCTCCTCCTCGGGCGTCGGTTTGTCGATGCTGCCCGCCGGCATCTTCACGGCGATCGTCAGGCCCTCATAGGGCGCGAGCGCCCGCGTCGTTTCGAACAGCGCGCGGTTGCCGCGGTTTTCGGCGCGCGCATTCTTGTCGCCGGAGCCGAACTCCCCGGTGAAGGCGGTCAGCTCTTGCGCCGTGACGCCCGCAGGCAACGTGACGGCAGCGCTCGCCGCGCGGATGGGGAAGGCCCATTCCGTGCCGGTGACGTTCCAGTAGAGCTCGTCATGGGTATCGAAGAAGCGGATCTGCCGCGTCGTCTCGTAGGTCAGCCGGTATTCGTGAAAGCCCGGCGACAGCAGCCTGTCGCTCGAGCCGAAATAGATGCGCACACCGCGGCGGATGGTTTCCGTGCGATAGGGCTCGGGCTGGCCGTCGCGTTCGACGCTCAGCACCTTGAACCCCACCTCGCGCTCGCGGCCACCGGCATCCGTGAAGGTGAGCGGGAAATCGCGGTAGATGCCGCGACGGATCTTGTCGCCCTCGGCATGGACCCGCATCGTCTCCGTCACGGTCAGGACGCCGTTCTTGGCCACCGTGATGTCGGAATGGTAGCGGTCGAAATATTCTTCCGCCTGCGCGGCGCCCCCGACCAGCAGGCACAGCCACAACGTCAGGAAAGCCGCGATCCGCGCCATGGGGGTCTCCGGTATCAGAACTTCACGCTCGGCACGGCCCTGTCGGCCGGGTTGTCGATCTCGAAATAGGGCGCCTTGTCGAATTTGAAGACGCTGGCCACGAGATTGGAGGGAAAGCTCTCGACCTTGACGTTGAGGTCGCGCGCCGCGCCGTTGTAGTAGCGCCGCGACATCTGGATCTCGCCTTCGATGGTCTCCAGCGTCTGCTGCAATTCGGCGAAGTTCTGGTTGGCCTTGAGGTCGGGATAGGCCTCGGCGAGCGCGAAGAGCCGGCCGAGCGCCTGGCTCAGCATGCCCTCGGCCTGGGCGCGGCCGGCGACATCGCCCGCCGGCACCGCCTGCGCGCGCTTGCGCAGTTCCACGACCTTTTCCAGCGTTTCCTTCTCGTGCGCGGCATAGCCTTTGACGGTTTCGAGCAGGTTGGGGATGAGATCGGCGCGGCGCTTCAGCTGCACGTCGATGCCCGACCAGGCCTCTTCCTTCACCTGCCGCGCGCGCACGAGGCCGTTGTAGATGACGATGGCGTAGATGACGACCACCGCCGCAATTGCCAGACCGATCATGGGCTTCTCCGCTCCTTCATGGCGTTTGCAGCGACCTTAGCATCGAACGCGCGGCTGGAAAGCCCCTTGCGGACGATGCCGGCGGCCTTGTCACCGGGGGAACCGCGCGCGGCGGCACTTTGCCCGATAGTGGCTTCATCGCCAACCGAACCTTGAAGCCGCCGCCATGAAAGCCCTTGCCCTCATGCTCAACGTCCTCGGCTTCACCGCTCTCTTCCTCGCCTACACGATGGGTGCGGCGATCGACCGGCCGACGGGTGTGCGCCGCGCGCTCCAGACCTATGCCGGCCAGCTGCCGACCGGCGCCTTCCCGACGCTCAAGCCGGTCTGGGAACTGGGCGTGAAGGTCACGACCGTCGCCTGAGCCCAAGAAAAAAGCCATCCGGCAGGCCCGGATGGCTTTTTGCTAGGTAGCGCATTTGAGTGTCGCCCGGACGGCGTATCCCCTCTGTCGTCATCCTCGGGTCAAGCCCGAGGATGACGGAGGAGACGTACGGTGGCGCCGGCAACAGAAAGACCGACCCTCAGGCCGCGTCCTTGTTCCAGTTCGCCCCGCCGGCATCCGTCAGCAGGAAGGCTTCGCCACAGGCCTTGGCGAGCGTGCGCACGCGCAGGATGTAGCTCTGGCGCTCGGTGACGGAGATCACGCCGCGGGCATCGAGCAGGTTGAAGACGTGGCTGGCCTTGATGCACTGGTCATAGGCCGGCAGCACGCATTTGTGCAGGGCGTCGCCATCGCCCGGCGCACCGGCGGCGAGCAGGGCCTGGCACTCCTTTTCCGCATCGATGAAGTGGCGGTGCAGCATGGCCGTGTCGGCATATTCGAAGTTGAAGCGGGAATATTCCTGCTCGGCCTGCAGGAAGACATCGCCATAGGTGATCTTCTCGTCGCCCTCGCGGCCGTTGAAGTTCAGGTCGTAGACGTTGTCGACGCCCTGCACATACATGGCGAGGCGTTCGAGGCCGTAGGTCAGTTCGCCGGCCACCGGCGCGCATTCGATGCCGCAGACCTGCTGGAAATAGGTGAACTGCGAGACTTCCATGCCGTCGCACCAGCATTCCCAGCCGAGGCCCCAGGCGCCCAGCGTCGGGCTTTCCCAGTCGTCCTCGACGAAGCGCACGTCGTGCAGGAGCGGATCGAGGCCGATGGCGGCGAGAGAGCCGAGATAGAGTTCCTGAAGGTTCGACGGGTTCGGCTTCAGGATGACCTGGTACTGGTAATAGTGCTGGAGGCGATTCGGGTTCTCGCCATAGCGGCCGTCCGACGGGCGGCGCGAGGGCTGCACATAGGCGGCCCGCCACGGGCGCGGTCCGAGCGCGCGCAGCGTGGTTGCCGGATGGAACGTTCCCGCACCCACTTCCATGTCGTAGGGCTGGAGCACCGCGCAACCCTTGTCCGCCCAGTAGTTGTGCAAGGTCAGGATCAGCGCCTGAAAGGAGCGGGTCGGGTTCATGTGATCAGGCAGGGCGGCAGAGGTCATCGGTCATGTCCGGACATTCATAGAAGCTGGCGGACTGGTGCCACGATGCGCCGGAAGGGTCAAGGGAAAGAGGATTAGGCGTTGGGCAATAGGCAGTAGGCAATAGGTGTGAAATCGTCCGGCGAAGTCTTGTACGAGCCGCCTAAACCCTACTGCCTATCGCCTCCCTTCAATGCCGCTCCAGCGAGCGGAAGAGGCCCGATCCGGCCGTCTGCGTGACGACCTGCACGCGTTGTGGTGCGAGGTCGGGCACCTGTGCGAGGCGGCGGCGTGCGCCGCCGGGAATGCGCGCGCCATACCAGGCGGCAAGCGCCGGCAGTTCTCCGTGAAGCGATCCCTTCGCCTGCCAGCCGAGCGCTTTCAGCGCGCTCGTATCGAGCGGCGGGCGGCTGGCATTCTTCGGGCGGCCGGCGACGAAGCTTACGCCGGCAACCGGGTCCTGCACCGTCTCCAGCACCATGCGCGCGACGGAGAGAATATCGACGGGATCTTCGCCCGCGACATTGTAGGTGGCGTTTTCCGCGCCGTTGGTGACGACGGTGCGCAGCGCCGTGCAGAAATCCGCGATCGTCAGGAAGCTGCGGCGTTGCAGGCCGTCGCCGTGTACCGGCAATGCGCGGCCGACGGCCGCCAGTTCCAGGAAGCGCGGCAACAGCTTCTCCACGTTCTGGCGCGTGCCGATCAGGTTGACGGGCCGCAGCACGCGGATATCGAGGCCGAAGGAGCGGGTCAGGCCGGCGATCAGCATTTCGGCCGCGGCCTTGGAGGCGCCATAGGGATTGTCGGGCATCAGCGGCGAGCGCTCGCCGGCCGGCGCGTTCTCGCCCGATCCATAGACTTCGGCCGAACTGATATGGATCATCAGCGGCACGCTGCGGCGTCCCATCGCCTCCACCAGCACCTGCGTGCCCAGCGCATTGGCGAGCGTGAAGCGCTCGGGAACGGAAAAGGCACGTTCGACATGGCTTTCGGCAGCGGCATGCACCACCAGATCGGCCCCCTTCAGGACCTCCGTCACCAGGTCGAGATTGCAGACATCGCCTTGCTGGATCGTCACGCGCCCGGAGCGCAGGGCCGCATCGAGATGGGACATGTCGGCGGCATAGGTGAAGGCATCGAGCACGCGGATGCGCGCCATCGGACAATGGGCCAGAAGATCGTCGACGATATGGGAGCCGACAAAGCCGGCGCCACCCGTCACGACGATGGTGCGGATATGGTCGAGGTTGAGCGAGGCCATGGTGGTACTCCGATCAGCGCAGGCGCATTGCAATCCGCCTTCATGGCGGCCATGCCCTCAGGATCGGCCGTTACGCGCGCGGGCTCAACACGCGCCGGCGTTGCACAGCGATAAATGCGGAATTAACCTTACGAGGCGTGGTTAACGTGCAAAAACAACGCGTAAGCCTTGGTTCCATTGCCCCGGAACGGGATGAAACCGTGCCGAAACGCTACTCGTCGTCGCGGCGTACGCGGTATTCGCCCGTTTCGGGATCCTTGACGAGCGTGCCGGTCGCGCCGGTGCGGCGCTCCTCTTCGGTGCGGCGGCGCAGTCGGCTCAGGCGCTCGGCGTCCGACACGAACTTGCGGTAGCCGAACCAGGCAAGGCCGACGACCAGAAGCAGAAAGATAATCTGGGCCATGCCCTCCCCCGTTGTTCTACGCGCCTTATCCGGTGAGGCCGAAGCGGCCCCACAGCGCCTTTTCTTCCGCAAGCTCGGCCACGGCCGAAACACCGGCCGAGCCTATACGGTCTGCCATGTCCAGGGAAAGCCCCCCGACGCCGGGCGTCTTGCGTCCGAACAACCCCTTCGGGGTGGAAACGAGTTCGAGCCGCGTCGTCGGGCCATAGCGGCGCTTGAGCTCGGAGCGCATATCCGACAGCCCGTCGACAAGCCCGAGCGCGCGGCCGCGGCCACCCGTCCAGAACAGGCCGGAGAAGAGATCGGGATCATCCGCAAGACGCGTGCCGCGCCGTGCCTTCACCATGTCGATGAAGACCTGATGGATTTCGAGCTGCAGCGACTTCAGATACTCCACGTCGCTTTCGCGCTCCGGCTGGAACGGATCAAGGATCGCCTTGTTGGAGCCGGCCGTGTAGACGCGCCGCTCCACGCCGATCTTCTTGAGCATCTCCGGAAAGCCGAAGCCGCCCGAGACAACGCCGATCGAGCCGACGATGGAGGTCGGATCGGCGAAGATTTCATCACCGGCGAGCGCGATCATATAGCCGCCGGACGCCGCCACATCCTCCACGAAGACAAGGACGTGCTTGTTCTTTTCAACCGCAAGGTCACGAATGCGCTGGAAGATCAGCCGCGACTGCACCGGCGAGCCGCCGGGCGAATTGATGGAGATCGCGACGGCCGGCGCATCCTTGTAGGCGAAGGCCTTTTCGAGGGCGGGAGCGGCGCCTGCGAGGTTCAACGCCGGGCGAAACTGGCTGCCGCCGGCCATGATCGCGCCATGCAGCCGGACGACGGGAACGACGACGCCCTCCTTGCGGAACTTCTTCGGCACCAGCCTCTTCAAAAATCCGGCCATGCGGGTCGTGTCTCCTGTTCTTTCGTCCGGCTGATGTATGCACGGGACGGCAAAACGCAATGGCGCGCCGGAAAATTCAGGGGCGGGAGAGGCGCGCATAACTTGCGCGGCCGTTGTTCAGATCGTTGACGAACGGGCTGAAGGCATGGCCGGGCCCGTCATGCATGACGAGCGGCATGCGCAGGTTCAGCCGGGCGCGCGAGCCCTTGATCGCCGTCACGAGGATACGCAGCGCACTCTCGCCGGCGCGGGGATGGATCGGCGTGATCTCGATGCCGCCGAAGCGCCGGCCGCAGGCGGCGATGATC
This sequence comes from Shinella sp. AETb1-6, assembly GCF_009826875.1. Taxonomy (NCBI): domain Bacteria; kingdom Pseudomonadati; phylum Pseudomonadota; class Alphaproteobacteria; order Hyphomicrobiales; family Rhizobiaceae; genus Shinella; species Shinella sp. AETb1-6. Next base: position 132,469 of record NZ_WUMM01000004.1, on the reverse strand, counting down.
TCGGCGATGGATTGCGGCCGGGCGATCAGCGAGAGCTGGCCGCCGGGCCTGAGGATGGCGCCGGCCGTGCGGATCCACCGCTCGAACAGGTCGTCCTCCATGGCGTGGGCCGCCGCCTTCAGCGCATCCGGCGCGCGGCGGTCCGCGGCATCGTTGAAGGGCGGGTTCATGATAACGTGATCGTGATCGTCATCGGCCAGGCCGGCCGCCACACGGGCCCGGCCGGTCAGCGTCACGTCCGCCTCGATCACGCTGACACGGCCGGCGAAGGGTGCATTCTCTCCAAGCGCCAGCGACTTGCGGGCGAAGGCCGCCATGAGCGGCGAGCGCTCGACAAGCAGCACCTGCGCCTTCTCGATGCGGGCCGCGACGGCAAGGCCGGCCGCGCCTGCCCCCGCGCCGAGATCGGCGACACGCATGGACCCGTCGCCGCTAACCAGCGACGCCAGAAGCATCGCGTCCATGCCCGAACGATGGCCGACGCCCTTCGGCTGGACGACGTGGAAGCGGCCGTAATGGAAGGCGTCGACGGTTTCCTTGACCGGATTTTCCGGCGCGGGAGACGCCTCGCTCACGGGCGCAGCTCCGCGGCAAGCCCGGCGTCGCGGAGAATGCGGCGCGCCTCGTCCTCCCGGTCGCTTTCCACCAGGAAGCGACGGGGCAGCATGCCAAGCGAGCCTTCAAGGATGCTCATCCCCTGATCGGCGATCAGGCAGTGGATGCCGGCCTCCTTCATCAGGCTCTCCGCGAAGGAGAGCAGAACGGCGTCGTTGGTGCGGATCAGTTCGATCATTCGGGTCTTTTCCAGCCTTAATTCCGGAGGCGGGACAATTCGCCTCTTGCCGCATGAGGCCCCGCTTTCTATTGTCTTTCAACAAAAATGAACAGGAGTCCGGGCATTTGGGCGTCGTGATACCGCTTGAAGAAGGCAAAAACAAACAGGCATCGGTGAAGCCGCTCGTCGACCTTACAAAAGCCGACATGGAACGGGTGAACCAGCTCATCCTGTCGAAAGCCGGTTCCGACGTGCAGATGATCCCCGAGGTCGCAAACCACCTCATTTCCTCCGGCGGCAAGCGCCTGCGCCCGATGCTGACGCTCGCAGCGGCCTCCATGTTCGGCTATGGCGGCGACCATCACGTCAAGCTCGCGACCAGCGTCGAGTTCATGCACACCGCCACGCTACTGCATGACGACGTGGTCGACGAAAGCGACCTGCGCCGCGGAAAATCCACCGCCCGCATGATCTGGGGCAACCAGGCGAGCGTGCTCGTCGGCGACTTCCTGCTCGGCCAGGCCTTCAAGATGATGGTCGAGGTGGGGTCTCTCGAGGCACTGGATGTTCTCTCGACCGCCGCCACCGTGATCGCCGAGGGCGAGGTTCTCCAGCTATCCGTCGCCAAGAACATGGAGACGACCGAGGACGACTATCTCGAAGTGATCCGCGCCAAGACGGCCGCGCTGTTCGCCGCCGCCGCCGAAGTGGGTCCGATCATCGCCAATACCGGCAAGGCCGAGCGCAACGCGCTGAAGTCCTACGGCATGAATCTCGGCCTCGCCTTCCAGCTGGTCGACGACGCGCTCGATTATGGCGGCAAGGCCGCGGACCTGGGCAAGAACACCGGCGACGATTTCCGCGAGGGCAAGATCACGCTGCCGGTCATCCTGGCCTGGCGTCGGGGCACGGCCGAAGACCGCGCCTTCTGGCGCGAGGCGATCGAGGGCGGCAAGAGCGACGACGCCAATCTGGAGCGCGCGTTCGGCCTCATCACCCGCTATGGCGGCCTGACGGACACGATCGCGCGCGCGCAGCATTACGGCATGATCGCCCGCGATGCGCTCGCCCCCCTTCCGGCAAGCCCCTGGAAGGACGCACTGCTCGAAGTCATCGACTTCTCGATCGCCCGCGTGAGCTGACCGCATTCGGCCAAATCCGGCGTGGCAGGATTATCTTGCCGCGCCGCGCCAAAAAAGCCATTCTCTGCCGTCATGAGTCCATGACTGATTTGGGCGCCATCGTGGCGGGACGTGCCGCGCTGGGCGCCGGGGCGACCTTCATACCTTCCGGTGAAAGGCATTTTGATGCGGCATTTCTTCCTTCTTCGGCTTCTTTCCGGCGTGGCGATTGCTGCCAGCATCACGCTTGCCGGCCCCGTGGCCGGTCCGTTGGCCGCTTATGCGCAGGACAAGCCCGCTACCGAGGCAGCCGATGAGACGCCGTTCGATCCGCTGAGCGTCAACACCTTCGCCGGCGCCTTCCTGGCCGCCCGCACCGCGGATTTCGACAAGGATTACACCACCGCCGTCAAACTCTACAAGATCGCGCTGCAGTTCGATCCGACGAACAACGACGTCAAGCAACGCCTGATGGTCACGCTTTTGATGAGCGGCGACTTTGCCGAGGGCGTCAAGCTGGCGGACACGCTGAAGAACGACCCGGCCGTCGAGCGCATCACCTCGACCGTGCGCGGCATGGAGGCGATCCGCAAGCGCGAATACAAGTCGGCGGAAAAGATCCTCGCCTACAAGGGGCCGAACGATCTCGACCGCATGATGAACGACCTCCTGCTCGCCTGGGCCAAGTACGGCGACGGCAAGCCGAAGGAGGCGCTCAAGCTCATCACCGGCATGCAGGGGCCGGAATGGCTCGCCATCTTCAAGAACTACCATGCCGGCGCGCTCGCCGCCGCTGCGGGTGACAAGGCGACCGCGCGCGCGCGCCTCAACGAGGCGATCCTCGACCGCAACGGCGCGGGTGCGGCACCCGACACCTTCATTCGCGCCGTCATGGCGCTGGCCCGTCTGGAAGCCCGCGACGGCAACAAGCAGAAGGCGCTCGACGCCATCTCGGTCGGCGACGGCTTCGTCACCAGCTATGCGCCGCTGAAGGCGCTGCGCCAGAGCATCGAGGCCGGCGAAAAGCAGGACCAGCAGGTCCGCACCGCCGCTCAGGGCGCGGCCGCCGTGCTCTTTTCCATCGGCGGCGCACTGAACCGCGACGGGGCCGAAGACATCGTCGCGCTCTATCTCCAGGCCGCCCGTGCGCTCGATCCTGACAGCGACGACGTTCTGGTGCTTCTCGGCGGCATTGCCGAAAACCAGAAGAAGCCCGACATCGCCATCGACTATTACCGGGCCGTGCCCGAGAAATCGCCGATGCGCCGCATTTCCGAATTGCAGCTCGGCCTCAACCTCGCCGACACGGGCAAGGTGGAAGAGGCCAAGAAGCACCTCCAGGAACTGATCGATGCCGATCCGGCCGACCTGCGCAGCTATCTCGCGCTCGGCAGCGTCCTGTCCGACGCCAAGGACTATCGCGCGATGGCCACGCTTTACGACAAGGCCGTGGGTGTCATCGGCTCGGTCCCGACGCGCAATCACTGGAGCGTCTTCTTCCAGCGCGGCATTGCCTATGAGCGCCTGAAGGAATGGGACAAGGCGGAGCCGAATTTCCGCAAGGCGCTGGAGCTGAACCCCGACCAGCCGCAGGTGCTGAACTATCTCGGCTATTCCTGGGTAGACATGAACCGGAACCTCGACGAGGGCCTGGACATGATCCGCAAGGCGGTGAGCCTCAAGCCCGATGACGGCTATATCGTCGATTCGCTCGGCTGGGCCTATTATCGCCTCGGCCGCTTCGACGACGCCGTCGCGGAACTGGAGCGCGCCGCGGAGCTGAAGGCCGGCGATCCCACGATCAACGATCACCTCGGCGACGCCTACTGGCGCGTCGGCCGCAAGCTGGAAGCGACCTTCCAGTGGAACCGCGCGCTCGGGCTGAAGCCGGAAGACGCGGAGATCGTCAAGATCAAGGACAAGATCGAAAACGGTCTGGCCGATATCAAGCCTTCCGACCCGGCCTCGGCCGAGGCGAAGGAAGACAAGCCCGCGCAGAAGATCGCGCCGGAAGAAAAAGCCGTGGACCGCAAGTCCTGACCGCATGCCCGGCGACACCCTTTCGGGCTTTGCCGTTATCGAAGCGGCGCCCGCCAAGATCAACCTCGCGCTGCACGTGGTCGGCGAGCGCGGGGACGGCTATCATCTCCTCGACAGCCTGGTGACCTTCACCGCCTTCGGCGACCGCATCGCGCTGTCGCCGGCCGAAGAAGACCGCTTCACGCTCTCCGGCCGCTTTTCCGCTACGCTTGCGGCCGAGAATGACAATCTCGTTACCCGCGCGCGGGACCGCCTGCGTGCGGCGCTGGAAACAACCGGGCAATCTGCCCCGCCCGTGCATATCCATCTGGAAAAGAACCTGCCCATCGCTTCCGGTATCGGCGGCGGCTCGGCGGATGCCGCCGCGACGCTGCGCGGCCTGCTTGGCCTGTGGCAGGCGGACCTGCCGGGCGACCGGCTCGACGCCATCGCCATCGGGCTCGGCGCGGATGTGCCTATGTGCCTTGCCGGCCGGCCTTTGCTGGCGCGCGGCATCGGCGAGGACATCACGCCCGTGGCGCTTCCCGCGCTCTCCATGGTGCTGGCCAATCCGCTCGTCGGCGTGTCGACGCCGGCCGTGTTCCGTGCCCTCGCCTCCAAGCGGAATGCGCCGCTCGTTCTGCGGGATGCGTCCGTTCACTGGCTGGATGCCATAGCCGGCCTGCGCAACGACCTGGAGCCGCCAGCCCGAGGCCTGTGCCCACAGATCGGCGAACTCGCGGACGGTCTCGCCGCGACGGATGCACGCGTGGTGCGCATGTCCGGTTCCGGCGCCTCCTGCTTCGCGCTATACAGTTCGGACGCGATGGCCGAGGCGGCGGCGGCTTCGCTGAAGCAGCAACACCCCGACTGGTTCATCACCGCCACCCGCACGCTGGAGGGACACGATGGCACGCCTTGACGAGACGAGACCGTTCATTCCGGTCGGTATCGCGGTGTTGACCGTCTCGGATACCCGCACGCCCGAGACCGACCGGTCCGGGGATACACTGGTCGCGCGAATCGCCGAGGCCGGCCACCGGCTCGTCGCCCGCGCCATCGTGCCCGACGATATCGCCGCCATCCGCACGCAGGTCGAAGCCTGGACGCGCGACGATGCGGTCGACGTCGTCATCACCACCGGCGGCACGGGCTTTACCGGCCGCGACGTGACGCCGGAGGCGCTGGAGCCGATCTTCGAGAAACGCATGGACGGCTTTTCGGAGGTCTTCCACCGCATCTCCTACGACAAGATCGGCACCTCCACGATCCAGTCGCGTGCGACGGGCGGCGTCACCAACGCCACCTTCATCTTCGTGCTGCCCGGCTCGCCCGGCGCCTGCAAGGACGCCTGGGACGGCATCCTCAAGGCGCAGCTCGACTACAGGCACATGCCCTGCAATTTCGTGGAAATCATGCCGCGTCTCGACGAGCACCTGAAGCGCTCGGCCGGCTGAACCGCCTCAGCCCGCCACCAGCTGCGCGCGGATCGCCTTGATCGCCCAGGCGGGCACGATCTCGGCAACGAGCGAAAAGGTCTTGGTGCCCTTTGCGATGTCGGACAGGGACATGCCCGTGCGCACGGCGGCCGCTGCCTGCCGCTTGCTGACGAGATAGCCCTGCTCGAGCGGTGAGGCGCGGCGCCCGAAGCGTTTCAGGAACGGCCTGCGGTGATTGCGCGAGCCGGTGAACCGCGCCGGGCCGGCACTGACCGAGACATGGTCGACGATGGCATCGACCCAGCCGGTCATCGGCCGCGCCCCGGGCTCGAGCAGGAGCAGCCAGTCGCCGCGCGCCGCGCGCACCACATCCTTCATGTCCCAGCTGGTGAGAAACCGGCACCCTGCGGCATCGGCCACGCGGGCGGAACCGTCGCGCGAGCCGTGATCGAGCACGACCACCTCCCGCACGACTCCCTCGACCGCGCCCGGCACGAGCGCCGACAGCGTCTGTGCAAGCTCGGCCTCGTTGTCCCGGCATTCGATGATGATCGTCAGCATATATCTCCCTACCGCATCGCAGCATCAATTTCCACCGTTGCAAGGCCGGCACATCGCCGCATGGTTAGGCGATATGGTTAGCGGGTGCGATTTTGTTCTTGCATTGTTCTCGTTTCGATTATAGGAATATAGTCATTGAACCGGGGCGAGATGCTCCGCCGGAGATAGCCATGAACGATCTTGCAAACCTCAGGCAGGGCGCCCTTGCGCCCGGCCATACGAAGGATGTTGCCGAAGCGCTGCTGGCTGATACGGGCATGCGCGTCGATGGAGAACGCCGGCGCGGCCGGGGCGCAGGGCTCAACTTCACCGGCCGCTTCGAGCCGGTGACGCGGGAGAGCTTCGACGACGGCTGGCAGACGCTGGAGGAGCTTCCGCCCTTCCGCACCGAAGTCCAGGTCGAGAAGCCGCGCACCATCATCACCCGCAACGAATCGCCGGATATTCCCTTCGACCGCTCGATCAATCCCTATCGCGGCTGTGAGCATGGCTGCATCTATTGCTTTGCGCGGCCCACCCACGCCTTCATGGGTCTGTCCGCCGGCCTCGACTTCGAGGCGAAGCTCTTCGCCAAGCCGGATGCGCCGAAGCTGCTCGAACGGGAATTGTCCAAGCCCGGCTACAAGCCGCGTGTCATCGCCATCGGCACCAATACCGATCCCTACCAGCCCATCGAGAAGGAATGGCGCATCATGCGCCAGATCCTCGAAGTGCTCGACAAGGCCAACCATCCGGTGTCGATCGTCACCAAGTCGGCGCTCGTCATGCGCGACATCGACATTCTCGCCCGCATGGCCGCCCGTGGCCTTGCCTGGGTCGGCATGTCGGTGACGACGCTCGACCGCAAGCTCGCCCGCACCATGGAACCGCGCGCGGCGACCCCGTCACGCCGGCTGGAAGCAATCCGCGCGCTCTCCGATGCCGGCATTCCGACCGCCATCATGATGGCGCCGATCATTCCCGGCCTCAACGACCACGAGATCGAGAAGGTGCTCGATTCGGGCAAGGCGGCAGGGGCGATGGAGGCGAGCTATGTTCTCCTGCGCCTTCCGCTGGAGGTGAGCCCCCTCTTCCGCGAATGGCTGCTGCGCAACTACCCGGACCGCTACCGCCACGTCATGTCGCTCGTGCGCTCCATGCGCGACGGCAAGGATTACGACGCGGAATTCGGCAAGCGCATGAAAGGCGCCGGCCCCTATGCGTGGCAGATCGCCCGGCGCTTCGAGATGGCCAGCAAGCGGCTGGAGCTGACGCGGACGCGCCGCAACCTCTCCGGCGACCAGTTCGTTCCGCCCTCGGGCAGCGGCGTGCAGTTGTCCTTGCTGTGATGGTGCCAGCGCGACGCGCGCACGGATTCGATGTCACCGGGACAGGCATCGTGCTCTTGAACTGAATGTGTGAGATCCGCGCCGCGCCGGTGCAGATCTTGCAAAACCTCTTCCGGTAGCGTCATCCCCTGGACGCGCCGGGTGTTCCTCCGACCGCCGCCCCTGTCGGAGGACTTGCAGGGAATCGGACGGATGTGCAAGGTCCCCGCATGGCCAAGAGCACATCCTCCGATTCCCGCCTTCTTTTCGATATGCCCGAAGGGCCCGATTTCTCGATGGAAATGGCGGCGAGAAAGCGCGGCCTCTGGCCGGTCGCCGGCACGGACGAGGCCGGGCGCGGGCCTCTCGCCGGGCCCGTCGTCGCGGCTGCTGTGGTGCTCGATCCGGACAACATTCCCGAGGGTCTTCACGATTCCAAGCAGTTGAGCGCCGCCAGGCGCGAAATGCTGTTCGCCCGTATCATGGAAACCGCCTTCGTATCCGTCGCCTCCAGCTCCTCGCGGCGCATCGATACGATCGACATCCGCAAGGCGAGCCTCGATGCCATGCGCCGCGCCGTCGCAGGCCTCGAAGTGGCGCCGAAACTGGTGCTGACGGACGGCCGCGACGTGCCGCCCGGCCTTGCCTGCGAGGGCCGCGCCGTCATCAAGGGGGATGCGCTTTCCGTTTCGATCTCGGCCGCATCGATCGTCGCCAAGGTGATGCGCGACAGGATGATGGCGCGCGCGGAAGAAACCTATCCGGGATACGGCTTTGCCGTGCATGCCGGTTACGCGACACAGGTGCACCGCACCGCCATCGAATCGATCGGCCCCTGCCGCCTCCACCGCATGAGTTTTCGTCCACTGCGCAAGGAGTGATCCGCCCCTCCGTCCAGACGCCGATCATCCGCTCCGGGCGGATATCTCGACGCGCGTACGCTTGGCTGCCATCCGGCAGAGGTGCGAAGATTTCGCGTCTGCCTGCCAGCATCGAGGCCCAGCACAGATCGAGGCTCGGCACAGGCCGGACGCAAAAAAGGCCGGATCGCTCCGGCCTTTTCTAAGACATCGGTGATGGCGGCCTCAGTTGAGGCGGCTCTTCACTTCGCTGATCGCGTTGTTGAAGAGGGCGTTGCCGGTTGCGGCATCGGCCTTGGCGGCGATGACCTTCTCGGCGGCCGCGACGGCCAGGTCGACGGCGGCGGCCCGCACGGCATTGATCGCGTCGGCTTCCGCCTGCTTGATCTTCTGCTCGGAGAGCGCCGTGCGGCGGGTGACGTATTCCTCGGTCTTCTGCTTGGCGTCGGCGGTCAGCGCGCTGGCTTCGCGTTCAGCGGCCGCGACGATGCTTGCGGCTTCCGCCTCGGCATCCTTGCGCTTGCGCTGGTATTCGGCGAGCAGGTGCTGGGCTTCCTCGCGAAGACGCTTGGCTTCCGCCAGCTCGTTCTGGATCTTCTCGGCGCGGGCGTCGAGAGCCTTGCCCATCATGCCCGGAACCTTGAGATAGGCGATGAGGGCAAGGAACAGCAGGAGGCCGACAAAGGCATAGAATGTTGCGTCGAATGCCATGGTATCCTCCTTATTCGCCCGCTGCCGACTTCACGGCCGAAGCGATCTCGGCCTTGCTGGCCTTGGCACCGATCAGCTGTTCGACGACGGCTGCGGTCGTTTCCTCGGCGATCGTGCCGACATCGGCAAGCGCCTTGGCCTTGATTTCGGCGATGCGCGTTTCCGCACCGGCGATCTTGTCCTGCAGCGAGGCTTCGATCTTGGCGCGCTCGGCGTCGGCCTTGGCCTTGGCTTCGTCGCGCGCTGTCGCGGCGATCGCGTTGCCCTTGGCGCGGGCCGCGGCGAGTTCCTGTTCGTAGGAAGCGATCGCTGCGTCGGCTTCCGCCTTCAGGCGGGACGCTTCGTCGAGATCCTGCGCGATGCGGTCGTGACGCGTCTCCAGGATGCCGCCGATGCGCGGAATGACGACCTTCGACATGAGAAGGTAGAAGAGACCGAACGTGATCGCGAGCCAAAGGAGCTGCGATGCGAACGTGGTCTGGTCGAACGGGGGGAAGACGCCGGAAGCGTGCTCGCCGCCATGGGCAACACCCGTTTCGGTGTGCACTTCGCCTGCCGGCTGAGCCGCATGCGTATCCGCAGGGGTCTCATGCGTATCCGCAGGAGTTTCCGCCTGGGCGATTTCGAAGGGGGTGGACTCGGCCGATGCCAAGGTCACAGACATGCTGACCTCCAGGGGGGCACTCTCAGATCATGTACGGAACGTACGATGGACCACGGCCCTTGCGGGCCATGGTCCAGTCCTCAGCCGATATCAGACGGCGAAGAGGAGAAGGAGAGCGATGAGCAGCGAGAAGATGCCCAGAGCTTCCGTAACGGCGAAGCCGAATACGAGACGGCCGAACTGGCTGTCAGCAGCAGACGGGTTGCGCAGAGCGCCGGCCAGGTAGTTGCCGAAGATGTTGCCGAGGCCGAGAGCCGTGCCGGCGAGACCGAACGTGGCAAGACCTGCGCCGATGTACTTTGCTGCTTCCGCTTCCATGTTGAACTCCTTGAATGGGTTGTTGCGGCTTGTGAGCGGCGCCCGGAGGCACCGACGACTTTATTCCCTAGTGACCACCCGGATGCACGGCATCGTTGAGGTACATGCATGTCAGAACTGCGAAGACATAGGCCTGCAGGAACGACACGAGGAATTCGAGACCGGTCAGGGCGACGGTCATGAGAAGGGGCAGGATCGCACCGGCGACGCCGACGGCGCCAAGCGCGCTGAGCGAGGTGACGAAGCCTGCGAAGACCTTCAGCGTGATGTGACCCGCCAGCATGTTTGCGAAGAGACGGATCGAGAGGCTGATCGGACGCGAGAGGAACGAGATGACCTCGATCGAGATGACCAGCGGAAGAAGCGCACCGGGAACACCCGACGGCACGAAGAGCTTGAGGAAGCCGAAGCCGTGCTTGTAGAAGCCGTAGACCACGACCGTGCCGATGACGAGCATGGCCAGCGCGAAGGTGACGATGATCTGGCTCGTGACGGTGAAGAAGTACGGCACCATGCCGAGCATGTTTGCCGTCAGCACGAACATGAAGAGCGAGAAGACGAACGGGAAGAACTTCATCCCGTGGCTGCCCGCCCCTTCCCTCAGCATCGAGGCGATGAACTCGTAGGACATTTCCGAGACCGACTGCATGCGGCTCGGCACCAGGCCGCGCTGGCCGGTGGTGAAATAGAGGAAGCCGATGCCGGCCGCGACGGTGGCGACCATGAACAGCGAGGCATTGGTGAACGAGAAATCGATACCGCCGATTTCGATCGGAACAATCTTGTTGACCAGGAACTGATGGGTCGGATCGTTGGACACCGCTTATCTCTCTCGCTTGCCCGCCTTGCGACGGAAGTCACCCACTATGCGGACCGCGTCGTCAGACGCCGTCCTTCTTATCGGTCTCGTCCCGTCCGCCGCCGGCCTTGCCGGGCTGCCGCCCGGCCAGCCTGTCGACCGGATGGGGCGAAGCCACCATGCCGGCGGCGCGCATGACGTTCAGAACGCCGGCACCGAAGCCGAGAAGGAGGAATACGATCATTCCCCACGGCCCTGTACCCGCAAAATGGTCCAAAAGATAGCCCAGAAGCGCCCCGACGATCACGGCAGCGACGAACTCGCTCGAGAGCTTCATGGCGACCGCATAGCCTGAACGGCTCGCAGCTGCCCTCGCCTCGGCGGCTTCTTCCGCCCCGTCTGACTTGCGCTTGTCCGCGAGTTCCGCGTCGAGCCGCTTCAGCCGGTCTTCCAGACTTCCCTTTTGATCGTCGGCCATGGCATCCTCCTGCTTGCTTCCGATGAGGCGTTCGCCCCAATGCGGACATATTGAAGGCTAGGATTCAAGCCATATCCGACCCCTTTCGAAGTCGGGCGCAACATAGTTTTAGGTGCCGGCATAGTCAAGGCGTGGCGGAGCTTTGCGCCGCAGCAAATATATATAATAAAATCAATGGATTGATCGGAAGTTCACGGGAAGCGCGACTCTCTGTCCCGGGAATCGCCTGCGCTGTGGCGCGGACTCACCACAGCAGCCAGCGGGCTCAGCTCCAGCCACCGCCATAGGTGCGGTAGAAGATGTGCTTGCCGATCTTTGCCACGCGCTGCATGGTCCGGCCCCACGGCGGCTTGACGTAGGTGGCGTGATAGTGGGTCGAGGAGCCGACCTCGTCGATCCAGATCTTGCCGGCCGTGACCGCCATGGCGATTTCCTTGGCCGTCTTCCAGTGCCAGGGCGACAGGATGAGATCGGGAATACCGTCGCAGGCGAAGGAGAACTGGCAGCGGTTGCGCCAGTTCTGGTTCTGGTAGACCACGCCGCAGATCGTATCGGGATAGGCGGGATTGCGCACGCGGTTGAGGATGACCTGGGCAACGGCGGCCTGGCCCTTCAGCTCTTCGCCGCGCGCTTCGAAATAGACGCCCTCCGCCAGGCACTTCTGTTCCTTCTCGGTGAAGACGCCCGGCGGCAGCGCGGTCGCGGCCCAGGCATGATCCTCCGGCGCGATTTCCGGGATGAAGCGGCCGGTCTCGTCCTTCGGCTTCAGGATCGAATCGAAGGGCGATTCCCGCGCATAATCCGGCTCGACGCGGGCATAGGCGGTCGCGAGGATATCGGCCTTGTCGCTGGTGACGAGATCGGCGATGACGGGCGATACGCCCGGGTTCTTGCGGACCGGCGTCTTCTTGTAGAAGGCCGTGGCGATCTGGATTTCCTTGCCGCGAATGTCGGCCCGCGCGAAGACCATGCGCTGACCGTCGTTGAAGACCGGCGACAGAAGCGAGGACGTGCGTTCCAGGATCGAGCCGGCGGTGAAGTCCTTCGGCGGGCTGACCGGCATCACCGCGACGATACGGCCCTTCTTGTCGCGGCGGTTGATGCGGTCCTCGTCGGGAATGCCACCCTGGCCCTTGTGTTCGCTGCGCAGCGCCGCCTTGCCGCCATCGGGCAGGTCGACACCCGCCCCGCTCTCGACGCCGCCGGTGATCATCGCATCGGCAAAGGAGATTTCGATTTCATGCACCGAGCCGGCGGGCGAACGGGTGAGCACCATGTTCTGGTTGCCGCCCTTGCGGTTGAGCCCCGCCAGATAGGTGGCAAGGTCGGTATGCGCGGCCTGGGTCGGCACGCTGGCGACGAGGCCGGCGGCCAGGGCCAAAGGCATTTTCCATTCCCGCTTCAGATAGTCGAAGAAGCGGCCTGCCCCGGCATGACGAATGTTACGCTTACGCAACTGACTACTCCGCACGCATGTACGGGCGACCGCGCCGATGAACGACCGGCGTGCCTTGCTGCCCGGATATTTTTGTATGGGAGCCAAGCCGCGCCGAGGCACGGGCCCGAAGCGGCTCGCTGTCAGGGTAAAATGAAGCATTAACCTTGATGGTTGGTTAATGCTGATAAATGGTTGGGGGGAGGCACGGGCCTCCCCTTCACGTTTTTGTCAGAAGGTCGCGAATATGGCCGACCGGCGGCTCAAATGACGACGTGCGAGCCGAGTTCCACCACGCGATTCGTCGGCAGGCGGAAATAGTCGGAAGGGTCGGTGGCGAGGTCGGCCAGGGCGATGAACAGGCGGTCCTGCCACATGGGCATGCCGGACTGCGCATCGGGCACCAGCTTGCGGCGGCCGAGGTAGAACGAGGTCGACATGATGTCGAACTTGTGCCCCGCCTTGCGCATCACGCCGAGCGCCTGCGAGACGTTCTGCGTTTCCATGAAGCCGAAGCGCATCTCGATGCGCGAGAAGCGCTCGGAGATGCGCTCCACGGTAAAGCGGTCGGCCGGAGCCACGCGCGGCTTGTTGGCCGTCGTGATGGTCAGCACGAAGTTCTGCTCGTGCAGGACGTGGTTGTGCTTGATGTTGTGCAACAGGGCCGCGGGGGCGAAATCCGGGTCGCTCGTCAGGAAGATCGCCGTGCCGGGAACCTGCACGGGGGCATGCGTGCTGTGCTTTTCCAGCGACTTCACGAAGGCCGACATCGGCACCTCGATGCGGCGCGTCTTGTCACGCAGGATGCGTGTGCCGCGCGTCCACGTCCACATGATCACCACCACACCGGCGGCGATGGCGACCGGGACGTAGCCGCCGTCATGGATCTTGAGCAGGTTCGCGCCGAGGAAGGTCAACTCCAGCAGGAAGAGCGGCAGAAGCACCATGGCAGCGGTGAGAGGCTTCCAGTGCCAGCGTGCACGCAGGAATTCGAAGGCGAGCACCGTCGTCACGACCATCGCGCCGGTCACGGAGATGCCGTAGGCGGTGGCGAGCGATTCGGAAGAGCCGAAGAGGAAGACCAGCAGCATGACGCCGAGCAGCAGGACGGTGTTGACCGCCGGCAGGTAGATCTGCCCGGTCTGCGTCTCGGATGTGTGGAAGATCTCCATACGCGGCAGGAAGCCAAGATGGATGGCCTGGCGGGTGAGCGAGAAGGCGCCGGTGATGACCGCCTGGCTGGCGATGATCGTGGCAGCCGTGGCGAGGATGACCACCGGCAGCAGCGCCCATTTCGGGAACATCAGGAAGAACGGGTTGGAAACCGTTTCCGGCCGGGCCAGCACCAGCGCGCCCTGCCCGAGATAATTCAGGGTGAGCGCCGGGAAGACCAGGCAGAACCACGCCCACTGAATGGGCCGGCGGCCGAAATGGCCGAGATCGGCATAAAGCGCTTCGGCCCCGGTGACCGTCAGGAAGACCGCACCCAGAACGACGAGGCCGAGATAGCCCTCCGTCGCCATGAAATGCACCGCGTAATAGGGATTGAAGGCCGCGAGAATCCCGAGATCATCGGAAATATGCGTGATGCCGCCGAGACCCAGCACAATGAACCATATGGCGGTGATCGGCCCGAAGAATTTCGAGACGGCGGCGGTGCCGAGCGACTGCACGGCAAAGAGCAGCACCAGGATGACCACCGATATGGGCACGACATAATCGCCGAAAGCGGGTGTTACGAGCGTCAGGCCCTCGACGGCCGACAGCACCGACAGCGCCGGCGTGATCATGGCGTCGCCGATGAAGAGCGCCGCGCCGGCCGCGCCCATGAAGAAGAGGATGGGCGCGTGCTTGCCGGCCGTCTTCATCAAGAGTGCCAGCAGCGACAGCGTTCCGCCTTCGCCGTGGTTGTCGGCGCGCAGCAGGAAGAGTACGTATTTGATGGTGACGATGATCGTCAGCGTCCAGATCATCAGCGAGATGAGGCCGATCACCTCCTCGCGCACGAGGCCATCGCCGGAAACCGGCCGCAGCGCTTCGCGGAAGGCGTAGAGCGGGCTGGTGCCGATATCGCCATAGACGACGCCGACCGAGCCGAGCGCCAGAAGAAACATTGCGCGCGGGCGGCTTTCAGGATGCGCTGCGCTGCCGGTACTTGCGTGCATGGGACGATCAGGCGTCAAAGCCAGCCTTTCCAGCGGAAAAAGAAAAACGGAAGGATCGCCGACAGCACCATCGCCACAAGGGTGAGCGGATAGGCATAGGCGACATGCAGTTCCGGCATGAATTCGAAGTTCATGCCGTAGATGGAGGCGATGAGCGTCGGCGGCAACAGCACCACCGAGGCGATCGAGAAGATCTTGATGATCGCATTCTGCTCGAGACTGATGAGGCCGAGCGAGGCGTCCAGCAGGAATGTTATGTTGCCGGCAACGAAATTGGCATGCTCGGACAGCGACTGCACATCCCGCGTCACCGTGCGGCAGAGTTCCAGGCTGTCGCGATCGGACTGCAGCGCGGGCAGGCCATGCAGAAAGGTCAGGACGCGTGACAGCGACATCAGGCTGTCGCGCGTCTTCGCGATGAGGCGGTGCAACGCGGAGACCTGCACCACCCGATCCTCCAGGTAGCGCGGCGGCCGGCGCGCAAGATGCCGCTTGTCCCCGAAGACTTCGAGCGAGAGCTTGTCGGCCCGCGTCACGGCGATCTCGAGGATTTCGGCGGTGCGGTCCACGATGGTCTCGAGCAGGCGCGTCACCATGACGGTGGGCGAGGAACAGCCGCCGGGAATGCGGCGCATGGCAGTTCGGAATATCTCGAAGGAGCGCGGCTCCGCATAGCGGACGGTCAGCAGCCGTTCCGGCGTCAGGATGAAGGCGACGTCAGTGAGGAACGGGAGGTCGCTTTCGGCCTTCACCATCAGCGACGCCGTCATGTAGGCGGCATTGCCATCCGTATAGAGGCGGCTGGAGGGCTCGATGTCCTTGAGTTCGTCGCGGGTCGGGATTTCGATGCCGAGCATGCGCTCGGCCAGCGCCTCGTCGGCACGGGTCGGCTCGACCAGATCGACCCACACAGCACCCGCAAGGGCCTCCGCGGCGGCGGAATCGGTCTCAGCGGGCAGGGCTTGCGCCGCGCCATCGGGACGGAAGACGGTGATCACCGGCGAATGGCTCCGAAACGGACCATCGCACACACTCCTGTTACATACCGGCCTGTTACATACCGGCGCGCGGCAGGCTGGGGATATTGCGCGGCGCAACATAAAAATCAAGGCCCCCTCCCCGACCGCGCATCCGGCGGCCAGGATCGGAGGCCTTGATCATGGTGTCAGCAACCGCGAGCGGCGTCGGCCGGCCAGCCTATTCGAAGACGATGGCGGGCGCACCGCGGGCGCCCTTGCCCTGCACGGTTTCGAGTTCCTGCCAGACACGGGTCGCGATCGCGCGATAGGTCTTCGCCGCCGCGCCCTCCGGGTTGGAAACCACGACCGGCGTTCCGGCATCGGAGGTCTCGCGGATGTCCATGGTCAGCGGCACCTCGCCGAGGAAGGGCACGCCGATGCGCTGGGCCTCCTTGCGCGCGCCGCCATGGCCGAAAATGTCGTAGCGGTTGCCGGTGTCGGGCGCGATGAAATAGCTCATGTTCTCGACGATGCCGAGCACGGGCACCTCGACCTTGGAGAACATGTTGAGGCCCTTGCGCGCATCGATGAGCGCAAGGTCCTGCGGCGTCGAGACGATGACGGCACCGGCCAGCGGCACCTGCTGCGCCATGGTCAGCTGGGCATCGCCCGTGCCGGGCGGCATGTCGACGACGAGCACGTCGAGCTCGCCCCAGGCGACCTCCCGCAACATCTGCATGAGCGCGGACTGGATCATCGGTCCACGCCAGATCATCGCCACCTCCTCGTCGACGAGGAAGCCCATGGACATGACCTTGATGCCGTAGTTTTCCATCGGCTTGATGATGCGGCCCTCGATCTGCTGGGGGCGACCGGAGATCTTCAGGAGACGCGGCATGGAGGGGCCGTAGATATCGGCATCGAGAATGCCGACACGCAGACCGTTGGCCTTCAGCGCGAGCGCCAGGTTGACCGAGGTGGTGGATTTGCCGACGCCGCCCTTGCCGGAGGCGACCGCGATGATGGCACCCACACCCGGAATGCCGGATTTCGCGCGCTGCGGAGGCTGACCCGGCGCGGCATGGGCGTGGCCAGCATGATCATGCGCAGCGCCGCGGCCGGGCGGCTGCGGGGCCGGAGCGCGGGCGGCAGCCGGACCCGACGCCGCGCGCTTGTCCGCCGTCAGCGCCACCATGGCCGCCTTGATGCCGGGGATTTCCTTGACGACCCGCTCGGCGGCGGCACGCATGGGATCGAGCTCACGGGCGCGCTCGGCCGGCACGGTGATGGAGAAGTACGCCTTGCCATCGGAGATGAAGACATCGGAAACGAGGCCCATGTCGACGATGTTGCCGTCCATATCCGGGCCGCGCACCGTGCGCAGCCGTTCCAGCACCTGTTCCTTGCTTACATCCGTCATGACATCCTCTTCAGACCCCGCCGTGCGATCGCCGGCCCTGTCCGTAGATAGTGCACGCGAGGGCCGTCGCCAACGACTTTGTCTGTGACGGGAGGCTCAAGGCCTGCGGCAAAAATGGCGGCGTCAGGTAATGAGACCGCGGCGGATCGCCTTCACGACCGCCTGGGTGCGGTTGACCGCTTCCAGCTTGCGGGTGACCTGGTTGAGGTAGTGATTGACGGTGTGCTCCGACAATCCCAGGATCTCCGCGATCTCCAGGCTCGTCTTGCCGGCAGCGGTCCAGCTGAGGCACTGGACTTCGCGCTCGGTCAGCACGATCTGGCCGGTCTTCCAGGCCGAGCCGATTTCCGCAAGCCGATTGAACAGGTGTACGGAGATCATCTGCAGCATCAGACGGTCTTCGCGCTTGAGCGCGAAATCGTCGCCGCCCCAGACGACGGCGCCCCGGTTGCCGAGCGCATCGTGCACCGGGAAAAAGTGGCCGACCAGCATGCCGTGATCGGTCATCATTTCGAGCAGGTCGCCGAATTCCGGATCAGCGCCCGCCTCGCCGAGCCAATCGCGCATGTCGTAGGAGAAGGGCACGGTGGTCAGCCGCAGCTTACGGATGCCGACGCTGTGGCGGACCATGCGCATGGCATCGTATTTGGCGAGAACTTCCTGGGGCCAGTTGCTGACGATGGAATAGGCCGAGAGCTTTTCCGCCTCGAAACCCGGCAGATTGAAGACGATGAAATATTTCAGACCATACTGTTCGCAGCGCCGGCGCATGTAGCGCACGATGTCGAACTGGGTCGCCAGCCCGGCAATCTCAGCAGCGTCGTCGTTTACCTGGTATTCCTCGCTGCTTTTTTCGTCAGCAGTCATTGGTGCCCCGCACTGTTCATTTCTCCCCTTGAGCATTTGGAGCGGGACCACGCGCATTCCAGACAGTCACAAGGTGTCTTCCCATCAGTTCAAAAGCCCGGCCCTGATCGCCTTGACGACGGCCTGGACCCGGTTGACCGCGTCGAGCTTGCGCGTCGCGCGGTTCAGGTAATGGTTCACGGTATATTCCGAGAGACCGAGGATTTCCGACATCTCCACGCTCGTCTTGCCGGCCGAGGCCCAGGACAGGCACTCGATCTCGCGGCGCGACAGCGACACGTTCTCGCGCCGGCGCGCCCGCAGTTCGAGAACCTGGGTGAACACGAGATTGGCGATGGCATTCAGCTCCGCCATCTCGTCGGGCCGCAGAGCCTCACGCGTGCCGCCGAAGGCGAGCGCGCCGCGCAGGCCGGCGGAATTGTGCGCCGGAAAATAGGCGCCGCGCGGCAGGCCATGGCCCTCGAACAGGCGCATGGCGATCTCCGACTTGCCATCCGCACGGCGGCGGTTGGTGTGTTCGGCATCGTAAGAGAAGGGGGTCGTGCTCTGCCGCAGATGCTCGATGACGGGACTGCCGAAAATGAGACCCGCATTGTCGTAGGCCTGGAGCATGTCCTTCGGCCAGGACGTCATGAGAACATGCGAGGAGAAATTCGTCGGCGCTTCCGACGGCACGTTGATCAGGATGTAGCCGTTGAGGCCATGGCGATGCGCGATGGCCAGCAGAGTGTCGGCAATATCCGATTCCGATCCCATCGCCGACGGGCCAGAATCCCACCGCTGATGAAACTTCGCAGAATCCCTATGAAGTCGATCCGCCATAATCACCTTCCCTCAGCACGCATGCGAAAGTGCGGCAGGACTGCCAACACGATACACTGCTTGCTTCAGGAACCCCCGTATCCCAATGCAAGTATTTCCGATGGATCGCGCCTCAAGCCGCGATGAGCGACGCAGCCCGTGGGCTTGTCGACAATGAAGCTAATGAGCCCCTCCGCTCACGTCCAGCGCGATTTTCTAATTTACCGTAAAATGCGGTGATAAGATGGGTTTTGTCCGGTTACGTACATCAGCGATCGCGTCAGCGTTGTGGACCAAGGCGCGCATCCAACTCATTCTTGATCGCACCGGCCGCCTGCCGCACGAGGGGTACCCAGGCCTCCAGCTTTTCCTGCCCCACGCGATAAGCCGGTCCCGTGACGGAAATGCCGGCGACCAGCGAGCGGGCAGCGTCGCAGACCGGCGCGGCGACGCACCGGATGCCCGGCTCATGCTCTTCCCGGTCGAAGGCCACGCCGCTGCGGCGCACCGCTTCCAGCTCGCCGAGCAGCGCCGCGCGGTCGACAAGCGTCTGCGGCGTGAAGCGGCGGAATTCGATGCCTGAGAGAACTACCTCCAGCGCGGCATCATCAAGGGTAGAGAGCGCGGCCTTGCCGACCCCCGTGCAATAGACCGGCGAGGCATTGCCGATCTGCGAATTCATCCGCACCGCCTGACGGCTTTCCACCTTGTCGAGATAGATGATCTCGCGGCCACGCAGCACACCGAGATGCACCGTCTCGCCCGTCTGCGCGTGCAGCGCCTCCAGGAACGGTGCAGCCACGGCGCGGAACTCGTTGCGCGCCCAGCTCGCCGAGGCAAGTTTCAGGAGGCGCAGGCCCGGCAGATAGACGTGGTCGGCCCGAAGCTCCAGCAGGCCCTCCTGTACGAGATGGGTCAGCTGGCGGTGCAAGGTGCCGCGTGGCTGGCCGCTGACCGCGAGAATATCCGTGAACCGCATTGGACGCTCGGCAAGCGCCACGGCCTCCAGCACGGCCATCGTCTTGCCCAGCGTGCCGGTGCCGACCGTCTCGTCTTTCTGCTCCGTCGCCATCTGCGCCGCTCCGCTCAACTCTTGACAGGGCGGCAGCCTAGCGAAATAATTCCGAATAATCAAACTCCGTTCCGAATAATGGAACTAAATGGGAGGAGACGATGGCGAGCCGCTATCCGGACCTGGCGGGACAGGGCGTTCTGATCACCGGCGGCGGTTCGGGAATCGGGGCGGCGCTGGTCGCGGCCTTTTGCGCCGAGGGCGCCCGCGTGGCCTTTCTCGACATCGCCGAAGCCGAAAGCCGCGCCCTGGTCGCGCAACTGGCCGAAACGGCCGCCCACCGGCCTCATTTCATCAAGGCGGACCTGCGCGACATCGCGGCCCTGCGCGGCGCGATCGATGAGGCGATCTCCGTGCTCGGCGGCATCCGCGTTCTCGTCAACAATGCCGCGCGCGACGATCGGCAGGAACTGGACGCCATCGAGCCCGATGGCTGGGACGAAAGCCAGGCGGTAAACCTGCGCCACCAGTTCTTCGCCGCGCAGGCGGTCGTGCCGGCCATGCGCCGGGGCGGCGGCGGGGCGATCGTCAACTTCTCCTCCATCGCCTACCTGCTCAATATGGGAGAACTACCCGCCTATGCCACGGCGAAGGCCGGCATCATCGGCCTGACGAAGTCACTCGCCGGCAAGCTCGGGCCGGACAATATCCGCGTCAACGCCATCTTGCCCGGCATGGTGCTGACCGAACGGCAGAAGCGGCTCTGGGTCGACGAGGCCGATGCCGCCGCCGGCATCGCGCGGCAATGCCTGAAGCGCTCCCTCGTTGCCGAGGATATGGTGGGCCCCTGTCTCTTCCTGGCATCGGACGCATCCGCCGCCATCACCGCACAAACGCTCATTGCCGATGGAGGCATGCTCTGATGACCCAAACCGCTTCCCCCACCGACGCCGCCTATGTGGCCGTGGACTGGGGAACGTCCAGCTTTCGCCTCTGGCTCATCGGCCGTGACGAAACCGTCCTTGCCGAACGCCGCAGCGGCGAAGGCATGACGACCGCAGCCCGCACCGGCTTTGCCGCGGTGCTGCAAAGCCATCTCGCCGCCATTTCCGCGCCCGAGGACCTGCCCGTGCTGATCTGCGGCATGGCCGGCGCGAAGCAGGGATGGGTGGAGGCCGGCTATCTCGACACGCCGGCTGCCCTTTCCGCCATGCCCGCCGCCGCCGTGCGGGTGCCCGGTGTCGCGGCCGACATCCGCATCCTGCCCGGCCTCGCCCAGCGCGACGCGACCGCACCCGACGTCATGCGCGGCGAGGAAACCCAGCTTCTCGGTGCCGCCGCCGAACTCGGCAACGGCGACCATCTCGTCTGCATGCCGGGCACCCACAGCAAATGGGTGCGGCTCTCGGCGGGCAAGGTGGAGGGCTTCTCGACCTTCATGACGGGCGAACTGTTCGACGCCATCGCGAAGAACACGATCCTCAGCCACGCGGTTGCCGATGCCGGCGCGATCGCTCCCGACAATGCCGCCTTCCGGGCGGCCGTCACGCGCATGATCGCCAATCCGGCGCTGGCGACGAGCCAGATGTTTTCCGTGCGGGCGGGCTCGCTGATTGCGGGGCTTTCATCTGACGATGCCAAGGCGCGTCTGTCCGGCACGCTGATCGGGCTCGAGATCGCCGGCGCCCTCTCGCTGGCGGCGAAGGACACGCCCGTGACGCTTGTCGCGTCGGGCTCGCTCGGTATGCTCTACGAACAGGCGCTGGCCGCCGCGGGCCTCGCCCCTACCGTCATCGATGCCGATACGGCGGTGCGTCACGGCCTTGCCGCCGGCGCAAAGGCCCTCTGGTCGCTCTAGTCATTCAAGTAGCCGACCTCGTCGGCTGGAACGCTCGAAGAAAGTCGCAACAATGAGCCGCATCCCCTTCCCGCCGATGAAGTACCCGTTGATCGCCATCCTGCGCGGCCTGAAGCCGCACGAGACGGAGGATGTCGTCGGCACGCTGATCGAGGCCGGCTTCACGGCCATCGAAATCCCCCTGAACTCGCCGGAGCCGTTCAAGTCCATCGAGATCGCCGTGAAGATGGCGCCGGAGGGCTGCCTCATCGGGGCCGGCACCGTGCTGACCGTCGACGACGTGAACCGCCTTGCCGATGTCGGCGGGCGCCTGATGGTGAGCCCGAATGTCGAGCCTGACGTCATTTCCACCGCCGCCGCCAAGGGCATGGTCACGATGCCGGGCGTCTTTACGCCCACCGAGGCGCTTGCCGCCGCGCGGGCCGGCGCGACGGGCCTGAAATTCTTCCCGGCCAGCGCGCTCGGCCCGTCCGGCATCCAGGCGATCCGCGCCATCCTGCCGCCGGACCTGGAAATCGCCGCCGTGGGTGGTGTGTCGGATCAGAACTTCGGCGATTATGCCGCCATCGGCATCCGCAGCTTCGGCCTCGGCTCCAGTCTCTACAAGGTGGGCATGGACGGCGCCGCGGTGCGCACGCGCGCCAAGGCCACGCTCGACGCCTATGATGCCGTTTATGGAGGAAAACGATGACAGACACCCATGCATTTACCGGCCGCGTCCTGTGCGATGTCGACAGCGCGCTGGGCGAAGGCCCGACCTACGATCCGGCGACCGACACCGCCTTCTGGTTCGACATCATCGGGCAGAAGCTGCATGAGCTGCAACTCGCCACCATGAAGAAGACCGTGCACGACCTGCCTTTCCTCGGCAGCGTGCTGGCCGTCATCGATGCCGAGCGGCAGCTCATCGCATCCGACAAGGGCCTCTTCATCCGCACGGTTGCCGATGGCAAGCTCAGCCCCTTCGCCAGGCTGGAAGACAAGCCGGGCAACCGCTCCAACGACGGACGCGTGCATCCGTCCGGCGCACTCTGGATCGGCACGATGGGGCGCAAGTCCGAAACGCATGCCGGCGCGATCTACCACGTCGCAGGCGAGCGGGTGACGAAGCTTTATTCCGATATCACCATTCCCAATGCCATCTGCTTTTCGCCGGATGGCAGCGTCGGTTATTTCACCGACACGGATGTGAACCACCTCATGCGCGTCACGCTCGATCCGGCCACCGGCCTGCCGACCGGCGCGCCGCAGGTGCTGAGCGACCAGTCGGCAACGCCCGGCGGCGTGGACGGTGCGGTCTGCGATGCCGACGGGCTGATCTGGAACGCGCGCTGGGGCGCCAATGCGGTGGACGTCTATACGCCCGACGGCACGAAGATCGCCCGCCACCTGGTGCCGGCCTCGCAGTCGAGCTGCCCCGCCTTCATCGGCGCAAAAGCCGACCGCCTTTTGGTGACATCGGCGTGGCAGGGCATGGATAAAGCCGCCCGCGACAAGGATCCGCATGCCGGCCAGACCTTCGAGCTGGGCATCACGGTGAACGGCCGTTTCGAGCCGCATTTCAAACTCTAGGGGCGATCCTGACCGTCGATATGAGGGAGCGGCTGCCCGGGACCTGTCCGGGCAAGAGCCGCTCCTTTTGCATGGCGGACATCAAAAATGAGGCAAATTTTATCGGAACCAAACCCCAGGGTCACCGTTGTGTGTGCATCAGCCGGTGCGGAGGACACTTTGAGACCGCCGCGCCTTGATACCAACGAGACGAAAGGCAGGTTTATCATGAGCAAGAAACTTCTTACCTCCGTTGCCGCTGGTGCACTTTTCCTTGGCGCAGCCCTGGCTCCTGCGGCATATGCACAGGACACCAACCAGCCCGCAGCCGGCCAGACGATGGAACAGCAGCCCGGCATGACCAACGATGACGCCACGGGCACGACCCCCGGCGACACCGCTGCGACCCCCGGCGCAACGACTGACCAGAACACGGCCGAAACGCCGGCCACGACCCCGACCGAAGACACGGCCCAGGCTCCCGCCGCTGCCGGTGACGAGTATCTGACCGCCCAGTCGGATGAGCAGATCAGCGCCAACACCTATATCGGTCAGTCGGTCTACAACAGCGCCGATGAAAGCATCGGCAAGATCTCCGACCTGATCATGGAAAAGAGCGGCGGCATTGACGCTGCGGTGATCGGTGTCGGCGGCTTCCTGGGTATCGGCGAGAAGTGGGTTGCCGTGCCGTTCGAGAAGATCGCGATCACGCAGGTTCCGGATTCGGACGACGTCAAGCTGACCACGACCGAAACCGCCGAAAGCCTGCAGGCAGCGCCGGAATTCAAGACCAAGGCGCAGCAGGTCTCCGAGCGTCAGGCCAACCAGCCGGTCGACAATTCGACCACGTCGTCGACGACTTCGGGCACCCTGCCCTCCACGACGCAGCCGGCTGAATAAGCCTCAGGCTGAACGAAAGAAGCCCGGTGGCGAGCGCCACCGGGCTTTTTCGTGCACGGAAATGGCGGGCGTCAGCGGCGCAGGACCGGACGCACCTCTTCGTGGAAGAAACGGAAATAGGACGTGATCTGCGCAAGCGCGTTGGTCGACAGCTTGTACTGGATGCCGAGACGGCCGTTGGAATACCAGCGCACCGTGCCGCTGAGGCGACCAAGCTCCTCGCTCTCGACCGTCACGAGCTGCCCCGGCATGACCTGAAGGGGTTTTTCGATATCGAAGGCCATGCCGCTGGGCGAGAGATCGACGACGCGCGCCCGCGTCGACTGGTGCATGATCTTCACCGTCGCGAAAAGCCGCACGCTGGAACGATTGCTTGCCCGGACGGGCATATCCTTGATCGTCGTCATTCAGCACACCCCCATCGTCGCCGACATGAACGCAGGGTAGTGAGAAACACTTGCTGCCCCGCTAATGGACAGCGTTGAGAATTGGTAAACGCACCCTTAGGATGCGGCGCGGCCCTCGACGGTGACATAGCGATCGGCAAGGTAGCGCATGGTCGCCACCGCGTCCGCCGGCTTTCCGTAGAAATAGCCCTGCCCCATGCCGCAGCCGAGCGCCTTGAGCTTCAGCGCCTCGGAGAAGTCCTCGATGCCCTCGGCAACGACGGCCAGATCGAGCCCCTCGCACATGGTGACGATGGCCTTGATGATGTGCTCGGATGCCTTGTCGTTGGAAATACGCGAGACGAAGGCGCGGTCGATCTTCACCTTGTCGAAGGTGAAATCGCGCAGCCGCCCGAGGCTCGACTGGCCCGTGCCGAAATCGTCCAGCGAGATGCGCACGCCCGCCGCGCGCAGCTCGCAGACGATCTTCTGGGCCGTGTCGGCATCCGTCATGACGGCGGTTTCGGTGATTTCCAGCTCCAGCCGGCGAGGATCCAGCCCCACGCGGTTGAGGATCGCCAGCGTGTTGAAGGCGGTCTTCGGATCCATCAGCTGGGCGGACGAGAGATTGAAGGAGAGGAAGAGTTCCTTCGGCCAGGAAAGCGCCGCTTCGGCAGCCTTGCGCAGCAGCGTGTCGGAGAGCGCATCGATGAAACCGCGTTCCTCGGCGAGCGGTACGAAGACGGCCGGCGAGACATAGCCGAGATCGGCATCGCACCAGCGCGCCAGGGCCTCGAAGCCGACCACCGTATCATCGCGCAGGCTGACGATCGGCTGGAAATGCACATCCACCTCGTTGGCGATGATGGCGTTGCGCAGTGCCTGTTCGAGCTGCGTCGCCCGCTTCATCTCCTGGGCGATTTCCTGGGAATAGACGGTGATCTGGCCGCGGCCGCGTCGCTTGGAGCGATAAAGCGCGGTGTCCGCACTTTTCAGAAGCTCGGTGAAGTCCTCGCCGGCGAAGGGGTAGATCGCAAAGCCGAAGGAGGCCGACAGGCGCACGTTTCGGTCGCCCAGATCGAAGGGCGCCGACAGGACCTCGCGCAGCATCTGGCCGATCTTCTCCGCGCCCTTGCGTTCGAAGACGAGCGGCAGCACGAAGGCGAATTCGTCGCCGCCATGGCGCGTGACGGTGGCGCCATCCGGCACGCAGGCTTTCAGGCGATGGGCGACCTGGCAGAGGATCTCGTCGCCGGCGCGGGGGCCGAACAGATCGTTGATGGGCTTGAAGCCGTCGAGATTGGCGATGCCGATGGCGAAGGGCGCCGGGTCCTCCTCGCGCTCCTTGGCGATCTGGCGAACCTTGTCACGCAGTCGGTACAGATTGCCCAGCCCGGTCAGCGGGTCGGTATAGGCCATGGCATGGAGGTCAGTCTGGGAAACATCCAGCGCCGCGTGATCAGCAGACTTCATTAATGATTACCCGTACTTGCACTCGACCTCCGGAGACTGCTTCACGATGCGCCATGAGCGTTAACAAATGCATAGCGCGGCATCGTCAGTCCTGCCCACCAACCTCCCTAAATATGGGGGGTTGACCCTTCCTCTCCCGATCTAAGCGACGGATTTCTCCGCCCTTCGGTTCACATAGCGCCGGTAGATGGCCTCGATCATGTCGGGGCTTACCGGCTTGGTGATGTAATCGTCCATGCCGGCATCCATGCAGTTCTGCATGTCCACGTTCAGCGCCTGGGCGGTGACGGCAACGATGGGCGTACGCGTGCCCGTCAGCTTCTCCGCGTCGCGGATTTCCTTGGCGGCATCGATGCCGTTCATCAGCGGCATGGAAATATCCATCAGCACGAGGCGCGGCTGGTGCTTGCGCCACAGCATGACCGCCTCCTCCCCGTTCTCGGCGATGCGGTGCGAGACGCCCATGCCCTCGAGGATCTGCGAGAAGACGAACTGGTTGATCTGGTTGTCTTCCGCCACCAGCACCTCGACGTCACCCACCGCGCCGGGCAGCATCGTCGTGATGTCGGTTGCGATGTACCAGTCGTCGGCAAAGGTTGCCGGCGTGACGACGATCTCGCCGAGCGGCGAGGCGTCCTCCGACAGGAGTTCGTGGCTATCGACGAGGGTCCGCATGAAATCGGGGCCGATATCGTCGGGCGTGATCAGGCGCGTTTCAATTCCGTAGTCATTGTCGGCGATGGCCTCGCGCGCCGGCAGGTTCCTGTCGATGACAATATAATCGAGGCTCAATCCGCCGGCAGCGGCGGCGGCGAGGAAGGCGTGATGTTCCGGTACGCTGCGAACGGCGCAGCATTCCGCGCCACGCGCCTTGAGTGCTGCAACCAGAATATCCTCGATATGCGGATTGTCCGTGACGACAAGCACGCGCTTTCCGGCGATCGTCCGCAGTTCATCGGGGTCCAGCTGATCGAGCAGCAGCCGGTGTTCGGCCTCGCGAACGGGATCGAAGCAGTTCTGCGCCTCGATGAAGCCGCCGGCCACGCGCAGCACCGCGTCGGCCGACGCAAGATCGGCAACCTGATCGCGCGCATAGGCGGTGACGTCCTGCATGACGGTGACGATGACGTAATGTTCGGGTGCGCCGATGCGGTACTTGTGGGTGATGGTGTAGAGATCGGAACCGTCGGCGCGAATGATGTGTTCGGCCAGGCTGGTCGGTTCGCCGGTCTTCAGGACCGAGCGATCGCCCTGCTCGATCCGCTCGGCGGTTTCCGGATCGGCAAAGGCCCAGGAAGAGCGCCCGACGATGGTTTCGGCGCTCGCCCCATAGATCGCGCAGAAAGCCTTGTTCGCCGCGATGTAGGTCAGGTTGCGATCCTTGATCACGACCGGAGACGGCAGGGTTTCCAGGATATCCTCGGTCAGCGCGATGCGCTCGAGGTCAAGGCGCCATTGCTCATCCTGCTTCTTCTGCTCGGACACATCGACGAAGGTGCTGACATTGTAGCCGCTCGGCAGGCGGCGCTTGCGGAAATGAATCCATCGGTCGCGGCCAACCCGCTCGACGGCATCGTGCTGCTCGCGCCAATGGGCGGAAATGCGGCTGGAGATCCATTCCTCGCGGTTGATCGCCTTGTGTCGCTGATCCGGCGTGATGCCATAGCGCATGCCGCTGTCGAAGATCGCGCCCAGCACATCGCGCAGGCGGGTTCCGGGGGTCAGCATTTCGACGGGAATGGGAAAGTAGCGAAGGGCCTGGCGGCTGGCGAAGACGAGGCAGTCGTTCTTGTCGTACACGATCACGGCCGCAGCGAGGATATCGCACGCGGCCTCGAACATTCCCAGCCGGATGTGCGCGTCTGACGGCGCTACATCATTCATATTGGCCACCCCTGCCTGTCTGGCATTCCCGCTAACATGCTGATCGGCGCTTCACGCGCTCTTGGACATGGGAATGACAGCGGCCAGCCGCGCTGAAATCGTCCGCCGGGCGACCGGCACGCTTGTGCTCATACAAGCCAAACAGCACGTTCGCAGCATTTTATTAAAGCCTGATTAAATCTCTTGGCCGCATCAGGCACGCGCAAGCCGGGATAAGCGGCCAAGACCACTGGCGGGGGCCGCGCGAATCCGCGAAAATGGCGCCATGACCATCAGGCAGCTTTCCGAAACCCTCATCAACCAGATCGCGGCCGGCGAAGTGATCGAGCGCCCGGCCAGCGCCGCCAAGGAGCTGATCGAAAACGCGCTGGACGCGGGCGCGACGCGCATCGAGATCGCCACCGCGGGCGGCGGAAAGACGTTGCTGCGCGTCACCGACAACGGCTGCGGCATGGCGCCCGGCGAGCTGGAACTGGCGATCCGCCGGCACTGCACCTCCAAGCTCGACACCGACTTGCTGGATATCCGCACCCTCGGCTTTCGAGGCGAGGCGCTGCCGTCCATCGGCTCGGTCGCGCGCCTTTCGCTGCTTAGCCGCACGGCGGAAGCCAGCGAAGGCGCCGAGATCAGCGTGACAGGCGGCAAGGTCGAGCCGGTGCGCCCGGCGGCGGCCAACCGCGGCACGGTGGTGGAGGTGCGCGACCTCTTCTTCGCCACGCCGGCGCGGCTGAAGTTCATGAAGAGCGAGAAGGCCGAAGCGTCAGCGATTTCCGACGTCGTGCGGCGCATGGCCATCGCCTTCCCGCATGTGCGCTTCGTGCTGTCGGGTTCCGACCGGACGACGCTCGAATTTCCCGCGACCGGGACCGATCGCCTTGCGCGCATCGCACAGGTGCTCGGCCGGGATTTCCGCGACAATGCCATCGAGATCGATGCGGAGCGGGAGAGCGTGCGGCTGACGGGCTTCGCCGGCCTGCCGACCTTCAATCGCGGCAATAGCCTCCATCAGTTCGCTTTCGTAAACGGCCGGCCCGTGCAGGACAAGCTTCTCTGGTCGGCGCTGCGGGCGGCCTATGCCGAAACCATTCCGCACGGGCGCTACCCGGTCGCGGTGCTGTCCATCGAGATCGATCCGGCGCTGGTGGACGTCAACGTGCATCCGGCCAAATCCGACGTGCGCTTCCGCGATCCGGGGCTGGTTCGCGGCCTCGTCATCGGCGCGATCCGCGAGGCGCTTGGACGCGAGGGCGACCGGGCGGCCACGACGGGCGCCAGCGGCCTGATGCGCGCCTTCCGGCCGGAAGCACAGCGCCCCGCTACGCCCTGGACGCCCGCCGCCTCGCCCTATCGCCCGTTCGAGCCGGCGGCATCGATGCCGCTTCGCGCCGCGCAGACCGGCTTTGCCGAATTCGCAACGCCATCGGCGCGCAGCGAGCCGGTTTTCACGGCGCAGGAGCCGGTGCCGGACGATGCACCGCCGCAGCATCACCCGCTCGGGGCGGCGCGCGCGCAGCTGCACGAGAACTATATCGTCGCGCAGACGCAGGACGGGCTGGTCATCGTCGACCAGCACGCGGCGCATGAACGGCTCGTCTTCGAGGCCATGCGCAACGCGCTGCATTCCCGCGCGGTGCCCGCGCAGGCGCTGCTCATCCCTGAAATCGTCGACCTGCCGGAAGACGATTGCGACCGGCTGGTCGCCCATGCCGACGAGTTCGCCAAACTCGGGCTCGGCATCGAGCGCTTCGGGCCGGGCGCGATCGCGGTGCGCGAAACGCCTGCCATGCTCGGCGAGATGGACGCGACCGGCCTCATCCGCCAGCTGGCGGACGAGCTTGCCGAGTGGGACACGGCGAACGGCCTCAAGGCAAAGCTCGAATACCTCGCAGCGACCATGGCCTGCCACGGCTCGGTGCGCTCCGGGCGGCGCATGCGGCCCGAAGAGATGAACGCGCTGCTGCGGCAGATGGAAGCCACACCCGGCTCCGGCCAGTGCAATCACGGCCGCCCGACCTATATCGAACTGAAGCTGTCGGATATCGAGCGTCTGTTCGGGCGCAGCTGAACGGCGAAAGCGCTGGAAATTTGGCCCCCGCCGCGATATGCACCATGAAGCTTTCTTGACGTAATTCCGGATACGGACCGTTTGCCGAAGCGGAATTGCCAGCAGTGATACGGATACTGAAATCGATGATGAACCGTTTTGAAGGCCGCAACGGCAGTCGGGAAGCGAAGATCCGCTACCTCGACGGCGATTTCCAGATCCTGATGCCGGGTTCGCACGTCATCTGCGCGATGACCGGCGAAACGATCCCGCTCGAGGAACTGCGCTACTGGAGCGTCGCGCGGCAGGAAGCCTATATCAGCTGCGCGGCCTCGCTCGATGCCGAGAAGCGCGCGGGCGCGCTGCCGACGCAGAAGCGGTAGAGCATTTCCAGCAAAAGTGTGCCCGGTTTTGCGCCCGGAAATGCGTAAAAACAAAGAATTAGAGCAGTGGAGGTGAACCTACGTTCACCGGAATTGCTCTAGGGTTTCACCCCGCCGGGGGTTGCAGCTTGCGCTGCCGCGCATTGGCGATCGCTGCGTCGATGATCGCATCCGGGCCCTTCGGGTCATCGAACCGGATTTCCACCTCGATCACCCGGCTCTTTTCCTGCAATTCCTCAGACCGCCCGTGCCCGCCGCCGAGCCGCACGCTGTCCTTGGCCGTGGTGACGAGCCCGCAGCCCAGGTCTTCGGCCTGCTGAAGCAGCTCGGCCACCTCGTCCTCGCCGAGGAAATGGTGATCCGGGAAGGACCGCGTCATCTGGAGCTGCGCGCCGGTTTCCCGCACGGTCCGGAAGAACTTCTCGTTGTCGGCGATGCCGGACCAGGCCATGACGGCCTGCCCTGCGAGATCGCCGGCACCGACCGTCACCAGCGTTGCTGGATGGATCGCCTTGCCGGCGCGCGCGGCCTGGCGGATCAGCCTGTCGGCCGCCGCGCCGTCGCCGATCGCAAGCAGGGCGCTTGCCTGCCGCATCTGTTCACCGAGCGGCGCGCGCACCGGTCCGCCCGGAACGAGGTGGCCGTTTCCGATGCCGCGACGGGTGTCGATGACGACAAGCGCGTAGTCGAAGACAAGCCGCGCGCTCTGGAAACCGTCGTCCATGATGATGAGGTCGGCGCCCTCTTCCACCAGCTTCAACGCGCCCTTGATGCGCTTTCGGGAGATGACCGTCAGCGCCTCGCGGGCAAGCAGCAGCGGCTCGTCGCCGACGGCACGGGCGCGGTGGTGATGCGGATCGACCACGGTGGTAACATCGAGCGAACCGCCATAGCCGCGCGACAGGAAACCGGGTTTCAGGCCCCGCGCGCTGGCGGCGCGGGCAATGGCGACGGCCGTCGGCGTCTTGCCGGCACCGCCCACCGTGAAATTGCCGACGCAGATGACAGGGACCGGCACCTGCGCGCGGCGGCGGCTGCGCATGCGTCGCCCCGCAATCCACCCGTAGAGGTGCGAGATCGGCCAGAGCGCCCGGGCTCGCCAGTCGGGCTTCGTCCACCAGAACGGCGGCGCTTCACTTACCATTTCATCCCCCGCAGGCACCCCTGCCCGTTCGACGGCACAAGAAACGCGAGAACGGTGCGGAAATCAACCATCGTGCCAATGAGCGGGTGCGTCGCCGAGGCGGCGTTCACGCCACCGGACGCGCGGCGGCAGCGCCCGAGAAGAGCGGCACCAGTTCGGTGATGTCGTTGAGGCAATAGTCCGACGCCTCCGACAGGGATTGCCGCGAGCCCGTGCCGGTCAGCACCGCGACGGTGACACCGGCACCG
Organism: Shinella sp. AETb1-6; assembly: GCF_009826875.1. Lineage (NCBI taxonomy): Bacteria > Pseudomonadati > Pseudomonadota > Alphaproteobacteria > Hyphomicrobiales > Rhizobiaceae > Shinella > Shinella sp. AETb1-6. Next base: position 100,887 of record NZ_WUMM01000004.1, on the reverse strand, counting down.
GCACTGCGCCCCATGTGGAGATCGTGGTTGTTGTCGCCGACCACGGCGACCTGATGCGGTTCCAGCCCCGTGGCGGCGCAGAAGCCCAGCACCATGCCCGGTTCAGGCTTGACGCCGTAGCCGCTGTCATAGCCCGCGACATAATGCAGGTAGCCGTCGAAGCCGAAGCGCTTGGCCGTCGCGCGGATGGAGGCCTCGTTGTCGGACGAGGCGACGCCCAGCCGGTAGCCGCGCGCATGCATGGTGCCGAAGAAGGCGGCAAGATCGGTGACGGCGACGGCCAGCTGCGCCGAATTGGCGAAAAGCCCGTCGAAATGGGTGGTGAGCGTTTCCACCGTGAAGGGCGCGCCGGCCGCCACGAAGCCCTCGGCGATTTCCACCGTATTGCCGGCCGCCAGCAGGCTGTCGGGCGTGACATAGCCGGTATCCGGGTCCATGCCGCCGGCGACGAGCAGCTTGCGGGCAAGGTCCTCATCGCCCTTGGCGGCGATGCGGCCAAGCTCGTAGTTCACGGGCACCCAGCTCTTGGCATAGTCGAGCAGCGTGCCGTCCTTGTCGAACAGGATACCGGAAATCGCGTCGGCCTTCGTCATGTCGCGTCCTTTCAGGAGGACTGGCGCGGGTGGAGCCGCGCCTTCACGGTGAGGGGATTGATATAGGGTTCGAGGCCCTTGACGGTGGCGCGCAGCGCGCCGCGCATTTCCTGCACCGTCTCCTGGCCCGCATCGATCATCTGCCGGCGCATCTCCTCGTTGTTGAGGAGATAGTGCACGCCCTTGGCCAGCATCTCGACGTCGCGCACCATCTTGGCGCTGCCGTTTCGGGCAAGCTTCTGATAGGTCTCGCGGAAATTCTGGACGTTGCCGCCCGACAGGATCGCGCAGCCGAGCATGGCCGGCTCCAGCGGGTTCTGCCCGCCCTCGGCAAAGAGCGAACGCCCGACGAAGGCGACCTCCGTCATGCGCAGGTAGAGCCCCATCTCGCCGATCGTGTCGCCGAGGAAGATATCCGTCTCCGGCGTCAGCGGTTCGCCGGACGTGCGCCTGACGACCTTGAGGCCACGCGCCGCCAGCATATCCGCCACGGCGTCGCTGCGCTCGGGATGGCGCGGCACGACGATGGTGAGCAGGCCGGGCGTGCGCTCCTTCAGGGCGCGGTGCACGTTGCCGGCGGCGGCCTCCTCGCCCTCGAAGGTCGAGATCGCCGCCCAGGTCCGGCGGCCGGCGATCTGGCCGAGATAGGTCGAAAGCGCCTCTGCATCGGCCGGCGGCGCGTCGGTATCGACCTTGAGATTGCCGGATACCGTCACCGGCAATGCGCCGAGCGCACTGAACCGTTCCGCGTCCACATCCGACTGGGCGATGACCAGCGCGAAATTCTCGAACAGCGCCTCGGCGAAGGCCTGGCGGCGCTGCCAGCGCGGGAAGGAGCGATCGGAGATGCGGCCGTTCACCAGAACCTGCGGGATATGGCGCCGGCTCAGTTCCAGGATGGTCATCGGCCAGATTTCCGATTCCGCCATGATGGCGAGATCGGGATGCCAATATTCGAGGAAGCGACTGACCGCCGGCTTCAGGTCGAGCGGCACATACTGGTGGATGACGTCAGATCCCAGCCGGTCGTGAACGACCTTCGCGGAGGTGACGGTGCCGGTCGTCAGCACCACCGCGATGCCGCGGCGGCGCACTTCCTTGATGAGCGGAATGATCGAATTGGTCTCGCCGACGCTTGCGGCGTGGAACCAGACCAGCGGGCCGGCCGGGCGCGGCACGCCCGCCACGCCGTAGCGCTCGCGGCGGCGCGCGCGCTCTTCCTTGCCCTTGGCGGCGCGCACCGCCAGATACGGGCCGATGACGGGGTAGAGCGCGACGCCTCCCCAGCGGTAGATCGAAAGCGTGAGGCGGGCGAGCCGGCTGCTCATCGGCAAGACACCTTCGTTCGGGCTTTCGGGCTATGGAGGATCATGAAGGGTCCGGTCTTTCTGTCCGGCGCGGTCAAGCCGCGCGGGACGGGGTCGGTGACGTCGGCTCAGCCTTTGCGCGGGTCCAGGAGACGGTGCATGTGCACGATGAAGTAGCGCATATGCGCATTGTCCACGGTCTGCTGGGCCTTGGATTTCCAGGCGACGAGTGCGCTCGCATAGTCAGGGTAGATCCCGACGATATCGAGGCTGTCGAGGTCGCGGAACTGCAGGTCGTCGAGGGTCTTCAGTTCGCCGCCAAAAACGAGATGAAGGAGTTGTTTGGGTTCGGTCGTATCGGTCATGTCTTCTCTCTTTATTGTGCCGAATTCGGCTCACGGTTTGCGGTATTCCGCATGAAAGGTCAATGGTCGGAGAGGTCGCGTGCGGCCTCGACAAGCCCGGAAAGCCGGGACAACCCGGCCGCACACAGCGTCTCGTGGCTGACGGCCGGCCGGTTGTAGACGAGCGGCGCGCCGTCCAGCGACACGAGGGCCCCGCCGGCCTGCTCAAGGATGAGGTCGGCGGCCGCCAGATCCCAGTCGTGCGCGTTGCGTTTGACCAGCGTCGCGTCGATGCGGCCGTCCGCCACCATGGCGAGACGATAGGCAAGCGAGGGCACATGCGCGATACGGCTCATGTCGCCGATCCGCCTCCGGTCTATGTCGCGCACCATGTCCTCGGGCGCCGCCACGCGCATCGCACGCGTGTCGTCCGGCCCGGTCACGGCAATGGGTGCGCCGTTCTTCAGCACGGGTCCGCCGGCCGATGCCGTGAACAGTTCATCGAGCGCGGGCGCGAAGAGAACGCCGGCAACCGGTCGCCCCTCATGCACGACGGCAGCGCTGACGCACCAGATGTCCTTGCCGCCGATAAAGGCGCGCGTGCCGTCGATGGGATCGATGACGAAGACGGTTTCGCAGCCGAGGCGCGCGGCATCGTCGTCGGTCTCCTCCGACAGCCAGCCGTAATTGGGCCGGGCGCCGAGCAGCTCCGTCTTGAGGATATCGTTTGCCGCGAAATCGGCAGCGCTCACCGGCGAGCGGCCGCCGTTCTTCCACCAGACTTCCGGCCCCTTGCGGAAGAATTCCAGCGCCTTGGCGCCGGCCAGCCGCGCGGCCCCCACGAGGAGGTCGAGATCGGCGGCCCAATCTCCGGCGGGAGGCATGGGGTCACGTTCCCGCAAGCGTCATGCCCTCTATGGCAAGCGTCGGCGCCGCCACGCCGAACGAGCGGTCGATGTCGTTTGCCGGCGTGATGCGCAGGAACATGTCGACGAGGTTGGAGGCGATCGTCACCTCGGAGACGGCAAAGGTCAGTTCGCCGTTCTCGATCCAGTAGCCGGAGGCGCCGCGGCTGTATTCGCCCGTCACCATGTTGACGCCCTGGCCGATGAGCTCGGTGATGTAGAAACCGTTGCCCACCGAGCGGATGAGGTCTTCCGGAGAGATATCCCCGGGCTCCAGCGCAAGGTTGGTGGAGGCCGGGCTGACCGACGTGCCGCCACGCACGCCGCGACCGTTCGTCTTCAGGCCGAGTTCGTTGGCCGTGGAGGTGGAGAGGAACCAGTGCTGCAGCACGCCGTCCTCGATCATCGCGAGGCGCTTGCCGGTGACGCCCTCGCCATCGAACGGACGCGACGAGGGACCGCGCACGATGAGCGGGTCGTCGGTAACGGAAAGGCCCGCCTTCAGCACCTGCTTGCCCATGCGGTCGCGCAGGAAGCTCGTCTTGCGGGCGACGGAGGCGCCGTTGATCGCGCCGGCGATATGGCCGGCAATGCCGCGCGCCACGCGCGGATCGTAGACCACCGTCACGTTTTTCGCTGTCGGCACCTGTCGCGGGTTGAGACGGCGCACGGCGCGGGCGGCGGCCTCGCGGCCGATCTCCTCGGCATCGCGCAATTCTGCGAAATACAGCGAAGAATCGAAGTCGTAGTCACGCTCCATCTTCGTGCCCTCGCCCGCGATGACGCTGACGGAACGGCCGAAGCGGCTGGCGCTGTAGGCGCCGGAAAAGCCATGGGAGGTGGCCAGCACGAGCCCGCCCATGCCGGCGGATGCGCCGGCGCCGCCGGAATTGGTGATGCCGGAAACGGCAAGCGCCGCGGCCTCGGCGGCAAGGGCCGCTTCGGTGAGCTGGTCGGCGGAGACCTCGGTCGGGTCGAAGAGATCGAGGTCCGGCCATTCCTTGGCAAGGTCACCTTCGGCGGCGAGCGACGCGAAGGGATCTTCCGGCGAGGCCTTGGCCATCGCCACGGCGCGCTCAGCAAGCACCTTCAGGTCGAAGCCCGGATTGGCCGAGACGCTGGCGACGCGTTTTCCGACGAAGACGCGCAGGGAGAAATCGTCGCTTTCGGAGGCCTCGGTGCCTTCGACCTTGCCGAGGCGCACGCTCACCGACGAGGACCGGCCACGGACGACGACGGCATCGGCCGCATCCGCCCCCGCTTGAATGGCGCGGTCGATAAGTTCACCGGCGCGCTCGAGAAGGCTTGCGGAATCGATTGTCTGTGACATGACTTGGCCTTTCTTTGATGCCCCATTTATTGTGCGCCGACACAGGCATCAAGGGAGGTCGTTCCTTTTTTGCCGTGCAGCCGCCACCCCGCAGAGAAAGCCTTCCGCATGCAATATACCCACAGCTCGTACAACGAGGTCCTGATGATGCTCGGCGGGGCGCTTCTTGCCGCGCCGATCTTCAAGCGGCTGGGGCTCGGCACCATTCTCGGCTATCTCGCGGCCGGCGTGGTGATCGGCCCGATCCTGCACCAGATCCGCGATGGCGAAGAGCTGCTGGGCGTCGCCGAACTCGGCGTGGTGTTCCTGCTTTTCCTGATCGGGCTGGAGCTGAAGCCCTCGCGCCTGTGGTCGATGCGCCACGACATTTTCGGGCTCGGCATCGCGCAGGTGGTGGTGACCGGGCTCATTCTGGCGGGGCTCGTGCTGCTCTTCGGACTGGAGGAGTGGGACGGTGCGCTGATCATCGGTTTCGGCCTTGCACTGTCCTCCACCGCGTTTGCCATGCAGATCCTCGATGAGCGGGGCGACACCAATACGCGCTACGGCCAGCGCGCCTTCTCACTGCTCCTGCTGCAGGACCTCGCCATCGTGCCGCTCCTGGCGCTGATACCGCTTCTGGCCGAACAGGCGCCCGAGGACACGACAAGCGCCTTCCACGATTTCATGGTCGCGGTCGGGGCGATCGCCGCCCTGCTGGTCGCCGGCCGCTACCTGCTCAACCCGCTGTTCCAGATCATCGCGCGCACGGGCGCCCGAGAGGCCATGATCGCGGCGGCGCTGTTCGTGGTTCTCGCTGCCGCCATGCTGTTGCAGATGGCCGGGCTTTCCATGGCCATGGGCGCCTTCCTGGCCGGCGTGCTGCTTGCCGATTCCTCCTATCGCCACGAGTTGCAAGCGGACGTGGAGCCCTTCCGCGGAATTCTGCTCGGCCTCTTCTTCATGGCGGTCGGCCTGTCGCTGCATCTCGACGTGATCTTCGCGAGCTGGCTGACGATCCTGATCGCGACACCCGCCGTCATGCTGGTGAAGGGCCTCGTCATCTATTGTCTCTGCCGCTTCACCGGCTCCGTGCACAACGATGCGGTGCGGATCGCGCTGGTGCTGCCGCAGGGCGGTGAATTCGGTTTCGTGCTCTTCACGGCGGCAGCCGCGGCCGGCATCTTCTCCGGCGGGCTCGCCTCGCTGCTGATCGCCGTCGTGACCGTATCCATGGCGCTGACGCCGATTGCCGCCGCCCTCTCCCGTTTCCTGCTGGTGGAGGATCCCGAAGAGGAGATGGAAGAGGATTTCGAGGGCGCCGGCGCCGACGTGCTGATGATCGGCTTTTCGCGTTTCGGCCAGATCGCCGCCCAGATCCTGCTGGCCGGCGGCCGCGAGGTGACGGTCATCGACCATTCGACGGACCGTGTGCGCCAGGCCGCGAATTTCGGCTTCCGCATCTATTTTGGCGACGGCACGCGCAAGGACGTGCTGCGTGCGGCCGGCATCGAACGGGCGAAGATCGTCGCCGTCTGCACGCACGGCAAGGCCACCACGGACCGCATCGTCGATCTCGTCCAGTCGGAATATCCCAACGCCACCGTCTTCGTGCGTTCCTATGACCGCATTCACACGCTCTCGCTGCGTGCCCGCGGCGTGCAGCACGACGTGCGCGAAACATTCGAATCCGCGCTCGTTTTCGGCCGCGAAACGCTGGAGGAACTCGGCGTCGAGCCCGATGACGCGGTGGCCATCAGCGACGATATCCGCCGCCGCGACGAGGCGCGGCTGGAACTCCAGGCGGTGGAAGGACTGGCGGCGGGGCGGCATATGCTGCATTCCGCGCCGGTGAAGCCGGAACCGCTCGTCAGGCCGAAGAACCAGATGGCCGACGCCGACGAGGATGTCTGAGCCCTGCCGGCTCGCCGGCTTCAGCCCGTACGGGAGAGTTTTTCGTCGAGCGCGCGCCTGAGAACATCGCGGATACCCTCGGATGCTTTCAGCACCTCCGCCGCCTTGGCGAAATCCAGCACCCGGAAGCGACCGACCTCCGGCTGGAGGAAGATGTCGGGCGCGCCCTTTTCAAGCTTCAGCGTGACGATGGACCGCATGGTCAGCTGCGTGGCGCCGTAGAGGCTGTCGATGCTGTTGGGCAATTCGGCCGTGCCCGACGGCGGCTGGCCGATGACGTCGACGCCGATGGTGATATCGGCCCGGCCGGCCAGATGATCGAACGGGATCGGGTTACACAGGCCGCCATCCATCATCACGCGGCCGTCGATGACGACAGGACGGAAGACGGCGGGCAAGGCGGCGGATGCGGCAAGTGCCGGGAACAGCGGGCCGCGCTCGCAGACGCATTCGCGCTGCGCGTAATAGTCCGACACGATGACCTTCATCGGGATATCGAGCGCTTCGAAGGTTTCCGGTACACGGTCGGGCAGGAAGGCCTTCAGCATGCGTTCCAGATTGAACTGCCCGAACTTGAAACCGCCGGAGACCATCTGCGAAAGCCCTGATGGTCGCAGGCTCCAGAGGCGGTTCATGATCTGGCCGGGTCTGCCGATGGTGGCCAGCGTATGCTCGCGGATCTCACGGCCCGTCATGCCGCAGGCCATGGCCGCCCCCATGATCGCGCCGATGGACGCGCCCGAGATCAGCACCGGACGGATGCCGAACTCGTCGAGCACTTCGATGACGTGGATATGGGCGAGGCCGCGGGCGCCACCGCCTCCAAGCGCGATGGCGACGGTCGGGCCGGCGGGGCGTGGCGCGATCGGGGAAACGAGGGCATCGGTCATCGCTCAGGTCTCCGCGGCCGGCACCGTTCAGCCGGACCGGTAACGATAGAAGTGCATGCGCGTTTCGCCGAACGTCCTGACTTCAAGAAGCTCGAAACCGTCGACGGCGGCGGGTTGAATATCGGCGCGCTCCTCGAGGATCGCAAGGGCGCCCTCGACGAGCCAGCCGCCGCGGGCGGCGGCGTCGAGCGCACGCTCGCCGAGACCCTTCGCATAGGGCGGGTCGGCAAAGAGGAAATCGAACGGTTCCATCGTGCCGATGCCGCCGAGCGACGTGGCGTCGCGGCGGAAGATCTTGGCACGACCGATCACGCCGAGCGATTCCGTGTTGGCGTGCAGCAGCCCCCTGCCCTCCACGCCCTGCTCGACAAAGAGCACGGCGCGCGCGCCGCGCGACAGCGCCTCGAAGCCGACGGCACCGGTGCCCGCGAAGAGATCGAGCACGCGCGTTCCGTCAAGGGCCTCGGGATAGGCGTGGGAGAGGATGTTGAACAGGCTTTCGCGCGTGCGGTCCGTCGTCGGACGGATATCGTCCGACTTCGGCGTTGCAAGCGAACGGCCGCGAAATTCTCCGCCGACGATCCGCACGGCGGATTACTTGCCCTTGCCGCGCGGACGGCCGCCGCCGGCAGGACGGCCGCCGCCCGGCTTGCCGCCACCGGGCTTTCCGCCAAAGGACTTGCCGCCGGGTTTGCCGCCGAACGACTTGCCACCGTCGCGGCGCGGCGGACGGTCGGAGAACGAGCGTTCGCCCTCTGCCCGTGGCTTGCGGTCGCCAAAGGAGCGTTCACCCCGGGCCGGACGGTCGCCGAAGGAACGCTCGCCCTGCGCACGCGGTTTGCGGTCGCCGAAATCGCGGGGTGCGCGGTCATCGCCGGCGCCGGAGCGCTTGCGTCCGAAGCCGCCACGGCCGCCATCGTCACGGCCACCGGCTTCCGGCTCGGAGGCGCGGATCCACTCGCCGTCCTCGTCGCGCGTCTTCAGGATGCGGGGCTTTTCCACACGATCGTCACCGGGACGGCCGCGGGCCGGGCCCCTGCTGTCGAAACCCTTGCGGTCCGGATCGAACTTCTTGGCCGTGCGGGTCGGCGCGCCATCGGCCGTGCGGCCATAACGCTTGGTCTTGGGCGCACCTTCGGGACGCACGCGCGGCTCGCGCTTCACGCCTTCCGCCGACGCATCGGCTGTTTTTTCTGCAACGGGACGGGCGCCGGGCGCCATCCAGACATTGGACTTGCGGGCACGGTTCGCAGGCTCGCGCTTCGGCTTGCTTTCGAAGCGGTCGCCCTCGCGATCCCGGTCGCGCGAACCACCGCGCGGCTTGTCACTGAACCGGTCGTCGCGCTTGGTATCCAGCCGCGCGCGGGCCTGCTCGCGGCGATCGCCATCACGGCGGCCGGCGGGCTTCTCGCGACGCTCTGCCGGACGCTCGCTCCAGGCGGACGCCTCCTCGCGGGGCTTCACCGGCTTGGCGGCGGCATCCTCATCCGCCTTGTGGTCGAAGAGCGGCGCGTCGAAATTCGCTCCGGATTCCTCGATCAGACGCGGGCCGAGCTGATCGCGCAGCGTGCGGCCGCGGATTTCCTGGGCGTGGCCTTCCGGCAGTTCGCCGAGCTGGAAGGGGCCGTAGGAAATGCGGATCAGCCGGTTGACGTCGAGGCCGAGCGCGCCGAGCACATTCTTGACTTCGCGGTTCTTGCCTTCGCGCAGGCCGAGCGTCAGCCAGACATTGGAGCCCTGCGCCTTGTCGAGCGTCGCGTCGATCGAGCCGTAGAGCACGCCGTCGACGGCGATGCCTTCCTTCAGCTTGTCGAGATCGGCCTGCTCGATCTTGCCGTGGGCGCGCACGCGGTAGCGGCGCAACCAGCCGGTCGTCGGCAGCTCCAGCATGCGGGCGAGGCCGCCGTCATTGGTCAGCAGCAGCAGGCCTTCGGTGTTGATGTCGAGGCGGCCGATGGACATGACGCGCGGCAGTTCTTCGGGCAAGTTGTCGAAGACGGTCGGGCGGCCTTCCGGATCGGCATTGGTCGTCACGAGGCCGGCAGGCTTGTGGTAGAGCCACAGGCGCGTGCGCTCGATGCCGCGCACCGGCACGCCATCCACCTCGATGCGGTCGGCGAAACTGGCATTGAGCACCGGGGTCTCCAGCACCTTGCCGTTCACGCTGACGCGGCCTTCCATGATCATGCGCTCGATATCGCGGCGCGAGGCCACGCCCGCGCGGGCGAGCAGCTTGGAAATGCGTTCGGGCGCGAGTTCGGCCCCGGCCGGCGCGGCAGGTGCCGGCTTGGCGGCGCGGGCAGGCTTGCCGTCGCGCGGCGCCGCCTTGCCGTCAAACGGCTTCTTGCCCGCCGGCTTGCCGCCGAAGGATTTCTTGCCCGCGGCCGCCGATGCGGCGCCACGCGGCTTGGTATCGCGGCCCGCGGGCTTCGCGCCCGGCCGTTTTGGCTTGTCTTTGGATGTCATTTGTGTTGCCTGCGTTTTCGCGTGTCCTATCAGGTCAGACGCCCCGGGTTAAGAGGAATTCGTTCCGCTATGACAAATCGCTTCATGGAGATCGCGCTGGCCGAGGCCCGCGCCGCCGGCAAACGCGGTGAAGTGCCCGTCGGCGCCGTGCTCGTCATGGACGGCGCGGTCGTGGCGCAGGCGGGCAATCGCACGCGCGCCGACAATGATGTGACGGCCCATGCCGAAGTCGCCGTCATCCGCGAGGCCGCCCGCACGCTCGGCCAGGAGCGGCTGGCGGGCGCGGACCTCTACGTGACGCTCGAACCCTGCACGCTGTGCGCGGCCGCCATCTCGTTTGCCCGCATCCGCCGGCTTTATTACGGCGCGGAAGACCCGAAGGGCGGCGGCGTCGACAACGGCGTGCGCTTCTTCGCGCAGCCCACCTGCCATCATGCCCCGGAGGTCTATTCCGGCATCAGCGGCGTGGAAGCGGCGGAGATCTTGAAGGATTTCTTCATGGAAAGGCGCTGAGAACGATGTCACTTGCCACCGCTATCATTGTCATCACCTTGGGCCTGATGGTCGCCATGTCCGTTCTCGCCGCACGTCGCATCGCGCCGCGTGCAGAACGGCTGACCATGCAATGGAACCGTGAGGGGAAGCCGAACTGGTCGCTGCCACGTGATGCCGCACTCGCGTTCACGCCAGCGCTAGCCGCCGTCGTGCTCATCGTCATCGCCATGAATGGCGGGATGATCGTGGCGATCCTGCCGGTCTGCGTCGCCTTTCTCGGCGCGCATGCGCTTCATCTCATCCTGCTTGCCCGGCGCAGCGGCTGAGTGGGTGTCACCCCTCGGCAAACTGTTTCAGGCGGTCGCCCGTTAGGCGATAGCGCAGCCATTCCGTCTGCGGCTCGGCGCCGATAGCGTCGTAGACGCGGATGGCAGGCTCGTTCCAGTCGAGCACGCTCCATTCGAAACGGCTGCAATCCTGTTCGATGGCAAGGCGCGCCAGGTAGCGCAGCAGCATCTTGCCGACGCCGCCGCCGCGATGGGCGGGCGTCACATAGAGGTCCTCGAGATAGAGGCCGTTCTTCGACTGCCAGGTGGAATAGGTCTTGAACCAGACGGCGGAGCCGGCCGGTTCGCCGTCTTCCGTCTCGCAAATGGCCGCGTAGCTCACCGAACCCTCGCCGAAGAGGGACGCCACGACGCTTTCCTCGGTCGCGGCCACTTCGGATAGGGCATTTTCATACTCCGCAAGCTCGCGGATGAAGCGCAGGATGACGGCGGCGTCATCGACCGTCGCCGGCCGGATTCGATAGCCGGTCATGATGTCAGAACGGCCACCAGCTGGAACCGCCCTGCTTGGCGGCCCTGGCTTCCTTCTTGCGGCGGCGTTCCTTCTGCTTCTCAGGCTCGCCGAGATCGGCCTGGGCCTCCTCGGGAATCCTGCGATATTCGGTCGGCGGGTCGCTCAGGTAGCGGCGCTGATCGGAATAGGCGCCCATCTGCAGGCGGCGTGCTTCGCGATAGGCCTGCGTCTGCTCTGCCGTGCTCATCTGGCGGGCCGTCGTATTCTGGCTGGCGAGCGGCGAGCGGTAGCGGGGATCGTTGGCGTTCTCGTCCGCCTCGGCGCGCAGGCGCTCGCGCATGTCTTCCGGATTCTCAAGCCATTCGGGATTGTCCTTGGACGCGACGGATTGCTGCGGGTTGGCCAGCGCCGTCTTGTCCCTCGGCACGACGAGACCGCCGCGCGGCTGGTAGCGAACCTTCTTGGCGTCCTTGTTTTCCGGCTGGATCATCACGGCGTTGCCGAGGTCGTCGATCAGCTGCTCGCCGGCGGTCTTGTCGGTGCCGTAGGTCGGGCCCATGCAGCCGGTCAGAAGGAGGCTGCCGCCGAGAAGGCCGAACAGGCCGGTCCGTACCCGAATATTTCGCGTCATTCCCATGAATACCCTTCCAGCAGAGCCGGTACGCAGAAAACTCATTCCACGGCAAAAGTCCGCCGTGCCATGGCGGAACAATCCGACCATTTTCAGGCAGCATTACCGGATGAAGCCGCCAAGTGCAATTCATGCCGGCAAATCGACGGCCGGAAAGAACCGGCCGTCAACAGAGCGGGCGCTTATGCCGCGCGGCGGAAACCGATTTCGCGCAGCGCAGCCGCATCGCGGGCCGAGACGTCAGGATATTCCGGGTCGGAACCGACATCCGTCGTGATCCGCCAGGAACGGGCGCATTTCAGCCCCTCCGCCAGCTTCGGCTCGACCGAAATCTTGGGGACTTCCGCAAGGCGGAAGGCATCCGCAGGGCCCTCACCCGCAACCAGCGTGATGGCCGAGGTGATGCAGATTTCCGCGAAATCCTGGCCTTCGAGGGCAGCCAGAAGCTCGGGATCGGCAATGTAAACGACCGGAGCCGCCTCCAGCGAAGCGCCGATGCGTTTCTCGCGGCGCTCGATTTCCAGCGCGCCCGTGACGACCGAACGCACCGCGCGGATCTTCTCCCACTTGGCCTCGAGCGCATCGTTGCGCCATTCGGCCGGCACGTCGGGGAACTGCTCCAGATGCACCGAGACGGCATCCGGCTTGCGCGAGAGCCAGGCCTCTTCCATCGTGAAGGGCAGCATCGGGGCGAGCCAGGTGACGAGGCAATCGAAGAGCTTGCGGATGACGGCAAGGGCTGCGCGGCGCTTCAGCGAGGACGGGGCATCGCAGTAGAGCGCATCCTTGCGCACGTCGAAATAGAAGGCCGAGAGCTCGACATTCGAGAAGTCGATGAGCGCGCGGGTGATCTTCTTGAAGTCGAAGGCATCGTAGCCCGACCGCACGAGCGCATCCAGTTCCGCCAGCCGGTGCAGTATGAGCTTTTCCAGCTCCGGCATGTCGGCATAGGCGATCTCCTCGCCCGTGTCGTGCGCCAGCGTGCCCAGCATCCAGCGCACCGTGTTGCGCAGCTTGCGGTAGGCATCGATATTGGTCTGGATAATCGTCTTGCCGAGGCGCTGGTCTTCCCAGTAGTCGGTCGTCATGACCCAGAGGCGAAGGATATCGGCGCCCGATTCCTTCATGACGTCCTGCGGCGAGACGACGTTGCCCTTGGACTTCGACATCTTCTCGCCCTTCTCGTCCATGGTGAAGCCATGGGTGACGACGGCATTGTAGGGCGCACGGCCGCGCGTCGCGCAGCTTTCGAGCAGCGACGAATGGAACCAGCCACGATGCTGGTCGGAGCCTTCGAGATAAACGTCGGCCGGCCATTTCAGGTCCGGGCGGTCCTCCAGCGTGAAGGTGTGGGTCGAGCCCGAGTCAAACCAGACATCGAGGATGTCCATGACCTGCGTCCAGGCTTCTCCCGCACGGTTGCCCAGGAAGCGTTCGCGCGCGCCTTCGGCGAACCAGGCATCGGCGCCTTCCTTCTCGAACGCCTCGAGGATGCGGGCGTTGACGTCCTCATCGACGAGCACGTCGCCCTTTTCATCGGCGAAGACGGCGATCGGTACGCCCCATGCCCTTTGGCGGGAAAGAACCCAGTCCGGGCGGCCTTCGATCATGCCGCGCAGGCGGTTCTGGCCGGAGGCCGGCACGAAGCGGGTCTGGTCGATCGCGGCAAGCGAACGCGAGCGCAGCGTGGTGCCGTCGCCGAGTTCCTTGTCCATATAGACGAACCACTGCGGCGTGTTGCGGAAGATGACCGGCTTCTTCGAACGCCAGGAATGCGGATAGGAATGCTTGAGGCGGCCGCGGGCAAAGAGGTTGTTTTCGGCGATCAGCGCCTTGATGACGCGATCGTTGGCGTCGCCCTTCTTGCCGTTGTCGTCCATGACGCGCGCGCCTTCGAAGCCGGGGGCTTCGGCGGTGTAGAAGCCGGCATCGTCGACGGTGAAGGGGATCTTCGCGGAGATGCCGCGCGCCTCGAGGTTGCGGGCCTCGGCCATCCAGGCATCAAAGTCCTCGCGGCCGTGGCCGGGGGCGGTGTGCACGAAGCCCGTGCCGGCATCGTCGGTGACATGATCGCCATCGAGCAGCGGCACCTGGAAGGTGTAGCCGAGCGGTGCGAGCGGATGGGCGGTGACGAGTGCCGACAGTTCTTCCGGCGCGACATCGCGCAGGAACTTCAGCGTCACCTTGGCCTTGGCCGCGCAGTCATCGGCCAGACGGGTGGCGAAGATCAGCTTTTCGCCCGGCTGCGGGCCGAAATCGTTCGTGGCGCTTTCCACCTCGTAGAGGCCGTAGGGGAAGCGCGACGAGAAGGAGATGGCGCGGTTGCCGGGGATCGTCCAGGGCGTGGTCGTCCAGATCACGACGAAGTTGCCCTTGAGATCGGCAGGCCCCTCTGTCACCGGGAACTTCACCCAGATCGTGTCGCTCTCGACATCGGCATATTCGACTTCGGCTTCGGCCAGCGCCGTGCGCTCGACGACCGACCACATGACGGGCTTGGAGCCGCGGTAGAGCTGGCCGGACTTGGCGATCTTCAGCAGCTCGCCGGCGATACGGGCTTCGGCGTGGAAGGCCATGGTCGTGTAGGGATTTTCGAAGTCGCCCTCGATGCCGAGACGCTTGAACTCCTCCGCCTGGACCTTGATCCAGCCGCTCGCGAAGTCACGGCATTCCTGGCGGAACTCGTTGACCGGAACCTCGTCCTTGTTCTTGCCCTTCTCGCGGTACTTCTCCTCGATCTTCCACTCGATGGGAAGGCCGTGGCAGTCCCAGCCGGGCACGTAATTGGCGTCATAGCCGCGCATCTGGAAAGAGCGGGTGATGACGTCCTTGAGGATCTTGTTCAGCGCGTGGCCGATATGGATGTTGCCGTTGGCATAGGGCGGACCGTCGTGCAGCACGAATTTTTCGCGGCCGGCGGCGGAGGCACGCAGCTTCTTGTAGAGGTTCATCTGCTGCCAGCGGGCCACCGTTTCCGGCTCCTTCTGCGGCAGGCCGGCGCGCATCGGGAAATCCGTCTGCGGCAGGTTGAGTGTGGACGAATAATCGACTTTTTCAGGCGTATCGGTCATGGATATGGCTATCGTCTTTGTTCGCGCGCTTTGTGCGCATGCGGGGAATATCGGTCAGTGCACCGGCAATGACGGCGGGGGCGCTTCAGGAACGCCCGAAATCCCGGACCTTCCGGCCTCGCTCAGAGCGCGCGGAAGGCCGGGCCACTAATTCGCAGATCGATGGTCAGCCGGTGGAGCATCATGCGCGCGGTCTTACGGGGTTTTCGGCGGTTTGAAAAGACTGCGGGAGGATATTTGGAGGGCGGTGCTAGATCGCCACCTCAGAAACAGAGACGCTGGTCGATGTCCCCGAGCGGGCGCACGCCGGAGAGAAGCGCGCGCGCTTCTTCCTCGTCGCGCTTCATCTGCACGACGAGCGCGTCGAGACCGTCGAATTTCAGTTCATCACGCAGATGGCCGAAGAAGGAGACGGCGGAGATTTCGCCGTAGAGATCGCCGGAGAAGTCGAAGAGGAAGGTTTCGAGCAGCGGCGCGCCGTTCGACGTGACGGTGGGGCGGCGGCCGTAGCTTGCGACGCCGTCATGCAGGCTGCCGTCGGGACGGCGGAAGCGCACGGCGTAGATGCCGTTGCGCAGTTCCACTTCCGGCGGAAGCGCCATGTTGGCTGTGGGATAGCCGAGGGTGCGGCCGAGCTTCTTGCCGTCGATGACCTCGGCCTCGACGGTGTAGCGGTAGCCGAGCAGGCCGGCGGCTTCAGAAACGGCGCCCTCGCCGAGCAGGGAGCGTATGACACTGGAGGAGATGACCGAGGCGTTCTCGTCGCGGAAGGCATCGACCAGCGTCACGCCGAAACCGTTGTCCGGTCCGGCGGCCATCAGGAAGGCGGGGCCGCCTTCCCTGCCCTTGCCGAAGTGGAAATCGAAGCCGGTGACGACCTCCGAGGCGTGCAGCCATTCGAGCAGGACGGCGCCGATGAAATCGTGCGCCGACATTTCCGAGAAGGTGCGGTCGAACGGGTATTCGATGACGGCGGAAAAGCCCATGCCCTCCAGGATACGGGCCTTGAGGGGGGCGGGCGTCAAGCGGAAAACGGGCGTATCCGGCCGGAAGATCGTGCGCGGATGCGGCTCGAAGGTCAGCACCAGGGCCGGGATGCCGCGGCTTTTGGCAATGTCCAGCGCCCGTTGCAGCACGGCCTGGTGGCCGCGGTGCACGCCGTCGAAATTGCCGATGGCGATGACGCCACCGCGCAGATGCTCCGGCAGCGGCTGTTTCGTCTCGTTCCTGTGAAATACCGTCATGACGACCGTCTCCGTCCCGTCACTGTAGCCGGGGCATCCACCATTTCGGGTGGGCCCGTTCCTGATCCAGGAAGGCAGCAAGCTTCGCCTCGTCGGTGCGGCCGCCTTCGACATAATGCTGGGCGTGGATGCCGCCGGATATGTAGAGCACATCCAGGCCATAGGCCTCGGCGCCGCACACATCCGTCGGCATGCCGTCGCCCACGGCAATGACCCGCGACAGGTCGACGTCGCCGCGCACGTCGCGCGCCTCGGCGATCGCCTTGTCGTAGATCGGGCGGTGCGGCTTTCCGGCAATCTCCGTCGTGCAGCCGAGCTCCTCATAGGCTTTGGCGAGTGCGCCGGCGCAGACGATGAGCCTGTGGCCGCGCTCGACGACGAGATCCGGGTTGGCGCAGATGAAAGGCAGCTTGCGGGCGGCCAGTGCCGCGAGTTCCTCGCGGTAGTCCTCGACGGTTTCCGTGTCGTCCTCGCGCAGGCCCGCGCAGACGACGATACCGGCCTCGTCCATGCCGACAGGCTCGACGTTGAGACCATCGAGCAACGGCAGGTCCTTCTCGGCGCCGATGAAATAGACCTTCCTGGGCCCCTTGGCGATCAGCGCGCGGGTCACGTCACCGGAGGTGACGATGCGGTCATAGGCATCGTCACGCACGCCCAGTCCGCGGATCTGCACCTTTACGCCGGGATGGGGGCGCGGCGAATTGGTGATGAGAACGACGGTCATGCCGGCGGCACGGGCTTCGGCAAGCGCTTCGGACGCGTGGGAAAAGGCCTCCACCCCGTTGTGCAGCACGCCCCAGACGTCGCAGAGCATCACGTCGTAGCGGTCGGCGATGTCGCGGATGGATTGGATGCGCTGGGCCATGAGGGGAGTTCCGTATCGAAATCAGGCCCGCGTGACATCGCAAAGCGACGCCAAGAAAACAAGTCTCTCCCTGCAATTTTGGCGCATCCACAGACAAAGTTGCGAAAATTCACACGCGTGCCTTGATGGCGTGGCAGGAGGTTCCCATCTGCCGGCCGCGGCGACCGCCCATGGCAAAGAATTTTGCCAGCGCGGTTCTTGACTCGAGAGAAAGCCCCCCTTATCTCGGAGCCGCTAGCACTCTCCAACGATGAGTGCTAACAATAATCCATCGGACCCGTTCGGGTCCGCAATGTCATTTGATCGAGGGATTAGACAATGGCAAGCACCACCTTCCGCCCGCTTCACGACCGCGTCGTCGTTCGTCGCGTCGAATCCGAAGCCAAGACCAAGGGCGGCATCATCATTCCGGATACCGCCAAGGAAAAGCCGCAGGAAGGCGAAATCGTCGCTGTCGGCACCGGCGCTCGTGACGAGTCCGGCAAGGTTATCCCGCTGGATGTCAAGGCTGGCGACCGCGTCCTGTTCGGCAAGTGGTCGGGCACCGAAGTCAAGCTCGACGGCGAAGACCTTCTGATCATGAAGGAAGCCGACATCATGGGCATCATCGGCTGATCAGCCGGTAACCCGTTCCGCAATTCGCTGATATCAATTCAGGAGTCCTCACAATGGCAGCCAAAGAAGTCAAATTCGGCCGCACCGCGCGCGAAAAGATGCTGCGTGGCGTCGACGTTCTCGCAGACGCAGTCAAGGTAACGCTCGGCCCGAAGGGTCGTAACGTCGTCATCGACAAGTCCTTCGGCGCACCGCGCATCACCAAGGACGGCGTTTCCGTCGCCAAGGAAATCGAACTGGAAGACAAGTTCGAGAACATGGGCGCCCAGCTCGTTCGCGAAGTCGCTTCCAAGACCAACGACATTGCCGGCGACGGCACGACGACCGCAACCGTTCTGGCCCAGGCCATCGTTCGCGAAGGCCACAAGGCCGTTGCCGCCGGCATGAACCCGATGGACCTGAAGCGCGGCATCGACCTTGCCGTTGCCGAAGTCGTCAAGGATCTCCAGGCCAAGGCCAAGAAGATCAACACGTCGGAAGAAGTCGCCCAGGTCGGCACGATCTCCGCGAACGGCGACAAGCAGGTCGGTCTCGACATTGCTGAAGCCATGCAGAAGGTCGGCAACGAAGGCGTCATCACGGTTGAAGAAGCCAAGACCGCCGAAACCGAACTCGAAGTCGTCGAAGGCATGCAGTTCGACCGCGGCTACCTGTCGCCCTACTTCGTGACCAACCCGGAAAAGATGGTCGCCGACCTCGAAGACGCTTTCATTCTCCTGCACGAGAAGAAGCTCTCGAACCTCCAGGCGATGCTCCCGGTTCTCGAAGCCGTCGTCCAGACCGGCAAGCCGCTGGTCATCATCGCTGAAGACGTCGAAGGCGAAGCCCTCGCAACGCTCGTCGTCAACAAGCTGCGTGGCGGCCTCAAGATCGCTGCCGTCAAGGCTCCGGGCTTCGGCGACCGCCGCAAGGCCATGCTCGAAGACATCGCCATCCTGACGGGCGGCACGGTCATCTCCGAAGACCTCGGCATCAAGCTCGAAAACGTAACGCTCGACATGCTCGGCCGTTCGAAGAAGGTTTCGATCTCCAAGGAAAACACGACGATCGTCGACGGTGCCGGCCAGAAGGCTGAAATCGAAGGCCGTGTCGCGCAGATCAAGGCCCAGATCGAAGAAACCACCTCCGACTACGACCGCGAGAAGCTGCAGGAACGCCTTGCCAAGCTCGCTGGCGGCGTTGCCGTCATCCGCGTCGGCGGTTCGACGGAAGTCGAAGTGAAGGAAAAGAAGGACCGCATCGACGACGCCCTCAACGCGACGCGCGCTGCCGTTCAGGAAGGCATCGTACCGGGCGGTGGCGTTGCCCTGCTCCGTTCGTCCACGAAGATCACCGTCAAGGGTGAGAACGCAGACCAGGAAGCCGGCATCAACATCATCCGCCGCGCCCTCCAGGCCCTCGTTCGCCAGATCGCTGACAACGCAGGTGACGAAGCCTCCATCGTCGTCGGCAAGATCCTCGAGAAGAACGAAGACAACTACGGCTACAACGCCCAGACCGGCGAATACGGCGACCTGATCTCGCTCGGCATCGTCGACCCGGTCAAGGTTGTCCGCACGGCTCTGCAGAACGCTGCTTCGGTTGCCTCGCTGCTGATCACGACGGAAGCGATGATCGCCGAACTGCCGAAGAAGGACGCTCCGGCCGGCATGCCTGGCGGCATGGGCGGCATGGGCGGCATGGACATGATGTGATAGGCGAAAGCCTTCACATCTGAGCCAACCGGTTCAGTTACGAAAGGGCGGTCTTCGGGCCGCCCTTTTTGTTTTGCCGCACCCGGACCTGCATCGTTTCCGGAAGAAGAATTTTTCCGTCCGTATAATAATTTTCAAAAAGCCGTTGATGGCTCTAAAAAACCAACTATAAAGGCGCCCCAAGTGAGCTTTAAAGATTCACAGGGGGGCCTAAGGCGCTGAAAACCCGGTATCATTGCTTCCGGTAATCCGCCTGCGACTATCCCCACGGCATTACGAAACCGCCATGGCCTTGACGGAGAGGCAGCGACGGTCTTCTCCGCATACGTCCGACCCGATATGCACAGCGGCGCCGGATGCAGTTCAGTTCATAGAGAAGTGTGGCGGCCAGCTTCGGGGAGCTCGTCGATGCACGCTTTTAGCATGTCGTGCGGCGCAATCGCCCATGGCATCTCGGTCAAATTCGAGCAACTGCCTGAGGTCGTAGGTGTTCAAGATAATCAAGACTGATCTCTCGTCGCCCTTTCTGCCGGGTTCGATGGAATTCGACGAGACGGACAATGAGCTCCTCACCCAATATTGCGTGACGGAGCGCTGGACGGGCGATCTCTCCAACGGTCTCTTCACGCTCGGCGAGAAGGCGACGCTGGCGCACGGCATGACGGAGCGGACCTGCGGGCTGCTCAACCTCATCCGGTGCTACGAACCGCTGGATCGCACCCGCGTGCTGGAGCTGTTCGAGCAGGCAGCCGCCTCCTCGTCTTCCTTCTGCTTTTCCACGACCATTCATCTGGATGGCACGCCGCGCCAGCCGGTGTTCTGCGTCGGCGAATCGACGGGGCTGGAAGAGAAATACGCCGGCACGATCATCGGCGTCTTCATCTTCCCCCGCTTCCAGATCGACCTTGCCGGCCGACGCTTCAAGCGGCAGTAGGCGAAACGGCTACGCCGCCTCGCTCGCCTTGCGGGCCGCGCGGATGCGCTCCATCGGCATCGGGCGCCCGAGGAAATAACCCTGCGCCTCGTCGCAGCCCTCGTCGAGCAGGATATCGAGCTGGTTGCGCGTCTCCACGCCTTCCGCCAGCACCGGGACGCGCAGCGTGTGGCCAAGCGCCAGGATGGCGCGGATGATGGCCTTGGCTTCGGGGCTCGACTCCACCTCGCTCATGAAACTGCGGTCGAGCTTGATCTTGTCGAAGGGGAAGGAACGCAGCGTTTCCAGGGACGAATAGCCGGTTCCAAAGTCGTCGATGGCGATGGTAACGCCGAAAGCCTTGATCCGGCGCAGCGTTTCGAGCGCCCGTTCCTTGTCGCCGATGATGGTCGATTCCGTGATTTCCAGCTCCAGCCGGCGTGGATCGAGGCCGGTTTCCTGCAGCACGCGCTGCACGAGGTCGGCGACATCGGCATTGCCGAGCTGGACCGGCGAGAGATTGACGGCGATCTTGTGCGCATTTTCCCAGCTGGCCGCCTCGCGGCAGGCTTCGCGCAACACCCATTCGCCGATCGGCAGGATGGCGCCGCATTCCTCGGCGATCGGAATGAAATCCGACGGCGGGATGGTGCCGCGGACCGGATGGTGCCAGCGCAGCAGAACCTCGTAACCGAGCGTTTCACCGGTATGGACGGCCTTCTGGACCTGATAGTGCAGTTCCAGCTCATCGCGCCTGACAGCCTGCCACAGGTCGTTTGCGATCAGGCGACGGCGCCGGGCTGCCTCGTCCATCGAGACCTCGTAGAAGCAGACGGTCTGGGTCAGCGCCTCCTTCGCCCTGTACATGGCGAGGTCGGCATTGTTGAGCAATGCGCCGATATTGTCGGCATCCTGGGGATAGATGGCGACGCCTAGGCTGGCGCCCGGCCGGATATCATAGCCATCGATGCGGATCTGTTCGCTGAGGCACGTTTCCAGGCGCTGGATGAAGCCGGTCAGTTCCGTCATGTCCTCGAAGCGCTTGGAGGCGGCGAATTCATCCCCACCCAACCGCGCGATGGTCTCGTTGGCGCCAAGGCTCGCCTGCATGCGGCGCGAGAGCGTCGCCAGCACTTCGTCGCCCGCGGCATGGCCGCGCGTATCGTTGATCTCCTTGAACTTGTCGAGGTCGATGGCGATGACCGCCACCTTGCCACCGGACCGGCGGGCGGACAGCAGATCGGCCTCGAGCCGGTCGTTGAAGCTCGCGCGATTGGGCAGGCCCGTCAGGCTGTCGTGACGCGCCAGGAAGGAGATCTGCTCTTCGGAACGCAGGCGCTCGGACACGTCCTCATAGGTCGCGACCCACGAACCGTCGGGCAGGATGCGATGATAGAGTTGCACGGAGACGCCTCTGGAGAATTTCTCGACGATGGCATCGACCTCGCGCGTCTGGAGCGCAGCGCGGCGGCGCGCATAGATATCCCGCGCCCTTGCCTGCCGCGCTTCCGGATCGGAGAGGAAGCCCGCAACGCCGAGGTCGATGATTTCCCGAAGGGTCATGCCGGGCTTGATACCGCCTTCGGGAAAGCCGAAGATTTCGCTGTAGCGCCGGTTGGCGAGCAGCAGACGCTCGTCCTTGTCGAACAGGCAGAGCCCCTGCGACATGTTCTCCAGCGCCAGGTCGAGGTTTTTCGTCACCTCCGCCAGACGGTCGGCATCGGCCTTGTCCTGCGTGATGTCCTTGGTGATGTTGGCATAGCCGACAAGATCACCGCTCGTGTCATGGATCGGGTCCATCACCGTGTTGGCCCAGAAACGGGATCCGTCCTTGCGGTAGCACCAGCCCTCGGTCTCGAACTTTCCCTGCTCGCGCGCGATGCGCAGGGCGCGCTCGGGCTCGCCCGCCGCACGATCTTCGGCGCTGTAGAAGCGTGAAAAGTGCTGGCCGACGATCTCGCCGGCCGTAAAGCCCATCTTGCGTTCGGCGCCGTCGTTCCAGTTCGCCACCCGCCCGTCTGCGTCCAGCATGTAGATGGCGTAATCCTTCACGCCCTGCAGAAGCATGGAGAAGCGGCGCGTGTTCTCGCTCGCGGTCATCTCGGCCTGGCGGGCGAAAACGGCAGCCGTCAGTCCCGCGACGAGCAGCGAGAAAGCAACGATCGCAATAAGGGGCACCATGATGCCCGTCGACAGCATTGTCTGGCCGTTCACCGGCATGAGGCCGGGTTCGATGCGCACGGCGGCCATGGCCGTGAAATGCAGCGAAACGACGCCGAGCGCGATCAGGCTGGTGGCCAGCGCGCGGTCGCGCGCACGCGGTGCCGGCCGCAAGCAGCAGATCAGTCCCAGTGTGCTGAAGAGCGCGGCGCTGACGACCGAAGCGGCGACATAGGTCTTGTCGAAGAAAAGCGTGCCCGGCAGTTCCACCGCCGACATGCCGATATAGTGCATGGAGGTGACGCCCGCGGCAAGCAGCAGGCCGCCGGCGAGCACCGCGCTCAGGCCCGAGACATAGGTCGCGACGCCAAGCCCCGCGGCCGTCACCACGATGGCGACGCCCAGGGAAACAAGCGTCGGCTCCATGAGAAAGCCCATCTCCATGCCGGGATCGTAGGCCAGCATGGCGATGAAGTGGGTAGCCCAGATGCCGAAGCCGCTGGAAGCGCCCGCCGCACCGAGCCAGAGCATCCGCGCCGCGCCGCCGGAGACGAGTGCGCGCTGTGTGAGCACCACCGCGACGTAGCAGGACAGGAAGCAGATGAGAGCGGCGAGCAGGACGAGACGAAGGTCGTGCTCAACGGTCAGGCAGGTCAGGATATACAGCATGAAGACGGTTACCGGGTGGGGCTATGTGACCGCTAAAAACGCCGTCAATCCTGAAGAATCGATAAACCCTTCACGTTACGGAAGCCGGCTATCGGGTTCCATCTTCCGTCATACTTAATAGATTTCGAAAATATGCAACCGCGTTCGAGGGCGCCCTGCGCGCAGCACAACCATCGGGGCTAAAGCCTTAGAGAGTCAAGGCCTTGAGGTCGGTCGCCGGGTCTTCCAGCGCTGCGCGCTCGGGGGTGCGCCCCATCTCGATCAGCTTCTTGCCGACGACATAGGCCTTGGCATCGTTGACCGCATCGACCGCGATCAGCCGCCCCTGCCGGAAGTACCAAACGGAAACGCTGCCTTCTCGCTGGCCGGGGCGCACGAACGTGTCGTCGAAGCCGGCGCAGAAGCCGGCGATCTGGAGCTTCACATCATACTGGTCGGACCAGAACCAGGGCTTGGGCTCATAGGGCGCGTCGCCGCCGGCGATGACGGCAGCTGCCGCCTCGGCCTGGTCGACCGCGTTCTGCACCGATTCGAGCCGGACGCGGTTTCCTTCGAAGGGCAGGACCGCGCAGTCGCCCATGGCGAAGATGGCGGGGTCGGAGGTGCGGGCGTGTTCATCCACCACGATGCCGTTGGCCACCTCCAGCCCGGCGGCGCGCGCGAGCTGGTCGTTTGCCGTAACACCGATGCCGGCGATCACCACATCGGCCGGCAGCACGAAACCGTCGGTCAGTTCCGCGCCGGTGACACGGCCGTTCTCGCCAAGCAGGCGTACCAGGCCGGTCTTCTCGCGCACATCGACACCACGGGCGTGATGGATGGCCTTGAGGATCGTCGCCGTCGCGGGCGACGCGACGCGGGCAAGGATGCGCTCGGCCATTTCGATGACAGTGACATGCAGCCCCCTGCCCCGCGCGACGGCGGCCGCTTCCAGGCCGATGTAACCGCCGCCAATGACAAGCGCCCGGCGGCCTTCCTGCATTTCCAGACCGAGACGGTCGGCATCGCGATAGTCGCGTACGGTAAACACGCCTTCCAGGTCGCCGCCGATCTCGGCGGGCAGGCGGCGCGGCGTGGCGCCCGTGGCGAGCGCGAGGAAGGCGTAATGCAGCGTCGAGCCATCGCTGAGCGCGACGGTCCTCGCCGCGCGATCGATCGCCGTCACCTCGGTCGACAGGCGGATTTCGACATTGTTTTCGGGATACCAGTTCTCCGGGCGGAACATGAGGCGGGAAAGGTCCGCCTCGCCGAGCAGATACTTCTTGGAGAGCGGAGGCCGCTGGTAGGGATGGCTTGCCTCAGCCGCGACGATGGTGATCGGCCGCTCGTCCTTTAGCGCACGCAGTTTGGCAACGAGGGCAAAGGCGGCCTGACCGCCGCCCACAACAACCAGTCTTCCCGTCACGATGTTTCCGTCCCGCTCTTGTTTTCCGAGAGGTAGCCCGTCGTACCCGGTGGCGTCAACAGGCGCCGCGCCACCGGTTTTTGCGTTCGCGTCAGGCGCTTGCCGGGATTTCAAGACCCTTGGCGGAGGCCGGGCGGGCGACGCAACGCTCGATCCATGCACGGACGGAGGGGAAGCCCGCATAGTCGAGCGCCTCGCTGCCGCCGTAGAAGATATCGGCGCCGCGCACCCAGGGGAAGGTGGTGATATCGGCGATGGTGTATTCGTCGCCCATGATCCACTGGCGGTCCTTGAGACGGGCTTCCAGCACGGAGATCAGGCGCTTGGACTCGTCGCGGTAGCGTTCCATCGGATAGGCGTTGTTCGCGACCTTGTCGGCGGCATATTTGAAGAAATGGCCGAACTGGCCCAGCATCGGGCCCACACCCGCCATCTGGAACATCACCCAGCACAGCGTTTCATAGCGTCCGGCGGCATCGTCCGGGAGGAGCTTGCCGGTCTTCTCGGCGAGATAGACGAGGATGGCCCCGGATTCGAAAAGGCCGATCGGCTTGCCGTCCGGGCCGTTCGGATCGATGATCGCGGGAATGCGGCCGTTCGGGTTCAACGAGATGAACTCCGGCGATTTCACGCCATCCGGGCCGAACTCGATGCGATGGGCCTCATAGGGAAGGCCGAGCTCTTCAAGCGCGATCGAGACCTTCACACCATTCGGCGTGGGCAGCGAATAGAGCTGGATGATATCGGGGTTCTTGGCGGGCCACTTCTTGGTGATCGGGAAGGCGGAAAGGTCGGACATGAACGGCTCCTTGGACACGGGAGCGCATAGATAGGACAGGTGGACGGGCGATGTCAGGGTGGCCTCGACAAAATTCCGGTGGAAGCCGAAAGGCCCCTGCCCGTCAGAGCGCCCCACGCACCGCGTCGATGATCTCAGCCACAACCGGATTGCCCTCATGCTCGGGCTTGCGGGCGCGCACGAGGCAGGCTTCCGATTTCAGGATCACGCCATCGGACAGGATCTTGAGGTGGTTGGCGACCAGCGTCGACCCGGTCGAGGTGATATCGACGATGATATCAGCCGAGCCGGAGGCCGGTGCGCCCTCCGTGGCGCCGAGGCTTTCGACGATGCGGTAGAGCTGGATGCCGTGATTGCCGGAGAAGAACTGCTGCGTGAGACGCCAGTACTTGGTGGCGATCGTCAGGCGGCGGCCGTGGCGGGCGCGGAAATCGGCGGCGACATCGCCGAGATCGGCCATGGTATCGACATCGAGCCAGATTTCCGGCACGGCGACGACCACATCGGCATGGCCGAAGCCAAGGCGGGCGCAGAATTCGACGCGCGCATCGGCCTCCGCCAGCCCCTCGCGGACCAGATCCTCACCGGTCACGCCGAAATCGACGGTGCCGTTGGCGATCTCGCGCGAGATTTCCGAGGCGGAGAGAAAGGCGATCTCGATATCGTCGCGCCCTTCGACGCGGCCGCGATAGGACCGATCGTTGCCGACGGCGACAACGGAAAACCCCGCACGGGCGAGAATGGCGGACGAATCCTCCTTCATGCGCCCCTTGGAGGGAAGGCCGATGGTGATGGTCATGCCGCAGCTTCCTTCACGCTTGCGATGCGGTCGAGCCAAAGCGAGAAGCCGACGGCGGGAATACGCTCCCTGGCGCCGAGCAGCGTCAGCAGCCGGTCGAAGCGCCCGCCACCGGCAAGAACCAGCGGATCGCGCTCAGGCGTGATCTCGAAGACGAGGCCGGTATAGTAGTCGAGCGGGCGGCCGAAGGCGGCGCGATAGATCACGGCGGACGGGTCCACCCCGGCCTCGCGCAAGGCGGCAACGCGGCTTTCGAAGCGGGCGAGCGCCTCCCCGAGTGACAGGCCGGCCTTCTCGGCGAAGGCGGCGAGTGCCCGCGGAGCGTCCGCAAGGCTCAATTCCAGCGCGAGGAACTCCCGAAGCAGCGCCAGCGTGCGCGCATCAAGACGCGTGCTCGCCAGTTCCATCTTCTCGCGCAGGCGGCGCGCGATATCGGCGGGGCTGCGGCTGGCATTGGTGGAATAGCCGGTCGCTTCCATCGTCGCGTCGATATGAGCGATCAGCGTCGCCTCGTCGTCGAGCTTGCCGAGAATGGCGAGGCGTTCGACTTCCGGACCGAAAATGCCCGACGGGGCGGGATTGGAGAGCGTATCCATCAACCGTTGCAGCTGCGTCTGGTTGCCGAAGGCGTGGACCAGCCGCTTCTGCCAGCCGGCCGGCAGGCCGCAGGCGGCGACCACCGCTTCGAACACCGACTGATCGCCCAGCACCACGGACAGGGAGACGCCCGGCAGGCGGTTGGTCAGCACGGCAATGGCGTCGCCGACGGCCCGGGCATCGGCGCGCGCCACATCCGGCTCGCCAAGATCCTCGATGCCGGCCTGGTAGAATTCGCTCGATCCCTCGCGGCGCTGCCGGAAGACCTCGCCGAGATAGGCATAGCGCCTCGGTGTGCCGGTCGCCGTCTCGATATGGCGCAGGCACACGGGAATGGTGAATTCGGGGCGCAGGCACAGGCTCTTGCCCGTCTCGCTCTCCGTCATGAAGATGCGCCGGCGCAGGTCCTCGCCGGCCATGTCGAGGAAAGGCTCCGCCGGCTGGATGACCGGCGTATCGACACGCTCGGTACCGCGTGCTTCCAGATCGGCGACGAGGTCGAGAGCGAAGGCGGGCAGGTTGATCAAAGGCATGGGAAAAGCTCCGGCCGCGGGGAAGTATACCCCCCTCCGGCCTGCCGGCGGCACGCCCCCCTCATCCGGCCTTTCGGGCCACCTTCTCCCCGAGGGGAGAAGGGGAAACGCGAGACCGCAACACCTCCCTTCTCCCCTCGGGGAGAAGGTGCCGGCAGGCGGATGAGGGGGGCATGCAGCACGACGTTCATCGTTCAGCCGGCCCGCGCCCGGTCTTCGGCCTGCGCCTCGAGGATTTCCCGGACCTTTGCCACCAGCTCGGCCTCCGGCACGGACACCTGGGCCACGCGTGCCTCGCGCCACGACGTGTTGTCCTCGATTTCGCCGGAGAGGCGCTTGCCCTCGATCAGGTCCTTGATCTGCACCACGCCTTCGGCGCGCTCGTCGCCGCCCTGGATGATGGCGACGGGGGCGTTGCGGCGGTCGGCATATTTCAGCTGGTTGCCGAACTTCTTCCAGTTGCCCTGGTACATTTCGGCGCGAATGCCGGCATTGCGCAGGTCCTGGGTGAAGCGCTGGTAACGGCCCATGCTCTCGACGTCGCCATCCATGACGGTGACGAGAACGGGGGCAACGACGTCATCCTGCCCGAGCTTGCCGAGGTTCTTCAGCGCCGTCATCAGGCGCGAGACGCCGATGGAGAAGCCCGTGGCCGGGACCGGCTGGCCCATGAAGCGCGACACGAGACCATCATAACGGCCCCCGCCGCCGACGGACCCGAAGACGACCTTCTCGCCCTTCTCGTTGGTGACGGCAAACTGCAGCTCGGCTTCGAAGACGGGGCCGGTATAGTATTCGAGGCCGCGCACGACGGAGGGGTCGATCTTGATGCGCTCCGGGCCGTAACCCGCAGAGGTGACGAGATGGCCGATCTGGTTCAGCTCGTCGACGCCCTCGCCGCCCTTCGCCGTGCCTTCGACCAGCTTGGCCAGATCGCCGGCACTTGCCGCGTAATCCTGGATACCGACGAAGAACAGCACCTTTTCGATCTGCTCTTCGCTCAGCCCGGCGCCCTTGGTGAAGTCGCCGGACTCGTCCTTGCGGCCGGGGCCGAGCAGAAGCTTCACGCCTTCCGGTCCGAACTTGTCGAGCTTGTCGATGGCGCGCAGCACGGTCAGGCGTGCGCCTGCCTTGTCATCGCCGCCGAGCCCGATGGCTTCGAGCACGCCGTCCAGAACCTTGCGGTTGTTGATGCGAATGACATAGTCGCCGCGCTTGATGCCGAGGGCTTCCATCGTGTCGGCCATCATCATGCACATCTCGGCATCCGCCTGGACGCCGGCGGCACCGACCGTGTCGGCATCGAACTGCATGAACTGGCGGAAGCGGCCCGGGCCCGGCTTCTCGTTGCGGAAGACATAGCCCGCGCGGTAGGTGCGGTAGGGCAGCTGGATCTCGTTGAAATTCTCCGCGACATGGCGGGCAAGCGGCGCCGTCAGGTCGTAGCGCAGGCTCATCCACTGCTCGTCATCGTCCTGCAACGAGAAGACGCCCTCGTTGGGGCGGTCGCTGTCGGGCAGGAACTTTCCGAGCGCATCGGTATATTCGAAGAGCGGCGTTTCAACGGGATCGAAGCCGTAGCGCTCGTAGACCTCGCTAATCTTTGCGGTCATCTCGTTGACGGCGCGGATATCCGCAGCCTCGCGGTCGACAAAGCCGCGCGGCAGGCGGGCTTTCAGCTTCTGCGGTTTCTTCTGCTTTTCGCTCATCGGGACGGCCGAAATTCCTGTATTTCCGTTGCGGTTTCCCTAGCGGATTGGGCCGGAAGCGGCAAGGGCGCAAAGACACGCCCTTTTTGATGGAACCGAACCGGCAGCTCTCCTTTTAGTGGATTTCGGCTGCGGCTCGGCGTATGAAAGCGAACGCTCACTCGCGCAGTCGTTGCTGCCAGTGAACGTGTGTATGAAAAGACGGCGACCATACGCAGGGCTGGGTGTGGTTTGCCGCCGCCCGCTTGTCCTCCCGGACAGCGACGACAGCAGCCCGGACCGACCGAATGGCATCGAAATCGACAATCTCCCGCGCGCAACGCTCGTCCGTCGCAGACTTCATCGGCATCAAGGCGGATCAACTGGACCACATGTTCGTCTGCGAATCCTGGAGCGCGGACCTCGCGACGGGCATTGTCTGGATCGGACCGCAGACCGCCGCCTTCCACGGTGTGGCCGGCCAGACCTGCGGCATCCTCGACATCATCCAGCCCTATGACCCCGCCGACTGGCACAAGATCCTGCTGGCGCTGGAGGAAGCCGCCACCGTGGCGACCGATATCAGCTTCGGCACATCGATCCGCCCCATGGCGGGCCTCTACCGCCCGGTGTTCTGCTTCGGCCATTCGGAAATCACCGCGACGGGCGGCGCGATCGTCGGCACCTTCGCCACCGCGCGGCGCTGTCTCGAAACGACTTCGACCATGCCGGCCCTGCTGAACTGAGGCCTTTCCTTTTGCGCCGCACGCGCCTATCTCTGATGCATGCGGACGCTCTTCCTCATATTCGCCATTCTGGGCGCCGTTCTCGCCGGCTGGGTGCCGGCAATGGCGGGGACGCTGCATGCGGCCCAGATACCGGCGGCGCAGGCCGTGCAGATGCATGACCACGGCTCCGGCGACCATGGGAAATCCAAGCCGGCCGCCCATCCCGTCGCATGTGCCGCGTGTTTTGCGATAGAAGCGGAAACGCTTTTCCCCGAAAGCCGGCGGCTCGACATTTCCGCGCGCATGTCCAGCGCCGAGCCGCGCCTTGCCGGCCGTGCGCTTTCGCCGCTCGATCCCCCTCCCCGATCCTGAACGCGATTGCATGACATGCGGACGCGCCTTGCGTCCGATCATCAACCGTTTTCAGAACTGGAAAAGACAATGAACGCAAAGACCCTGTTTCTTGGTGCAGCCCTCACGCTCGCCTTCTCCCTGCCGGCCATGGCACAGGAGGCCGATCACTCCGGCCATCAGATGGTGGCGGAGCCTTCGGCCAGCGCATCCACGCAGGCCTTCATGGACGCCAATGCGAAGATGCATGAGGGTATGGATATCCCGTTCTCCGGCGATGCCGACGTGGATTTCGTGCGCGGCATGATCGCCCATCACCAGGGCGCCATCGACATGGCGAAGGTCGAGCTGGAACACGGCAAGGACCCGGCCATCCGCAAGCTCGCCGAGGAGATCATCACCGCCCAGGAGGGCGAGATCAGGATGATGGAAGCGTGGCTGGCGAAGAACGCCAAGTAGACCGCATCAGAGAAGACCGGGAGGCTCGCCGCAAGGCGGGCTTCTCTCGTTTCGCTACACGGGCGATGACCATATGACCGAATGAAAAACCCGCCGGAACCGGCGGGTCTTCAATCGCTCACTCGCCCGCCGGCGGCCGGCTCGTCGCCGAGGCCTCGACAAGCGAGGCGGCGATCGCGCGGGCCATCATCAGGCTCGTTTCGCGCAGTTCGGTGTTAGAGCCGCTTCGTGCGGACCGGATGAGACGAAAGCCCTCGCGCAACATGATCTCCTGCGCCTTGTCACAGGCCCAGAGCTCCAGCCGGGTATCGTCGATTGCAGATCGGTTTGGCGCCATGAATCCCCCATGCCAAATCATTCAGCATAAAGCGGCACCGCGCGACCATACGTGTACACGTCGCCCCAGACTTGTCGATGTATGAATTCGCCGCTCAACCTTAAGCTACATGATTCGTTGCGAAATCAAATAGCTGTTTGCCAGGACAAGTCCGGATTTATGGCCTTTTGAGCGTTTTTCTCTTCCATTCTACTTCCGCACGGCAGCAACAACCTTCGATGTGGTCGTTCACGAGCCCCATGGCCTGCATGAAGGCATAGACGGTCGTGGGGCCGACGAAGGTCCAGCCGCGCTTCTTGAGGTCCTTCGAAAGGCGCACGGATGTCGGCGTCGTCGGGTTGGCGGAAATCGTCACCCAGTCCACCCGTGCCGGACGTTCCTCGGGGGCCGGCTCGAAGCTCCAGAAATAGCGGGCGAGCGTGCCGAACTCGTCGCGCAGGGCCTGCGCGCGGCGCGCGTTGTTGATGGTCGAGACGATCTTGCCGCGATGGCGCACGATGCCGGGGTCGGCCAGGCAGCGCGCGATATCGTCCTCGCCGAACGCCGCGACGCGGTCGAAATCGAAGCCAGCGAAGGCGGCACGGAACCCATCCCGCTTACGCAGGATGGTGAGCCAGGACAGCCCCGACTGGAACCCTTCCAGGCAGATCTTCTCGAAAAGACGGATATCGCTGGTGACGGGCTGGCCCCATTCCTCGTCATGGTAACGGCGGTAGTCGTCGAGGTTGCCGTGCCAGGCGCACCGCGTCTTGCCGTCCTCGCCCACCGACAATCCGCGTTCCGTCATCGCCGTCTCCGTTTCCTGTTTGTTCGCGTTTACCACTCATCAACCACCTTTGGAAAGCCGGCAATAACCCTACTCAACGCTTTATCGGCATCGTGCATGTTTAATGAACGGCCGTTTACCATTCGCTTCATCTGACGGTGCAAGCATTTTCCCGAACCGGCGCCGCATTGGGGCGGCGCAGACCGGCGACGATCAGTAGTGAGTACGTCCGATGTTGATACGAACCCTTCTAGCAGCAGTCCTGCTGAGCACCACGACGGTTGCCCACGCCAACGACCGGTACGGCAGCCGCCCGCCCGTCATCGTCAGCCCCGACCTCACCGCGCCGTGGCTGATGCAGCTGACCGGCGAAGGCGCGCAGCCCGCCGCCAATACGCGCCGCATCATCCAGCGCCAGCGGGTGGAGCAGCGCCGCGTCATCCGCCGCGACGGCGTCGCCCGCGTGGAGCAGGTGTCGGCGACCGGCCAGGCGCAGAGGCCCGTGCGCTCCAAGCTCGACCCGATGTATCTGCCGCAGATCGTTTCCTACGACAGCAAGCACAAGGCCGGCACGATCGTCATCGATACCAACAACCGATTCCTCTATCTCGTGATGGGCGATGGCAAGGCCCGCCGCTACGGCGTGGGCGTCGGCAAGCCCGGCTTCGAATGGGCCGGCACGCATACCGTAACCCGCAAGGCCGAGTGGCCGCGCTGGACCCCGCCCAAGGAAATGGTCGCGCGCGAGGCCGCAAAGGGCCATTACCTGCCGGCCTCCATGGAAGGCGGACCGGAAAACCCGCTCGGCTCGCGCGCCATGTATCTCGGCTCGACACTTTACCGCATCCACGGCACGAATGCGCCCTGGACGATCGGCTATGCGGTCTCCTCCGGCTGCATCCGCATGCGCAACGAAGATGTCGTCGATCTCTACGAGCGCGTGAAGGTCGGCACCAAGGTCATCGTGATCTGACGCCGCACGACACCAAGCAATTCGAACATCTCCGGCCGCCCCGCTGCCGGAGATGTTTTCGTTTTACGCAGGCACCGTCGAAAGAATTCGAAGAAATCCGCCCCCGCAACCGTTCCGCTTCCGGCAGGCCGACTTGAATTTGATCAGGACTCGGCTAGCCTTGCGGAATTGAGGATTGAGAGGGAATTCAACATGCGGACATACGCATCGATCTTGCTGGCGGCCGCCGTCGCCGTCACGGCGATCATGCCGGCGACAGCGGCCAGCGCCTTTCCCGGCGCGCGGCAGGAGAACCAGGCCGGCCCCGCGCGCGACGTCGTGCTCGTGCAGCAGAGCAAGAAGCAGGTCGCCCAGAAGTACAAGCGCACCAAGGTCCGCTTCGTCACCGACCAGGCGCCGGGCACCGTCATCGTCGATACGAACAACAAGTTCCTCTACTATGTCGAGGGCAAGAACCGGGCGACACGCTACGGCATCGGCGTCGGGCGTGACGGCTTCGGCTGGTCGGGCGTGGTGAAGGTGGGGCGCAAGGCCGAATGGCCGAGCTGGACGCCACCGGCCGAGATGCGCCGCCGCGAGGCCAAGAAGGGCCGCATCCTGCCCGTCGTGCAGGCCGGCGGCGAGGACAACCCGCTCGGCGCGCGCGCCCTCTATCTCTACCAGGGCGGCCGCGACACGATCTTCCGCATCCACGGCACGAACCAGCCCTGGACGATCGGCCAGAACATGTCGTCGGGCTGTATCCGCATGATGAACAAGGATGTGGAGCATCTCTACGCCCGCGCCGATGTCGGCACCAAGGTCGTCGTCGTCGGTCCCGGCAACCGGCAGGGCGCCGTCAACTACAACGACCGCGGCGTGGATTTCTTCGGCACGCTCTTCGGCTTCGGCGGATAACGGCCAGGACTTGCTTGGGTCAGAGAATGCCGGCCTCAGGCCGGCATTTTCGTTGCAAGGTTTGAGATCGCCACGGGTTTCTCGCCACCATAGGCCCAATCGAGCAATTCCACCGTATGCAGGATCGGCACGGCGGTTCCGGTCGCGATCTGTGTGATGCAGCCGATATTGCCGGTGGCGATGAGGTCGGGCTTCGTCGCCTCGATGTTCTTGACCTTGCGCGCCTTCAGCTTGGCCGAGATTTCCGGCTGGAGGATATTGTAGGTGCCGGCCGAGCCGCAGCAGAGATGGCCTTCCGCAGGATCGCGCACCGTAAAGCCCGCCTTCTTCAACAACGTCTTCGGCGCCATGGTGATCTTCTGGCCATGCTGCATGGAGCAGGCCGAGTGATAGGCGACCGTTAGCCCCTTCGCCTCCTGCTGTGGCAGGTCGAGGGTCGCGAGATATTCCGTCACGTCCTTGGCGAGGGCCGAGACGCGCGCCGCCTTGCCCGCATAAACGGGGTCGAGCCGCAGCATGAAACCGTAATCCTTGATCGTCGTGCCGCAGCCGGAGGCAGTGATGATGATGGCGTCGAGCCCGCCCTTCTCCACTTCCTCAAGCCAGACATCGACATTGCGCCGCGCGGCCTCCAGCGCCTGTGCCTCCCGGCCCATATGGTGGACGAGCGAACCGCAGCAGACCTCGCCGGCCGGCGCCACGACCTCGACGCCGAGCCGGTTCAGAAGCCGGATCGTCGCTTCATTGATGCCGGGCTTCAGCACCGGCTGGGCGCAGCCGGACAGGATCGCCACCCGCCCGCGACGCTCGCCGGCGGCGTCATATGTGCCCGGCTTCGAGCTGGCGGAGGCCTTGGGCAATGTCTTCGGCGCCAGATCCAGCATCGCGCCGAAGGGCTCGAAGGCCTTGAAGCGCTTGAAAAATCCGGCAAAAGGCCGGCCGAGCGCCGCAGCCTTCAGCGCGAGGCGAAAGCGCGACGGATAGGGCAGCGTCGCCGCCAGGATGTTGCGCGTCAGGCGGTTCCAGAACGGCCGCCTGTAGGTCTCCTCGATATGCATGCGCGCGTGATCGACCAGATGCATGTAGTCCACGCCGGAGGGACAGGTGGTCGTGCAGGCGAGGCAGGAGAGGCAGCGATCGATATGGGTGACCACCTCGGCATCCGCCGGGCGGCCGTTTTCCAGCATGTCCTTGATGAGATAGATGCGCCCGCGCGGGCTATCCAGCTCATTGCCGAGCGTCACATAGGTCGGACAGGTCGCCGTGCAGAATCCGCAATGCACGCATTTGCGCAGGATCTTTTCCGACGTTGCGACATGCGGATCGGCAAGCTGTTCGGCGGTGAAATTGGTTTGCATCAGCGGGTGTCCTGTCAGCCGATCATGCGGGATCTGAAAAGCCCGCCCGGATCGAAACTTGCCTTCACGGCGGTCTGGAGGGCGGTGACGGCGTCGGTTTGCGGCTGGAAGATTTCCGTCGTGGAAAGCACCTCCGGCCGGGCGCGCAGCAAAGTGGCATGGCCCCCGCCGACGGCCTTGATATAGCGGCGCAGCAAGGCTGCTTCCGGGTCGCTTTCCATGCGCAGCCAGACGAGACCGCCCTGCCAGTCGTAAAAGGCATCGACACCGGCTTCGAGGCGCAGGGCCGCGACAAGCTGCTGGCCGGCCGTGGGCGCAACGGAAACCCGCCAGAGCGGGCGCGACGTGCCATCCGCATAGGGCGCGGCATCGCGAATTTCGCGCCAGAGGCGCTGTGTCAGACCGGCATCGCATTGCGAGACCGCACCGAAGCCGGCCATGGCATCGGCGAGCTTCTGCGCCCGGACCGAAACGGAGGCGGCAAGGCCTTCGAGCCGAAGCACGGTCGCCGCTCCCTCCGGCAGCGCGCCGCCGGCAAACCGGCCCCGCACGCTTTCGGGCAGATGCGCGGCACCGGAGACTTCGACCGGCAGGGCCATGGCGGTCGCCATCGCCGCCGTGGCCTCGGCGTCGTTGAGACCCGAGATGACGATGGTGACGGCAGTTTCCGGCATCGGCAGGACCCGGAAGGTGACTTCCGTCAGGAGCGCGAGCGAACCGTGCGATCCGGCAAGCAGCTTTGCGAGATCGAGGCCCGTGACGTTCTTCATCACGCGGCCGCCGGCCTTCACGATCTCGCCCTTGCCGTTGACGAAGCGCACGCCGAGCAGGCTGTCGCGCGCAGCACCCGCCACGAAGCGCCGTGGGCCGGAGGCGTTGGTCGCAAAGACGCCGCCGATGGTGGGAATGCCAGATGAGCCGAGCACGCCGCGCAGGTCCACCGGCTCGAACGCCAGCATCTGGCGGTTTTCGGCAAGGGCTGCTTCGACCTTTTCAAGCGGCGTTCCCGCCCGCGCCGTCATGGTCATCTCGGCGGGATTATAGGCGACGATGCCGTTGAGGCCGCGCGTCGACAGTTGCTCGGCGCCATCGGCGGCCGGCAGCAGGCTGCGCGTGCCGCCACCGGAAATGGAGAACGGCGTGGCGGACAGGCCGGCGATCATGACGAGGCGCGCTGCGGCCTCTTCGGAGAGCGGTTCATGGATCGGTGTCATGCGGCGGGGCGCCCTTCGAGCGGGAAGACCTTGGAGGGATTGAGCAGCCATTGCGCATCGAAGGCGGCGCGGACGGCCATCTGCTGGGCGAGATCGGCCTCGCTGTACTGGTGGCGCATCAGGTCGCGCTTCTCGATGCCGACGCCGTGCTCGCCGGTCAGACAGCCACCGGCATCCACGCACAGTTTCAGGATTTCGTTGCCGGCGGCTTCCGCCCGCGCGGCATCGTCGGGATCATTGGCGTTGAAGAGGATGAGCGGGTGCATGTTGCCGTCGCCGGCATGGAAGACATTGGCGACGCGCAGGCCGTGTTTCGCGACGATCTCGGCCGTGCCGCGCAGGACATGCGGCAGCTGGCTGAGCGGCACGGTGCCGTCCATGCAGATATAATCGGCGATGCGGCCCGTTGCGCCGAAGGCCGACTTGCGGCCCTTCCAGATGAGCGCCGCCTCGGTCGCGGACTGGCATTCCTTCACGACCTTGACGCCATGGCGGCCGGCAATCTCGATGATGCTGGCGAGCATGGCGTCCATTTCCGCCTCGGAGCCCTCGACCTCCACGATAAGCAGCGCCTCGACATCCATGGGATAGCCGGCCTGCGCGAAGGCTTCGCAGATCTCGATGGCCGGCTTGTCCATGAATTCGATGGCGACGGGGATGATGCCGGCGCCGATGACATCGGCCACACAGGCGCCGGCCTCTTCCGATGAGTCAAAGCCGAAGAGGACGGGACGCGCGCCTTCCGGCCGGGCGACGAGGCGCACGGTCGCCTCGGTGACGATGCCAAGCTGCCCCTCGCCGCCGCAGACGACGCCGAGAAGATCGAGGCCGCCCGCATCGAGCGCCTTGCCGCCGAGATCGACGATCGTCCCGTCGATCAGCACGAGCTTGACGCCGAGCAGGTTGTTGGTCGTCACGCCGTATTTCAGGCAATGCGCGCCGCCGGAATTCATGCCGATATTGCCGCCGATGGTGCAGGCGAGCTGCGAGCTCGGATCGGGCGCGTAGAAATAGCCGTCGGCGGAGACGGCATCGGATATCGCAAGATTGGTGACGCCGGCCTGGACGGTCGCGGTGCGGTTGGCGAAATCGACCTCCAGGATCTGCGCCATCTTGGAAAGGCCGATGACCACGGCATCCTCCTGCGGGATCGCACCGCCGGCAAGCGAGGTGCCCGCGCCGCGCGGCACGACCGGCACGCCGTAACGATGACAGTATTTCAGCACCGCGGCGACCTGCTGCGTGGTCTCGGGAAGGGCGACGGCGAGCGGCAGGCGGCGATAGGACACGAAGGCGTCCGTCTCGAAGGGAACGAGTTCACGCGGCTCATGCACGAGACAGCCTTCGGGCAGGAGATCGAGGAGATCGGCGACGATTTCACGCCGGCGCGAAAGAACCGCCGGGCGCGGCTCCAGAAACGCGATCTGATCCATATTTTGCCTCCCCAATCCACAAGTGGTCTGTTTTCTTTACCACTTTCTCTCAGCCGGTGCAAATGATAAGCATTTTATCCGCTACGGAAACAATGGGCGCGACGGAATGACCAATCTCGGCGATCTCGAAATCTTCTCTCGCGTCATCTCCATGGGAAGTATGTCGGCAGCGGGGCGGGCATTGGGTCTTTCCCCAGCCGTCGTATCCAAGCGCGTGAAAAGACTGGAGGAGCGCCTCGGCACCCGCCTCTTCCAGCGCACCACGCGGCAGATCTCGCTGACGGAGGCAGGACAGGGCTTCTACGAGCGCATCGTCGGCATTCTCGCCGGCATCGAGGAGGCGGAAGCCTTCGTGTCCGGCCGGTCGGGTGCGGTGCGCGGGACGCTGCGCCTTTCCGCCCCGACATCCTTCGGCCGCCTGCATATCGCGCCGCATCTGAAGGGCTTCATGGATGCCTATCCGGAACTGATCGTCAATCTCGTGCTGACGGACGACTTCTCCGACATCGTCGGCGACGGTTTCGACCTGGCGATCCGCATCGGGGAACTTTCCGATTCCTCGCTGGTCGCGCGGCGGCTTGCGCCGGTCCGGCGCGTGCTCTGCGCCTCGCCCGACTACATCGCCCGGCACGGCATGCCCGCGACACTTGCCGACCTCGCCGCGCATGTCTGCCTGCCGCCGCACACGCAGGACCTCTGGCGGCTCGAAGGTCCGGAGGGCAGCGTTAGCTTCCGGCCGCAGGGGCCGCTCTACACCAATTCCAGCGAGGTGGTGCGCGAGGCGGTGTTTTCCGGCATGGGAATTGCGCTGCGCTCAAGCTGGGATGTGGGGCCGGCGCTGAAGGATGGCGGGCTCGTGCAGGTGCTGCCGCAATATGAAGGCTCGCGCAACGTGGTCCTGTCCGCCGTCTATCCCAGCCGGCAATTCCTGCCGATCAAGGTGCGGCTGTTCATCGACTATCTCGCCGAACTCTATGGTTCCACGCCCTATTGGGAACATTGACCAAAGGAGGAAGACATGACTGGCAGACTGAGCATGCTCGCACTTGCCTTCGGGCTCATGGCCTCCCCGGCGCTCGCCGCGCCGCTCGATCCGCTGCTCGAAGGCTTCGACGACGCCTGCGACTACAGCGACGGGCTCGCGACGCTGCTTCAATCGAGCTACGCCTTTGCCCGCAAGGAAGGCGACATCGTCATTCCGGCCGGCTACGAGACGGTCTTCGGTCCGCCGACCGTCGCGCCCGTCGACGAGTACCTGCACATCACCCTGCCGGTAAGCGGCGGCACCTGGCGCGGCGTGCCCGTGCAGGAAATCGAGGTCTTCATCACGGCACTCGAAAGCGGCTTCAGCTCCCACGCCGTGATTTTCCCGGCAGGCGCGGTGAAGCAGGCGGAAGAGACCTTCAAGGCGCGGGGCGAGGCCGCGCAGACGAAACTGACCGCGCAGGACGAGTCGGGCCTCGGATGGCAGACCGGCTTTTCCGTCATCGATGGTGTGCCGCGCTATATGTGCGACCTCTCCACCTGAGCCGGCGCAATCGTCTCAGTGCTTGTCTTCCTCGGCATGCCGGTTGCGGATCGCGCGGACGAGAAGCCACATGCCGATGATGACGAAAGGCACCGCGATGCCGGTCGCCGTTTCCGGCTTCACCGGCACGCCAAGCCCGTGCGCCGCCTTGGCGACATAGCCGAAGAGACCGACGACGTAATAGGAGATCGCCGCCACCGAGAGGCCCTCGACGGTCTGCTGCAGGCGAAGCTGCAACCGTGCGCGGCGATCCATGGAATTCAGCAGCGACGTGTTGAGCTGTTCCAGCTCCACGTCGATCCAGCTGCGCAACAGCGCGGTGGCGCGGGCAAGCTTGCGCGACAGGTTGGCCTGCCGCTCCTCGACGGACTGGCAGGTGCGCATGGCGGGCGCCAGGCGACGCTCCAGGAAGAAGCCGAGCGTCTCATAGCCGGGCACGGCGGTTTCCGCGAGTGTGCGGATGCGCTCCTGCACGATGCCGTAATAGGCGCGGCTGGCGCCGAACCGGTAGAGGCTGAGCGCGGCATTCGCCTCCAGTTCCGCGGCAAGGCGCGTGATCTCGGAGAGAAGCGCGTCGGCCTTGTCGCGGGCGTGCTGCTTCATCGCATTGGTGATGCCCGTCAGCCCGTCCTCGATGCGACGGATTTCCGGGGACAGCGACTGGGCGAGCGGCAGGCCCATCATGGCGAGCGTGCGGTAGGTCTCGATATCGAGCAGGCGCTGGACGAGCGCGCCGCGCCCGGCTTCCGTCATGCCCTTGTCGACGACGAGGATCGGCGTCAGTCCGTCGCCGTTCTGGCGGAAATCCGTGACGATGACGCCCTGGCCGTTCTTGATCTCGCTATAACAGAGGCTGGTGGGATCGAAGGTGGCGATCGCCGCCCGCGTTTCCGGCGAATCCGGGCGGATCTCCAGGCGAATGCCCGATATCAGCGTGCCGGGCGGCGAAAAGCTGTCGCCGAACGGGTGGACGGGCACCTCGCCGCCGAAGGTCTCCGGCGCCGGCGCATCCCAGAAATAGGTCGAGAACTCGGTGTGCCGCTCCCAGCGCAGCGTGCCCTGCCCCCAGCTCAGCGCGTGGTGGTTGGAATCGCGGCCGGGCGGCGAGACCCCGCGCGAACGCGACAACTCGCCCATCACGGCGTGATCGACGGCCGAGCCGCCCTCGGTCAGGAATGCAAGCTGGAAAATGACGCGCGGCGACGGCACGAGCGCATACGGCCGTGCATGGATCTCGCCAAGAGCCTGCGCACGCATTGTCGCCTGCGGAAAGGCGAAGCTGCCCTTTGCCATGTCTGCACCTTCCCCTCATGTGCAACAGATCTTTCTTAACAAATGTCAGGGCGCCGGTGATGAGGCGCATTGACGCAGGCCAACGATGAGGATTGGACAAGTTTGTTGACCAGTTTCCGTGTCGGTTGGTACTATCGCGCCGTGACCGAAACCGCGTTCGACCTCTTTGCCCCCATCAGCCATGACCGCACCGCCGACGAGGTCGTGCGGCAGATCGAGCTTTTGCTGCTGGAAGGCGTGCTGCGCGATGGCGACAGGCTGCCGGGCGAGCGCGAACTTTCCAAGCGCCTCGACGTCTCCCGGCCGATCCTGCGCGAGGCGCTGAAGGCGCTGGAAACCCGAGGCCTGCTCATCAGCCAGCACGGCGGCGGCACCTATGTCGCCGATATCATCGGCCAGGTTTTCTCGCCGGCTGTCGTGGACCTCATCGCCCGTCACCAGCGCGCGACCGGCGACTATATCGAATACCGGCGCGAGCTGGAGGGCATCACCGCCGAACTCGCCGCCCGCCGGGCGACGGACTATGACCGCCAGATGCTGACCCGCATCATGGATGCGATGCGGGACGCCCACGCCGGCGGCTCCTTCGACGACGAACTGGAGACGGATGTCGAGCTGCACAACGCCATCGGCGAGGCGGCGCACAACATCGTGCTCCTGCACACGCTGCGCTCCTGCTACCGGCTGCTGGCGCAGGGGATCTTTTTCCATCGCCATCTCGTTTTCTCCTCGCAGGAAGCCCGCGAACACCTTCTCGCGCAGCACGAGGCGATCTACGCCGCCATCATGGCCCGTGACGGAAACGCGGCACGAAATGCCGCTCAGGCGCATATGGACTATATTGCCGTCGCTATCCGCGACGCCGAACGCAGCGGCGAATGGCAACGTATTTCCCAGCTGCGCATGCAAAAGCGCAATCTTCCCGCAAAAGCCTGACTTGCGCTGCAATCTGCGCGCAAGCAAGATATGTCACAAAGCGACTCGACACGCACGTCCCGACACGAGGAATGAAAAAGACCTTGAACATTCTCAGCCGCATCGCAAGCGACGTCCAGCTCATGTTCCGCAGGCCCGTCCGGGAACAGTATGGCGCGCTGTGCTACCGGCTGAAAAAGAAGCGCTCGGCGGTCGAAGTGCTGCTGATCACCAGCCGCGATACCGGGCGCTGGGTCATACCGAAGGGCTGGCCGATGGACGGCAAGAGCGCCGCCGCAGCGGCAGCGCGTGAAGCCTGGGAAGAGGCCGGCGTCAAGGGGGTGATCGCGGACGAGGCGATCGGCGACTATCATTACATGAAGGGCCTGCCTGAAGGGCTGAAGGTCGATTGCCGGGTGCGCGTCTTCGCGCTGGCCGTAGACGACATCTGCAAGAATTTCCCGGAAAAGAACCAGCGGCGCGCCGAATGGGTCGATTGTGCCGAGGCGGCCAACCGCGTTCAGGAGCCGGGCTTGAAGAAGCTCTTCCTCGCCTTCGAGCAGAAAATCCTCTCCGGGCTTCCCCCGATCGCAAAAAACGGCACGACCGGCGCCTGACACGGCCTCCGCCATATTGCCGCCTATGCCTTGAGGCGTTACTGCCTCTCGGCAAAACTGGAGCAGCATGAATGGCCAATTCTCAAGTCCAGCTTCGCAAGCCGACGCTGGACAAGGACCTGGAAAAACTCACCCTCACCGAACAGGCCACGCATTTCGTGCTGCGCTCCTGGACGGGTGCGGGAATTTCACTGGTCTTCCTGCTCCTGACGATGGCCATCGCCCATACATTCGCCACCGGCACGCCCGGCGTTCTCGTCATCGCCGTCACCGCCGCGCTGGCCGCCTACATGGCCATGAACATCGGCGCCAACGACGTGACGAACAATGTGGGGGCGGCGGTGGGCGCCCGCGCTATAAGTATGGGCGGCGCGCTGGCGATTGCAGCCGTGTTCGAGATCGCGGGCGCGCTTCTGGCCGGTCGCGGCGTTGCCGAGACCGTCGCCTCCGGCATTCTCGACCGCGCGAACTTCCCCAGCCCCGAGGTCTTTGCCTGGGCAATGATGGCCTCGCTCGTCTCGGCCGCGATCTGGATCAACATCGCGACCCTCGCCAATGCACCGATCTCCACCACGCACGCCATCATCGGCGGCGTCATCGGCGCGGGTGCCGCGGCAAGCGGCCTGCACAGCGTGCAGTGGGACGCGATGGGGCTCATCGTCATCAGTTGGACCGTCTCACCGATCCTGGGCGGCGTGATTGCCGCGCTGTTCCTGTTCTTCATCAAGGAAACGATCATCTACCGCGAGGACAAGATCGCGGCGGCAAAGACCTGGGTTC
Organism: Shinella sp. AETb1-6; assembly: GCF_009826875.1. Classification (NCBI taxonomy): domain Bacteria; kingdom Pseudomonadati; phylum Pseudomonadota; class Alphaproteobacteria; order Hyphomicrobiales; family Rhizobiaceae; genus Shinella; species Shinella sp. AETb1-6. The sequence goes on along the minus strand of NZ_WUMM01000004.1, from coordinate 58,528 downwards.
CCGTTCTCGTCGCCATCATGGCCGGCGCTTTCTCGGCGTTTCTCGCCACCGGCGGCACAAATGGTTTCTATCATATGCCGTTCGGCACAGCCCTGCTGGTCGGCCTGGCTGTGGGCGTGCTGACCTATTTCGTCACGCGCCCGATCGTGCGCCGGCACGCGGAAGGACTGGACAACCGCAACCAGTCTCTGCGCACGCTGTTTCGTCTGCCGCTGATCTGTTCGGCGGCCTTGCTGTCCTTTGCTCACGGCGCCAACGACGTGTCGAATGCGGTCGGTCCGCTCTACGGCGTCGTCGTGGCGTTACGTGAAAGCAGTGGTTCGGGAAATACCGGCATTCCGCTCTGGGTGATGGTCATCGGCGCCTTCGGCATCTCGCTCGGCCTGCTGCTGTTCGGTCCGCGCCTCATCCGCATCGTCGGCAGCGAGATCACCAAGCTCAACCCGATGCGCGCCTTCTGCGTGGCGCTCTCCTCCGCCGTGGCGGTGCTGACGGCATCGGCCTTCGCCATTCCGGTCTCCTCGACGCATATCGCCGTCGGCGCCGTCTTCGGGGTCGGCCTGTTTCGCGAATGGTACACCCGCAATTCGCAGCGCCGCATCGACTATATCCGCAGCCGCGGCAACGGCATCGCACCCGAAGAGCCACCCGCCAATCCCGACGAGACACGCCGCCGCTATCTGGTTCGGCGCTCCCACTTCATGACGATCGTCTCCGCCTGGATCGTGACGCTGCCGATCTCGGCGGTGCTGTCCGCACTCGTCTTCCTCGCCCTCAACGCCGTGTTCAGCTGAGAGACCGATCATGCGTGCCAATTACCGGATGCAGCGCCTCTTCGTGAACGATGCGCTTGCGGCGGACCAGCCGTTCGAAGCCTCCAAGGACCATTTTCATTACCTGACGAACGTGCTGCGCATGGGCGAAGACGACGCGGTGCTGCTGTTCAACGGGCGGGACGGGGAATGGCGCGCCACGCTGTCCTTCCCCACCCGCAAGCGCCTCGTGCTGACCCCCGTCGAACAGACGCGCCCGCAGCCCGCCCCTTGCGACCTGCATTACCTGTTCGCGCCGCTCAAGGTCGGGCGGCTGGACTATCTCGTGCAGAAGGCGGTGGAAATGGGCGCCGGCGTGCTTCAGCCGGTGATGACCCAGCACGTGCAGGGCAAGATCACCAATCTCGAGCGGCTGGAGGCGAATGCCGTGGAGGCCGCCGAACAATGCGGCATCCTGGCCATCCCACGCGTTGCTGCCCCCCGCAAGCTGGACGATCTCATCTCCGACTGGCCGAGGGACCGCCGTATCATCTTCTGCGACGAGGGGCATGGCAGCCAGAACCCCTTGGCCGTCCTGCGTGACATCAAGGAGCGCAAGCTCGCCCTTTTGGTCGGCCCCGAAGGCGGGTTTTCGGACGAGGAACGCACGCTGCTGCGGGGGCTGGATTTCGTGACGCCCATTCCGCTCGGCCCGCGGATCCTGCGCGCCGATACCGCGGCCGTCGCGGCGATGGCCGTGATCCAGGCGACCATCGGCGACTGGGAATGATTTTCCTCGAAAGTCGAATTGGTTTTTTTGAATCTGCCTTGAAAGGAATTCGCTTGCACCGCATTTAATTCCGGTTCAAGCACCCTCCCAAGGCCCTGCGGTTCTGCCGGGCATATCCGTTCAGAAGAAGACGCCCATGGCCCGTGACACCACCGACCAGACGCCGATCCGCACCGTTGCGGAAATGGCGGACTATCTCGCCGCCGGCAACAAGCCGAAGGAGAAGTTCCGCATCGGCACCGAGCACGAGAAATTCGTCTTCTTTACGGCCGACAACAGCCCCGTTCCCTATTTCGGCGATGCGAGCATTTCCGCACTGCTCAACGGCATGCAGGCCAAGACCGACTGGGAGCCGATCATGGATGCCGGCAACATCATCGGCCTTGCGGAACCCTCGGGCATGGGCGCGATCTCGCTGGAGCCGGGCGGCCAGTTCGAGCTGTCGGGCGCGCCGCTTGAAAACCTGCACCAGACCTGCAAGGAATCAAACCAGCATCTCGCCACGTTGCGCGAGATCGCCGAACCGCTCGGCATCCGCTTCCTCGGCATGGGCGGCAGCCCGAAATGGTCGTTTGCCGAAACGCCGCGCATGCCCAAGAGCCGCTACGACATCATGACCCGCTACATGCCGAAGGTCGGCAGCCAGGGCCTGGACATGATGTACCGTACCTGCACGATCCAGGTGAACCTCGATTTTTCCTCCGAAGCCGACATGCGCCGCAAGATGCAGGTGTCGCTGAAGCTGCAATCGCTCGCGACCGCGCTCTTCGCCTCCTCGCCCTTCACCGACGGCAAGCCGAACGGGCTCCTGTCCTGGCGTGGCAATATCTGGCGCGACACGGACAACAACCGCGCCGGGCTCATTCCCTTCGCCTTCGCGCCGGATTTCGGCTTCGAGGACTATGTGACCTGGGCGCTCGACGTGCCGATGTATTTTATCGTCCGCGACGGCAAGTACCACGACTGCACGCATGTCACGTTCCGCCAGTTCATGGCGGGTGCGCTGAAGGGCGAGGTCGCGGATTACGAGCCGAATTTCGGCGACTGGACGAACCACCTCTCCACGCTGTTTCCCGATGTGCGCCTCAAGCGGTTCCTGGAAATGCGCGGCGCCGATGGCGGCCCGTGGCGTCGCATCTGTGCGCTGCCCGCCTTCTGGGTGGGTCTGCTTTATGACGACGGCGCGCTCGACGCCGCCGAGGCGCTGACCCGCGACTGGACCTTCGAGGAAGTCTCGGCGCTGCGCGACGCGGTGCCGGCGCAGGGGCTGCGCGCCGAATTCCGCGGCAAGCCGCTCTTCGATGTCGCCCGCGAGGTCCTCGCCATCGCCCGCCAGGGACTTGTCGCGCGCGCACGCCTGAATGGCGATGGCGTCGACGAAAGCGTGTTCCTCGCACCGCTCGACGAAGTGCTGGCCAAGAAGGCGACGCTCGCCGAAGACATGCTGGCGCTCTACCATGGCCGCTGGAACGGCTCCGTCGAGCCGGTCTTCAGCGAGTACCAGTACTGACATCACGCCAGAAAGCGGTTTGCGCGGCGGAAATTCCCATTATACTCAAGGCGCATACACGCCTGCCAGGGGAAGGGTCTCGCCGATGCAATCGCTCTACGACATGATCATGCAGGCCCAGAACGGCAACGCGGTGGAGATCATGGCGCGGCAGTTCGGGCTTGCGCAGGAGCAGGCGGCGAAGGCCGTCGCCGCGCTGATGCCGGCCTTTTCCGAGGGCTTCAAGCGCAACGCCGCAAACCCCTACGACATGGCCGCCTTCATGAAGGCGCTGACTACGGGCGAGCACGCCAAGTATTTCGAGGACGTCTCCAAGGCCTTCACGCCGCAGGGCCTTGCCGAGGGCAACGGGATCCTCGGCCACCTCTTCGGCAACAAGGACGTGTCGCGCGCCATCGCCGCGCAGGCCGCGCAGATGACCGGCATCGGGCAGGAAATCTACAAGCAGATGCTGCCGGTCATGGCCAGCACGCTGATGGGCGGCCTCTTCAAGCAGTCCTTCGCCCCGTTCTTTCCCGGCGCGCCGGCCGGCGCCGCGCCCGCCAACCCCTTCGCCGACATGATGCAGCAATGGGCCGAAGCCTCAGGCCTCGCGAAGAAACCCGAGCCGGCGAACCCCTTCGACAATCCCTTCACGCAGGCCGCGCAGGAGTTCTTCGGCACGAAGAAGGAAGCGCCTGCCGCCAATCCCTTCACCGACAATCCCTTTGCGAAAGCTTTCCAGGACATGATGGCCGGAATGGCGGGCCAGCCCGCGGCAAGCGAGAAACCGCAGGAACCGAACGCTGCCCCGGCCGATGCGCTCAAGTCGCTCGTCGGCACGATGTTCGATACCGGGCTGGAAATGCAGAAGGACTACCAGCGCAACGTCGAGGCGATCTTCGAGACGATGCGCAACGGCATGGACAGCGAGAGCAGCAAGGCCTGACGGGCTTGAGGCTGCCCTGAAGTAAGGGGCGGCAGCTCTCGGCCCCGCCCCGACCTTCACCGCGAACCTTACGCCGCAGCCCGCGTCCGCGCCGCATCGGCGGGCAGGTTGAAGCGTTCGACGATGGCGGCCAGCGCGCGCGTATCGCCGGCGAGGCCGGACATGCCCGCCGCGGTCTCGGAAACCGCCTGACGGTTCTGCGCCGTGACCTGCTCCATCTCGTTCATCGACCGGCTGATATCGCCGAGGCTGGACGATTGCTGGTTGGCGGCGGCGGCGATCGAGTGGATGTGGTCGCTGATGCGGGTGACCTGCTCGGCGATGCCCGAAAGGGCCGACCCGGCCTGCTGCACGAGATCGACGCCTTTCGCGACTTCCGTGCCGGATTTGGTGATGAGCGCCTTGATGTCCTTGGCGGCATTGGCCGAGCGCTGGGCGAGTTCGCGCACCTCCTGCGCCACGACGGCGAAGCCCTTGCCGGCCTCACCCGCGCGCGCCGCTTCCACGCCGGCATTGAGCGCCAGCAGGTTCGTCTGGAAGGCGATCTCGTCGATGACGTTGATGATGCTGGAGATCTCGCGCGAGGCGCCCTCGATCCGCTCCATGGCGGCCACCGCATCGGTGACGACGCCGCTCGACAGGTCCGTGCTGCGCTTGGCGTCCGTCGCCATGCGCGATGCTTCGTCGGCGCGCTCGGTGGAATTGCGAATGGCCTCCATCATCTGGCCCACGGCGCCGGAGGTACGCTCCAGTGCTGCCACCTGGCTTTCCGTGCGCTCGGCGATGTCGCGGGCGGCGGCATCGACATGCACGACCTTGCCGTCGATCGAGCGCGCGCTGGAGGAGACGGCGGCAATGGTTTCCGCAAGGCGGCGGACCGAGGTGTTGAAATCGGCGCGCAACTCATCCAGCCCGTCCGCGAACGTACGGTCGATGACGGTCGAGAGGTCCCCGACCGACAGGCGCTCCAGCGCCGCACCGAGTGTGGCGACGGCTTCCTGAACCTCGCGCTGCTGGGCGGCCTTGGCCGCCTCCTGCGCCGCCTGTTCGCGGGCGGACGAGGCGCGCGCTTCGGCGGTCGACCGTTCGAGCGCGTCCTTTTCCAGCGCGGCGGTGCGGAAGACGGCGACGGAGCGCACCATGTCGCCGATCTCGTCGGCGCGGCCTTCCTTCGGCAGGTCGATCTGCGTGTTGCCGGCCGCAAGCGCCGTCATCGCCTTGACGAGCTGGTGGATGGGGCGCGTCAGGGCGCGCGAGAAGATCGTGGCCGCGAGGATGGCAAGCGCGATGATGGCGGCGGTGACGCCGAGCACGATGAGCGTGCCGCGCATCAGGCCGGCGGTCGCCTCCGCCCGGCTGATCTTCGCCACGACGGACCATTCGGCACTGCCGAAGGACAGCGGTGCCGCGGCGGCAAACAGTTCCGTCCCCGTCGCATCGGTGATCGTGCCGTGGGTTTCGCTGCCGACGGGCAGGTTCGTGATGTCGAGGCGAACCTTCAGCGCATCGTATTCGGGCGTGCGGGGGGCATCCGTGAGCACCATGCCGTCAGCGCGCACGAGCACGGTTTCCCCGGTTTCGCCGAGGCCCTTGCTGTTGGCGAAGATCGTGTCGAGCTTGGCGTTCGGCACGCGGATCGCCATGATGCCGAGCGTGCGGCCGTTCATGGTGATGGGCGCTGCCAGAAACGCTGCCGGCGCGCCGCCGAGGGCCGCATATTCGGCGAAGTCGGAAAAGACGGCCGACCCCGGTTCCTTGAGCGCCATGGCCTGGGTGAAGGCCAGCGCCAGACCGCTGTCCTTGTAGGGGCCGTCAGCGAGGTTCGTGCCGAAATCCTCAGCCTTGGCCACCGAATAAAGCACGTTGCCCTTGGGGTCGATCATGTAGATATCCGCATAGCCGAGCGATTCGAGATGCTTGCGGAAGGTCGCGTGATACTGCTTGTGCGACCGGTCGAAATTGTCCTTCTTGGCGGTATCGAGCAGGTAGCGCTCGGACGGCGGGTTCGGATTGTCGGCGATGTAGCGCTTGTGCAGCTCCTTCGAGGGCTCCGCGCCCAGCGCCCCCCAAGCACCGGCGAACCCGTAGAAGGCCTGCGTGGTCGGCATGGCGCTCGCCATGCTGATGAGGTCGAGCTTCATGCCCTCCAGATAGGCGCGGGCTTCGTTGCGCCGGCCGTCCGCCGTCGCCTCCAGCTTCTGCATGACCTGGTCCGTCACCGTTTCGGCGCTGACGATCAGTGAGACCGCACTTGCGGCGCCGATGGAAAGCAGCGTGAGCACGGCCGCGGCAAGGGGCAGTTTCCGGGAAATCCGCATGACGATCCGTCCAATAGAAAACGAGGCGGTGACCCGGTTCATCCGGAGGGCAGGCGGCATCATGCCCGTGGAGCGCTCCACGACTGCTGCGCAGACGGTATCCAAGTGTGGTTTACTTTAGGTAAAGCCGATCTCCGGGCCGAGGACATGAAAAAGCCCGGCGCGGACCTTGGGAGTCGCACGCCGGGCAAGCAGCAGGGTTATTGGCTCTCACCCTGCGGGGAAGTCTGGCGGCGCCCTCGCGAAAGAGGGCGTGGCCGGGAGAAATCAGTCCAGGCGGCCGGCGCGCAGGTGACGGCGGGCGCGTTCGCGCGAGGCAAGCGTCAGGTGCAGGCCGGCATCGGAGAAGAACGAAGCAGCCCGCACGGCGTGCACATCACTGCGGCGCAGCCCCATGTCCAGAAGCTGGTGGTCGTCGAGCTCGTTGAGCCGGTTGACCATGCGGTGATTGCGCCAGGCGCGGAAAAATCCGAAGACGGCCGTGCGGACACGCGCCAAGAAGGTCGGGACCGGGCGGCGTGCTGCAGTCGTCTCAATTTCAAAATTACGGTCGATCATGCGCATGGCACTTCTCCTTTCCGGCGCAGCGGTCCATCATCTTCGATGGGGTTTCGCAGGACGCCAATGATCGTTCGCCATCCGCAGGGGATCGGACGGCGGTTCGGGGTCTCGGTCTCATAAGGGACGCCCGCGGGAGGTCGAAGCGAGCGGCATATCTGCCGAACGAAGGCCCGGCGGACGGAGCAATCGTTCAACAATTGCTTTTTCGCAGAATCCCATTGATCAGTCCAACGAATGTTTCTAATAGTATCAATCAAACAATCTGATGAGTTTATCCATGTCCGCTCCGCTCGACATTGACCAGCTGCAGACCTTCGTCTCGATCGCAGATACCGGGAGCTTCACACGCGCCGCCGAGCGGGTGTTCAAGACCCAGTCGGCCGTCTCCATGCAGATGCGCCGCCTGGAGGAGCGCATCGGCAAGCAGCTCTTTATGAAGGATGGCCGCGGCAACCGGCTGACGGCGGAGGGCGAACGCCTGCTCAACTATGCCCGGCGGATGCTGCGCCTCAACAACGAGGCCATCGCCGCCTTCGATGACAACCGGCTGGAAGGCATGCTGCGCATCGGCACGCCCGACGACTATGCCGACCGCTACATGCCCGAGATCATCATGCGGTTCGCCAAGACGCATCCGAATGTCGAGCTTTACATCGTCTGCGAGCCCTCGGTGGACCTGGCCGAGAAGATGGCGAAGGGCGAGCTCGACATTGCGCTCGTCACTCACAATCCGCGCCAGCGCCATTCCGACGTCGTGCGCACCGAGCCGCTCTGCTGGGTGATGTCGGCGAACCATCCGCTGCCGGAAAACGCGCCCGTGCCACTTGCCGTGGGGCGGCGCGACTGCCAGTGGCGGCAGATCGCCTGCGGGGCGCTCGATTCGGTGGGCCGTGACTACCAGGTCCTGTTCACCAGCTGGTCGTCGACCGTCGTCGCCGCCGCCGTCATGGCCGGCATGGCCGTGTCGGTCTTGCCGGAATCGGCGCTGCGCCCGGGCATGAAGGTGCTGACGCAGGCGGACGGCTTTCCGTCTCTCGCGCCGGTGCAGATCGGCATCATGCGCCGGCCGGGCCTGTCGCCGTCGCTGTCCAACGCCATTACCAGCCATATTACAGCGTGCCTCGACAACATCACGCCACTGGCCGCCGCCGAAGACCTCACGGATGCCGAAGTCAAAGTGTTTCCGCGCCTTCCGCGGCATCGGCCGGGACAGATCCTGCCCGGATGGTAACGCAGCTTCCGCTTGATGGCGCCCCTCTCGTCAAGAACGGGCCGACCGGTGTCACCACCCGGCTCGCGCGCGACGACGAGGCGGAAACGCTCTGCCAGATCGAACGGTCGGCCGCGCAGGCCTTCCGGCTGATCGAAGCCTTCTCATGGCTTTCGGTCGGGGATGTGCAGAGTGCCGAAACGCATCGCAGGCTGACCGCCGCCGGCACCAACTGGGTGGCGGCGGACGACGGCGACCGGCCGCTCGGTTTCCTGAGCGCGGAAATCGTCGACAGCGACCTTCATATCTGCGAGGTCTCGGTGGGCCACCTTCATCAGGGCTTCGGCCTTGGCCGCAGGCTGATCGAACACGCCATCGAACATGCCGCGGCGCGTGGTCTCGAGGCGGTGACGCTCACGACCTTCCGCACCATTCCGTGGAACTGCCCGTTTTACGAGCGTCTCGGCTTCCGCATTCTGGAGGACGGCGAACTCTCGCCGCGCCTGCTCGAACTCATGGACCGCGAGGATGCCGACGGGCTTTCGCGCGACACGCGGTGCGCGATGCGGCTGGACGTCAGCGCCTGAAGACGGCGCCGGGACCGGCGCCGCCTGTATCAGGTGAAGGCGAGCCAGATACCGAGCCACGCCCACAGGGCCATCAGGACGAAAAGGCCGGCAATGAACAGCGGCCGACGGTAGCGCAGGCGGTTGCTCGTGACATGCACCCAGGCATGGGCATAGCGCAGGGCCACGAACAGCCAGCCGCCCGCCACCGTCACCGGATTGTCGGCATCGACCAGATAGAGAAGGATGCTGACGGCGTAGAAGAGGACCGGCAGTTCGAACTGGTTGGCGATGGCGTTCTTGACGGTGAGGCTTTCGGCCGGCTCCTCCCGGTTTTCGCGGAACTGCTCCGCACGGGCGGTACCATTGCGCACGGCGCCGATGCGGCGCGAGGAGAGCAGGACATAGAGCGCGAAGACGAGCGCGACATGCGCGATCATCGGCCAGATGGTGGCTTCCGTGGGAGACATGAAAATCCTTTGGCTTGTCGTATCGTCCCGCGTTCATAGGCGGTTATGGCCAGGGCCTCAACCCGCAGCGGCCGATCCGACAAGCCGAAAGCATGATCCTACTGGGGCGTCAGGGTCTCCGAACCGGAACCGTCCTTGCCGCTGATCGTCCAGGCGCCTTCGAGCGAGCCGTCGGCCTTCACCTCGTAGACGATGAGCCCGACCGCGTCTTCCAGCACATAGGCGGCGGCAAATGCATTGTCGTAGAGCATGCAGATGCCGTTCGACGTGACGGCACCGGTGTTCCATTCGATGGCGCAGGTCGTCTCGCTCGTCAGCGTGATCGTCGCCGTGCCGCTATAGGCCGAGCCGTCGAGGTTCGTGCCCTCGACATTGTAGGTGCCGGCATTGACGGTTTGCGCGTGAACGGGCGCGCCCAGCGCAAGGCCGAGAAGCACGCCAGCCAGAATTGTTTTCATGATGTCCCCCGAGGAGCAGCGAGATTGCCGCTATTTCATCCTATGCGCATACATGCAGGAACGGAAAGGAAGAACGGCGTCAAATACGAAAATGCCCGGCGAAGCCGGGCATTCTCATTCTGGCGTCTGAACGTGCGGATCAGACCGCGCCCGGGTAATTCGGGCTCTCGCGGGTGATCGTCACGTCATGCGCGTGGCTTTCGCGCAGGCCAGCGCCGGAGATGCGCACGAAGGTGGCGCGCTCCTGATATTCCTTCAGGTCCTTGCCGCCGACATAGCCCATGGAAGCCTTCAGGCCGCCGGCGAGCTGATGCAGAACGCCGGAGACCGGACCCTTGTAGGGCACCTGGCCCTCGATGCCCTCGGGCACGAGCTTCAGCGTATCGCGCACTTCCGCCTGGAAGTAACGGTCCGCGGAGCCGCGCGCCATGGCGCCGACCGAGCCCATGCCACGATAGGCCTTGAAGGAGCGGCCCTGGTACAGGAACACTTCGCCCGGGCTTTCATCCGTGCCGGCCAGCAGCGAGCCGACCATGACGGCCGAGGCGCCGGCGGCGATGGCCTTGGCGAGGTCGCCGGAGAACTTGATGCCGCCATCGGCGATGACGGGGATGCCCTGGGCCTGCGCGGCCTCGACCGACGACATGATGGCCGCGAGCTGCGGCACGCCGACGCCGGCGACGATGCGCGTGGTGCAGATCGAGCCCGGGCCGATACCGACCTTGACGGCATCCGCACCGACATCGATCAGCGCCTTGGTGCCGTCTGATGTCGCGACATTGCCGGCCATGATGCGCACGGAATTCGAGAGCTTCTTCACGCGGCCGACGGCATCGAGCACGCGCTGCGAATGACCATGCGCGGTATCGACGACGATGAGGTCGATGCCGGCATCGATCAGGCGCTCGGCGCGTTCGAAGCCGTCGTCGCCGACCGAGATGGCGGCGGCGGCGCGCAGGCGGCCCTGCGAGTCCTTCGAGGCATTCGGGTTGAGCTGCGACTTCTCCATGTCCTTGACGGTGATGAGGCCGACGCAGCGGCCGTCGCCATCGACCACCAGCAGCTTCTCGATGCGGTGGCGGTGCAGGAGGCGCTTGGCTTCCTGCTGGTCGACCGTTTCCTTGACCGTGATCAGGTTCTCACGGGTCATCAGTTCGTAGATCTTCTGGGCCGGATCGGAAGCGAAGCGCACGTCGCGGTTCGTCAGGATGCCGACGAGGCGGCCGGCCTTGCCGTTGCCGCCGTTCTCGACGACCGGGATGCCGGAAATGCCGTGCGCCTTCATCAGCGACAGCGCCTCGGCCAGCGTGGCGTCGGGGCCGATCGTGACCGGATTGACGACCATGCCGCTTTCGAACTTCTTGACCTGGCGGACCTCCTCGGCCTGCTCGGCGGGCGTCAGGTTGCGGTGGATGACGCCGAGACCGCCGGCCTGCGCCATGGCAATGGCGAGACGGCTTTCCGTGACCGTGTCCATCGCGGAGGAAAGAATGGGCAGGTTGAGTTCGAAATCGTGGGCGATGCGGGTGGCGATATTCGTCTGGCCCGGCATGACCTCGGAGTGACCGGGTTGCAGAAGGACGTCGTCGAAGGTCAGGGCTTCGAGACCGGTTGCCGTTTCAATGATGCGCGCCATGGGCCAAGTTCCTTCAGGGTAAAGCTTACGCACCAAGGGGAACATTGGGAGTTGTCCGCCTCGGTCGCTTGCAAGAAATTCTTGGAAGTTGGCGAGGGCTGGTAACACGTTCATGACGGATTGCAAATAGCAAAATGCCCGGAATCGCTTCCGGGCATTGCGCGTATCCCGAAGGTGTCGCTCAGATGTCGAACTGGTAGCTCGCCGGCACGAAGCGATAGCCCTCGCCCACCGTCTCGACGAAACCGACGGCCGGAAACGGCATGTGATAGCCGATGAAGGGAAGTCGGTCGGTCGCGATCATGTCGAAGACCTTCTTGCGGGTCGCGGCGGCCGCCGCCTTGTCCATGTCGAAACGGACTTCCCAGGTCGGCCGCTGCAACGAAAGCACATAATGGTTGGCCGTGTCGGCGGTGAGCATCAGCGCCTTGCCCTCCGATTCCACGCGGAAGATCATGTGGCCCGGCGAATGGCCGAAGGCATCGAGGCCGGTGATCCCGGGCACGACCTCGCCCTCGTTCTCGATGAAGGTGAGCTTTTCGGCCAAAGGCTGCACCTTCGCGAGAACGCCCTGATGGCCCTGTTCGGCCGGCGTGCCCATCCGCTCCGGATTGACCCAGAAATCGTATTCGGTTCGGCCCGTGACATAACGCGCATTGGGGAACGCCGGCTTGCCGCCCTCCAGAAGCCCGCCGATATGGTCGCCGTGCATATGGGTGATCACGACCACCGACACCTGATCGGGCGTGTAGCCCGCATATTTGAGGCCTTCGAGAAGGCGGCCCATGCCGGCTTCGCGCCCGCCCTCGCCCATGCCGGTGTCGAACAGCACCACCTCGGAGCCGGTATCGACCAATGCGGGGGTGAAGCTGTTGGCGAAGCTGTCGGCGGGCAGGAAGTTTTCGGTGAGCAGCGTGCCGACCGCATCAGCGGACTGATCGGTGCCGAAGGTCTCGTTGGGCGCGCCGGACGGGCGTATGCCGTCGCGCACCGTGAGGATACGGAAGCTGCCGAGCTTGAGGCTTCGCGCCTGGAGCGGGCTCACACGCATGTCGGTCGCCTCTTCTGCGGTCTTGGTCTGTGCGGTTGCGGCTGCCCGGCCGAGCAGCACGGGTGCGGCCAGCGTACCCACACCTGCGGCCAGGAACAGCGTCCGGCGCGAGATGGTCGAAGGATTTCCCATGGTTGTTCCTCTTTCATGCATGAAGGGCCTGGGCAAGAATGCCACGGCGAAAGCTAGGGCGCTCTCACATTCCGGTCCCGCCCTATCACGCGCTTGTGATGCCTGCGCGCGGCCGCCTGCGATTTGACAGAACGCAGTACGAGGCGCAGATATTGCCGGATGTTTCGGCTTGGCACTCCAGATGCACAGCCGCCGCCCTGCCCGCCGGGTCCGCCCGGGACCTCGCACGCGACATACCGATGAACCGTATCGTTCCGCTTATCCTTGCCGTCGCGCTCTTCATGGAGCAGATGGATTCCACCGTCATCTCCACCTCGCTGCCGGCCATCGCCGCCGATCTCGGCGTGGGGCCGATCACGCTCAAGCTCGCGCTCACCGCCTACATGGTGTCGCTCGCCACCTTCATTCCCCTGAGCGGATGGATGGCGGACCGGTTCGGGGCCAAGCGCGTCTTCCGCCTCGCCATCCTGGTGTTCGTCGCAGGCTCCATCCTCTGCGCGATCTCCGGCAGCCTGCTGTCCTTCGTCGTCGCGCGCTTCCTGCAGGGCATGGGCGGGGCGATGATGACGCCGGTGGCGCGCCTCGTCCTGGTGCGCAGCACCTCACGCTCCGAACTGGTCTCGGCCATGGCGCTGCTGACCATCCCCGCACTGGTGGGGCCGCTCGCCGGCCCGCCGCTCGGCGGCTTCATCACCACCTATTTCACCTGGCACTGGATCTTCCTGATCAACCTGCCGGTCGGCATCATCGGCTATGTGCTGTCGGGCATCTACCTGCCCGAGGTCGAGGCGACACCGCCACCGCCGCTCGACTGGATCGGCTTCCTGCTCAGCGCGATCGCGGCCTCCGGCACGATCTTCGGCCTTTCCGTGGTGAGCCTGCCCGCCCTGCCACCCATCATCGGCATCGCCGCCACCATCGCCGGCATCGTCTGCGGCGTGCTCTATGTGCTCCATGCGCGCCATCATCCAGCACCGTTGCTCGACCTCAGGCTCTTCCGCGACAGCGCGTTTCGCGCCGCCGCCATCGGTGGCACGCTGTTTCGCATCTCCGTCGGCGCGGTGCCCTTCCTCATGCCGCTGATGCTGCAGGTGGGCTTCGGGCTGACACCCTTCGAATCCGGCCTCGTCACCTTCACCGGCGCGATCGGCGCGATCACCACCAAGTTCATGGCAAAGCGCGTGCTGGTCTATGCCGGCTTCCGCACGACGCTCATCGTCGCCAGCATCTGCGGCGCGGCGCTGACCTTCGCCAACGGGCTGTTCACGCCGGCCACCCCGTTCTGGTTCATGGCCGGCGTTCTGCTCATCGCCGGGCTCGCCCGCTCGCTGTTCTTCACCAGCGTGAATGCGCTCTCCTTCGCCGACATCGCGGATGCGGATGCGAGCAAGGCCACGTCGATGAGCGCGGTCATCCAGCAGATCAGCCTTGCCATGGGCGTTGCGGTCGCCGGCGCCATTCTGGAAATCGAGACGACCCTCACCGGCTCGCCGCTCGAACTCGCAGACTTCCAGATTGCCTTCATGATCATTGCCGGGCTGACGCTGCTGGCGGTGCTACCGTTCATTTCCATGGCTAAGAATGCCGGGGAATCCGTCTCCGGTCACAAGCTGAAAGCGGTGGAAGAGGAAACGGTGGGCGTGAAGTAGCGCGCTCAGACAGGTTTTTCGCACACGGCGACGAGCTTGTTGCCATCGGGATCGCGCACGAAGGCCGCATAGAAGCTGGCGTGGAACGGCCGAAGTCCCGGTGCGCCCTCATCCGTGCCGCCTGCCGCGAGCGCGGCCGCGTGGAAGGCATCCACCGAAGCCCGGTCCGGCGCCTCGAAGGCAATGGTGGCGCCGTTGCCATAGGTCGCCGGCTCGCGGTTGAACGGCTCCACCACCCAGAAGCGGCAGCGCACGTCGCCATCCGCCCCATAGCCGATCTCGCCTTGCGCCTCCTTCTGCCTGCCATAGCCGATGAGCGGCAGGATGGCGTCGTAGAAGCGGCCGGCCCGTTCGAGATCATTCGTGCCGACGGTGGTGTAGAGAAGCATCAGGCGTCCGCTTCGGCCGCGTCGCTCGTTTCAGGCGCCTTGCGGCCCTTGAAGCCCTTCGCAAGCAGGAACATTTCCACCGATTCGGCGCGCGAGGCGCCCGGCTTCACATGGATGACCTGCCGGAAATTCTGCTTGAGCATGTTGAGCAGGTCGCGCTCCGTGCCGCCCTGGAACGTCTTGGCCAGGAAGTGACCGCCCTCTGCCAGCACCTCGACGGCGAAATAGGCCGCGACCTCGCACAGATGCATGGTGCGCAGATGGTCCGTCTGGCGGTGGCCGGTCGTGGGCGCCGCCATGTCTGAAATGACGAGGTTCGGCGTGCCGCCGACCGCCTCGATAAGCTGCCGCGGGGCATCGGGATCGAGAAAGTCCATCTGCAGGATGCGCACGCCCGGCAGCGGATCCATCTCCAGGAAGTCGATTGCCGCGACGCGCGGATCGGCATCGGTGGAATTCGTCACCTTGGCGGCGATCTGCGACCAGCTGCCCGGCGCGGCGCCAAGGTCGATGATGCGACGGGCACCTCCCAGAATGTTGTGCTTCTCGTCGATCTCCAGCAGCTTGAAGGCCGCACGGGCGCGATAGCCCTCCAGCTTGGCGCGCTGCACATAGGGATCATTGATATGGCGCTCCAGCCAGCGGCGCGAAGAGGCCTTCAGCTTGCCCTTCTTGACCTTCTGGCCGATCTTTCGGCCGATAGGGGGCTTTGTCATGATGCCTGTCCTTCGGGCTTTGCCGGATTGCGCGGGCCGGCGCGATGATTGCGGCGATGGCGACCGCGGCGCCACACGCCGTCGTCGGCCATCATGTCGGTGAGCAGGCCTTCCCGCAAGCCGCGGTCGGCCACGCGCATGCGCCGCGACGGCCAGCGCTTGCGGATCGCCTCGAGGATCGCGCAGCCGGCGAGAACGAGATCGGCCCGGTCGGGCCCGATGCAGGGATTGGCGGCGCGCGCGTTGAAATCCCAGGAGAGCAGCCGCGCCTGCATGGCCGTGACCTCATCGTCCGAAAGCCACACGCCATCGACACGGCGGCGGTCGTAACGCGGCAGATCGAGGTGCACGCCGGCCAGCGTCGTCACCGTACCCGAGGTGCCGATGAGATGGAAATCCTCCGGCGCATGCACGATATCGCCGGGGCAATCGAATTTCGCCAGCATGCCCTCGACCTCCGAGACCATGCCCTGGAAGCTTTCCGGCGTCACGTCGCGCCCGCCATGACGCTCGGAGAGCGTGACGACGCCGACGGGCAGCGAGGTCCAGTGCGTGATGTGATTTGCAAGCCGGCTGGACCGGTTTTCGCCGATGCGGATGACGGCGATTTCCGACGAACCGCCACCGATATCGAACAGCACGACGGACTTCGCCTCGCGCCCGACAAGCGACGAGCAGCCCGAGACCGCAAGCCGCGCCTCGGTCTCGCGGTTGATGATTTCAAGATCGAGGCCGGTCTCTTCCTTCACCCGCACGAGGAAGACCTCGCCGTTTTCGGCCGAACGGCAGGCCTCGGTGGCGATGAGGCGCGCGCGGCGGATATTGCGGCTCTTCAGCTTGGTGGCGCAGACCTTGAGCGCCTCGACGGAGCGATCCATCGCCTCCTCGGAAAGCCGCCCGCTCGCGCCCAGCCCTTCCCCGAGCCGCACGATGCGCGAGAAGGCATCCACGACGCGGAACTGCCCGGGCCGCGTGGGCTGGGCAATGAGAAGCCGGCAATTGTTGGTGCCGAGGTCGAGGGCCGCATAAAGCGGCATCTCGAAGCCGTCACGCTCGCCGCCACGGGTTGCAAAAGCCGTATCGCGCCGCGGCTCGTGCGTGGTGGCAGGGCGTTGCTCGATGAAGGCCTGCGCGGCCGGCTGCACGACGGCGCTGCCGGGCACCGGCTGCGATACACGCGCGGAGGCCTTCTTTCCGCGATGCTTGCGGCGGTTTCGCCGGCCTTCGGCATGGCGCTCGTCGGGATGCGGCGATTCGCTCTGCCCCACCGGGACAAGCGGACGCACATTCTCGCCACCGGCGACCTTGCCGTGCCTGCGGCGCTTGTTGCGGCGCGCATTGCTGCTGCCACCGGGGGCGGACTGGGGGCGCTCGGCGGTTCCGGTCGAACCGTCCACCTGGCCTGCGGACAGGGAGGCGACAGAGGGAGCTGTGGCGCCCTTCTGCTTTCCCTTGCGACGGCGCGACCGCTTCGGTCGCCCCGCATCACCCGCAACTCGCGCCCCGGAAACGGACGGCTTTTCGCCGCTGTCGGGGTCGTTCACGTTACTGCCTATGGCGCCGCGCAAAGCCTTGAAGCTGCAAGCAGGCGCTCTCTCGATCTTCGTTGGGGCGACATTACCAGCGCGCGCCCCGTTCGCCAAATTCTTTTTGTGACGCCACGACGACAGCCCGCCCGGTCACGCGCCGGACCGCGTCCCCCATACCCATGCCGCCGGCGACGCCGTCACGATTTTCCGGAAAAAACCATTTGCATCTCGCCATCTTTTGTTTATAAGCCCGCCTCACAGGCGCCGGCCAAGCCGACCCGCCATGCTGGGGAATAGTTCAACGGTAGAACGACGGACTCTGACTCCGTTAATCTTGGTTCGAATCCAGGTTCCCCAGCCAATCTTCCTCCCGAAAATCATATCAGAGAACCTTGGCTTCGGACCTGCCGTGCTCGGCGGAACGGTCGTTGCGCCTTCTCCTCTGCCGGATCGGCAAATCACGCCATATCGGCCTTGCCTGCGCAGCGGGGCGTGGTTATTTTCCCTGCGGAAATCATGAGGGAAATCAAGCATGTCGACAGTCAGGAACCTTGTCATTGCCGCCGTCGTGGGTGTTGCCGTGGGAGCGGGCAAGATGGCGTATGACACGTGGCGCGGTGCGGAATGGGAGGTTTCTCCCCAGCAGATCGCGCAGGCCCAGGCTGAGGGCAAGACGGGGCTCGAGACGCGGCCCGGCACCGTGGCCTACCGGCCGATCCGCAGCGAGACCGCGGACCTTCTGCCCGTTGAATGGGCGCTTTACGGGCTGGGTGCGGCCGCGCTGACCCTCTTCTCGCTTCGAAAGAAAAAGGCCGCCTGATGCGGCGCGCCTGGGTTGTGGCCGGCGCGGTGCTGCTGGCATCGCCCGCACTGGCAAACTGCGTTCCGCCCTGGCAGACGCAGTTCGCCTGCGCCATTGATCATCGCCGATCTTCCCAGCATCCGGCCTTGAACGCTGCTTGCGGCGCTCTTGCTCGATTCCTAATAAACAGGTGGACCGGCGCGGACGTGCCTCTTGTCAGCGCAGGCGCCGGCTGGCACGTTGTGGTTGCCTGATTCACAACAGCGTAGAGGGAAGCCCATGGCACACAAGTTTGAAATCTACAAGGACAAGGCCGGCGAGTTTCGTGTTCGCTTCAAGTACAACAGCGAAGTGATGTTTTCCACGGAAGGTTATTCCAGCAAGGCCAGCGCACAGAACGCCATCGATTCGATCAAGAAGAATGGTCCCGACGCGCCGGTGGAAGACAACACCGCACCCAAGGCCTGATCGGCCCGTTTTTGGAAAGCCCGCCACCGGCGGGCTTTTTGCCGTTCAGAAGGTCGGCGGCGTGCAGGCGCTGATGACCTCGCAAGGCACCGGGCCGACGCAGCGGAAGCGATGCGGACGCCGACTTTCGAAGTAATAGGCATCGCCCGGCCCGAGGATGCGCCGCTCGTCATCCACGGTCACTTCGAGGCGGCCCGACAGCACGATGCCCCCCTCCTCGCCGTCGTGCACCAGCGGCACCTTTCCCGTATCGGCGCCGGGCTGGTAACACTCCTTCAGGATCTGCAGACTGCGGCCGAAGAGGTTGTCGCCCAGCTGCCGGTAGGAAATGCCGCCCTTGCCGATCTCCGTCAGTTCGTCCGCGCGGTAGAAGGCCTTCTTCGGCCGGTCCGGTTCGAAGGCGAAGAATTCCGCAAGGCCGATCGGGATGCCGTCAAGAATGCGTTTCAGGGCGCCGACGGACGGGTTGGACGCGTTCGATTCGATCAGCGAAATGGTGGAATTGGTGACACCGGCGCGCTTGGCGAGTTCGCGCTGGGAAAGGTTGTGGGCCATGCGCAGGTAGCGCAGCCTGCCCCCGATATCGACCGACATGGCCTCCGCCTGTTCTATATGTTCGAAATAGCGAAACTCTCTCTTCCTCCATCCTTTCTTTTCAATCGCTTGGCGTCAAGAAGAAAAGGACTTGTTCGGCCTTGCAAATCATGGCGACAATCCCGCCAGCCAGAGCATTTCCGACATGCTCTTCCTTTCGATTTTCGCAATTCCGGTGGTGCGCCGTTGCGCCCTTGCCGGATCCGCCCCTGGAGGACTTCGCCATGAACGTGCACAACAAACCCAATGCGCCGGTGCTCGACAGCTACTGGATGCCCTTTACCGCCAACCGCCAGTTCAAGGCCGCGCCGCGCCTGCTCGCCGCCGCCGAAGGCATGTACTACACCAGCAGCGACGGTCGGCAGGTGCTGGACGGCACCGCGGGCCTGTGGTGCGTCAATGCCGGCCATGGCCGCCGGCAGATCGCGTCCGCCGTGGAGCGTCAGCTGACGCAGATGGATTTCGCGCCCTCCTTCCAGATGGGCCATCCCATCGCCTTCGACTTCGCCGAGCGGCTGGCCGAAATCGCGCCCGGTCCTGATGGCGCCAAGCTCGACCGTGTATTCTACACGGGCTCCGGCTCGGAGTCGGTGGATACGGCGCTGAAGATCGCCATCGCCTATCAGCGCGCCATCGGCCAGGGCACGCGCACGCGCCTGATCGGCCGCGAGCGGGGCTATCACGGCGTCGGCTTCGGGGGCATTTCGGTGGGCGGCATCGTCAACAACCGCCGCGTCTTTCCGCAGCTTGCCGGTTCCGACCACCTGCGCCACACGCATGACCTCGCCAGGAATGCCTATGTGAAGGGCCAGCCGGAGCATGGCGCGGAGCTTGCCGACGATCTGGAGCGCCTCGTCGCGCTGCATGGCGCGGAAACCATTGCCGCCTGCATCGTCGAGCCGGTCGCCGGCTCCACCGGCGTGCTGATCCCGCCGAAGGGCTATCTCGAAAAGCTGCGCGCGATCTGCGACAAGCACGGCATCCTGCTGATCTTCGACGAGGTCATCACCGGTTTCGGCCGTCTGGGCGCAGCCTTCGCCACCGACTATTTCGGCGTGACGCCCGACCTCGTGACCACGGCCAAGGGGCTCACCAACGGCGCGATCCCGATGGGCGCGGTGTTCTCCAGCCGCAAGGTGCACGACGCGCTGATGCACGGCCCGGAAAACGCCATCGAACTCTTCCACGGCTACACCTATTCCGGCCATCCCGCCGCCTGCGCCGCGGGCATCGCCACCCTCGACATCTACCGTGACGAGGGCCTCTTCACCCGCGGTGCGGAGCTGCAGGACGACTGGCATGCGGCGATGCATTCGCTGAAGGGCCTGCCGCATATCATCGACATCCGCACGATCGGCCTCATCGCCGGCATCGAGCTTGCCGCGCGCGACGGCGCACCGGGCGCGCGTGCCTATGATGTCTTCGTGGATTGCTTCGAGAAGGGCCTGCTCATCCGCGTGACCGGCGACATCATCGCGTTTTCGCCGCCGCTGATTGCCGAGAAGACGCATTTCGAGGATATCGTCTCGATCCTCGGCGATGCGCTGAAGCGCGCGGCCTGAGCTTTCCTGCGCGGGAAACGCTGTTATATGTGGGCCCGTCATCAGCACGGGCCCTTTTCATGTCAGCAGCCGGCAAGCGCGCACCCAAACTCATCTTCCGCCTCCAGTTCGAGCCGGAGGGTCGCATCGGGCGCGGCAAGATCGAACTTCTTACGCATATCCGGGCAACCGGCTCGATTTCCGCCGGCGGCCGGGCGATGGACATGTCCTATCGGCGCGCGTGGCTTCTGGTCGACGAGATGAACCGCCTGTTTCGCGAACCCGTGGTGGAATCGCAGCGCGGCGGCAAGCAGGGCGGCGGCGCCGTGCTGACACCGTTCGGCGAAGCGCTGATCGCGCACTACCACACCATGGAGAAGAAGGCGGAAGCGGCCCTTGTCGACGATATCGGCTGGATCGTCACCCACTTGGCGGAGTGATCGCCACCGGCGTTCTGAGTGAAGATCAGCGCGCCACTGCCTGTGGGCAGCAGTATTACCTCAAACAAAAAACATTGGATCTCCGGGACGATGCGTCAAAAGGCGTCAGGGAAATACACTCTTAAATTGAAGCGTAATGCTTGATTAACAGGCTGCGTTTAAGAGGGTCAGAGACCTTAATTCACCGTTCTCTCACGTCCTTTTGGCCATGGAGGCGATAAGGCAGCATGGAGATTCGCAGATGAACCCGCTTTTCAAGAGAATCTTTCGTAAGGACAAGCTTGCGCGCGTCGCGGTGGAGCGTCTGACGGAACCACTGCACATCAACCTGGCGTCGTTGTTCGTCGCCGGCTTCGGGAGCTTTCGTTGCAAGGTCGACTTCGATCTGGTGATCCGCCCGCAGTATGCTTTCCCGATCCTGCGAGCTGCCGACCTCGCCAACGAGTGGGGCTATAAGCGCCTGACCCTGCTGGAATTCGGTGTTGCAGCGGGAGCCGGCCTTCTTAATATTTGCCGCATTGCAAAGCAGGTCACCAAGGTCACGGGGGTGGAGTTCCGGATTGTGGGTTTCGACACGGGCACCGGCATGCCGGAGCCGGTCGACTACCGCGATCTGCCGGAAGCCTATGCTGCGGGTGACTTCCCGATGGACTCTGAACGGCTCCGCGAAAACCTGCCCGCCAATTGTGAACTGATCCTGGGGCCGATCACCGAGACGCTGCCGGCCTTCCTGCGCACGGTTGGGGCGGATGCACCCATCGGTTTTGCCTCGATCGACGTCGATTATTATTCCTCGGCCAAGGATTCACTGGCCGTCTTCGCCGATTCGCCGGAGAAGTATCTGCCGCTTGTGCCGGTCTATCTGGACGATGTCGGTGACATCACCGTGAACCCGTGGGTTGGCGAATGGCTGGCCGTGAACGAGTTCAACGACGAACACGCTATGCGCAAGATTGCACCTTGGAACATGCTGCGGGCGCGGCGGGTTTGCAAGAATGCAAAATGGATCGAGCATATCTACGGCGTACATGTGCACGACCATGCGATCCGCACACCGGGAACGCAGACCCGGACCCGTCGCACCGCCGATAACGAGTTCATTGGCGTCAGCTTCGGGAACAAACCGGCCTGACCTTGTTCAAACCGCCTATTCCAGCGCGACCGTCTTGATCACCGCATGAACCGGCAGTCCGGGCTCGAGACCAAGGCGCTCGACCGAAAGCGCGGTGATGCGGGCGCGGACATGATCGCCGCCGCAGGCGATGCGCAGGCTTGCCATGCCCTCCCCGTCCGGCTCGATCGCTTCCAGCGTGCCTTCAAGGATGTTCAGCGCGCTCAAGCCTTCCGGGCGGGCCGTTGCCACCATGACATCGCGGGCGGGAATGCGAAGCCGCACCGTCTCGCCGGGCGAGGCCTTCGCGCCGGGCACCAGCAGTGCGGCACCGCCTTCGAGGCGGATGGTGGCGAGGCCATGGGCCGCGTCGTTTGCCTCGACGCGGCCGGTCAGGACGCTGCCGGCTTCGCGGCGCTCCATGGCGGAGGCAAGGCGCGGACCGCCCAACACATCGGATGCCGGCCCGATGGCCTCGATGCGTCCAGCGGCCATCAGCACCACCGTGTCAGCAAGGCGGGCAACCTCGGCGACGGAATGGCTGACATAGACGATGGGAATGCCGACCTCGTCCCGCAGACGCTCCAGATAAGGCAGGATTTCCGCCTTGCGCTCGTCATCGAGGGCCGCCAGCGGCTCGTCCATCAGCAGAAGACGCGGAGACGACAGGAGCGCACGCCCGATGGCGACGCGCTGTTTTTCACCGCCCGAGAGATGAGCGGTCTGGCGGTCGAGCAGGCTTCCGATGCCGAGCAGATCGATGATGCGACCAGGGTTTTCCGCCCGTGCACCTTTCGGCGCGAACCAGCGGCCGTAATCGAGGTTCCGGCGCACCGTGAGATGCGGAAAAAGGCGGGCCTCCTGGAAGACATAGCCGAAACGGCGACAATGCGGCGGCACGAAGCGGCGGGCAGCGGTATCGACCAGCACGTCGCCGTCGAGCTGGACACGGCCGTCCGCGGGGCGCGTCAGGCCGGCGATGATGCGGATGAGCGAGGTCTTGCCCGAGCCGGACCGGCCGAACAATGCCGTCACGCCGCCATCGGAGGAAAAGGCGGCCTCCAGCGAAAAAGCGCCGAGGCGGTGGCGGATATCGACGACGAGGCTCATTCGAGATGCACCTTGCGGCCAATGCGCTGGGCGAGGATTTCCGACGCGAGCAGCGCGACCATGGAAATGGCGATAGCGACCAGCGTGAGGCGCATGGCGCCCTGATCGCCCCCCGGCACCTGTGTGAAGGTGTAGATGGCAGCCGACAATGTCTGCGTTTCGCCGGGTATGTTGGAGACGAAGGTGATGGTGGCACCAAACTCGCCCATTGCCTTGGCGAAGGCGAGGATCAAGCCGGCCAGCACGCCAGGCAGGATGAGCGGCAGCGTGACGGTGAGGAAAACCCAGGGCGGACTTGCCCCGAGTGTTCCGGCGGCCTCCTCCAGCTTGCGGTCGACCGCCTCGATGGAGAGCCGGATGGAACGCACCATCAGCGGAAAGCCCATGACACCGCAGGCCAGCGCCGCGCCCGTCCAGCGGAAGGACAGGACGATGCCGAACCAATCATCGAGAAAGGAGCCGACCGGGCCGCGCCGGCCGAACAGGATGAGCAGAATGAAGCCCGTCACGACCGGCGGCAGGATGAGCGGCAGGTGCACGATGCCGTTCAGCAGCGACTTGCCCCAGAAGCGGCCGCGTGCCAGCGCCAGCGCGACGAGAATGCCGAGCGGCAGGCTGACGAGCACCGCCACCGACGAAACCCAAAGGCTCAGCCGGATCGCGGTCCATTCCTCGGCGCTCAGCGCTAGCCAGTCCACGATACCGCTCCCGGCTCGTGGGTATCTTCGGAGGCGGTGCGAGGGGGGTGCCACGAGGTCATACGATCGCCAATCGCAAAATGAAATAGAAACGGCCCCGACCGTACATCGCAGGGCTATCGTGAAACTCGCGCTATTTCAGGACGGTAAAACCCTGCCCGGTAAAGAATGGCGCGGCCTTTTCGGATTTCAGGAAGTCGAGATAGGCGGCCGCCGCCGGGCTGCGGGATTCCGCGAGGATGGCGACTGGGTAGATGATCGGCGGGTGGCTGTCTTCCGGGAAGGTGCCGACGATGGCAACGCCCGGATCGGCGGCGGCATCCGTTTCATAGACGATGCCATAAGGCGCCTCGCCGCGTGATACCAGCGCGAGCGCGGCGCGCACGCTTTCGGCGCCGGCGACCTTGCTTTCGACGGACGGCCAGACGCCGAGCTTTTCCAGCGCGGCCTTGCCGTATTTGCCGGCCGGGACACTGTCGACGGCGCCCATGGCGAGCTTTCCGTCACCCACGAGGCCGGCCAAATCGAAACCTTCCTTGATGTCGACCGCTTTGGCCGCATCCTTCGGCGCCACGAGTACGATGCGATTGCCGAGCAGGTTGGAGCGGGTTTCGTCCTTGATCAGCTTCTTCTCGGCCACATAGTCCATCCAGGCGAGATCAGCCGAGATGAAGAGATCGGCGGGAGCCGCCGCTTCGATCTGCTTGGCGAGTGCCGAACTCGCGGCATAGGAGACGGTCGTCTCATTGCCCGTTTCGGCCTGCCAGGCGGCATTCGCCGCATCCAGCGCATTCTTGAGGCTGGCGGCTGCGAAGACCGTGACCTTCTCGGCGGCAATGGCCGGCAAGGCCAGCGGCAAAGCGGCAAAGGCGGCGAAGACGAGTTTCAGAAGCAGACGACGGTTCATTCCTGTTCTCCCATTTCCGCCTTCCGGCAGCGTGATATCCTCGTGAATATATCGCTGCCCGCCATTTTGCCAGCGTTATATTTTCGAGAACACAATGATGCCGATAACGCATGCAATGCAGATTGCCTGCAAACGAAAGCATCGGGAAAACGTGGCGACAAGGAAGGGCGCGGCGTTGCCGGGGTCCAGAAATGGAAAAGCCTGCCGCGGGAGGAGGTGCGGCAGGCTTTCCGATAGAACCGAATGACGACTGGGAGGAGGAGTGTCGCCATTCCCGCAGTCGGCCTTGGGAGGAGGAGTAGGCCTTCTGCAAACATCGAAGCTTCGTGGGAGGAGGTACGTTGCTTCGATAGGTATGACTATATCCGATTCCTGATGATTTCATAGGCATCGTTTTGCAAAGCAGCCATGCGTTATGCGCGTAGCGAATGCCTGAAGATATCCTGCCGGCCCTGCCCTCGCCGGCGTCCTTCGCAATGCAAAAACGCCCGCTCAAGAGCGGGCGCTTCCAAATTCCTGCCGTCGTGCGGCCAGTCGGTCAGAAGCCGACGGCGTTGCGGGCGACCTGGCGGATATCCGAGCGTGCGATACCGAGATCGTTGAGTTCCCGCTCGGTCATGCGGCCGAGTTCGGTGACGGTCTGACGATATTTGCGCCAATTGCTGAAGGAACGTGCCATGTTCATGATGATCCCCTTTCCTGAGGCTCTCCGTTCGGCACCGATCCGTGGCGCCGCGTCTTTCGATGACTGTGTTGTACCGCAATGCTGCACTGCGGTACAGCGCAAAGCCCGCACGTCACCCATGCAACAAACGCATGGGTTCGGACAGGTCAGTTGCCGCCAGTCAGCAGAACCCAGCCGATTCCGGCGAGTGCGGACAGGCCCAGCGTCACCGGCACGGTGCTTTTCAGCTTGAAGAGCGCAAAGGCCGCCGCCGCGGCCAGCAGGGCCGACGGCAGGATCAGCGTCGAAAGCACCGGGAGCTCGATATGCAGCGGCCCGGCCGAGAGTACGGTTACCGTCCGGAACAGGGTATGCACCGCAAGCCAGACGGCCAGGTTCAGGATGACCCCGACCACGGCGGCGGTGATGGCGGACATCGCGCCCGACAGCGCCGCGTTGCCGCGCAGCCTCTCGATGAAGGGGGCACCCAGGAAAATCCAGAGAAAACAGGGCGTGAAGGTCACCCAGGTCGTGAGGATCGCGCCCGACGTCGCCGCCACCATCGGGTTCAGGCCGCCGGGATCACGATAGGCGCCGAGGAAGCCGACGAATTGCAGCACCATGATGAGCGGTCCCGGCGTCGTTTCCGCCATGCCGAGCCCGTCCAGCATTTCGCCGGGCCGTAGCCAGCCATAGTGCTGCACCGCCTCCTGCGCGACATAGGCAAGCGCGGCATAGGCGCCCCCGAAGGTGACGACCGCCATCTTGCTGAAGAAGATGCCGATATGGGTGAAAACGCTGTCGCCGCCTGCAAAGAACCAGATCAGCGCGATGGGGCCGAGCCAGAGACAGAGCAGCACGCCCGAGATCTTCAGCGACCAGCGCAAATCCGGCCGGGCATGGGCAGGTGTCGCCTCCCCCAAAAGCGAATCGCGGTCCTGCAGCACCGCGCCGCGGGTGGCGGCATGGCCGGCGCTTACGCGGAAAAGCCGCATCCCGGACTTCGATCCGAGATAGCCGATCAGGGCCGCGGCGGCGACGATGAGCGGAAACGGCACCTTGAAGGCAAAGATGGCGATGAAGGCCGTGCCGGCAATGGCGATCATCGCGGGATTGGCCAGGGCACGGCTGCCGATGCGGAAAACGGCCTGCACGACCACGGCGAGCACCGCCGCCTTGAGGCCGAAGAATAGCCCCTCCACCACACGCGCATCGCCGAAGACGATATAGACGTAGCTCAGCGCCAGAATGGCGAGAAAACCGGGCAGGATGAACAGCAGGCCTGCGATCAGTCCGCCCAGCGTGCGGTGCATCAGCCAGCCGATATAGACGGCAAGCTGCTGCGCCTCCGGGCCGGGCAGCAGCATGCAGTAGTTCAGCGCGTGCAGGAAGCGGCTCTCGCCGATCCAGCGCTTCTCCTCCACGATGATACGATGCATGACCGCGATCTGCCCGGCCGGGCCGCCGAAGCTCAGCGCCGCCACCCGCGCCCACACGCCCACCGCTTCGCCGATGGAGACACCGTGCGCGTGGTCGTTGGGCGGAGCATCCGCCCGGACCGCCGTATCGCCTGCCAATGTCTCGCCTCCCTGGTCTCTGCGCCCCCCGGCGCTTTAGCCTGCCGATATATAGCAAATGTGACATGCCGTTCATCGGCATGGCTTTCCAAAGAAGCGCAGACCCGGGCAAAACCTGACCAGCGCCCGACATCATGAATTGCGTTGCGCCGGCGGCATGATCGGCTAGGGTCGTGCTGCCATTCCCGCGACTGTCGGAACTGGTCGCGGAGCCGTCGCAGACAGGCTGCAATGGCGCAGAACGAGGCCCTAAAGTCGGCCTCAAATTTCTCATCGGGGTCCAGCACATGGCAGAATTTCCGCAAAAGGCGAAGGTCGTCATCATCGGTTTGGGTGGCATCGTGGGCGCGTCGATCGCCCACCATCTCATCGAGCGCGGATGGGACGATATCGTGGGCATCGACAAGTCGGGCATCCCGACCGACATCGGTTCGACGGCACATGCCTCGGACTTCTGCTACACGACGAGCCATGACTATCTCTCGGTCTGGACGACGCAGTATTCCATCGATTTCTTCGAGAAGATGGGCCATTACGCCCGCATCGGCGGCCTCGAGGTCGCACGCACCGGCGACGACACCTGGATGGAGGAAATCAAGCGCAAGCTGTCCTCCGCCAAGGCGTTCGGCACGCGCGCGCACTACGTGTCGCCCGCCGAGATCAAGGAAAAGTTCCCGCTGATCGAGGAGGACCAGGTGCAGGGCGGCCTGTTCGACCCGGATGCCGGCCTCGTCATCCCGCGTTCGCAGACCGTCGCCGGCAAGCTGGTCGATGCTGCCGAGAAGACCGGCAAGCTGCAGGCCTTCGCCAACACACCGGCAAAGTCGCTCATCGTCGAGGGTGGACGTATCAAGGGCGTCGTCACCCATCGCGGCACCATCATGGCAGACCATGTCATCGTCTGCGCCGGCATCTGGGGCCGCCTGATCGCCGAAATGGTCGGTGAGGACCTGCCCGTCATGCCGGTCGACCATCCGCTGACCTTCTTCGGCCCGTACAACGAATTCGAAGGCACCGGCAAGGAAATCGGCTATCCGCTGCTGCGCGACCAGGGCAACTCGGCCTATATGCGCGATACCGGCGACCCGAAGACCACCGAAGGCGGCCAGATCGAGTGGGGCTACTACGAGACCACCAATCCGCGGCTGTGCCATCCGCGCGACATCCTCGAGAAGAACGAAGCCCGCCTATCGCCCTCGCAGCGCGATCTCGATATGGAGCAGATCCTCGAGCCGCTCGAAAAGGCAATGGAGCTGACGCCGATCCTCGGTGAACTCGGCTACAATGAAAGCCATTCCTTCAACGGCCTCCTCCAGGTCTCGGCCGCCGGCGGACCGTCCTGCGGCGAAAGCCAGAAGGTGCGCGGTCTCTGGTACTGCGTCGCCATCTGGGTCAAGGACGGCCCCGGCTACGGCAAGCTGATCGCCGACTGGATGACGGACGGACGCACCGAGATCGACCACAACTCGATCGACTATTCGCGCTTCTACCCGCACCAGCTGGAAGAGAAGTTCATCGAGGGCCGCACGTTCGAAGCGGCGCAGAAGATCTACTTCCCCGCCGTGCACAACCGCGAACCCTATGCCTCGGGGCGCGGCGTCAAGCGCTCGCCCTTCTACGAGCGCGAAGTCGAGCTCGGCGGCTACTTCATGGAACTCGGCGGCTGGGAGCGTGCGCATGGCTACAAGGCCAACGAGCATCTGCTGGAAAAGTACGGCGACCGCGTTCCAGTGCGTGAGAACGAGTGGGACAGCCGCCATTTCTGGCGTGTTTCCAATGCCGAGCACCTGGCGCTCAGCGAGGATTGCGGCATCATCAACCTCTCGCATTTCCACATGGTGGATATCGAGGGCCCCGATCATGTCGAGCTTCTCGAATGGCTCTGCGCCGCCAAGATCGGCGGTGACGGCAATATCGGCAAGGGCATCTACACCCACTTCCTCGACGACGAGGGCATGGTGCGCGCCGACTTCACGGTCTTCCGCATGGCCGACCGCTGCCGCCTCGTCAACGGCGCCGACGCCGGCCCGCGCGACTTCCACTATATGAAGCGCGTCGCCGAAGATCGCGGCCTTGACGTCACGATCACCGATACCTCGGAAAAGTACATCACCATCGGCATCTGGGGCCCGAACGCCCGCGAAAACCTCAAGAAGGTCGTCGCGGATCCGGCCGGCCTCGATATCGAGAACTTCCCGTTCGCGGCCATCAAGCCGATCGAGATCGCCGGCAAGCAGGTCACCGCCTTCCGCATCTCCTATGTCGGCGAGCAGGGCTGGGAACTGCACATGAAGTACGAGGACGGCCTGGCCGTGTGGGATGCGCTGCGCTCCACCGGCGCCATGGCCGTCGGCGTCGAGACCTATGCCAACTCGCGCCGCATGGAAAAGAGCCTGCGCCTGCAGAACGCCGACCTGCTCACCCAGTACAACCTGATCGAGGCCGACCTGGCGCGCCCGAAGGTCAAGGAAGCGGATTTCCGCGGCAAGGCGAAGCATCTGGAATACAAGGCCAGGCCCCACCAGCCCGCCATGCTCTGCACGCTGGTCATGACGGAGAATACGGACAAAAACGGTGTGAAGCGCTATCCGCTCGGCAACCTGCCGGTCATGGACCCGGAAACCGGCGAAGTGCTGATCGACGAGCTCGGCCGCCGCTCCTACACGACGTCGATCGCCTTCGGCCCGACCATCGGCAAGAACATCGCGCTGGCTTACCTGCCGCATGCCTATTGCCAGGAAGGCCGCAAGCTCAACATCTCCTATTTCGACGAGATCTACCCCGTCGAGGTGGTCAGCATCGGCTACAAGCCGCTCTACGACCCCGAAAACCTGAAGCCGCGCACCTAAGCGGCTTCGCAGACAGCAAAAGGGCGTGCCGGCAGTTGCTGGCACGCCCTTTTTTATTGCTCAGGCAAATCTCAGTAGACCGGCGTGGCCTCGTCATAGACGGGCATCGGCTGATCGACCGCCGCCATGGCAGGGGCTGCGGCACCGAGCACGACGATCGGCGTGCCGCTCTGCACGCGGTTGTAGAGGTCGACCACGTCCTGGTTGATCATGCGCACGCAGCCCGACGACACGGACTTGCCGATCGTCCACCATTCCGGCGAGCCATGGATGCGGTAGAGCGTATCCTGCTTGTCGCGGAAAATGTAGAGCGCACGGGCGCCGAGCGGGTTCTTGAGGCCCGGCTCCATGCCGCCGTTTCGCGAACTGTAGGGTTCCAGCTCGGGCTGGCGGGCGATCATCTCGTCCGGCGGCGTCCAGCGGGGCCATTCGCGCTTGTACTGGATGACGCCGCGGCCCGCCCATTCGAAGCCGGCGCGGCCGAGGCCCACACCATAGCGCATGGCCTGCCCGTTCTCATAGGTCAGGTAGAGGAAGTGGTTCGCCGTATCGACGACGATGACGCCGGGGCGCTCGCCGGTCGGGTTCGGCACCATCTGGCGGTAGAAGCGCGGATCGATCTTCTGGTAGGGAATGGCGGGCAGCGGGAACTGCTCGTCATCCTTGGGGCCGTACATGGCCGCATAGATGCTGTTGTCGACGACAGGCTCGGGCCTGACTTCGACCCGTTCCCGGGCCGTGGTGCAGCCGGCCAGGACCGTCGTCGCCAGTCCGGCACTGCCCAGGAGGAAAGTCCGGCGGGTTACGCTTTCAAATGTCAACGAACGCCCTCACACCTTACTTGTCATAGGGATCGGCAAGCGCGGCGTCTGGCCGGCTCACCGGATACTTGGTGCGAGAGATGCGTGATGCCATGCCCTTCGCGCCCTGCTGCTTCAAAAGCGAGCGGAAGCTGGGATGCATGCCGCCGTCCACATAGGCGAAGCTCGAAACCGGTGTGGCAGCGGCGAAAGCCGCATCCAGCTTCTTTTGTTCCGCGCCGATCTTCGCGATCACATCATTTTGTACACCGTCGACGGTCGCCGGGCATTGGGCGAGCGGATCGCTCGGCTCGCCGTTCACGAATTCGCGGTTGAAGACATAGCGCCCGCCGCACACCGAAACCTTCGGCTGCTGGCGCGTGAAGGCGAAGGCGTCGTAGCCTTCCTTGAGCGTGCGCCAGAACGGCATGTTCGGGTCGCCGCGATGCTTGGCCATGTTCTCCGTCGTCATGCGGAAGGGGAAGGCCTGCACCTGGAAACGCTGCTGGCCGCCTTCGAGCGCCTTCTGCACGATGGCGTAGATTTCGCCGACGCCCTGGTCCGTCATGGCATAGCAGCCCGACGACGAGCAGGCGCCATGCACCATCAGCGCCTCGCCGGTATAGCCGAGCGCCGATTCGAGACGGTTCGGATAGCCGAGATTGAACGACACGTAATATTGCGAGTTCGGGTTCAGCATGCCGGCGGAGACATGGTAGAAGCCTTCGGGTGCCTGGCGGTCGCCGCTCTTCGTCTTGGGGCCGAGCTTTCCGGACCAGCGACACATCGGATAGGTCTTGAACAGGGCATATTTGCCGCTGGCATCGACCTTCCAGACCTCCAGCTCGCTCTCCTGCTTGAAGATGCGCACGAGGACCGGGCTTTCCGGCCGCATCTTCTTCTTCGACATTTCCGCCTTCACCTTGTTGGAAAGCTTGGGCGCTTCCGCAAGCGAGGCGACGTCCATGGCCATGCAGCCGGCAAGCAGGCCACCGGCAACCGTAGCGGCGGCGAGGCGCGCGAGCAGGGAAAGGCGCGGGCGGGCGGATTTGGTATCGGAGCGTTGGCGAAGCACAAACATCGGTCTGTTTCGGTTGTTGGAAGTTCGGCGCGCCGCAATCGCGCGGCGCCCGTCTCGTCTAGAGTCCAAGCGATTGCTTAGAACTTCGTTAATCTTGTTTCTTTTGCGGCTTCATGCCGCGGTCGGCGACACGGAGCCGACCAGGATCGGCCGGAGCTTAAACCCTCTTGCCACCAGAGCTTCAACCCCAGATTTGCGGCATTCTTTCGTCCAACGATCACGGCACGTACAAAAAAATGTCAGAACCTTGCCGCGCGCTGTCCGCACGATGGGAAGAGCCGGAAAACTTGATTTTCATGACCTCCACGTCCATCTGTGGGCGAGTGCATGCGACGAGGCGAAACGATGCTGACCATCGGCGATCTTTCCAGGGCAACGGGCGTCAAGGTTCCCACGATCCGCTACTATGAGCAGATGGGGCTGATCGCACCGGCCGAACGTTCCGAAGGCAACCAGCGGCGTTACTCCAGCGACGAACGCGACCGGCTCGCCTTCATTCGCCATGCGCGCGATCTCGGGCTCACCCTCGATGCCATCCGTGAACTGATCGATCTCAGCCAGCATCCCGAGCGCCCTTGCCACGATGCCGACCGCATCGCCGCCGAACAGCTTTCTGCCGTTCGCCGCAAGATCGCCCGGCTCCAGAAGCTGGAAGCCGAGCTGGTGCGCATCACCAGCCATTGCCATTCCGACCAGGTGCGCGACTGCTATGTCATCCGCGCGCTCGCCAATCACGAACTCTGCCACGACGAGCACGGCTAAATCTGGGCCAGCAGCTTCAGTTTCTGGAGCTGGACCGCACGCGGCTCGTGCATGTCGAGCATGCCCTGCAAACGCCCGTCCGCGCGGATGAGGAAGAGCCCGGCGGTGTGCTCCATCGTGTAGCTGTCGGACGCTGTCTCCACCTTCCTGTATGTGGCCGAGAAGGCATCCGCAGCCTGCCTGGTCTGAGCCGCATCGCCCCGCAACGCCACGATGCGGGGATCGAAGGACGTCATGTAGAGCTTGAGCAGTTCCGCCGTGTCGCGTTCGGGATCAATCGAGACGAAGAGCGGCGTGATGCGATCCGCCACCGGACCGATCTCCTTCAGGAGACCGCTCAACTCGAAAAGCGCGGTCGGGCAGACATCCGGGCAATGGGTGAAGCCGAAGAAGACGAGATAGGGCCTGCCGGCGAGATCAGCGGACCCGAACGGCTTGCCGTCGACGGTTTCGAGCCGGAAGACCCGTTGCCTGGGCGTCTCCTCCGCCGGCATCTGAGCGGCGACCGTCGCTCCGACGATCGGGGCCAGCACGCAGAGGCCGAGGATTGTCCTGCGCCGCGTCACTTGATCGGCCTGAGGAGACGCAGTGCGTTCAACGTGACCAGCACGGTGGCGCCGGTATCGGCGAGGATTGCGGGCCACAGACCGGTGACGCCGATAATGGTCGTGACGAGGAAGACACCCTTGAGGCCGAGCGAGAGCACGATGTTCTCGACAATGTTGCGCATGGTGCGCTTCGAGAGGTCCGTCATCAGCGCCACGTCGGCCACCCGGCCGTGCAGGATGGCGGCATCGGCGGTTTCCAGCGCCACGTCCGTTCCCCCGCCCATGGCGATGCCGACATCGGCGGCGGCGAGCGCCGGGGCGTCGTTGATGCCGTCGCCGATCTTGCCGACGACGAAGCCTTCCCGCTGCAGCTCGCCGACGATGCGCTGCTTGTCCTCCGGCATCAGTTCGGCGCGTACCGCGATACCGAGCTGGGTGCCGACGGCCTTGGCGGTGCGGGCGTTGTCACCCGTCAGCATGACGGTCTTGATGCCGAGGTCCTTCAGGGCTTTCAAGCCGGCGGCGGCGTCCGCGCGCGGTTCATCGCGCATGGCGATGGCACCGGCCAGCACGCCATCGACGATCAGCATGGACACGGTCTTGCCGTCATCGTTGAGCGCCACGGTCGCAGCCTGCACCTCTTCGGACAACGCGACGCGCTCTGCCGCGGCCTTCGGCGAACCAAGGAAGACGTCCCTGCCCTCGACGGTGGCGGCGACGCCCTTGCCGCCCAGCGCGCGCGAACCGGTGGCGACCGTGGGAACGACACCGTCCTCGGCGGCCTTGGCGAGAATGGCGAGCGCCAGCGGATGGCTGGAGCCTGCCTCCAGCGCTGCGGCGAGGCGCAGCACCTCTTCGGCCGGAGACGAGAAGGCGACGACATCGGTGACGACGGGTTTTCCCTCGGTGAGCGTGCCGGTCTTGTCAAAGGCGATGGCGGTGAGCTTGCCCAGACCTTCCAGCACGGCGCCGCCCTTCATGAGCAGGCCGCGGCGGGCTCCGGCCGACAGGGCCGCGGCGATGGCCGCCGGCGTGGAGATGACGAGCGCGCAGGGGCAGCCGATCAGCAGCACCGCGAGGCCCTTGTAGACCCATTCGCTCCAGACGCCGCCGAAGGCGAGCGGCGGGATGATCGCGACGAGCGCAGCGACCACGACGACGCCGGGCGTGTAATATTTCGAGAAGCGATCGATGAAGCGCTCGGTCGGCGCCTTGGATTCCTGGGCTTCCTCGACCAGCTTGATGACGCGGGCAATCGTGTTGTCGGCGGCTGCCGCCGTGACCCGGATGCGCAATGCCGCGTCGCCGTTCACCGTGCCGGCAAAGACCGTGTCGCCGGTCTCCTTGCGGACGGGCGTGCTTTCACCCGTCACCGGCGCCTCGTCGATGGCGCTCTCGCCTTCGATGATCGTGCCGTCGGCGGAAATCCGGTCGCCCGGGCGCACGAGGATGACCGCGCCGACGGGAAGCGCCTCGGCCGGCACCTCCTTGGTGCGGCCGTCCTCCTCCAGCAGCGCCGTCTTCGGCACGAGGGTCGAAAGCGAGCGGATGCTGTCGCGCGCCTTGCCGGCAGCCACGCCTTCCAGAAGCTCGCCGACGAGGAAGAGGAAGACGACCATCGCGGCCTCTTCCGTCGCATTGATGATGACGGCGCCGACGGCCGCGATGGTCATCAGCATTTCGATGGAGAAGGGCGTGCCGGCAAGCGCCGCCATGATGGCGCGCCGCCCGATCGGCACGAGGCCGACGATCATGGCGATGAGAAAGGCATAGGATGCAATGGCGGGAAACAGGTGGCCGACGCCATAGGCGATCACGAGCGCGGCGCCGGCAAGAATGGTCAGCCGGCCCTTCTTGCCCTTCCACCAGGGGCCTTCCGAGGGGCCGTGATCGTGGCCGTGCAGGCCTTCGATGGCGGCGGCCTTTGCTCCCTGGTCGTGGCCATGCGAATGGTCATGGTCGTGCGCATGCGCATGACCGCAGTCCGGATGTGCGTGTTCCGATGCGGGATTGCCTCCCGCAAGGGCAGCACCCGGCGTCACGACATAGCCGAGGCCCGACACTTTCCTGCGGACTGCCTCAAGATCGCTCGCCGGATCGTGCTGCACACGCATCGTACCGGCGGTGACGGAAACCGAGACGTCGGACACGCCGGGCATGCGGCGCACCGCCGTATCGATCTTGCTGGCGCAGGACGCGCAATCCATGCCCTCGACCCGGAAACGCGTCTCTTTCACATCGGACATCATACAATCCTCTTCATTATCGTGAGGATGGTCTACGACCTCTAGCGACTAGAGGTGCAAGAGCGAAATCGAAAAAAATCGCAGCGGAAGCCACATTGATATTTCCGGCCGCCTCGTGTTAGAGAGCGCCACTTGTTGCAGGTTTCATCTGCTGGTTGGGGAGGACGCCATGTCTTGGCACGCCCTCTTCCAATCGGGGATGGGCTCGGATGCCCCCCGAACGGAAGAACGCTTTTCGATCAGTGCCCATGGGGCACGGTCTGGCTTTTATGCCGTTACGCCGGCCGCATCGTTGCGCCCGGTGAAGACGCCGCGCCTGCCCAATCTCTTTCTCGCCAGGTATCGCGACCGGGGCAACAGCGCCAAGGCGCTGTCACATCGCCGTGTCCGCACGACGATACCGTAACAGCGGCTTTTCCCTTTCCTGAGCCACGCGAAGCGGACGGTTTGCGCCTCCTCATCGCGTTTTCGTCGCATTGCCGGTTTGCGCCGGCGGCCATCCACCGCACAAGACAGGTCCCGCATGTCCCTTACGACGCCGTATTATCTGATCGACAAGTCGAAGCTTCTCGCCAACATGGAAAAGATCGCGCAGCTGCGCGAGCTGTCCGGGGCGAAGGCGCTGCTGGCGCTGAAGTGCTTCGCCACCTGGTCGGTCTTCGATTTCATGCGCGACTACATGGACGGCACGACCTCCTCGTCGCTCAACGAAGTGCGCCTGGGGCACGAGCGGTTCGGCAAGGAAACCCACGCCTACTCCGTCGCCTATGCCGATTACGAGATCGACGAGGTGATCAGCCACGCCGACAAGATCATCTTCAACTCGATCGGCCAGCTCGACCGGTTCTCCGACAAGGCGGCCGGCATCGTGCGGGGCCTGCGTCTCAATCCCGGCATCTCCTCGTCGAGCTTCGACCTTGCCGATCCTGCCCGCCCCTTCTCGCGCCTCGGCGAATGGGATGTGAAAAAGGTCGAGCCGGTGATGGACCGCGTCTCGGGCTTCATGATCCACAACAACTGCGAGAACGGCGACTTCGACCTCTTCGATCGCATGCTGGGTACGATCGAGGAGACGTTCGCGCCGCTGTTGAAGAAGGCCGAATGGGTGAGCCTCGGCGGCGGTATCCACTTCACGGGCGAGAACTATCCGCTGGAACGATTCGCGGAGCGGCTGAAGCGCTTTGCCGGTGAATACGGCGTACAGGTCTATCTCGAGCCGGGCGAAGCCTCGATCACCAAATCGACCTCGCTGGAAGTGACCGTGCTCGACATCCTCAACAACGGCAAGGACCTCGCCATCGTCGACTCGTCGATCGAGGCGCACATGCTCGATCTCCTGATCTACCGCGAGAACGCCAAGATTTCGCCCAACACCGGCCCGCACCGCTACATGGTCTGCGGCAAGTCGTGCCTGGCCGGCGATATCTTCGGCGAATTCAACTTCGAGAACCGCCTGAAGGTCGGCGACCGCATCTCCGTTCAGGATGCGGCCGGCTATACGATGGTCAAGAAGAACTGGTTCAACGGCGTGAAAATGCCGGCGATCGCCATCCGCGAACTGGATGGCAGCATCCGCACCGTCCGCGAATTCGACTACGCGGACTACGAAGCAAGCCTTTCCTAAATCTCCCCCATCAACCCCAGAAGGAGCTATTCCGGGACATGAAGAAAAACGTGCTCATCATCGGCGCCGGCGGCGTTGCACAGGTCGTGGCGCACAAATGCGCCCAGAATAACGACGTGCTCGGCGACATCCACATCGCTTCGCGCACCAAGGCGAAGTGCGACAAGATCATCGCGTCCGTTCATGAGAAGAACGCGATGAAGCAGCCGGGCGTTCTCGAAGGCCATGCCCTCGACGCGCTGGACATCGAGGCCACCAAGGCGCTGATCACGTCCACGAAGTCGCAGATCGTCATCAATGTCGGCACCGCCTTCCTCAACATGTCGGTGCTGCGCGCCTGCATGGATACCGGCGTCGCCTATATCGACACGGCGATCCACGAAGAGCCGGGCAAGATCTGCGAGACGCCGCCGTGGTACGGGAACTACGAGTGGAAGCGTGCGGCCGAATGCGAGGAGAAGGGCATCACCGCCATCCTCGGCGCCGGCTTCGACCCGGGCGTCGTCAACGCCTATGCCAAGCTCGCCAAGGACGAATATCTCGACAAGGTGACGGATGTCGACATCGTCGACATTAACGCCGGCAGCCACGGCAAGTACTTCGCCACGAACTTCGACCCGGAAATCAATTTCCGCGAATTCACCGGCGTCGTCTATTCCTGGCAGAACGGCCAGTGGCAGACCAACAAGATGTTCGAAATCGGCAAGGATTACGACCTGCCGGTCGTCGGCACGCGCCGCGCCTATCTCTGCGGCCATGACGAGGTGCACTCGCTCGCCAAGAACATGGATGGCGCCAATGTCCGCTTCTGGATGGGCTTCGGCGATCACTACATCAACGTCTTCACGGTGCTGAAGAACCTCGGCCTGCTCTCCGAACAGCCGGTCAAGACGGCGGAAGGCCTGGAAGTCGTGCCGCTCAAGGTCGTCAAGGCCGTGCTGCCCGATCCGGCGTCGCTCGCGCCCGGCTACGAAGGCAAGACCTGCATCGGCGACTATGTGAAGGGCCTGAAGGACGGCAAGGAAAAGACCGTCTTCATCTACAACGTGGCCGACCACAAGGAAGCCTATGAGGAAGTCGGTTCGCAGGGCATTTCCTACACTGCCGGCGTTCCGCCCGTCGCCGCCGCGATGCTCGTCGCCACCGGCGAGTGGGACGTCAAGAAGATGGCCAATGTGGAAGAACTGCCGCCGAGGCCGTTCATCAACCTCCTGAACCGCATCGGCCTGCCGACGCGCATCCAGGACGAGGACGGCGATCGCGCCGTCAGCTTCTAAGATATGAGAAGGCCGGCGCAAGCCGGCCTTTTTCGTTTCAGGCGATGGTCTCGATCTCGAGTTCCTGCTCGCCCACCGTGACGACATCGCCGACGGCCTTGCCCATCAGCTTGCGCGCGACGGGCGAGACATAGGAGATCGAACCCGCCTTGGGGTCGGCCTCATCCTCGCCGACGATACGGTAGGTCTGCACGCGTCCGTCGTCGCGGCTGAAGGTTACGGTGCTGCCGAAGGCGACGACATCGTTCGCGGTCGGCGCCGGCACGAGCTGGGCCGTGCGCAGCCGCTCCGCGAGATAGCGCAGATCGCGCACGGGACCGGCCGTCTGGCGGCGGCGTTCGTTCACATCCTCAAGCGCACTGGCCGCCTCGAACGCCTCGCGCGCGGCCTGCAGCTGCGCCTCGAGCGCCTTCAGGCCCGTTTCCGTGACGAGGTTCTGATGCGGCGAGATGGGCCGATCCGGCAGCTGGGTTTCCGCTGCTGTTTCCGCACTCTCTTCCTTGACGAAGGCAACGCTCACACCTGAACTCCGTTTGACGACCGACGTCACTATGTAGGGTCGTTCGACTGCTTTGCAAAGCGCTGCATGCGGGGGGATGCAAGGGATTTCAGACGAAGCGGCGGCGGTGGACGCTGTAGGCCGCGAACGCGCTCATCACCGCCAGCGCATACCAGGTCAGCGCATAGACGAGGTGGCTGTTGCGGAAGGTGACGACGGTCAGGCCGCCAACCGGCAGGCCGCCCGGATTGGGCGTTGCATCCGCGTCGATGAAATAGGGCGCGACATTCTCAAGCCCCTTGGCCGCAGCGATGGCGGCCACGTCGCGGGAGAACCAGCGGTCGGCCGCGGGATCGTTGGCGCGCAGGAAACCGCCGCCCGGCTCGCTGATCCGCAGCAGGCCCGTCACCGTGACCGGACCGGCGGCCAGTTCGCTGCCGAGGCGTGCATCCTCGCCGCTGCGGTCGGCGGGAACGAAACCGCGATTGATGAGGATCGTCCGGGCGCCATCGGCCCGAAGCGGCGTCATCACCCAGAAGCCCGCGCCGCGCTCCGTAACGGCCTGGACGAGCACGGTCTTGTCGTGTTCGAAAAGTCCGGTGGCTGTGACATGGCGATATTCGTCCGCGGCGGCATCCACGGGAGCCGCAGGCGCCGTTACCGGCGCGGCATGGACCCGGGCATCCACCCGCGCGATCAGGTCGAGCTTCCAGAAGAGCCGCTGCACCTGCCAGGTGCCGAGCCCTACGAACACCGCCACGAGCAGGACGAGGAACGCCGTGAGAACCTTGCGGGCGCGCGGCGATGGTTGCCCGCCGTCCTGCGGCCTTGGCTGATGCGTCTGCATGCCGGCCCCGCCCGTCAGGGCATGTTCTTCATCATCTCATGGGTCATGGGCATCATGTTCGTGTTGAGGTGATGCATGACCCAGAGCGAACCCGCAATGGCGATGCCGACGATGACGAGCGTGAAGATCAGCGCCATCATCGTCCAGCCGCCCTCGGAACGCGTGTTCATGTGCAGGAAGTAGATCATGTGCACGAAGATCTGCACGACCCCGATACCCATGACGAGAACGGCGGTCAGGAGCTTGCTGTCGAGCACGCCGCCCATGACCAGCCAGAAGGGAATGGCCGTGAGAATGACCGACAGGATGAAGCCCGTCACGTAGCTCTTGAAGGACCCGTGGGCGGCCTCGTGACCGTGGCTGTGGGCGTGATGCACGTCAGACGCGCTTTCGTGATGCGAGCTCATCCGAGGACTCCCAGCAGATAGACGAAGGAGAAGACGCCGATCCAGATGACGTCGAGGAAGTGCCAGAACATCGACAGGCACATCAGCCGGCGGCGGTTTTCCGGGATCAGGCCGCGTTTCGACACCTGCACCATCAGCGTGACCAGCCAGATGAGGCCGAAGGTGACGTGCAGGCCGTGCGTTCCCACCAGCGTGAAGAAGGACGACAGGAAAGCCGAGCGGGTCGGCCCCGCGCCTTCGGCGATGAGATGGTGGAACTCATAGATTTCCACCGCCAGGAAGGCCGCGCCGAAGAGGCCGGTAATGCCGAGCCAGACGAGCGTTTCCATCTTGGCGCCACGCTCCATCTGCAGCATGGCGAAGCCGTAGGTGATGGAGGAGAACAGCAGCAGCGCCGTGTTGATCGCGACGAGGTTGAGATCGAACAGGTCCGCCGGCGACGGACCGGCCGCATAGTTGCGGCCGAGCACGCCGTGCGTGGCAAACAGCACGGCGAAGATGAGGCAGTCGCTCATCAGGTACAGCCAGAAACCCAGATTGGTGCTGTTTTCCGGGTGGTGGTCTTCCGTCAGGTAGAACTGCGGCTTTTCGGTTTCTTGGACTTGGGTCGCGCTCATGGCTCAGGTCCGTTCTGCAAGCAGTTTGGTGCGCGCATCTTCCGTGGCCGTCACGGTCTCGGCGGGGATGAAGAAGTCGCGGTCGTAGTTGAAGGTGTGGGCGATCGACACTGCGATAAGCGCGATGAAGGCAACGGCCGCCAGCCACCAGATGTACCAGATCAGGGCGAAGGCCAGCACGATGCTGATGCCGGAGAGGATGACGCCCGTGCCGGTGTTCTTCGGCATGTGGATCGGCTTGAAGCCTTCGAGCGGACGCTCGTAGCCGCGGTTCTTCATGTCGTACCAGCTGTCGTGATCGTGCACGACCGGCGTGAAGGCGAAGTTGTAGTCCGGCGGCGGCGAGGACGTCGACCATTCCAGCGTACGGCCGTTCCACGGGTCGCCGGTATCACAGCGCAGCTGGTCGCGCTTCAAGTAGCTCACGACGAGCTGGATGATGAAGGAGGCGATGCCGATGGCGATCAGGCCCGCACCGAAGGCGGCGATGATGAACCAGATCTGCAGCGACGGGTCCTCGAACTGGCTGACGCGGCGCGTCACACCCATCAGGCCGAGCACATAGAGCGGCATGAAGGCGAAGAAGAAGCCGATCTGCCAGAACCAGAAGCTCATCTTGCCCCAGAAGGGATCGAGCTTGTAGCCGAAGGCCTTGGGGAACCAGTAGACGACGCCCGCCATCAGGCCGAACAGCACGCCGCCGATGATGACGTTGTGGAAGTGGGCGATCAGGAACAGCGAGTTGTGCAGCACGAAGTCGGCCGGCGGAATCGCGAGCATCACGCCCGTCATGCCGCCGATGACGAAGGTCACCATGAAGCCGATCGTCCATAGCATCGGCACTTCGTAGCGGATGCGCCCGCGATACATGGTGAAGAGCCAGTTGAACATCTTCGCCCCCGTCGGGATCGAAATGATCATGGTGGTGATGCCGAAGAAGGCGTTCACCGACGCGCCCGAGCCCATCGTGAAGAAGTGGTGCAGCCACACGAGATAGGACAGGATCATGATGACGCAGGTGGCGTAGACCATCGAGGCATAGCCGAAGAGACGCTTGCCGCTGAAGGTGGCGACCACCTCGGAAAAGATGCCGAAGGCCGGCAGGACGAGGATGTAGACCTCCGGATGGCCCCAGATCCAGATGAGGTTGATATACATCATCGGGTTGCCGCCGAGATCGTTCGTGAAGAAGTTCGTGTCGACGTAGCGGTCGAGCGACAGCAGCGCGAGCGTGGCGGTGAGAATCGGGAAGGTGGCGACGATGAGGATGTTGGTGCAGAGCGACGTCCAGGTGAAGATCGGCATCTTCATGAAGGTCATGCCGGGCGCGCGCATCTTCACGATGGTCGCGATGAGGTTGATGCCGGACAGCGTGGTGCCCACGCCCGCCACCTGAAGGCCCCATATGTAATAATCGACACCGACGCCCGGACTGTAATCGGCGCCAGACAGCGGCGGATAGGCCAGCCAGCCGGTGCGGGCGAAC
The DNA here is from genome assembly GCF_009826875.1 of Shinella sp. AETb1-6. Classification (NCBI taxonomy): domain Bacteria; kingdom Pseudomonadati; phylum Pseudomonadota; class Alphaproteobacteria; order Hyphomicrobiales; family Rhizobiaceae; genus Shinella; species Shinella sp. AETb1-6. The sequence goes on along the minus strand of NZ_WUMM01000004.1, from coordinate 16,908 downwards.
TCGCCCACGAACAGCGACATCATGATGATGACGGCACCGGCCGTCGTCATCCAGAAGGAGAAGTTGTTGAGGAACGGGAACGAGACGTCGCGCGCGCCGATCTGCAACGGCACGACATAGTTCATGAAGCCGGTGACGAAGGGCATCGCCACGAAGAAGATCATGATCACGCCATGGGCGGTGAAGATCTGGTCGTAGTGGTGCGGGTTGAGGTAGCCCTCGTTGCCATTGAAGGCGATCGCCTGCTGGATGCGCATCATGATGGCGTCGGCAAAGCCGCGCAGCAGCATGATGATGGCGAGGATGATGTACATGATGCCGATCTTCTTGTGATCGACGCTCGTGAACCATTCGTTCCAGAGATAGCCCCAGAGCTTGAACTTCGTGATCAGGCCCAGGATGGCGAGGCCGCCGAGCGCCACGACCGCAAAGGTCACGACAAGGATCGGCTCGTGATAGGGGATCGCTTCCCAGGTAAGCCGGCCGAAGATGAATTGCGTGAGGCTGATGTCACCGAACATGGGGTGGTCCAAACTTTACAGACTGCGGCCCGGGACTGGCAGGCCATGGGTTTCTACACAGGCGCCGGAACCGCGGGAGCCGGTTCCGGCAGGCGCGGGCGCTACTGCGTCGCGCGCGGGCTGTACTTCATGAACTCGGTCGCCGGCAGCTTGCCGTCCACATCCAGCGTCAGGGCCTCGCCGGGCTCGGTGCGGCAGATATCCTGCTCGAGAGAGGCGACCAGCTGTTCGACGGGGATGTCGCTCTTCGGGCGGGCCTCGCTGACGAAGCGGTCGTCGTGGCGCAGGCGCTCCTTGTTGTCGTGGCTGTCCTTGCCGCCGCCGCCCATCATGTCGATGTGCATCATGTCCTTCATGCACATCTGGCCTTCGCGCACGCACATGTTGAGCACGGCCTCGTAGAGCCCGTCATCGACGGTGGCGAAGTAGCGGACGGGTTCCTTCGCGCTCGGCTTTTCGAGCTTCAGGTAAGCGTCGCGGTTGAGCGCGGTTCCGTTCTGCTTGACGCGGGCGACCCAGGCATCGAAGCCCGCCTGGTCGACGCCGTGGAACTTGAAGCGCATGTGCGAGAAGCCGTCGCCGCTGAAATTGGACGAGAGGCCGTCATACTCGCCGGGCTTGTTGATGACGGCGTGCAGCTTCGTCTCCATGCCCGGCATCGTATAGATCATGCCGGCAAGCGCGGGGATGTAGAACGAGTTCATGACCGAGGAGGCCGTGAGCTTGAAGTTGATCGGCACATCGACGGGGGCCGCCATCTCGTTGACGGTGGCGATGCCGTAATCCGGATAGAAGAACAGCCATTTCCAGTCGAGCGCGACGACCTCCACGGTGATCGGCTTCATCTCCTCCGTCACCGGCCGCGCCGCGTCGATGCGATCGAGCGGACGATAGGGATCGAGCTTGTGGGTGCTGACCCAGGTGATGGCGCCCAGCGCGATGATGATGGCGAGCGGCGCCGACCAGATGACCACTTCCAGGCCGGTGGAATGGTGCCATTCCGGATCGTATTTGGCGGCCGTGTTCGACTGACGGTACCGCCAGGCGAAGAACAGCGTGAGGAAAATCACGGGAATGATGATCACCAGCATCAGGATCGTCGAGATGACGATCAGGTCCCTTTGCTGCGCCGCAATATCACCGGATGGAGACATGACGACGAGATCACAACCACTCAAAGTGGCGAGCATAAGGGCAAAAACGGTGAATCGACTGGCTAAACTGAATTGCTTCGGCATTTCGGCCTCAACTTGCGTTCTGTCTAGTCGGCAATAATCGGGCACAAACGGCTTTGGAAGTGAGGTCCATCGTCGCAGCGCAGCATTCTGTCGCAGGAGGGTAGTCAATAAGGGGCTATCTGTCGATGCGCGATTGTACTAGCGCAATAGAAATGCCCTCTGTCAATTCGCAGGCCCGGTGACTCATTTGCAAGGTAGTCCTTGCCATCGGCCAACGATTGATCAACATTCTAACCACATGACGCAAATCCATACGGAGGAGTTCATGAGTTCGGCCGTCAATCCCACCTCGTCCGGTCTGGAGCGCGACGCGCGCCGCATGCATGAGGACGACAAGCCGCTGTCGCCCGGCAGCGTCGCCATCGGCGTGGTCATCGGCCGAACCTCCGAGTTCTTCGATTTCTTCGTCTACGGCCTCGGCTCCATCCTGGTCTTTCCCAAGCTCATCTTCCCCTTCGCGCCCAATCCGGTGGTCGCGACGCTGATGTCCTTCGCGCTGTTCCCGCTGGCCTTCCTCGCCCGCCCGGTCGGCTCCTTCGTCTTCATGTGGATCGACCGCAATTACGGACGCGGCACGAAGCTCACGACGGCGCTCGTCATCCTCGGTGGCTCGACGGCGTCCATCGCCTTCCTGCCGGGTTACGACACGATCGGCTATTGGGCCGTGGCGCTTCTGGCGCTCTTCCGTCTCGGACAGGGCTTTGCGCTCGGCGGCGCGTGGGACGGCCTCGCCTCGCTGCTCAACCTCAGCGCCCCGGACAACCGCCGCGGCTGGTACGCGATGATCCCGCAGCTCGGCGCGCCCATCGGCTTTGCGCTGGCCAGCGTCCTGTTCGGCTATTTCGTCAGCACGCTGTCGCAGGAGGATTTCATCTCGTGGGGCTGGCGTTATCCCTTCTTCGTGGCCTTCGCGATCAACGTTGTGGCGCTCTTCGCGCGCCTGCGCATCGTCGCCAGCAAGGAATTCGGCGCGGCGATGGAAGCGCAGGAGCTGCAGGCGCGACCGGTGTTCGAAATGCTGAGCAAGCACAGCACCGACGTCGTTCTCGGCGCCTTCGTACCGCTGGCAAGCTTCGCGATGTTCCACCTCGTCACCATCTTTCCGCTCTCCTGGGTCACGCTGACGGGCGGGCAGTCGGCGGCACAGTTCCTGTGGGTGCAGGTTGCGGGTGCAGCACTCGGCGCGGTCGGCATCGTGCTGTCGGGCGTGCTCGCCGACCGGATCGGCCGGCGCAACCAGCTGATGGCCGGCGCGATCCTGATCGCGATCTTCTCCTTCTCCGCACCGTTCCTGCTGGATGCGGGCGGCAAGGGACAGGATGCCTTCATCCTGATCGGCTTCTTCATCCTGGGCCTGAGCTTCGGCCAGTCCTCGGGCGCGGTGTCCTCGCGCTTCTCGCAGCCCTACCGCTATACCGGCGCCGCCCTCACCTCCGACCTCGCCTGGCTGGTCGGCGCGGGCTTCGCACCACTGGTGGCGCTCGGACTTGCCAGCAGCTTTGGCATCATCTTCATCGGCGGCTACCTGATCTCCGGCGCGATCTGCACCATCGCAGCGCTCACGCTCACAAGGGCGCTCGACCGCACCTGACGCCGGTTCGGCGTCAGTCCGTGCTCAGCGCAACCGCCGGCTGGAGGCGCGAGGCGTTGCGGGCCGGCAGGTAGCCGAAGACCAGACCGGTCAGGAACGAGCAGGCGAAGGCCAGCGCGACAGGTCCGACGGTGAAGCTCACCGGCATGCCGAAGGCCTGGGCAATGCCGCCGATGGACAGGCCCAGCACGACACCGATGGCGCCGCCGATCGCCGAGACGACCAGCGCCTCGATGAGGAACTGCAACAGGATATCGCGCTGACGCGCACCCGTCGCCATGCGAACCCCGATCTCGCGGGTGCGCTCGCGCACGCTGACCAGCATGATGTTCATCACCCCGATGCCGCCGACGAGCAGCGAGATCGCGGCGACCGAACCCAGGAACAGCTTCATCGTGTTCGACGTCTCGGTGAAGGCCTCGCGCACCGAGGACATGTTGGTGATCTGCGTATCCTGCGCCTTGTGGCGCTCGTCCAGCAGTGCCTGAATGGTGTCCTGCGTCTGATCGATGGCGCTGGCGTCCTGCACCTGCACGGTGATCGTGCGCACGTTGCGCTGGCCGAAGAGCCGCATGCTGCCGGTCGACAGCGGCACGAGCATCACGTCGTCCTGATCGTTGCCGCCGGCGGTCGCGCCCATTTCCGCCATGACGCCAATCACCTGGAAAGGAATCTTGTTGACCAGCACATACTGGCCGAGCGGGTTTTCGCCGTTGGTGAACAGCGTCCTGGCGACCGTCTGGCCCAGCACGACAACCGGGGCATAGGTGCTCATGTCCTCGGCATTGATGAATTCACCCGAGGCCACGGCCCAGGATTTCGCGCGCGGAAACGCCGGCACCGTGCCGTTGGCGGTCGTCTGGTAATCGATATTGCCGTAGCGCACGGTGACCGTGCTCGTCATTTCCGGCACGGCGAAGGCGACGTTCGGCACTTCGAGAATGGCGTCGGCATCTGCCGGTATGAGCGTCACCGGCGCACTCCCGCCACCGCGGAAATTGGCCATGCTCGGACGCACGAGCAGCAGGTCCGATCCCATCGCCGAGATACGGTCGAGCACCGAATTCTGCGCGCCCGTGCCGATCGCCAGCATCGCCACCACCGAGCCGACGCCGATCACGATGCCGAGCAGCGTGAGGACGGTGCGAAAGAGGTTTGCATGCAGGGCCCGGAACGCCATCTTGACCGCTTCGGAGAGGTCGGCGATCGCAGCCGATCCCTCACGCACCGCCTTCTGCAGGCCGGCGGCGGCTGATGACGCGGACCGCGGCTTTCGCGCCTGGTCGGAGATGATGGTGCCGTCGCGGATTTCGATCAATCGGTCTGCGGCTTCCGCCACCTCGCGCGAGTGGGTGATCAGGATAACCGTGTGGCCGTCCTCGTGCATCTTGCGCAAGAGCGCCATGACCTCCTGGCCGCTCTGGCTGTCGAGCGCGCCGGTCGGCTCGTCGGCGAGGATGACACGGCCGCCGTTCATCAGTGCGCGTGCGATGGAGACACGCTGCTGCTGGCCGCCCGAAAGCTGGTTGGGCCGATGATCCAGCCGATCACCGAGCTTCAGCGAGCCGAGCAGCATTTCCGCCCGCTCCTGCCGGTCACGCGCCGGAAGGCCGGCATAGATCGCGGGGACCTCGACATTCTCCAGCGCGCTTGCCGTCGGGATGAGGTTATAGCTTTGGAACACGAAGCCGAAGGTGCGGCGGCGCAGCGCCGCGAGGTCGTCGCTGTCGATATCGGAAACCGGCTCGCCGTCGATGCGGTAATCGCCGCTCGTCGGCTGGTCGAGACAGCCGAGGATGTTCATCAGCGTCGACTTGCCGGAACCGGACTGGCCGATGATGGCGACGAATTCCCCGGCCTCGATATCCAGCGAGACGCCGTGCAGCACCTCCACGGCGAAACCGTCGTTGAAATAGGTCTTGGTGACGTCCCGGAGCGAGATCAGCGGTGCCATGTCAGCACCTCAGAACATCGGCGGCATGCGCATGCCGCGACCCTGCCCGCCCCTGCCGCCGCGGCCCGAACCGCCTTCCGATGTCGGGGTCACGACGACGCGTTCGCCCTCTTCCAGCCCGCTCTTGATCTCGACGCTGACGCGGTTGCGGATGCCGGTTTCGACGGAACGGGTCTCGGTTGCGCCGTTGGGCTTGACGACCGTCACTTCCGCCTGCGGCTTGCCGCCGCCTTCGGCGCGCTTCATGCTCACCGCGCCGTTCGGCACGATCAGCACGTCGCGCGCGGCGGCCTGCACGAAGAAGACCTGCGCGCTCATGGAGGTCATCAGCTCGCCGTTGGGGTTCGGTACGTCGAACAACGCGTTGTAGAGAACGACGTTGTTTTCCACGGTCGGCGTCGGCTCGATCTGGCGCAGCGTGCCGTTGAAACGCTTGCCGGGCTGGCCAAGCAGCGTGAAATAAGCCTCCATGCCGACCTTCAGGCGGCCGACATCGGCCTCGGATACCTCGGCGCGCACCGTCATGGTCGAGAGGTCCGCAATGGTGACGATGGTGGGCGCCGACTGGGCGGCGTTCAGCGTCTGGCCTTCCTTCACCGGGTTGGAAACGACGGTGCCGGCCATGGGCGCATAGATCTTGGTGTAGCCGAGGTCCACGTCGTCGCCGGCGATGGTCGCCTGCTGCTTGCGGATCTGCGCCTCGGTCGCATTCACATCGGCTTCGGCGGCCGCCAGATCGGCGACGGCCTGGTCGAGCGCCTGCTGGGCGGCGGCGCTGCCGGCCACGAGATTGCGCTGGCGGGCGATATTGGCCTGCCTCAAGGTGAGCTGCGCCTTCTTGGATTCAAGCTGAGCCTGGAGATTGGCGAGTTCGGCGCGATTGATCTCCATACGGTTTTCGATGGTCGCGGGGTCGATCTCGGCAAGCAGCGTATCCTTGTCGACCGTGTCGCCGATGGCGACATGCAGCGCCTTCAGCTGGCCGGAGACCTGCGCACCGGCATCGACGGACTTGACCGCTTCCAGCGTGCCAACGGCGGTGACGGCGTTCTCGATATCGCCGCGCACCACAGCCTCGGTGACGACGGCGGCTGCCGTGTCGGCGGGTGTGTAGGCCCGCCAGCCGTAGTAACCGGCCCCGGCGACAAGGACGGCAAGCCCCAGCCAAAGCCATGCCCGCGAACGTTTGCGCCGCCGCGGCGGCACCGCGCCGGGCATGAATGTCACATTGGTCCGGCCCGCATCCTCGGCGGTCCTGGCATCCTCTTTCGGTCGTGCGCTCTTGCTCATCCGTCTTCCAATGGTCGAGGCCGTGCCTCCCTGTCCCTTACAAAGAGATGTGACACCGATGTCCCGAAAGGAGAACCCTTTGGGATCATTATATTTTCGTAATGTTTCCTGTAAGCGTGCCTGAAGGTGCCAGCCGGGCCGGGCTTAGCGACGCTCGGCGCGCAATTCCGCCAGCGCGCGGATTGCGTCCTTCCGGCCCGTCTCGCCCAGTGCCTCGAAGAGACGGAAGGCGTCTCCCCGCATGCCGAGATTCTTGTAGGCATAGGCGCGCATGACCATCAGGTCGACCGGCTCGGCGCGGATTTGTTGGCGCTGGTCGAGATAGGCCAATGTCTCGCGGTAACGCTGCGCACGGAAGCTCGCGACGGCGCGGTCTGCAAGGATGGCGGACTGGAGTTCGGCGCCACGCCGCTGCTCGAGCTTCGCCTTGGTGGCGGCGACGGCGGCATCGCTGGTCAGGCCGGCACGCAGATAAGCGAGGCTCTGGCCATAGGCCGCATCGCTGCGCACCGTGCCCTGCCCGCCCAGCGCCACCTCGAAGGCCTGCGCGGCCTCCATGGGGCGGTTCCTTTCCATGAGGCACCAGCCCAGCGACAGGGCGCTGGCCGGCGGAAGGCCTGCCGGATCGCGCGTCGAGCGGCAATCGGCGCTCGACGTGCTGCGTGTCGTCGTACGGACGGTGCGTTGCGTCCTCGTGGCAACCTCCTCGACGACCGCCGGGCGCTCCTCGGCCACGACATCGCGCGTGGGCAAGCGGCGGTCGACCTGCACAGCGCGCTGCTCCCGCTCGCGGCGAAGGGGTGCCGCATCGTCGCCGGTATCGGCTTCGCCCAGCCGGGCGATGCGCTCCGAACGGCTTGCCCAGGCCTGCTTCACCGCCGCAAGCCCTGCCCTGTCCTCAAGACGAAGACGCGTCACGCCCAGACCATAGGCGGCGGGCTCGTAGTCCGCCTTCCAGCGCAGGACCTGCGAGAACCATTCCGTCGCCGTGCGGGGCTGGTCCATCGCGAGCGCGTACCAGCCGAACTGCTCGCCGGTTTCGGGGTGCTTTTCCTCCACCGTCACCTGCGCGATGCGGTTGAGCACCTTTGCATCGATGGTCGGCATCGGGTCGAGCGCCATCAGGTTCGCGGTCGCGGCGAGATAGGTTTCCATCGCCTGGTCGGAACTGGTGCGCCATGCATACATCACATCCTCCGCCTCCGCCGGCTGCTTGCGGGCGAGCAGGATGAGCGACAGGCCCTGGGCGGCCGAGGCGGAATCCTCGATCGAGCGCGCCTTGCGGAAGAAGGGTTCGGCCAGCACGTTCTCGTCGCGGCGAAGGTGATACCAGCCGAGCAGCAGCGCGTCGGATGCAAGGCCGTCATCCGCCAGAAGCTTCTCGACGATCTTCAGATATTCCGACGCGACGGTCAGCTTCGGCTCATCGTCGCCTTCGCTGACGAAACGACGCGCGAGATCGGGACGGATCGGATCGAATTCCTTGGTGCCGTCGGCAGCGACACGCTCGCGCGCCAGGAGCTCCTGCATGTCGGCATAGCCGAGCACGGCGGCAGCCTTCTGCACCGTCGCAAGCCGGACCGGTCCGTTCGTGCAGTTGTCGAGCATGTAGCCGAAGGCATCCTTGGCGCGCGGCACGCGATCGACCTTCACGAAGGCCTCGGCGACGCGCCAGAGCACGTCGGCATCGCTGCAGGTCAGGAGGCTCGGCGTCTCTGCCCCGAGACGCACGACTTCCTGACTGTTGCCCGCATTGGAAGCCGCGATGAGCGCCGCCCGCTTTTCAGCGATATCGAGCCGCTCGACGAGGTCGGCCGGCGGCGTCCACTGCGGATCTTCCTTCTGGCGGGCGGCGATCGCCGCGCGGACATCGGCATAACGCGACTGGCTGTAGAGCGCCCACATCGCCTCGAGCTGCTTGTCCTCGTTCTCGGGAATGGCGAGGGGATTTTCCGGCGGGGTCCAGGTCGGATAGAGCGCGCGCAGGCGGGCGATCTCGGCGTTCAGCCGCACCGTGTCTCCGCGCGAGGCAAAGTAGCGCAGGGCGCTTTCATCGACCGCGGGCTTGGCCTGCGTCGTCTCGGCGGCCTGTGTCGTCTGGGTGGTTTGCGCAGTCGTCGTGGTCTGGTTGGCGGGAACCTGCTGCGCGTTTCCGTCGGCTTGCGCCAGCTCCACGCGCGGGCTCTTTTCCGTCTTCCCACGCCCGTCTGCACCCGCAGCCATGCGCAGCACATCCTGCGGCTGATCGCCGGGCAGGCGGAATGACAAGCCAGCGACGCTTGCCGCGCCGGCGGAAACGAGGACGAGCGCCATCAGGATCGACTTCATCCCGAATTTCCTTCGGTCATTATCCACATCCGGCTCCGGCTTACCCCGTGACGACACCATGCGTCATGAACGGCGGACACGGTCCTGTGTCCGTCATAAAGAGCCAACTCGCACCGATAAAAGCCCAGTAGGGTTAACCGACGGTAAACAGCGCGATCACAACTGCCGCCCGAACCGGCGCAAAAGCCCCCAGGTCGCCATGCCGAGGAGCAGCGAGAGGCCGCAAAACGCCAGCGCATAGGACAGGATGTTGGAGGACAGCCAGTTCGCCGCGATCAGGCGCATGTTCGAAAAGCTCCACGGCTGGGTCGGCACGAACCGGGCGCGGCTGACCGGCCGCGTGTCGAGGCTGTCGGAGGCCTTGTCATCCAGCGACGCGTAACCATCCAGCTGCTGCCAGCGGGCATCCTGCGCCATCGCAGCCATACCCGCCTTGAGGCTCGCGCCCGTCGGCGCCGAAAGCACGGTCCATGTCGCCGTATGGTCCGGGCTGTCACCCTGGGCGATGAGGAACTGGGCGCTATCGTCGGGCACCACCTCCTGCTCTTCGCCCGGCAGCAACCGGAGCGACGAGAACGAGATGTCGAAGGTTTCCTGCAGCCAGGCCTGGAACGCCGCCACCTGGCTGCGCCATGCGCCCCCACGCACGCGTGACTGCCATTGGTCTATCGCCTCCTGCGTGCCGGCCTGCTGATTGTCGCCCGTCACCGGCGCGCCCCAGGTCGATGCACTTTCGGCGGCGATATGCGTCTGGCTGAGCACCAGCGGCGGAAGCTGCGACAACGTGCCGATCAGGATGGCGTTGCGATCGCCGATGGCAAGCGCCGAGGATTCCGGGCGAACCTGCAAGGCCCGGCCACCGGACACCGCAAGCCGGCCAAGGAACGTCGCGCCCGTCGAAAGCGTGTCGGAATCCAGGCGGTCGAGGTAGAGCGCCGCCGGTTCGGCCTGGCCGTTATAGGGGAACGCGGTTCCCGACAGCGCGGCAAGGTTGGGCATCTGCCCGATACGGGCGAAATTCGGCACGCGCAATTCGGAGGTGTCGAACAGCGCGAAGCGCGGCTCCTGCAAGGCGCTGGCGCCCGGCGCACAGACCGCATCGGCCTGCGTCAGAAGGATCGCTTCGATGTCGATGCGGTTGGGACCGGGCCGCAGGTGCCGCATCGTCACGCGAATGGGAAGGTGACGGAAAATGCCGCCGTTCCGGCTGTTGAACGGCACCGTGGAGGCGAGGTTGCCGTTGACGTAGACATCGAAATGGCTGCCTGGCAGCACATCGGGCGCATAGGCCGCATCGAGCAGCAGCGTCGCTTCGCCATAGGCGTCGGCGTAGAAATCCGAGGGAATGCCGATATCGAAGCCCGTGCGGAAACGGCGGCCGCTGAATTCGCCGGTGCGCACACCGAGCGCGGCCAGTGTCAGGGTGGTCTCTCCGTACACGAGCGGCATTTCGGCGGCATTGCGCTGGCGAACGCTGAGCGCTTCGCGCATGATCCCGAGCGGCCGGTCAATGGGCGAGACGATGCCCTCCACGGCACTTTCGATGGACGGCCAGTCGGGACCGCTGACGGCAAGCACCTTGCCGTCACCTGCGGGAGCATCGACAAAGGTCGCGACGGCGGAGCTTCCGGCCGTTGCCGGAAGGCGTGGCAGGATCGGCGTCAGATCGCCGGCCGTGCCCATCACGACCGCCAGCTCGCCGGCGCCGAGCGTCGCCGGCATCGTATTGACGACATCGAAGGTCTGGTTGGGCATCTTCGCCATCATGGCGAGGCCCTGGCTGAGGCGCATAAGGGCGTTCGTGGCGGCGGGCTGGCCCATTTCCGGCAGGACCAGGATGAACTTCGTCTGCCCGGTCGGCCCGACGCCGATGGCGGGAATATCGTCCATGGTCTGCAAGCGGCCCGCCGGGGTGTCCGGCAGGGTCAGGAACGTGCGCGCGGGATCGATCGCCGTCCAGAGATCGTAGGTCGAGCGGATGGTGCAGTCGGTGCGGTGGCGGTGTGTCGCGTTGAACGTGACGCGATTGACGCCGGGACGCAGCAGGCCGGCCGGCAGTTTCAGCTGCACATCCTTCGTGCCTTCGGCCGATTGCACCGGCATTTCGCCGATGGGAACGTCGTTGACCACGACCGTCAGGCGCGAGGCTTCCGGCGCGACGACGACGGCGTTGGAATAGCCGAGGTTGAGCGCATCGGCGCCGGCCGCCTCATCCTTCGTGAGGTAGATCGGGAAGGAACGGCTGGCGACCTCGCCTTCCAGCATCAGCGACGGGGCCGACACGATGTAACGCCGCGCGGGCGGCTTCACGACCGGCTTCTGTTCCACCTGGGTCGTCGTGGGCGTGGTCGTGGTCGTGGTCGTGCCGCTCTCGCCCTCGTCCGGCTTCTTGTCGGCGGTCGGGCCACGCTCGCCCGACATGTCGAAGGGAACGGCAGCCTCCTGCGCGAATGTCGTGGAGGCCGAGAGCGCGAGAAACAGGCCGAGCCCCACGGCCGCTGCTGGAGCGAACTTCACGACGTCGCCTCCCCCTTGCGCCCGCCCAGGCTGCGCACGAAGTAGATCAGGCCGCGGCTCGTCTGATAGGCGGCGATCCCGAGGAACCACAGCGTGCCGCGGAAGATGCCGGGATTATAACGGCGCGACACCTGGAAATCGCTCCACTGGTTGGAGTTGGCGAAGATGAGGTCCGCGACGAGCGAATGGTGCCGGGCATCCTGCGGCGTGAACCGGCAGCCGATCACCATGACGTTGCCGGTCGTTTCAGTGTTGCGGATTTCGACCGGCAGCGCTTCCTCGTGCTCCCCGCCATAAGGCTTGAAGCGCAGGGCGCCCTCCGCGCCGGTCGCGATATGGTCCTCAAGGCCGAAGACCTGCACGCGGGCGCCGTTCGCCGACACGTTTTCGAGCGTGGCGGGATATTCGCGGCCCTCGCTAAGGAAGGTACAGCGGCGCTTGACGGTGACGCGCCGGCTGGCCGCCTTCTCGCTGCGCTCGGAGACGACGCCGAGCGCACAGCCGGCAATCAGCAGGTTGAGCAGGTTCCAGGCGCCGACGACGAAGGTGACGTCCGCCTTGTAGGGCTCTGCATAGAACCGGTAGATGCTCATGAGGAAGGCGATGAACAGCACGGCGAAGATGACGAAGAACGGACGGCTGATCTCCGACAGCCGCGCCACCGCGATCGACTCGTCCTTCGCCGTCACCTTGAAGGTCGGCTTCGTGGGATTGAGCATCACCGACACGACGGCCGGCAGCAGATGCACGCTCTGCACATATTCATACAGTTCCGAAATCCACGGCCAGCGGAACGAGCCGTAGAGATAGTTCTGCATCATCAGGTTCACGAGCATGTAGGCAAGCGTGTACCCAAGGAACTCGCCGCCCGATGCGGTGAAGATCTCCAGATCGAAGAACAGGTAGAAGAGCGGCGCGAACAGGAAGATCGTGCGCGGGAACGGAAACAGCCAGAACAGCATGGACGACATGTAGCAGAGGCGTTGCGGCAGCGAGAGCCCGCGCTTGAAGAGCGGGAAGCGGAAGCGCAGGATCTGCATCATGCCCTGCGCCCACCGGCTGCGCTGGCCGATGAAGCTGGCGAAGGTGGCGGGCTGGAGCCCGGCGATCAGGGGCTTGTCGACATAGACGCTGTTCCAGCCGCGCGAATGCAGCGCCAGCGCCGTCTCGCAGTCTTCCGTGATCGAAAGACCGCTGAAACCGCCCGCCTCGTTGAGCGCGGTGCGCCTGAGGACGGCGGCCGAGCCGCAGAAGAAGGACGCGTTCCACTTGTCGAGGCCGCGCTGGATGATGCCGTAGAACATCTCGTTTTCGCTGGGCATCTTCTCGAAGGTGCGCAGGTTGCGCTCCAGCGGGTCGGGGTTCAGGAAGAAGTGCGGCGTCTGGACAAGGAACAGCTTGGGATCGTCGGCGAAGTACCCGACCGTCTCGCGCAGGAAGTCGCGCGCCGGGGCATGGTCCGCATCGAAGATGGCGATCAGCTCGCCCTTCGAATGAAGCATGCCGTTGTTCATGTTGCCGGCCTTGGCGTGTTCGTTGCGCGCACGCGTGAGATAGTTGACGCCAAGATCGCGGCACAGCGCCTGCAGCTCGGCATGGCGCGCCGTCGCGATCTGCGCCTCCACAACGGCGGTCGCATTACGCTTCTGTTCCGTGCCGCCGTCGTCCAGCAGCCAGATCGTCATCTTGTCGGCGGGGTAGTCCATCGCCTTGGCGGCAGCGAGCGTATTGGCGAGAAGGCCGATGTCCTCGTTGTAGCTCGGCACGAAGACATCGACGCTGGGCAGCCTTTCAAGCGGCGTGACGCTGCCCTTGCGCGACGGCAACGGCAGCGCGACCACGAAGAGGCTGAGCGCCAGCATCATCACGCTGTACATTTCGGCGAGATAGAGCAGGAAGCCCGGAATGAAGTTTTCCAGCTGGTTGAGCGGCGGCAGCGTGCTGGTGGTGCGCCAGTAGACGTAGCGCAAGACGATGGCGGTGCCGAAGGCGAGCGCGATCAGCCGCCAGATGCCTTCCGCGCGCAGGACCTTGATCACCGCCATGAAGGTCACGACGGCAATGCTGGCGACAAGCTGGGTCTGGAGATTGATGGGGAGCGTGATGACGAGAATCACGAGCGCGGACACACATGCCCATAGTATGACGGTACCGCTATGTCTCATTTACCCATCCTTCGCCGTCATGGCGTGATCGCGAGACACTACCCGCAAGACGGTTAAGGAGAAATTAGGGCTCAACCGACTTCAGTTGCAGCTTGCCGCCCCGCCCTCGCCCGTGGCGCAGACAGGCGACGGCACGACGACCGCTTCGCCGCCGGAAACCGTAGCACCACCCGACGGCGAGGGAACGACGACCGCGTTCCCGCTGGTATCGGCGGCCGTCTGCGTCTTGCGCACGGGCGTTTCCGCCACAGTCCGCCGCGTCACGACCGCGCGATTGCGGGTGGGCGTGGCCACCGTCGTCGTCGGTTCCTCGAAGACCGGCCGCAGGGGTTCACCACCACCGATCTGGCTGTCGACGGGGGCAGGCCTGCCATAGGGGTTCCAGGCGACGCCGGCAAACCCGCCGACGACCGTGTAGCCATACATCAGCTCGACCAGTTCCCTCTCGGAGGCACCCGACTGGCACACGCGCAGGCGGATCTGGAGCATGCCGAGTTCGCGCAGCCTGTCGCGATCGGACACATCGGAGCGAACCTGCTGCCATCCGTAGAGGCAGCCGTCGTCGCCCGCACCCAGCCCATAGGCGTAGCCGAACGGGCCGTAGCTGTTGCGCACGAAATTGGTGGAGATCACGAGCTGGCGGCCGGGAAAATACTTGCGGATCTCCCCGCGGATCGCGCCCTGCTGCACGGGCTTGAAAGCGAGCGCGCCCGCGGGCCGCGCCACGGTTTCCGCCGGGCCGAAGGCCTGGATGCTGATGAAATTCTGCCCGGATGTGGCCGCCGTCGTGGAAAGCGCGATCTGCTGTTCGATGGCGTTGGTATATTGACGCTGGATGACGCTGACGATCGAAAGCGTGCCCGGAGCGGGCAGCACAAGCGCGCTCGTCGCGGGCACCGTGGTCGACATCGAGTCCACACCCGCGCCGGGACGCGCCGCACAACCGGCGCCAGCCAGCGCAGCAAGCACCGTCAGCAGCGATGCCGCACGAAGCAGCCGGCCGCCACGACGGAAAAACAGAATCGCCGCCGAATCATCCATGACCTAGTCATATTTCGCTGCGCGGCAAATAGAAATCCCAAGATCCCACGTCCCGAAGGCCTGATCGAGCCTCATCTTCATGCGTATGACAGTATCGAAGGCGCTGTCGCCTTGCCGTCTTGTGAGAAACAAGCCAGCGCAGCGACAGAACTCCACCGGCCCGCCGCCCCCGGCATCGCCGCCTATACCCCGCAAAAAATCGAGAGTGCCGTCGGGAAGCCGGCCTATTATGCACGTCAGGCGACGCGCAGTGCGAACGATCTTCCGACGAGTGACCCGAAGGGCCCCTTTAATCCATAGCACCAGCAGGGTGACGATTGGCGGGACATATCCAGTAGCCAGAAAGAAGACCACGCCCCATGAAACCTCACCACGGGATGCGAGCGGACGCGTGCGCAACGCCTTGATTTGCCTGATGTTCCATATCCGAACGACAATTTCTATTTTGCGTTTTTCGGAACCATGCGACTGGCACGATGTTCCTAAAAGGCCTGCATTCAGGCTCCAACGAGGAACACGATCATGAGAAAAATTCTTCTAGCCGCCGCTCTTGTGAGCGCATCTGCCCTTGGCGCCTTCGCCCAGACGGCCACCACGCCGACAACCGATGGCGATACGCCGGCCGTCGCCACACCGGACAGCAAGAACGCGACCGCCCCTGTCGAGGGCGCGAACAGCTTCACCGAGGAGCAGGCGAAGGAACGTATTGCCGAGGCCGGTTACAGCGACATCACCGGCCTGACGCTGGACGACAAGGGCGTCTGGCAGGCCAAGGCGATGAAGGACGGCAAGGCCGTCGGCGTCGCCCTCGACTATCAGGGCAACATCGTCGCCAACTAATTCCACAATCAGGAGGTTCCCATGAAGACCGTCACAGGACTTTTCGACGACTATTCCGATGCAAGTGCTGCCGTCAGCGCGCTTGAGGCGCGCGGCGTGCCCTCGAGCGATATCAGCATCGTTTCCAACAATGCCGGCGACCGTCATGGCCGCGAAAGCAACGCCGCCGAAGGCGCCGGCGCCGGTGCGGGCATTGGCGCTGCGGTCGGCGGTGTCGGCGGCCTGCTGACCGGGCTCGGCGTCATGGCCATTCCGGGCGTCGGTCCGGTCGTCGCGGCCGGCTGGCTCGCTGCGACGGCCGCCGGTGCCGTCGCCGGCGCCGTGGCCGGTGGTGCGGCCGGCGGCCTCATCGGTGCGCTGACCGAATCCGGCGTTCCCGAAGACCGTGCGCATGTCTATGCGGAAGGTGTGCGCCGCGGCGGCACCCTCGTCACGGCGAAGGTCGACGACACTCTCGAGAGCGAGGCCGAAGCCATCCTTCGCAACGCCAACTGGGTCGATCCCGACCAGCGGCGCGCAGCCTATGCCGAAAGCGGCTGGAGCCGCTTCGACGACACGCTCGATCCGTATGGCCCGGCCGAAGTCGAACAGGAGCGCCTGCGCTACAGGCGTTGAACGTAAAAGGGGCCGGCAGATCGCCGGCCCTTTTTCACACAGAGCAAGATAAACGCTGCGCGTTTCCCAAAACGACAAAACCCCGCAGGATTTCTCCGAGCGGGGTTTTTTGTTTTGGTTGCGGGGGACCGTTCTCGTCAAAGGCACTGACCGACCCTATACGCTTTGAACTGTACGCATATGCTTGATTTTATTGACTAACTCGCGGCATCAGCGCCCATATTTTCCTGCAGTTAATTGCAACTATTTGTGCAATTAGCTGCACTCCTTAATCTGGCATCAAGCCGATCAGCCCATTACCATTGAGGAGCGGCGCGCTAACGTCGTCGAGTTGGACGCATTACGCATCGTTACTCTTTGGTGGCTTTGCGGCGCGCTTTCGGGGTTTAGGATTAGGTATTTCTTCCTCATCCGCCAACCACGCATTGTGATCGGCCAAAGCTGCCTTTCGGGCAAGCGCACGCATCAGGTTTTCGTAGTTCGGTCCGTCAATGTCCACGTACCTTCTGCGCGTAGTATCAAGCTCCGAGTTAAGTTGCGCGGTCTTACTCATTCTCATTGCATCCTCGTCCGAACACGCAGGTACAAATCGAACCCGTAACCAAAACTGATCTTTTGCCTATTAAAATCAATACTTTATCTGCACTCTAAATTGCAGCACCAGGCAAACACAAAAAACCCCTGCAAAAACAGGGGCTTACTTGTCAGTTTTGGTTGCGGGGGCAGGATTTGAACCTGCGGCCTTCAGGTTATGAGCCTGACGAGCTACCGGGCTGCTCCACCCCGCGTTACCCGGTTTTTGCCGTTG
>NZ_WUMM01000039.1:0-1044 GCF_009826875.1 Shinella sp. AETb1-6 | reverse complement strand
CGGCGACCGCCGGCATCATCTTGGTGGAGAGCATCCACATCAGGATGTCCTTGGTGCGCTTCGTCGGCGAAAACGCCATGGACCATGCGGCCGGTATGGCGACGAAGAGCGCGAGGATCGTGGAGCCGACCGCGATGATCACCGAGTTCATGAACGGCTTCAGATAACCGCTCTGCGTCTGCACCGACACATAGCTTTCCAGCGTGAAGGACGGGATGAGGTTGAAGCCCTTGATCGCTTCCGTCTCCGTCTTCAGCGAGGTGATGACGGTGTAGAGGATCGGGAAGAAGATGATGAGGGCGATGATCCAGGCGGCGGCGGTGGCCACGGCCATGCGGCGGGTCGAGACTGCTCGTGCCATGACGTTTCTCCCTACTTGTCCAGGTTCTTGCCGACGGCGCGCATCAGGAAGAAGGCGATGATATTGGCCAGGATGACCGCGATGATGCCGCCCGCCGATGCGCCGCCCACGTCATAGCCCAGAAGTGCGGTGCGATAGATCAGGAAGGCGAGGTTGGTGGAGGCATAGCCCGGCCCGCCATTGGTCGTGACGAGGATTTCCGCATAGACGCCGAGCAGGAAGATGGTCTGGATGAGGATGACGACCGTGATGGCGCGCGACAGATGCGGCAGCGTCAGGTAGACGAAGCGGCTCACGAAGCCCGCGCCATCCATCTCCGCCGCTTCCTTCTGCTCGCCATCGAGCGATTGCAGCGCCGTGAGCAGGATCAGGGTGGCGAAGGGCAGCCATTGCCAGGCGACGATGATGATGATCGAAAACAGCGGGAACTGGGCGAACCAGTCGACCGGCTGGAAACCGAAGGCGCGGTTGATGTCCGCGAGCACCCCGTAGCCGGGATGCATGATCATGTTCTTCCACACGAGCGCGGCCACCGGCGGCATGACGAAGAAGGGCGAGATGATCATGATGCGCACGATCCCCTGCCCCCACATCGGCTGGTCGAGCAGGAGCGCGATGCCAATGCCGCCGATCACGGTGATCAAGAGCACGCCGCCGACGATCAGCAGCGTGTTCCAGATCGA
>NZ_WUMM01000038.1:0-1421 GCF_009826875.1 Shinella sp. AETb1-6 | reverse complement strand
TACGACGTCATCGTTATCGGTTCGGGCCCGGGCGGCTATATTGCCGCGATCCGCGCCGCCCAGCTCGGCCTGAAGACGGCCATCGTGGAGCGCGAGCATCTCGCCGGTATCTGCTCCAACTGGGGCTGCATCCCCACCAAGGCGCTGCTGCGCTCGGCCGAGATCTTCCACTATGCCCAGCATCCGGGCGACTATGGCGTGAAGATCGAAGGCAAGGTGACGCCGGACCTTCCGGCCATCGTCGCGCGCTCGCGCGGCATTGCCCAGCGCATGAACGGCGGCGTCGGCTTCCTGATGAAGAAGAACAAGGTCGACATCATCTGGGGCGAGGCGAAAGTCACCAAGCCCGGCGAGATCGTCGTTTCCAAGACGACCAAGCCGATCCAGCAGCCGCAGGCGCCTGTGCCGAAAAACGTGCTGCCCGAGGGCACCTATACCGCCAAGCATATCGTCATCGCCACCGGTGCACGCCCGCGCGCGCTGCCGGGCATCGAGCCGGATGGCAAGCTGATCTGGACCTATTTCGAGGCGATGAAGCCCGCGGAGATGCCGAAATCGCTGCTCGTCATGGGCTCGGGCGCCATCGGCATCGAATTCGCTTCGTTCTATCGCACGCTCGGCGTGGATGTGACCGTCGTCGAGGTGATGAAGACGGTGATGCCGGTCGAGGACGCGGAAATCTCCGCGCTTGCCAAGAAGCAGTTCGAAAAGCAGGGCATGAAGATCCATCTGGAGGCCAAGGTCACCAAGGTGGAGAAGGGTGCCAACTCCATCACTGCTCATGTCGAGATGAAGGACGGCAAGGTCGAGACGATCACGGCCGACCGCATGATCTCGGCCGTCGGCGTGCAGGCCAATATCGAGAATATCGGCCTGGAGGCGCTGGGCGTGAAGACCGACCGCGGCTTCATCGCCATCGACGGCTACGGCAAGACCAACGTGCCCGGCATCTACGCCATCGGCGATGTCGCCGGCCCGCCGATGCTCGCCCACAAGGCCGAGCATGAGGCCGTCATCTGCATCGAGAAGATCGCAGGTCTTCCGAACGTGCATCCGATGGACAAGTCCAAGATCCCGGGCTGCACCTATTGCCACCCGCAGGTCGCCTCCGTCGGCCTGACGGAAGCGAAAGCCAAGGAGCAGGGCCGCGACATCCGCGTCGGCCGCTTCCCCTTCGTCGCCAACGGCAAGGCGATCGCGCTTGGCGAGGACCAGGGCCTCGTCAAGACGATCTTCGACAAGAAGACCGGCGAACTCTTGGGCGCCCATCTCGTCGGCGCGGAAGTGACCGAGCTGATCCAGGGCTTCGTCATCGCCATGAACCTCGAGACGACGGAGGAGGAGCTGATGCACACGATCTTCCCGCATCCGACGATTTCCGAAACCTTGAAGGAAAGCGTGCTGGATGCCTATGGGCGTGC
>NZ_WUMM01000037.1:0-1469 GCF_009826875.1 Shinella sp. AETb1-6 | reverse complement strand
TGCTGGTGCCGATCTACCTCATCTTCCGCGATTTCGGCCTGCTCGACACGCGCATCGGCCTGACGGTGATGCTGACGCTGATCAACCTGCCGATCGTCGTGTGGATGCTCTACACCTACTTCCGCGAAATCCCCGGCGAAATCCTGGAAGCGGCCCGCATGGACGGCGCCTCGCTGTTCGACGAGATCGTGCATGTGCTCACGCCCATGGCGGTGCCGGGCATCGCCTCGACGCTGCTGCTCAACATCATCCTCGCCTGGAACGAATCGTTCTGGACGATCCGCCTGACGACGACGAACGCCGCGCCGCTGACGGCCTTCATCGCCTCGTTCTCGAGCCCGCAGGGTCTCTTCTGGGCGAAACTATCGGCGGCCTCGACGCTCGCCATCGCCCCCATCCTGATCATGGGATGGTTCTCGCAGAAACAGCTCGTCCGCGGCCTGACCTTCGGCGCCGTGAAGTAAGGGGAGGGAACACATGGGCAAGATCATCCTGAAAAAGGTCAACAAGTCCTTTGGCGCCACGCAGGTCATTCCGGGCATCGACCTCACCATCGAGGACGGCGAGTTCGTCGTCTTCGTCGGTCCGTCCGGCTGCGGCAAGTCCACGCTGCTGCGCCTCATCGCGGGCCTGGAGGACACCACGTCCGGCACCATCGAGATCGACGGCAAGGATGTGACGTCGGCGGCACCCGCCAAGCGCGGTCTTGCCATGGTGTTCCAGTCCTATGCGCTCTATCCGCACATGACGGTGCGCAAGAACATCGCCTTCCCGCTCAAGATGGCGAAGGCCAGCCCGGAGGTGATCGAGAAGAAGGTGACGGAAGCCGCCCGCGTGCTGAACCTCACCAACTATCTCGAACGCCGCCCGGGCCAGCTTTCCGGCGGTCAGCGCCAGCGTGTGGCCATCGGCCGCGCGATCGTGCGCGAACCGTCGGCTTTTCTGTTCGACGAGCCGCTGTCCAACCTCGACGCGGCGCTGCGCGGCACCATGCGGCTGGAGATCAGCGAACTGCATCACCAGCTGAAGACCACGATGATCTATGTCACCCACGACCAGGTCGAGGCCATGACCATGGCCGACAAGATCGTGGTGTTGAATGCCGGCAATATCGAGCAGGTCGGCTCGCCGCTCGATCTCTACAACAAGCCCGACAACCTCTTCGTCGCCGGCTTCATCGGCTCGCCGCGCATGAACTTCGTCAAGGGCGAGTCCGCAAGGCCGTGGAACGCGCCGACCGTCGGCATCCGCCCCGAGCATATCAAGCTCTCCAAGGATGCCGGCACCTGGAAGGGCGTCGTCGGCGTGGCCGAGCACCTCGGCTCCGACACGTTCCTGCATGTCAATGTCGAGGGCGTGGGCATGCTCACCGTCCGCGCCGACGGGGACTTCCCCGTCACCCACGGCGACATCGTCCATCTCACCCCCGATGACGGCCGTATCCACCGCTTCGACGAAAGCGACAAGGC
>NZ_WUMM01000036.1:0-2075 GCF_009826875.1 Shinella sp. AETb1-6 | reverse complement strand
ACTTCTACATCCCGGGCACCGAAACTTGCCTCAAGATCAGCGGTTACGTCCGTTTCCAGACCGACTTCGGTCCCGATGAAGTCGGCACGTCCGACTGGGATTCCTGGACGCGCGCTCACATCCAGTTCGACGCCAAGTCTGACACGGAACTCGGCACGCTCACCAGCGTCATCGCTTTCAATGGCGAAACCAGCCAGAGCATCGGCGGCGGCTCGACGAGCGATTTCTACGTTGACCAGGCCTACATCGAACTCGGCGGCTTCCGCGTCGGTACCTTCCTGAACTGGTGGGATAACGACCTGATCGGCGAAACCGAAACGGCTTCGAACGTTACGCGCTTCACCTCGGTTCGTTACGTCTACGACGGCGGTGCCTTCCGCGCCGGCCTCAGCGTCGACGAAATCGATGCTGACGGTTCCGCGTACTACGCGCCGACCGGCTTTAGCTCGGGTAACGAAGTCGGCGTTTCGGGCATGATCGCTGCCACCCTCGGCGGCGTGAACTTCGAACTGCTTGGTGCATACGACACGTTCACCGAAGAAGGCGCAGTCCGCGCTTGGCTGTCGGCTGAAGTCGGCCCGGGCACCTTCGAACTGATGGGCCTCTATGCCAGCGGCGACAACGTCTACTACAACCAGTCCGAATGGAGCGTTGCAGCAGACTACTCGTTCAAGGCAACCGAAAAGCTGACGATCACCCCCGGTGCTCAGTACTTCGGTGACTACGAACTCATCGACGGCAACGACGCATGGCGCGTTGGCCTGACGGTTGACTACGCGATCGTTGACAACCTCAACCTCAAGGCAACCGTCAACTATACGGATCCGGACGACCAGGACGACTTCGTCACCGGCTTCCTGCGCCTGCAGCGCGACTTCTAAGCCGATCTGGCTTAGCTCATCCAAAAACGGAGAACCCGGCCGTAGGTCGGGTTTTTCGCGTTCCGGCTAGTTTTTGGGGTTAATTAGCAGGAAATTTATAAGCAATTTCATGCAACCAATGCGCGTCACATTGGGCGCAGTCAGGTCAGCATGTTAAATCATCCCTTGATGAGCGGCCCCTACCGCTTGAGCTATCAGTTTCAGAACGCTTCCAATCAGGCTTCGCTTCGCGCCCTGCTCGACCGCTATGTCGACGTTCTCTGGGAACCGGGCTCGCATAAATACAATGTCACGTCCTTCGTCGGCGAGCTCGACGAGATATTGCTCGGCGCCGAGTTCTCCGAGTTTACCGACGAGATGCTGGATACGCTGACATCGGCGCTTCGCAAGCGCGGCAACAGCAATGCCACGATCAACCGCAAGATGGCGGCGCTCAGCAAGCTTTTGAAGAAGGCCCAGAAGATGGGCGACATCCAAAGCCTGCCGGAGTTCAAGCGCCTGAAGGAGAAGGCCGGACGCATCCGCTTTCTCGAGCCGGAAGAGGAAAACCGGCTGTTCGCCGCCATATCCGAGAAATCGGAACTCTATGGTCGCTTCTGCATCTTCCTCATCGACACCGGCGCGCGGCTTGGCGAGGGTATCGGCCTTCGATGGCAGGATATGAACCAGGACCGCGTGACGTTCTGGCTGACGAAAAGCGGCAAAAGCCGCTCTGTTCCCCTCACCGAGCGGGCAGCGGCCGCCATTCAGGCTTCGGAGCGCAGGCGGCGCGGGCCTTTCACGAACATCGTCCAGGCGAAGTTCCGGGCGGCGTGGAACGAGGCCAAGCAGGAGGTCGGTCTCGGCGCGGAACCGGACGTGGTGCCGCATATCCTGCGGCACACCTGCGCGTCACGGCTCGTGCAGGGCGGGATCGATATCCGGCGCGTGCAGACATGGCTCGGGCACCAGACGCTGCAGATGACCATGCGTTATGCGCACCTGGCATCCGGCGATCTCGATGTCTGTGTTCCCGTTCTGGAACACGCCGCGCGCGTCAAGGCGGGGTAGGCCCGCCTTTGCACGAAGGGAGGCATTCTGTGCCTCCCGAATCATCGGCTTGAAAAGCCCTGAGAGCGTGGCCGTGCTCGACACGGCCCGCATGGAGACGATGCGCAAAAGACCGCTGCGCGTGCAGCGGACGGCCGCACGGAC
>NZ_WUMM01000035.1:0-2357 GCF_009826875.1 Shinella sp. AETb1-6 | reverse complement strand
TCGCCATCTTCACGAGGTCGATCGACAGGAACGTGGTGGAATTGCCCGGACCGCCGCCCGTCACGACAAAGGGCTCGGTGTAGATCATGAAGCTGTCCATGAAGCGCAGCAGGAATGCGATCAGCAGCACGCGCTTCATCTTCGGCAGCTGGATGTAGCGGAACACCGCCCAGCGCGATGCGCCGTCGATCTTGGCGGCCTGGTAATAGGCCTCGGGAATGGAGACGAGGCCCGCATAGCACAAGAGAACGACAAGGCTCGTCCAATGCCAGACGTCCATGATGATGAGCGTCATCCAGGCGTCGAAGATGTTGTTGACGTAATTGTAGCTGATACCGAGCGACACCAGCGCATGGCCGAGCAGGCCGATATCGACGCGGCCGAAGACCTGCCAGATCGTGCCGACGACATTCCACGGAATGAGCAGCGGCAATGCCATCAGGACGAGGCAGACGGGCACGCCCAGGCCCTTCTTCGGCATGTTGAGCGCAATCAGGATGCCGAGCGGGATTTCGATCGACAGAATGATGATGGAGAACAGCAGGTTGCGCCCAAGCGCCTGCCAGAAGCGATCCGATGCCATCACATCGGAAAACCAGCCCACGCCGTTCCAGAAGAACTGGTTGTTGCCGAACGTATCCTGCACCGAATAGTTCACGACCGTCATCAGCGGAATCACCGCCGAAAACGCGACCAGCAGCAGCACCGGCAGCACCATGAACCAGGCCTTGTTGTTCCAGGTCTTGTTCATGGTCAGCCCTCCCTGCCGACACGCCAGCTATCGGCGTAGATGTTGATGGCGGCGGGATCGAAGGTCACGCGCGGCTCGGCGGGGATCTCGCCATCCTCCGGCACGACGATGGCAATCGGCTTGCCGGCGAATTCCGCCCGCACGATCTTCTGGCGGCCGATATCCTCGACCTTGCTGATCGACACCGGCATGCCGTCACGCGAAAGCGAAATGAATTCCGGGCGGATGCCGAGTTCGGTTCTCGCGCCCGCGGCGACCGCCGGCCTGTAATCCAGCGTCAGCACTTGCCCGCCGACAGTCACGCTGCTTCCGTCAATGGCGGCCGGCAGCACGTTCATGCCGGGCGAACCGATGAAATAGCCGACGAAGGTATGTTTCGGCCTCTCGAACAGTTCCGCCGGCGTGCCGATCTGCACGATCTGGCCGTCATACATGACGACGACCTTGTCGGCGAAGGTCAGTGCTTCCGTCTGGTCATGCGTGACATAGACCATGGTGAAGCCGAACTGACGATGCAGCTTCTTGAGCTGCGACCGCAGCTGCCACTTCATGTGCGGGTCGATGACCGTCAGCGGCTCGTCGAAGAGGATGGCATTGACGTCGTTGCGCACGAGGCCGCGGCCAAGCGAGATCTTCTGCTTCTGGTCGGCCGTCAGGCCGCGCGCCTTCTTCTTCGCCCAGCTGGCGAGATCGATCATCTCGAGGATCTCACGCACCCGGCGGTCGACTTCCGGCTCGGCCACGCCACGGTTGCGCAGCGGGAAGGCCAGATTGTCGTAGACCGTCATGGTGTCGTAGATGACCGGGAACTGGAAGACCTGCGCGATGTTGCGCTGCTGCGTCGACAGATGCGTGACATCCTTCCCATCGAACAGGATGCGGCCTTCGGAAGGCTGCAACAGGCCCGAGATGATGTTGAGCAGCGTGGTCTTGCCGCAGCCGGAGGGACCAAGCAGCGCATAGGCGCCGCCGTCGTTCCACTCGTGATGCACTTCCTTCAGCGAATAGTCCGCCTCCGACTTCGGCTTTTCGCCGTAGGCGTGGCGGATATGATCGAGCGTGATACGTGCCATCGTGTCCTCCTCAGGCCGCCGCGGCCACGGGCTCGGCGATCGCCCCGCCGTCCGCGCCGAAGGCCATCAGATGGCGCGTATCGACATGGACGGTGATCTGCGTATCCGGCTCGATATCGTGGATGCCCGGTGAGAGCATGACCCAATGGCTGCCCTCGAACTGGACGTAGATGAAGCTCTCCGAACCGGCGATCTCGGAGATCGCCGTGCGCGCCTGCAGGCTGGCCGACGCCGGGTTCTGGCTGGTGAGCGACAGGTGGTGCGGATGGAACGCGATGGTGCAGGGACCATCGGGCAGCGCGGACAGATGCGCCGGCACCGGCAGCACCGGCTTGCCGCCAACCTCGAACTGCCCGGCCTTCTTTGTGACCTGCATCGTGTTGAGCGGCGGGTCGGCGAAGGTGCGGGCCGTCAGGAGATCGTTCGGCCGGCGATAGACGTCGATGGTGCGGCCGAACTGCGTGATGCGGCCTTTGGATAGGGTGGCGGTGTTACCACCCAAGAGCAGCGCTTCCGAAGGCTCCGTCGTCGCA
>NZ_WUMM01000034.1:0-2360 GCF_009826875.1 Shinella sp. AETb1-6 | reverse complement strand
CGGCCATCTTGACGAGATCGATCGACAGGAAGGTCGTCGATGAACCGGGGCCACCGCCCGTGACGACGAAAGGTTCCGTATAGATCATGAAGCTGTCCATGAAGCGCAACAGGATGGCGATCAGTAGAACGCGCTTCATCTTCGGCAGCTGGATGTAACGGAAGACAGCGAGGCGCGACGCACCGTCGATCTTGGCTGCCTGGTAATAGGCTTCCGGGATAGACACGAGGCCGGCATAACAAAGAAGCACAACAAGGCTCGTCCAGTGCCAGACATCCATGACGACGATCGTCACCCAGGCATCGACCGGGTCGGCGGCATAGGCGAAGGGAAATCCGAGCTGGGTCAGTCCCCATCCGACAAGGCCGATATCGGCACGGCACAGCAACTGCCAGATCGTGCCGACGACATTCCAAGGAATGAGGAGCGGCAGCGCCATGAAAATCAGGCAGACCGGCACCCCGAGCCCGTGACGCGGCATGTTGAGCGCGATGAAAATGCCCAGCGGGATCTGGATCGCCAGAATGACCGCAGAGAAGGCAAGGTTGCGGACGAGCGAATCCCAGAAGCGGGCGGAATCCAGCACCTGCGTGAACCAGTCGGTCCCCGCCCAGAAGAACTGGTTGTTTCCGAACGTATCCTGAACGGAATAGTTCACAACCGTCATCAGCGGGATCACCGCCGAAAACGCGACCAGCAGCAGCACCGGTAGCACCATGAACCAGGCCTTGTTGTTCCAGGTCTTATCCATGGCTCAGGCTCCCCTTTCGACGCGCCAGCTGTCGGCATAGATGTTGATGGCTTTGGGATCGAAGGCGATGCGGGCGTCCGCCGGCACCTCGTTCTCCTCCGGCATCACCGCCGCAACGGACTGGCCGGCAAAGGTTGCCCGCACGATCTTGTGCCTGCCGATATCCTCGACCTTGTCGATACGGACGGGATGACCCTCTCGTCCAATGCGTACGAATTCCGGGCGAATGCCGAATTCCATCTTCGCGGTGGCCTTGGCGGGCGGAGCGAAGCCGAGATCGACACGCTCGCCGCCGATCACGGCAGTCGCACCATCGATCTGCATCGGCAGGACATTCATGCCGGGCGAGCCGATAAAGTAGCCGACAAAGGTGTGGCGTGGTGTCTCGAAGAGCTCGGCCGGTGTGCCGATCTGCACGATCTGGCCATCGTACATGACGACGACCTTGTCGGCGAAGGTCAGCGCCTCCGTCTGATCGTGGGTGACATAAACCATGGTGAAACCGAACTGGCGATGCAGCTTTTTGAGCTGCGAACGCAGCTGCCACTTCATGTGCGGGTCGATAACGGTGAGCGGCTCATCGAAGAGGATCGCGTTCACATCATTGCGGACAAGGCCACGGCCGAGCGAGATCTTCTGCTTCTGGTCGGCCGTGAGGCCGCGCGCCTTGCGGTTTGCCCGGTCAGCGAGCCCCGTCATCTCGAGGATTTCCTCGACCCGGCGCTTTACAGCGGCCTCGGCAACGCCACGGTTGCGCAGCGGGAAGGCGAGATTGTCGTAGACGGTCATGGTGTCGTAGATGACCGGGAACTGAAAGACCTGCGCGATGTTTCGGGCTTCGGGCGGAAGGTCCGTCACATCCTCGCCATCGAACAGGATGCGGCCTTCGGAGGGCTGCAAGAGCCCCGAGATGATGTTGAGCAGCGTGGTCTTGCCGCAGCCGGAGGGCCCGAGCAGCGCATAGGCGCCGCCGTCGCTCCATTCGTGATTGACCTCACGCAGCGCATAGTCGTTCGGCGCGGAGGGGCGGATTCCATAGGCATGGCGTATGTGATCGAGTGTGATGCGTGCCATGAACTCTTCCCCCTATGCCGCCATCGCGACCGGCGCGCCGAGCGCCCTGCCATCCATCCCGAAGGCCATCAGGTGGCGCGTATCGACATGGACGGTGATCAGCGTATCCGGCTCGATGTCGTGAATTCCGGGCGACAGCATGACCCAGCGACTACCCTCGAATTCGATATGGACGAAGCTCTCCGACCCCGCGATTTCCGAGATGGCCGTGCGCGCCTGAAGCGGTGCAGAACCCGGCGCCTGGCTGGTAAGGGAGAGGTGGTGCGGATGGAACGCGATGGTACAGGGACCATCTGCCAACTGGGACAGGTGCTGCGGCACTATCAGCAAGGACCGGTCGCCGGCGGTGAACTGACCATTCCGCTTGACGACATCCATGGCGTTCAGCGGCGGGTCGGCGAAGGTGCGGGCCGTCAGGAGATCGTTCGGCCGGCGATAGACGTCGATGGTCCGGCCGAACTGCGTGATGCGGCCCTCCGACAGGGTGGCGGTGTTGCCGCCCAGAAGCAGCGCTTCCGATGGCTCCGTCGTCGCG
>NZ_WUMM01000033.1:0-3239 GCF_009826875.1 Shinella sp. AETb1-6 | reverse complement strand
TCGGCCAGTTCGACCTCGGCCCGGCTGCGGCCATGTCCATCATCTACTTCCTGATCATCCTACTCCTGTCGTGGATCTTCTACACGGTCATGACCAGCAGCGATGAACAGGCGTGAGGGAGGAAACCATGACCTCACAGGCAACCACCGCAACCGCCCTTCAGGCAACCTCCAGCGATACGCATGTCAGGGCCGGCGTGCGCACCCGGCGCAGCCTCTCCTGGCTTGTCCCCACCCTTTACATCGTGTTCCTGCTTTTGCCGATCTACTGGCTGGTGAACATGAGCTTCAAGACGAACACGGAGATCATGACGTCGGTATCGTTGTGGCCGGCGAACCCGACGCTCAGGAACTATGCGGTGATCTTCACCGATCCGGCGTGGTATTCGGGCTATATCAACTCGATCATCTACGTTGTGCTCAACACGGTGATCTCCGTTTCGGTGGCGCTGCCGGCGGCCTATGCGTTCTCGCGCTACCGGTTTTTGGGCGACAAGCACCTGTTCTTCTGGCTGCTCACCAACCGCATGGCGCCGCCGGCGGTGTTCGCGCTGCCGTTCTTCCAGCTCTATTCCGCCTTCGGCCTGATCGACACCCATATCGCGGTGGCGATCGCGCATTGCCTGTTCAACGTGCCGCTGGCGGTGTGGATCCTGGAAGGCTTCATGTCGGGCGTGCCCAAGGAGATCGACGAGACCGCCTATATCGACGGCTATTCGTTCCCGCGCTTCTTCGCCAGGATCTTCGTGCCGCTGATCGCGTCCGGCATCGGGGTGGCGGCCTTCTTCTGCTTCATGTTCTCCTGGGTGGAGCTTCTGATCGCCCGCACGCTGACGACGACGGACGCCAAGCCGATCGCCGCCACGATGACGCGCACGGTCTCGGCGTCCGGCATGGACTGGGGCGTGCTGGCGGCCGCCGGCGTGCTGACGATCATTCCCGGCGCGCTCGTCATCTACTTCGTGCGCAACTACATCGCCAAGGGCTTTGCCCTTGGCCGGGTCTGAGGGGAGGGGTCCGATGGCTACCGTCGCCAACCGCAACACACGCTGGCCGGTCGCACTCGCCGCCGTGCTCGTCATCTATGCCGTCATCGCCGGGCTTCTCGTCATGGCACTGCCCGTCAAGGACGGCGCGCGCGACTGGTTCGCCTCGCTCATCCCGGGCGGCTGGATGGCCTGGTCGTTCCCGACGGCCATGTTCTTCCTGACCATCTTCCTGCTGATCGCGTTGATGGCGGTCTGGGAATATGCGCGGCCCGGGGGCGCGCCGCGCATCGGCATCCTGCGCTTCGAGACGACACGCGGCGACCGGTTGTTCGTGTCGCTGCTCGGCTCGGCGTTCATCCATCTCGCATGGCTGGGGCTTGTCGGTCCCAACCTGTGGTGGGCTCTTGCCTTGTCCGTGGTCTACGCCATCGGCGTGTTCCGCTTCGTGTGAGGCAAAGGAAATGGGGGCCTCGGGGAGATTGGGGCTTCCGCACATGCAGTCGCAATCGCAAAACCTTAAGGGAGGATACCATGCGAACGCAACTTCTGACGACGACGGCAGCGATCTTGCTGGCGCTCACCGGCTCCGCCTTCGCGGACATGGACGCGGCCAAGAAGTTCCTGGATGCGGAGATCGGCGACCAGTCGGCGCTCGACCGCGCCGGCCAGGAAGCCGAGATGCAATGGTTCATCGATGCCGCCAAGCCGTTCGCCGGCATGGACATCAAGGTGGTCTCGGAAACCATCACCACGCATGAATACGAATCCAAGGTGCTGGCGCCGGCCTTCACCGCCATCACCGGCATCAAGATCACGCACGACCTGATCGGCGAGGGCGACGTCATCGAGAAGCTGCAGACGCAGATGCAGTCGGGCGAGAACATCTACGACGCCTATGTCAACGATTCGGACCTCATCGGCACCCACTGGCGCTACCAGCAGGCCCGCTCGCTGACCGACTTCATGGCCAATGAGGGCAAGGACGTCACCAATCCGGGCCTCGACATCGACGACTTCATCGGCAAGTCCTTCACGACGGCGCCGGATGGCAAGCTCTACCAGCTGCCCGACCAGCAGTTCGCCAACCTCTACTGGTTCCGCTACGACTGGTTCAATGACGAGAAGAACAAGGCCGACTTCAAGGCGAAGTACGGCTACGACCTCGGCGTGCCCGTCAACTGGTCGGCCTATGAGGACATCGCCGAGTTCTTCACCGGCCGCGAGATCGACGGCAAGAAGGTCTACGGCCATATGGACTACGGCAAGAAGGACCCCTCGCTCGGCTGGCGCTTCACCGACGCCTGGCTGTCGATGGCCGGCAACGGCGACAAGGGCATTCCCAACGGCCTGCCGGTCGACGAATGGGGCATCAAGGTCAACGAGAAGTCGCAGCCGGTCGGCTCGTGCGTGGCGCGCGGCGGCGACACCAACGGCCCGGCGGCGGTCTATTCGATCGAGAAGTATCTGGAATGGCTGAAGGCCTATGCGCCGGCGGCCGCCGCCGGCATGACCTTCTCCGAATCCGGCCCGGTGCCCGCACAGGGCGAGATCGCCCAGCAGATGTTCACCTACACGGCGTTCACCGCCGACTTCGTCAAGGAAGGCCTGCCGGTCGTCAACGCGGACGGCACGCCGAAGTGGCGCTTCGCGCCGTCCCCGCACGGCGTCTACTGGAAGGACGGCATGAAGCTCGGCTACCAGGACGCCGGCTCCTGGACGCTGATGAAGTCCACGCCCGACGACCGCGCCAAGGCCGCCTGGCTCTATGCGCAGTTCGTGACCTCCAAGACGGTCGACGTGAAGAAGAGCCATGTCGGCCTGACCTTCATCCGCCAGTCGACGCTCGACCACAAGTCGTTTACCGACCGCGCGCCCAAGCTCGGCGGCCTCGTGGAGTTCTACCGTTCGCCGGCCCGCCTGCAATGGTCGCCGACCGGCACGAACATCCCCGACTATCCCAAGCTTGCCCAGCTGTGGTGGCAGGCGATCGGCGACGCCTCGTCGGGCGCCAAGAGCGCGCAGGAGGCGATGGATTCGCTGTGCGCCGAGCAGGAGAAGGTGCTCGAACGCCTCGAACGCGCCGGAGTCCAGGGCGACATGGGCCCCAAGCTCGCCGAAGAGCACGATCTCGAATACTGGAACAAGGACGCCGTCGCAAAGGGCAACCTCGCTCCACAGCTCAAGATCGAAAACGAAAAGGAAAAACCCCTCACCGTAAACTACGACGAACTCGTCAAATCCTGGCAGAAGT
>NZ_WUMM01000032.1:0-4441 GCF_009826875.1 Shinella sp. AETb1-6 | reverse complement strand
AGGCCTCTGCCAGAGCGGGAAAGGCACGGGCAATCGACAGGAAATCCTCCGCCTTCAGGCTTGCGCCGCCGACCAGCGCGCCATCCACATGATCGATCCCCATCAGCTCGTGCGCGTTGGCGCCCTTAACGGACCCGCCATAGAGCAGGCGCATCCCCGCACACTCGGAGCCGAACCGCGCGCTCAACTGATCACGCATGAAGCGATGCACTTCGGCGACATCCTTAACGGTGGGCGTGAGGCCGGTGCCGATGGCCCATACCGGCTCATACGCGACGACGACGTTTCGTGGCGTCGCGCTGTCCGGCACGGATTTCAGGAGTTGCCGCTCGACGACCGCAAGCGTCTTACCCTGCGCCTTCTCTGCGCCCGTTTCGCCGATGCAGACGATGGCGGTCAGGCCAGAGGCGATGGCCGCCCGTGCCTTGCGGCAAACGAGATCATCCGTTTCAGCATGATCCGCCCGCCGCTCGGAATGGCCAACAATGACGAAGCGCGCACCGCAATCGGCAAGCATATCAGCGGAGACATCGCCGGTATGCGCGCCGACCTGGCCGGTATGGCAATCCTGACCGCCGATCTGGATCCGGGTTGCCTTTGCTGCGGAGGCGGCTCGGTGGACAAGCGTTGTCGGAGTGCAGAGCAAAGTGTCGAAGACATCAGGCAGGTGCGCTATCCCCGCGGCGATTGCTTCAAGGGTCGCGAGTGCGCTGGCCGTGCCGTTCATTTTCCAG
Source organism: Shinella sp. AETb1-6 (assembly GCF_009826875.1). Taxonomy (NCBI): domain Bacteria; kingdom Pseudomonadati; phylum Pseudomonadota; class Alphaproteobacteria; order Hyphomicrobiales; family Rhizobiaceae; genus Shinella; species Shinella sp. AETb1-6. Next base: position 3,707 of record NZ_WUMM01000032.1, on the reverse strand, counting down.
TTGCCGGCGAGGAGGGGTCTAATGGCGGATGTCATGCGGGTATCCCTAGGATGCGTTGGAACGGAGAGCGGCGGGCACGGGCGGCAATTCCACGCGATACCGTTCGTCGAGCGCCGCTACCGTCGCGGCGATCTCCGCCTTGTGGCGCTGCCTATCCCAACCGAGCGCATCTGCGGCAATGCGCGCGACGGCATCGAGGCTCGCCCGTGTGATGGCGTTTTCAAAGGGCATGAGTGTTCTGCGCAGAACGATGTCGGAAAGACGGGTGATCCGCTCCTCGACCGCGATCCATCGGATCTCGCCTGCGCGGTAGCGGGAAGCCTCGTCCACCGTCTCGCCGCCGTCGGCCGCAACATGGCGCGCGACATCGTCGGCCTGGCTGCCGTACCGCTCGATGAGGACTGTGCAAGCGGCCTCGTCGAGGTCGTGGCGGGCCATAAGCCTGCGAATGAAGGTCAGGCGCTTCTGGGCGTCGTTGTCGAGCCCCGCGCTTCCGCCGATCGGAACATCCAGCGTGCTGCACTGGCGGTTCAGGCCAAGGCGTGCCAGAACGGTATCGGCGATCTGCTCTGCGCAGGCGCGATAGGTGGTCCACTTGCCGCCGACGAGCGCCAATACCGGGAAGCGCCGATTGCCATCCGGTTCGAAATCCCGAAGGAAGTGATCGCGGCTGATCGCGCCGGTCGTTCCTTCACCGCTATAGGGAAGCGGACGAACCCCGGCATAGGTGAAGACGATTTCTTCGCGCCGTGCGGCTGCGCCGGGCATGACCTGTTCCAGCACATCGAAGAGATAGTCGATCTCCTCGTCCGAGCAACGTACCGTATCGGGGTCGCTTGTACGAATGTCGGTGGTGCCGAGCAGGACGTGCCCCGCGTCGAGCGCATAGACGAGGCAGGCGCGGAAATCCCGAGTTTCGAAGTAGAGCATGCCGTCGCCCAGCTGGCGGGCGATGTCAGGCCGGTGCAGGACGATATGTGAACCACGCGTGCCGCCTATCAGTTGCCCGTCGATGCCGAGTTTGCGATTTGCCTCGTCCGCCCAGGGGCCGGCACAGTTGATCACGAGGCGTGGCCGCAGTGCAATCTCCTCCGCGCTGACCTCGTCGCGCAGGATGACCTGATCGCCGTCCGAACCAGCCAGTGCCATATAGGGCACGGCGATGGATGCGGGGCAGTCCCGTTCGGCGTCCTTGATGAGCTCCAGCGCGAGGCGTTCCGGGTGGGTCAACCGTGCGTCGTAATACTCGGCCACCGCCTTGATCCGCTGCGAAAGGCCGGGCATCCGGGTCCGTAGTTCGCCGCGCGAAACGATGCGATGGCCGGGCATCGCACTCGTGGCCCGCCCAAAGCGGTCGAAAAACACCAGCCCCAGCTTTACCACCGCAATTCCCTTGGCGCCCGGCGTTTTCTTCAGCTTGAGGAAACGCAGGCCTGCGGAAAACAGCCCGCCGAACCAGCTGAAGGCCGGAACCCATACGGGCAGGGGTTTGACGAGATGGTGGGCATTGCGAACCAGATGATTGCGCTCGATGACGGATTCGCGCACCAGCGCAAACTCGCCCGTCTCAAGATAGCGGAGCCCGCCATGGATGAGCCGCGACGGCGCCGCGCTGGTGCCGGAGGCGAAGTCGCCCTTGTCCACCAGTACGGCAGGCACGCCTTGCAGTGACAGGTCGCGGAAGAGCCCGATCCCATTGATGCCGCCGCCGACAATAAGGACCGGTTGTGCGGCTGTGGCAGCCCCTAACGCGGCGATTGCTTCTGTTCTGTTTCGCACGAAAGCCCCTCTTGACCGTCATCCTCAGAAGATGGGGCTGCTATAATGGCATTTTATTACTTTTGAAAGGCGCCATTCTTGGGTCGCGAACCGACATATAAAAAATATCATGTAATATCAGTTATTTATTTCTGTAAAAAATTTCCTTACGAATTCGATTGACAATTCAGGCCCGTCCAATAGCCTAGCTCACGAGGAACAAAGCCGATGAGACCGAATGGTCCATGTGCCGGGTGGAGACGGCGCGTCGGCGAGGAGGAGAAACCATGCGGGAACGCCTGATCGGCATCGACGCCGGTGGCACCATGACCAAGGTCGTGTTGTTCGACGTCAAGGGAAACGAACTCGCCTGCGAGCGTCGCCCCAATATCATGCTTTTGCCCCAAGAGGGCTGGACCGAGCGGGACGCCGACGTCATGTGGCGCGCGACCTGCGAGTGCCTGCGCGTGCTACTTGAAAAGACCGGAACCAACCCCGCGGACATCATTGCGGTCACGCCGTCAGGCTATGGTGGCGGTGCGTATTTCGTCGACGCGGAAGGTAATGCGGTCGCCAACGGGCTGGTCTCCACCGATACGCGCTCCATACCGCTTATCGAGCGCTGGAAACGCTCCGGACTTGCCGCCGAAGTCTCGCGGCATATCGAGCAGCAAGTCTGGCCGGGCCAGACGTTTCCCATCATGGCCTGGTTCCAGGAGAATGCGCCGGAGGTGATGCGGCGTGCCAGATATATGCTGCCCTGCAAGGATTTCCTGCGCATGCGGCTTTGCGGCGATATCTCGACGGACCCTACGGACGGCGGCTGTGCCGGCATCATCAACGTAACAAAATCCGATATTTCCCGGGAGGCCTTCGAGGCCGCCGGCATGCAGGGGTGGCTCGAAAAGCTGCCGCCGGTTCGGCCTTCCGTCGAGGTGGTGGGTCATATTCCGGCATCCGTTGCCGCCCTGACCGGACTTCGCGAAGGAACGCCTGTCGTGCGCGGCGTGTATGATGTCGTCGGTTGTGCGCTGGCGTCCGGTGCCGTCAGTCCACGCCAGCTCGCAGCGGTTGCCGGCACGTTCAGCATCCATTCGACGGTCCATCGCAAGCCCTCACTTAACCCGCTGCCGACCATCCAGACGCCCTATCCGGTCGACGGACAGGTGCTGGCTACCACGGCGACGCCGACGTCGGCCAGCAATCTCGAATGGCTATGCAAGACCATGCTGTCTGCAGAAGCGCAGCGCGCGGTGCTGGAAGGACGCAGCATCTATGATGTGTGCAATGAACTCGTCGCTGGCGCCATTGACCGAACCAACGGCATCCTGTTCTTCCCGTTCCTCTATGACGGCCCGCGCGGTGCGCCGGGCGGCTTCCTCGGGCTTCGTGCCGGTGTGCAGCTTCCCGATATCGTCCGCGCGGTCTACGAGGGCGTGGTCTTCGCCCACCGCTACGACATGACCTACCTGCTGACAGGACCGGATGCAGCCAACCCCGAGGTCATCAGGCTCGCGGGTGGCCCCACGCGCAGTCGTGTCTGGGCGCAGATGTTTGCCGATGGCCTCGGCCTGCCTGTGGAGATTGCCAATGGCAGTGAATTCGGCGCCAAGGGCGGTGCGATTTGCGCGGCCGTGGCGACCGGCGTCTATCCGGATGTGGCAACCGCGATCTCGAACATGGTCCATGTCGAACAGCGGCTCGAACCGGATGGCGCACGCGCAGCCGTGCTCAGCCAGAAATACAAGACCTATCTCACGGCCATCGACATGGTGGCGGATCTCTGGTCGGCCGGCAGCGGCGACCAGGCGCTTGCCTGCGCAAGCTGAGCGCATCGCCCAACCGCATTGAAGAGGACTGAACCGTGCTTGAATTGCGCCATGTGGAAAAGACCGTGGGCCGGGATACGCATGTCCATGCGACATCGCTCGCCTTGGAGCGAGGCTCGC
>NZ_WUMM01000031.1:0-2500 GCF_009826875.1 Shinella sp. AETb1-6 | reverse complement strand
GTGAAAGGCCAATCAAACTCGGAGATAGCTGGTTCTCCGCGAAATCTATTTAGGTAGAGCGTCGACCGAATACCCTCGGGGGTAGAGCACTGGATGGGCTATGGGGACTCACCGTCTTACTGATCCTAACCAAACTCCGAATACCGAGGAGTACTAGTCGGCAGACACACGGCGGGTGCTAACGTCCGTCGTGAAAAGGGCAACAACCCTGACCTCCAGCTAAGGTCCCCAAGTCATGGCTAAGTGGGAAAGGATGTGAGGATCCCAAAACAACCAGGATGTTGGCTTAGAAGCAGCCATCATTTAAAGAAAGCGTAACAGCTCACTGGTCTAAATAAGGGTCTTTGCGCCGAAAATGTAACGGGGCTAAAGCCATGCACCGAAGCTGAGGATTGGACTTAAAGTCCAGTGGTAGCGGAGCGTTCCGTAAGCCTGTGAAGGGAGACCCGTGAGGGCTCCTGGAGGTATCGGAAGTGCGAATGTTGACATGAGTAACGATAAAGGGAGTGAGAGACTCCCTCGCCGAAAGACCAAGGGTTCCTGCTTAAAGTTAATCTGAGCAGGGTTAGCCGGCCCCTAAGACGAGGCGGACACGCGTAGTCGATGGGAACCACGTTAATATTCGTGGGCCTGGTGGTAGTGACGGATTGCGTAACTTGTACATTCTTATTGGATTGGGTGTGCAGGGAAGCGGTTCCAGGAAATAGCTCCACCGTATAGACCGTACCCGAAACCGACACAGGTGGTCAGGTAGAGTATACCAAGGCGCTTGAGAGAACTCTGCTGAAGGAACTCGGCAAATTGCACGCGTAACTTCGGAAGAAGCGTGACCCCAAGGCACGCAAGTGTTTTGGGGTGGCACAGACCAGGGGGTAGCGACTGTTTATCAAAAACACAGGGCTCTGCGAAGTCGCAAGACGACGTATAGGGTCTGACGCCTGCCCGGTGCTGGAAGGTTAAGAGGAGAGGTGCAAGCTTTGAATCGAAGCCCCAGTAAACGGCGGCCGTAACTATAACGGTCCTAAGGTAGCGAAATTCCTTGTCGGGTAAGTTCCGACCTGCACGAATGGCGTAACGACTTCCCCGCTGTCTCCAGCAGAGACTCAGTGAAATTGAATTCCCCGTGAAGATGCGGGGTTCCTGCGGTTAGACGGAAAGACCCCGTGCACCTTTACTATAGCTTTACACTGGCATTCGTGTCGGCATGTGTAGGATAGGTGGTAGGCTTTGAAGCAGGGACGCCAGTTTCTGTGGAGCCATCCTTGAAATACCACCCTTATCGTCATGGATGTCTAACTGCGGCCCGTTATCCGGGTCCAGGACCGTGTATGGTGGGTAGTTTGACTGGGGCGGTCGCCTCCGAAAGAGTAACGGAGGCGCGCGATGGTTGGCTCAGACCGGTCGGAAATCGGTCGTCGAGTGCAATGGCATAAGCCAGCCTGACTGCGAGACTGACAAGTCGAGCAGAGACGAAAGTCGGTCATAGTGATCCGGTGGTCCCGCGTGGAAGGGCCATCGCTCAACGGATAAAAGGTACGCCGGGGATAACAGGCTGATGACCCCCAAGAGTCCATATCGACGGGGTTGTTTGGCACCTCGATGTCGGCTCATCGCATCCTGGGGCTGGAGCAGGTCCCAAGGGTTTGGCTGTTCGCCAATTAAAGCGGTACGTGAGCTGGGTTCAGAACGTCGTGAGACAGTTCGGTCCCTATCTGCCGTGGGTGTAGGAATATTGACAGGATCTGTCCCTAGTACGAGAGGACCGGGATGGACATATCTCTGGTGGACCTGTTGTCCTGCCAAGGGCATAGCAGGGTAGCTATATATGGAATGGATAACCGCTGAAGGCATCTAAGCGGGAAACCAACCTGAAAACGAGTATTCCCTTGAGAGCCGTGGAAGACGACCACGTTGATAGGCCGGGTGTGGAAGCGCAGCAATGTGTGAAGCTTACCGGTACTAATAGCTCGATTGGCTTGATCGTTCTCATTGTTCATGCTCATCTCAAGGCAAACGCGAAGCGTTTGTCCTGACAGAGCAAAGGCAAAAGCCTTTGCGACAGGCCCGGCGAACACGCAGTGTTCGTCCGGTTGTTGCTGAAGACGTGTTCACAAAGACAAGGAAGGGTTCCCCTTCGCCAGCTTCTCATTACATGCACAAGGCATGCTCATACGTTCCCGTATGCACGCTTTGGCACCCCTGTGAGCGTCCAGCGAACAGGAAAGGTTTGCCAAAGCAAGACAAACGGAACAATGTTCATGCCAAAGGCATGAACATTGCCCTTAGCCGACCTGGTGGTTATGGCGGGGTGGCCGCACCCGTTCCCATTCCGAACACGGCCGTGAAACGCCCCAGCGCCAATGGTACTTCGTCTTAAGACGCGGGAGAGTAGGTCGCTGCCAGGTCTGCTAAAGGCAATGCGCTTCAAACGAAGCAAACAATCTTCTCGACACGCATTCGGCCCTGCCGAAACCAAAGGGCCGCTTCAAGCGGCCTTTAT
>NZ_WUMM01000030.1:0-9476 GCF_009826875.1 Shinella sp. AETb1-6 | reverse complement strand
TGTTTGCAGAACCATACGTATCTCAGGGAACGAAGCATCGAAACCGGTGCACCCCTGACAGGAGACAAATCGCCTTCGGCAATTTGCTCCGGCACAGTCCGCCATCGCAACGCGATGGCGTAATCGCGATAAATCCCAAAGGGATTTACGCTTGGCGCGGGGTGGAGCAGCCCGGTAGCTCGTCAGGCTCATAACCTGAAGGCCGCAGGTTCAAATCCTGCCCCCGCAACCACTGAAACTTGAATATTTTGCCATTCAAGTCGTTTAACAGAAAGCTCCTCCGCGTAAGCGTCGAGGAGCTTTTTTGTTTCTGCTCCGTCTTTAGCTCGCCGGCGCGAAGCTTCTCCAGATAGTCGTGCTGCTTGAGCGCCTCGAACTGCTTCTCCAGGATCGCGGCCGCTTCCATCGCCGCGAGGATCGATGCGATCCTGCCGTGGACTTCGAGTGATGCCGGCTGATGACCGGGTGTCTTGCCGATCACCACCTTCTGGATGAACTAGCGCACGAGGTTGATGAACGGCTGCTTCGTTTCTGTGTTCCCGTGCTCGCGCAGGTAATAGAATGCCGAGTTGATGACCAGCTCGACAGCTTCGGGACTGACTTCCGCCTTCAGCTTCCCGATCTTCTCCCCGAAATCTTCCGCCTCTGGCGACTGCTTCAGCCGCGCCTCGAGCGCAGCGCGGCGCTCTTCAAGGCTGTCGAGCGCAGCCAGACGCGGGCGACCCTCAGCCGCACGGTCGCTGATCTGCTGGATGATCTGACGCTGTTCCTGTTCGGCAACCTTCAATTCCCCGGAAATGCGCTGGCGCTCGTCCGGTTCCTTCTTCATCGAGGCTGCAAGGTTCTGGCGGGCCTGTCCGGCGACATCGTCGAATACACCCATGCCGAAGAAGGCCGCAGGCAGGACAGCACCCGATCCTCCAGGTTCTTGCGCAGAATGGTCTTCTTGTTGGAGCAGTAGGCGCCGTCGAGCCCGTCGATCGGCAGCTTGTTCTTGTGGTTGGAGCAGCCGTAGCGTTCCTTTGCCATGATGGCGTAGGAGTCGCCGCACTCGGCGCATTCCAGCATGCCGCTCAACAGGTAGCTCGGCCGATGCGCCCTGTTCAGCCGGTTGGTGGTCGTGCGGGAAAAGTTCTCCAGCGTCGTCAGTTGCCGTTCCTTCACGCGCGCCAGAGTTCGTCGCTGATGATGCGCATGGCGGGAACCTCCGTCACGACCCAGTCGCTTTTGTCGTTGAGGCGAGCGGTTCGGCGTTCGGTTTCCGGGTTCTTGCGGTAGTTCTGCTTGTTCCAGACAATCCGGCCGACATAGAGTTCGTTGTGGAGGATGCCGGCCTGGCGATCGGCCTTGACGGGCCGATAGCCTTCGCCTTGCTCCCGTTGGTGCTGGTCGCGATCCAGACGCAGGTGATAGCCCGTGAGGAGCGCTATCTTGAAGCGAAGTTCGGCGACGACTACCGCCGCTACAAGGCCGAGGTGCGCTGTTGGCTCTGACTATTCTGCCGCTGCTGCCTGCGGGCCGGCTGACCCCGCAGTCCACCTAGCGCCGGCGGAGACGCACATGTCCAAAACCAGAGATACCGAAGCCAGCACCAGCATATTTTGACCGACCGTTCTTGGAGAAGCCTGGCACACATGGAGTTCGATATGTCACCTCCGACCTGTCAATGGCACTTCCGCGCGCTGCAGGGGGTGATCTCGATGGTCAACCGAAGCCCATCTTGCACGGTTTCCCGGACCCCATCCGTCGACGGCGACGCCCTCCCTTACCGAGTTCATTCTCCGCGTAGGCGTTGCCTATCCTTAGGACCACATGTGCATCGCGCCTGCACGACACCTGCCTGCGATGCGATGAATGCCGCGACGGCTATGAGGCCATCTACCAGCATCAACGAGCCTATGGCTTGAGCGTGCCGGGAGGGTTCGCGGAATATGCCGTCGCCGATGTCGCATTCGCCGTGCGACTGCCGTCGGATGTAGACCCTTCGACGATGGTGCCGGTCATGTGCGCCAGCGTCACCGCCTATTGCGCCATTCGACGGGCGGACCTGACCGCCGGCGAAAGGTTGGCCGTCGAGGGCTGCGGCGGCCTTAGCCTTTATGCGTTGCGGATCGCGACCCACATGGGCGTTCACATGCTGGCCGTGGACCGCAATCCGGCAAAGCTGGACCATGCCCGCCGCTATGGCGCGGCAGAGGTCGCCGTCGCCGGCGAAAGGCTTGAGCAAAACCTTGCGGCCAATCCCGGCTACCATCCTGGGATCAATTCCGCGCCGATTCCCGCCACCTGGTCGGCGATCGTCGCATCGATCCGGCCGCGCGGGCGCATCGCCGCCTCGGCGCTGGTATCTGAACCGGTTCCACTCATTCAGGAATGGCTGACGGCGACTGGCGTCGCAATCACCGGAACCGGCGTCGGTACGCGCCAGGAAATGCGCGAGGTCGTCGCCATGCATGCCAGGCAGCCGCTACTCAATCCGATCGAGCAGATTTACCTGTTCCGTGCCACGGATGCGCTTGTCGCACTCGAGGAGGGGAAGGCGGGCGGGCGCTTCGTGATACGGTATTGATGAGACAATGCTTCGGACCACATCAACGACATTGCGAATCAGCGCGCAAGCGAGAGCCGCGTCTTTTTCAGATTGCCTGTAGCTTGAAATCATTCGCGGCAACCGGCATGACGCCCCGCAAGATGCATGCCACGATTTAGGATCTCCAATGCTATAGATCACGGGTCTTTCAACGGTGATCGTGGCCTGCCGCACGACAAAAAGGTACGTTGCCTCGCCACTGCAGGCCTATCGACCACTTCCCGTCCTGGTTTGTTTGCAAGCAGTTATTCCCTTTCTAGTGACATAGCGTCCGCCTTAATGGCTTCCATGACTTTCTCAAGTTCTCCGGCCATATCGGCATGGTATCGCAGCAGATAATCAACGACAGCGTCATTTCTTAGCAGGCGGGAAACGTAGCCTTTGGCAACGACCAGCACGAGCATCGTGTCGCCAAGCGTATCCTGAACTGTTCGATAGTCCTGATAGAGCCTTTCCATCTCCCGCTCCATGCGGGCAATGTCTTCCGCAGAGGCCTCTATCGGTTTAGGTTTCTTCGGCTCCAGAAGAAGCTCGGGGCGTGTCGCCGAAAGGATCATGGTCGCATAGGTTATTGTAAAGCGATTTGCCGCGATCATCATTTCGGCGGCTTCGATCTGCCTCATTGGCTTCATCTTGCGCAGGATGGGGAATACACCGCGCGCCGCCAGCCTATCCTTAAGCAATTCCACCACCTCGGGCGCGATACCGTCCAGCATGCGCTGCCGTTCGCGGATACGTTCCACATTGACGCTGAGCGCTTTAGCTATGCGTTCAGCCGGAACCTTTTTAGCAATTGCCTGCATGATCATGCGGTGTTCCTGCACAGCACTCAGCCGATTGACCTGTCGATTGAACGTGAAGCCTTCGTCGTCTTTCGAAAGAAGACAGACGGCATGCGTCGCACCGAGAACCTTGAGGCATTCCAGCCGCACATGCCCGTCGAGAAGAATGTACTTTCTGCCTCCGTCTTTCCCACCCTTTTCGGGGAACACCGCCAGCGGCTCTATGATGCCGACTTCCTGTATCGACGCGAGGATCGTCTTGAACTTTGAGGAGTACCGCAGACTGGGTGACAGTGTGCGTGTCGGCAGAATGTCGTTTACAGGCACCTTGATGGTATGCTGTTCGAAGGTGGAGCGGCTCATTGGCTTTTTCCTCCGGAAAGGCGGTCGGCGAGCGGCTTGGGCATATCGACGATCCCCTCCGCTCGCAGCAGCGTCCGAAAATGCTCCTCCGAATGCAGCTTGCGCATAGCAGAGACGACAAAGAGCAGCCGCTGTTCCGCCACATCCGCTTTCTGGATGGCGAGACGCTGGCGCCGAACTTCCTCCTGGAAGGTCTGCGCCAGCCTTGCTGCCGTCATGGGCTTCTCGTTGCGCTGAATTACCTTCTGGTATTTTTGACCGAACGTCTTGCGTTTATCGATCAGCCGCCGGGCTTTTAGAAGCTGGTCCCCCTTTAGAGTTCCAGTTTCGTAGGCATCCATCATAGCGATCTGAACGTCGGCCTCGCTGGATCGAGCGATTTCGACGGCTAGGGAAAGAGGCAGCCATCCTTTTTCAACGGCGGTTATGAGGCGCTCTTCTCCCGCGCGCAGCAACTGGAGGATTCCCTGGATGTAGCTCGGATCCAGCCCAGTTTTCTGGCCGATCTGCACATTGGTGTACCCTCGATCTGAAAGCACCTGGACGGCGTTCAGGAGATCCTGGCTGGAGTGCTGTCGGCGGGCCAGGTTTTCGACGAGGCTCATCAGATAGCGGTCCGTTTCAGGAGCGGCTATGATCATCGCTGGAATATGGGTTTCGCCGAGAGCCTTGAAGGCCTCTATCCGGCCTTGGCCGCATATGAGCTCGTATCGCTGCCCCTGTTCATCCATGCCGGCTTCCGCAACCGTGATCGGGCGTTTCAGTCCTACAGTGGCTATACTTTCGACGACACCGGCAAAGGTTTTCTTGCTTCTCGCCCGGGGATTGAGAATGCGTATTCTATCAATGGGAATGGATATAATCTGCTGCGCGTGGCCAGCATGATGCTCTGTCGGACGTGTTGCCATCAGATGATATCCTTTATCCTGGTGCGCTTGACGAGGTGGTACAGGGCGTCGAGGGTGTCGAACCGGTAAACGTCAAGTTCGCTGGCGTTGTTTTCGAAGAGGCGTAGCTTCTCGCCGGAACAGTCCAGCGCAGGCAGGATGTAGAAATCCTTGATGCAGGCTTCCTCCGGCTCCATTCTTGCGGCGATGGTAATGTCCGCACAGAGGCCGGTGTCGAAGCGAATGAACCACCGCTTTCGGCCGGCTGTGCTAATATGGCAGCGGCTTAAGACCAGGGACGCGCGGATTTCCTCGTTCACGATGAACATGGAGCTGGCGCCATCATTTCTGACCCTCGCGCCTGTCTCATGCACTCGCGAGACTATGCTCGTTATGATGCCGGGATATTGTTGGCGGAGACGGCGATTGATATCGACATAGCGATAGTCGCGATCCGGCTGATATCCGATGAGTTTGTACGTCCGAAGCAGGCTGCCGAAACGGCTTTGATAGGCGCCGGCGGAGGGACAACTATCCGCCTCATCGATGATCAGCCCGGAGAGATAGCCATGGCGCTGCAGCACGCGTTGCAGCGCGTTCAGCATCTCCTCGTTGTCGGGCCGGTGCGACCTGGTAGCGATAATTTTCTGCGCCGCATTGAAAAGCTTCGGATCAATGATTGATTCGAACACGCCATCGGCCCTGACCCAAAGCGCAGGATCGTTTTGCACGCGCTTGGTCTTGAGCTTGAAAGATCGCCGGTTCCAGACATTGTTGCCAATGTATTTCTCGTTGGTGAGAACCTGGCGGACGGTACTGCGTGTCCAAGGGCGTTCGAGGTCGGTGTGAACCCCTTCCCAGTTCAGGCGGTTTGCGATCTGCTGTTCGGTCAAGCCGCGTTCGATAAAGTCCGCATAGATGCGCCTGACAACGGTGATCTCTTCAGGTGGTCCTGGTACGAGAACCACTCGGTCTGTCTGAATACTCTTATGTTCGAGGCGACGAAGCTGGAACTTCGCATTGCCGGAGTCATCCACGAGAAGCCGGCGCAAACCAAATCCTGCCGGTCCCCCTTGCCGGAAACCTTTTTTGATAAGGGTCGTTTGCCCCATATGCACTTTCGTTGAAAGTACCCGGCTATAGTCGCTTGCAGAACTGTTCGATACGAGAAGCTGGATTTTCGAGCCGATGTCGCCACCGTTCTGAAACCGCTCTCCGCAGAACTCCACGCGGACGCCGGCTTTCTTGCAATGGTGCATATAATAGATGCCTTCATCGAGGTCTTGGAATCGACCCCAGCGGCTCACGTCGTAGACGAGGATCAGTTCGTAATCGGCGTTGCCGCTTTCCACATCGGAAATCATCTTCCGGATGCCCGGCCTACCTTCAAATGTAAGGCCGCTAATGCCCTCGTCGGAATATGTGCGCACGATCTCGATATTGTTTTTCGCAGCATAGTCCTGAATCGCGCCCGCCTGATTCTCAGTGGAATAGCGCTGATGTTCGGTCGACATCCGAAGATACTGGGCTGCGCGAATCGGAGCGCTTGCCGAAACGGCGGATGTATTATTGATCAGTCCAATCATGCACGCCCCTGAAGCAACACGATCAGGTCCGTGCGGATGTTTGTAACTACCGGTCACCTAATCTTTCGACGTCTTCAATTTATGGGAGCCGTTTGGAAGGATGTTGCAGAAAAACGGAAATAATATCCGGGATGGAAAAGGTCGCCGGACACGCTTCAACTATCCTGAAGTCATCAGTGTTGCGCTGAAGCAGGAAAGTATGGGAAGGCCGGACTTTGCGATCGCTGTGGGGAATTGGACGGGCGCGTCGGATAGAACGGTGCTGAACTGGTTGAATGGCTTGACTGGCCCTAACGGGGCCTAGGCTCAGGACCTATTAATTTGGTTTGACCTGTGATTCATGGTTTCGGGAAGGAGACCGTGATGAGTGATTTGTTTTTGCTGAGCGAGCGCCAGATGGGGCGGATCGAACTTTATTTCCCATTGGCACATGGCGTACCGCGCGTTGACGACCGCCGTGTGATCAGCGGCATTGTTTATGTCATCAAGCACGGTCTGCAATGGAAGGATGCTCCGAAGGATTACGGCCCGCATAAGACCCTCTACAACCGGTTCATACGCTGGAGCCGTCTCGGCGTGTTCGACCGCATCTTCGCAGCACTTGCCGCCGAAAGTCCGAAGCCCGAGCATATCATGATCGACGCCACACACTTGAAAGCCCATCGCACGGCGGCGAGCCTACTCAAAAAGGGGATGTTCCCCGTCGTATCGGGCGAACCAAAGGCGGGCTGAACTCCAAGCTGCATACCGTCTGCGACGGAGAGGGGCGCCCGATTGTCATGCTGCTCAGCGAAGGGCAGATGAGTGATCACAAAGGTGCCCGCCTCGTGCTGGATGCCCTGCCGAAAGCCAAGACACTGATTGCCGACCGGGGGTATGACAGCACGCCATTCCGCGAAGCCTTGCAGGAAAAAGGTATTGAACCCTGTATCCCGTCCAGCCGAAGCCGCAAGGTGCCATATCCCTACGACAAGGCTCTCTACCGACAGCGCCACAAGGTCGAGAACCTCTTCGCAAAACTCAAGGACTGGAGGCGCATCGCAACCCGCTACGACCGATGCGCCCACACTTTCTTCTCCGCAATCTGCATCGCAGCAACATTCATCTTTTGGATCTGATTAACGAGTCCTGACCCTACCTCATCCAGCTTTTGCGTCGGTCCGACGAGGTTTTGAAGACCGTGCTGGCGCTTGCGCAAAGACAGGAAATACTATCGGCGTATTATGATCAGGAGAAACTGCATGCAGCGGACAGGGCGAAAGATGATGTTTCTGCTCGACCGGTGTCAGCTACGCATTCTGTGCAGGATGTCCCTAATCGTGACCCCGATGACCCTCATAGTGTCCCTGATCCGAATTCCGAGCAGGGAATGCGGCAGCGATGGTTTCTTCGCCAGCTTCAGGCGCAGAAGAACGCGCGTGCCGTGCACATCGCCGAGTTTTTCGGTGTCTCTCTAAAGACTGGCAAGCGAGATATCGCCGCCCTTAGGAAGCGCGGGGCTATTGCCTATCGAGGGAATAGGCGACGAGGCTGCTATACAATTCTAATGTGAATGGCACGAATTAAGTAGGCTGCTGAGAGCTTCCGTCAGGTGCTGCGTGTCGTCGGCTACTAAGGTGCAGCGCCAACCGCCGTGGTGCCGGCGGTCCTGCCACGCTCGATCCGCACCGGCCAGCCGCCTGATCCGGTTCTTTGCCTTCTTCTCGGCCCGCTTGCCGCCGACACCAGATGGGGGCAAGGGGATTGGCATCGGCCTCGTTAAACACGGCTGCAGCGTTGCATTCAGGCCGCCGCCCTCGTTGGCGGTCGGGCGCTGATGGTCAATGTCATAGATGAGGAAGCTGCCGAATTCTGGAGGCGGCGCGGCTTCCTGCCCTCGAAAGACGACCCGCTCGTCCTCATTCGCTCCATTGCCGACATCTCCGCATCGATGGCCGAAGAATGAGTCTTACACAGCCGGCAATGTTCACCACGCCGTCTGATCCAGCCGCTTGTCGAGTTCACGGACGGAAATGCCGAGCAGTTCGGCAGCCCGCGATTCACCGATGATCCCCCCGCTAGGACCAATCGACATTCATTGCATCCATATCATTGCAGCGATGAGATGAATGAAGCCCTGGAAGTGAATGGTTCTTCGTTCGTATCGGGTCGCAAAGCGGCGGCAGTGTTTCATTCGACCGAAGCAACGTTCGATGCGGTTGCGGTGTCTGTAGATGAGTTCGTCGTGTGCAATGATGAGCTTGCGCGATCGGTTAGACGGGATGACGGCCTCGGCTCCCATGGCGGCAATGATCGCCCGCAAAGCATTGCTGTCATAGGCTTTGTCGGCCAGAACTGCCTTGCCGGCCTGTCCTTCCAGAAGAGCCGGCGCCTGCGTGATGTCGTTCACCTGCCTTGCGGTTACGATGAACCGCAGCGGCCGACCTAATGCATCAGCCAGCATGTGAATCTTGGTGGTCAGTCCACCTCGGGAGCGCCCCAGCGCCTGATCCTTGGCCCCCTTTTCCTGAGGCTGCCTGCTGATGGGCGCGAACGATCGTACTGTCGATCATCAGATATTGGTTGTCGCGGTCGCACGTCAGTGTCTCGAAGACACGCTCCCAGATGCCGGCATGGCACCAACGGCTGAAGCGTTTATGGACCGTCTTCCACTTGCCGTAGCGCTCCGGTAGGTCGCGCCAATGCGCACCGGAGCGTAGAACCCACAGGCAACCATTGATAAATACACGGTTGTCCGAGCCGGTGCGCCCCGGATCGCCAGCCTTGCCGGGCAGCAGCGACGTAATCTTCGCCCACTGCCCATCGCTCAATTCATAACGCTTTGCAGCCACCCGACACCCTCGCGCTTCAAGATGGCTGTCTATGAATCAGCGATCAACTGATTTGGGAATCCTGAATGTCGATCCGGCCTAGGGCGCGATAGCAGAGGCGCTCGAAACGCCTTGGCTCTTCCACATCTGGTGCCATGCTTTCAGGCTCCTCATAAGGTGCATCGCGCCATCCTCGTACTGCAAAGATCTTGAAGAGCCGTGCGCAAGCGGGCGGACTGATGATGCCGAGATCTTTGCAGCGGTAGGTGAGGGCCTGAACGCTCACTCCGAAACGTTTTTTTAACGCCACCAGCTCTCCAATACTGATCGACGATCGATGCGCGCCAACCTCCGCACGCAAGACGTCAGGGGCATCAGAAAGGCACCCGCGAAGCGATGCGCGGCTTTCTCCACATCGACCCCGTCGCAGGGCGAGATGACAATATGTCCTAGGCTCA
>NZ_WUMM01000003.1:0-469038 GCF_009826875.1 Shinella sp. AETb1-6 | reverse complement strand
CATCATGGTGGGGCTGGGCGAGGAGCGCAACGAAGTGCTCCAGCTGATGGACGACCTGCGCACGGCCGATGTCGACTTCCTGACCATCGGCCAGTATCTCCAGCCGACCCGTAAGCATCATGCCGTCATGAACTTCGTGACGCCGGACGAGTTCAAGTCCTACGAGACGGTGGCCTATTCCAAGGGCTTCCTGATGGTATCGTCGAGCCCGCTCACCCGCTCCTCGCACCACGCCGGCGACGATTTCGCGCGGCTCAGGGCGGCGCGGGAGAAGAAGCTGCTCGGTTGACGAGCTGAAGGAGCCCGTCTTGCACAGACGGGCCATTCTTCATTCGGCAGGTTGCGCCATGGCCATGCGCGGCGCGGTATCGGGCAAAGCAAGATCGACCGTCTTGCCGCTCCTTAGCGTTTCCTGTCCACGCCGCGCCATGCGGTGCATGAGCGGCGACATGGCCTCGTGGGTTTCGCGGTAGAACTCGAACACCTCGCCATAGGCATCGTTGCGGCGCATGTCGGGTTCCACGATATGGCTTTCTTTCACCATATGCCCCGATGCCTCGGGCAGCGAGCCATAGAAACCGGCGCCGACCGCCGCATTGATCGCGGAGCCGAAGGCCGTCGCATCCAACACCTTGGGAACGGCAATCGGAATGCCGCAGACATCGGCATGCATCTGGGTGAGGAACGGCGTTCGGGTGGCACCGCCGCAGATCACCATCGTTTCGATGGAAATCGCATGCGCCCGCAACGTGCGCAGAATGTTTTCCGTGCCATAGGCGACGGACTCGATCAACGCGCGCAGCATGTGGGCGGGCGTGTGCTTCAGCGTCAGCCCCCATAGCGCGCCCTGAAGTTCGTAATCGATATAGGGATTGCGGTTGCCCTGCCAGAAATCGAGCGCCACAAGGCCATCGGCGCCGATCGGCATGCTTTCCGCCTGGCGAAGCATGTCGCCGTAAGTGTCCCCGCCCCCCTGGCCAAGCCGGCCGATATGATCATGCCACCATCGCACGATGGACCCCGAAGAGACCTGCCCGCCTTCCATGACGAACAGGCCGGGCACCACGCAATCGGGATGCGGCCCGAAGATGCCCGGCACCTCCACATCCCGGTCCGTCATCGGCAGGACAAGATGCGAGGACCCGGTGATGAAGGCCGTGCGGCCGGGGCGGCAGACGTCAAGGCCCACCATCGCGACATAGGCATCCGTACCGCCGCAGACGACGAGCGTTCCCGGCAAAAGGCCCAACTGGTCAGCGGCCTCGGAGGTCAGCGGCCCTATCGGTTCGGCGAGCGGAAGGATCTCATCCGGGAAGCGTGCCGTGATGTCTCCAAGGCCGATCCGAGTGAAGAAGTCCTCGGGCCAGCCACCGCGTCGACCGTCGTAGAACCAGCGGTTGGTGATGTGGTTGAGGCCGAGTGTCAGCCGTCCCGTGAGGCGCAGTGCAAGATAGTCGGTCATCTCGACGAACCAGCGGGAGCGCTCGTAGATCGATGGCGTTGATTCCTTAATCCAGAGGATTTTCGGCAGCATCCATTCGGAACTAACGCCAAGGCGCGACCGGCGAAGCGCCGCATCGTTGGTCTGCGTCATGCGGCGGGCCTGCTGGGCGGCACGGCTGTCCATCCATAGGATCGCCGGCATGGTCGGCTGTAGATTGCCATCGAGTGCAACAAGCGTGCTGGACGTGCCGTCGGCAGAGATGGCCTTGACGGAGGCCGCCGGTATACCCGCTTCGCGCACCGCCTGACGAACCGCAAGGCACGCGGCGCGCCACCAGTCGGCGGGCGTCTGCTCGGCCCAGCCCGGACGTGGAAATGTGGTCTCGTAGTCGTGCGTGGCCATCGAAACGACGTTGCCGTCGTGGTCGACCACGATGGCCCGGGCGCCGCCCGTGCCACCGTCCAGCCCGACGAAGTAGGCCTTGCCATTCATGGTCATGATGCCTCCGGATGTTGGGACTGACGGCCGTTCACGGCTCGCATGGCGACTGTGACGCCGATCAGCAGCAGGATGCCTTTGATGATCTGGCGTTGGTAATCGGCCCAGCCGAGCAGCGCGCTGCCGCTGACGAGAACGGCGAGGATAAGGATGGCGGTGGTCGTGCCGAGCACATTGGGCTTTCCGATCCTGAGCATCATGCCGCCGAGCAGCACCGCTGTCAGGCCGTCGATGAAATAGGACGACCCGATCATTGGCTGGCCGGAAGAAAGGCTCGCCGCCAGCAGCACGCCGGTCAGCGCCGACATGACCCCAGAAAAGACGAAGAGCAGCATGAGCAGGTTGCGAACCGAGACCCCCGCCTGATCGACTGCGGCCTCGCTCTGCGCCGTCGCGAAGATATAGTGGCCGAAGGTCAGCTTCTCCTGGGCATACCAGGACAGGGCGTAGAGAACGGCAACGGCGATCGCGATGACCGGCACGGGACCGATATTGGTGAAGATGAAGTCGCCAAGCGGACCTGGATCGGCGATGCGGATGGACGTGCCCTTGCCGAGTGCTGCGGCAATGGAGGCGCAGATGCCGCCCGTCGCGATGGTGACGATCAGCGGCTGAAGCCGCATGACCGCAACGAGCAGGCCGTTGAACAGACCTGCGATCGCGCCTACGGAGACCCCGGCAAACCCGGCCACCAGCCAGCCATGACCGCCGGCAAGCAGATAGGCCGTGGTCATATTTCCGAGGGCGGCGACATGCATGAAGCTGACGTCGATCTTGCCGGCCGCGATCACCCAGGTCAGCCCCAGGATCATGATCGCCGTCAAAGCCGAGGAACGCAGGATCGTCGCAATGTTGGAGCTGTCGACGAGTTGCGGTCTGAGGAAGGCAAAGACGGCGACCATGAACACGAGCGTCGCGAGAAGCCAGTAGCGGCTGACGAGACCGTTCTTCGGCTTCTGTGTATCAAGACGGGCGACGGACGGGTGGACGATAACGTCAGTCATGAACGCTTCTCCTTCTTGACGGATGCAGGCTGGAGAAAGCTGCCGATATCGCTCAGAAACTCACGAAGGCGGGCATCGAAGAACACCACGCCGGCCAGCAGGATCGCGCTGACGACGCCATCGCTGTAATAGAACGGAATGCCGAGCAGCGAGAAGCCATCGAGCAACATGGTAATGAGGAACGTGCCGGCAAGCGTCGCCAGGACGGATGTTCGTCCCAAGAGCGCCGTGCCCAGAAAAACGCCGGCATAGGCGGGCATCAGCAGGTTGGCGCCTTCATTGGTATCGGCAGTCCCGGATTCCGCGAGAATGAGCAGTACCGCGAAGACGCAGGTCACGCCGCAGGCGACGAAAGCGAGCATAGTGTAGAGCCTCGTCGGCACCCCGGAGTAGTAGGCCGCGACCGGGTTCTCGCCCGTGGCGTAGAAGGACGCGCCATAACGCGTGCGGTGCAGGAAAAACCAGGCGACGGCGTAGAGGCCGAGCAGGAAGACGAAGGAGAGGCTGTAACCGAAGACGCGCGCATCGTTCAGATCGAGAATGCCCGACGACATGAAGTTCTGGAAGATCGTGCGGCCATTGGAATAGACGAAGGCGAGGCCTGCGGCGATCGACCCCGTTGCGATGGTCGTCACGATGTCGGGAAAACGGAAGTAGCTGATGACGACACCGTTGAACGCGCCGATGGCCGCACCGACGACGATACCGGCCGGGATCGCGATCCACAGTGGCTGGCCGAGCGCTATGAGATAGCCGATGGTCATTGCGGCGAAACAGGCAGTTCCGGCAAAGGAAAGATCGAATTTCCGGACAATGACGACGAATGTCAGGCCGAGTGCCGCCAGTCCGTTCGCCGCCATGTGGCGCGTGACGGCAGACATATTCTGCGTCGAAAGGAAGCGTGGCTCGGCAAGCGTGAAGGCCGTCGCAACGAGGACGACGAGAAGCAGGAAAGCAAGAAATCGCCCGCTTCCCGCTGGAAGCGTGAAGGTTCTAGTCACGATGCAATTCTCCCATGATGCCGGCCATGAGCAACTGGTTGCGGGTTTGGAGACCATCGGGCGGCGCGATCTGGCGGCCCTTGTAGAGCGCGAAGGTACGGTCGGCGATGCCGTGGGCCTCGTCGCAATCGCTCGACAGGACGATGACGCCGGCCGTACGGCTCAGCTCCCGCATCAGCCCATAAAGCTTTGCGCGCGCACCGATATCGACGCCGATCGTCGGCTCCACGAAGATGTAGACGTCGGCCTCGGCGAAGAGACCCTTGGCGACGACGATCTTCTGCTGGTTGCCGCCACTGAAACCGCTGACCGGCATGGAAAGGTTCGGCGGGCTAAGCGCGAGGCGAGCGGCGAACTCACCGCTGGCAGTGCGATTGCCCGCTCGTTTCAGGATACCGGCGGCACCTGAGGCGCGCTTGAGATTGGCGAGCGTGATGTTGAAAATCGAGGTTTCCGTGAGCGCCAGCCCCTCGACGCGTCGATCCCCCGGCACGAGGAAAATTCCCGCCTTCAGGGCTTCGCGCGGCGAGCGCGGCGCGATGGTGTGCCCTTTAAGGACGACGCTGCCGCCTTCGACGGGGATCGCGCCGAACAAGGCCTTGGCCAGTTCGTCAGCGCCGGAACCGACAAGGCCGAAAATGCCGAGGATTTCTCCGCGCCTGAGCTCGAAGCCGATGTTGGAAAAAGCACCGGCCGCTGTCAGGCCACGCACCGCCAGGACCGTCTCTCCAATGGCATCAGGTTCTGCCCTGGGTGGAAAGACGTGGTCGAGCGCCTCGCCCAGCATCAGCTCGGCGAGTGAAAGGTTCTTCGCCTTCACATCGGCGACGGGCATGCTCGCCACCATGCGCCCGCCGCGAAACACGGAGAGCCTGTCGGCGATCTCCATCACCTCTTCCAGGCGGTGAGTGATATAAAGAACGGAAATGCCGCCCTGGCGCAGCGTGTCGATCAGGCGGAACAGCACCGTTTTCTCGACTTCCGTCAGCGTGGAGGTGGGCTCATCGAGAATGAGGACACGGATGTGATCGCCGGCGAGTGCCTGCAGGATCGCGACGATCTCGCGTTCGACAGCAGACATCCCCGCCACCGTCTTAGAGAGATCGATATCGACGGGAAAACGTTTCAAAAGCGCGTTGGCGCGGCGCGAGAGATCGGTGCGCTCGATGCGCGAGAACAGGCCGGAACGAGCCGCCTCGCGTCCGAGGAAAATGTTCTCGTAGCCTGTGAAATCGGCGACAAGTTCAGGATGCTGCTGGACGGTCGCGATGCCGTGCCGGATCGCCTCCTTCGGGTCGCGGCAGTCGATCGCTTCCCCGCCTACCTCTATGGAGCCCTCGTCCTTGCGGTAGACACCGGAGAGAATCTTGATGAAGGTCGATTTTCCCGCGCCGTTGACCCCGAGCAAGGCGTGAACTTCTCCGGTCTCGAGAACGAAATCGACTTCGCTGAGCGCATTCACGGGGCCGAAACGTTTGGAAATCGCCCGTGCGCGCAAGGCTGGAGCCGTCATGTCCCACTCCTTCGCTTTGTCTTGGTCGGATGGGGCGGGCCGCCGTAGCGAACCGCCCGTCGCTCAGGTCAGACGGCGCGGACCCAGCCAAGCTGGTCGGCGCGGCCCGGAACGTCGAAGTCGTCGGGAATGCCATCCTTCAGCATGGCCTCTTCCACGGCATAAGTCGGCGTGACGACCAGGCGGGGCGTCTTCTGGCCGGCCAGATGCTGGTGGGCGTAGAACACCGACAGATAGGCCATCTCGTAGAAGCTCTGCGCCATGGAGAGCTTCAGCTGCGAGGGACCGGCAATGTAGTTGAAGGCCTGCGAGCCGCCGTCGATGCCGGTAATGATGAGATCGGGCTTGTTGGCGGCGCGTGCCGCAAGCGTGCCTTCGACCGCGGCCCCATCCCAGGCGCACCAGATCGCGTCGATATCCGGATTGGCCGTCAGAATGTTGTCGACGGCCTGGCGCGGCGTGACGTTACCGGCAAGTGCGAAGGCCCAGTCGGCGACGATCTTGATGTCGGGATAGCGGCGCAGCGTCCACTCCATCCCGAGGGTGCGCTGATCCCAGCTTTCGTTCTGCGGCAGCAGGACGCGAGCGATATTGCCCTTGCCTTTCAACTTGCGCGCAATGAAATCGCAGGAATAAGCACCCATTCCGAAATTGTTGGACATCGACGTCGTGTTGACGGCAACACCCGGAACGGCGCTGTCGGCGCAGAACACCGGAATGCCGGCCGCGATGGCCCGCTGCACGGCCGGTGCGATGGCGACCGCATCGGCCGGCGTGATGAACAGCGCCTCCGGCTTGCTCGATATCAGCGAGTCGATCTGGTCCGTCTGGGTTTTGGCGTCGAAGCCGGCATCGGTCGTGGTAAGCGTGCCGCCAAGTTCCTTGACGGCGGCGGTGAAGCCGTCCTGAAGGTGGCGCCCGGAATCATAGGTCGTCCAGCCGAGTGCCGCGGCGAACTTGCGGTCGGCGGCCTCGGCACGGACACCCGATGCCGCGAGATATTGTGCCGCAAAGAGCGCGGCACTGCCTCCGAGCAAGGCACGCCGTGAGATATCGAAATTGAACTTGTCCATGTCCTTGGTCTCCTCCCAGATAGACATTGTTATCCTCCAGACCCGAACCCTGCTGGGCTCGGGGACAATTCGCGCATGACCCGACCTCCTCGGGGCGCGACGCGATACTTCAGGCCGCGTTTCCCAGCGCGACCGAAGCCCGGCGAACCTCCGGCATCACCGAAAGCCAGGTGTCGTATGCGTCCGCATAGGCCGGCGCGAGGTTCTGCACCGGGGAAATCACGCGCTTGATGCGCGGTGACGTCAGAACGCTCTCTGGGCTTTCGCCACTTTCGGCGATCAGCGCGAGCCGCGCCGCGCCGTAGGCCGCGCCCAATTCGCTCGCCTCGGGCACGCGCAGGTCCACACCGAGGGACGTCGCGATCATCGACAGCCAGAGCTCGGAACGAGACCCGCCGCCGATCGCCAGCAGGCTGCCGATGGTAGAGCCGGCAGCACGGAACGCGTCGGCGCATTCACGCAGCGCGAAGGCGACGCCTTGCAGAACGGCGCGCGTGAGGACCTCGTCGTCGCAGGAATGCTGCAGGCCAAGCAGCGCGCCGCGGATTTCCACATCCGCCCGCGGCGACCAGCACCCGTCCAGAAAGGGCACGAAGAGAACCGGGCTGGGCGCGCCGAGCGATGTGCCGAGTTCAGCGACAAGCTCGGATGCCGGCCGCTTCACGACCTTTGATAGCCAGTTGATACAGGACGTCGCCGACAGGATCACCGACATCTGGTGCCAGACATCGGGCATGGAGTGGCAGAGTGTTTCGATCGCGTGATCGTAGCTCGGGCGCACCTCACCGGTGGCCAGGAACAGCACGCCCGATGTCCCGAGGGATACGGTGCCCTCCCCGTCACGGAAGACGCCTGTGCCGCAGGCACCGCAGGCATTGTCGCCACCGCCGCCGGCGATGACGGGGCGAGACGAGATTCCCCAACGTTCCGCAAGTTCAGCGCGTAGATGTCCCGTCGGATCAATACCTTCGTACAGCATAGGCATCTGCCTGCGATCAAGATCGGTTGCCGCCAGAAGGGTGTCTGACCAGTCCCGCGCCGCAAGGTCGAGCCACATCGTGCCACTGGCATCCGCCATGTCGGATGCCTTTTCGCCGGAGAGCTTCAGCCGCAGATAGTCCTTCGGCAACAGCACAGTGCGGACGCGGCGGAAGGCGTCCGGCTCATGGTCGCGCAGCCAGGCAAGCTTGGGTGCGGTGACACCGGGCGTCGGCCTGCGACCCGCGATGCGACGGATATCCGGCGCCCGCGCTTCCAGATCGGCGCATTCCTTTTCGGTGCGCGTGTCGTTCCACAGGATGGCCGGGCGGATGGGCGTATCGCGCTCATCAAGAACCGTGGCGCCATACATCTGTCCGGAAAGGCCGATGCCTTTGACGGCACCCATCGCCTTCGGGTGGCTCGTCGCAAGCGCGTCGAGGCTTTCGCAAACGGCATCCCACCATTGTTCGGGATGCTGCTCCGACCAGCCCCTGTGGGGCCGCGACACGCCTATCGGACGCGACGACGATTCCGCAACCAGCGCCTGGTTCTCATCCATCAGCATGGACTTCACGCCCGACGTTCCCAGATCGATACCGAGATACATGGTTCCTCCTCCCATGCGGGCCTTTCGGGCACCCGCTTTCCCATTTATTCCTCCGCGCGTCTCTCCCGGCCGTGGCGGGCTCCTCAACCTGCCAACGACTGCCGCTTTCCCTCCAGAAAGCGGTCGAGTGCCGCGATATCTTCCGAACGCATATTCAAACCGAGCTTGCTGCGGCGGAAGACGATGTCCTCGGCGCTCCGCGCCCACTCCTCCCGCACGAGATAATCCACTTCCGCTTCCGTCAGGCCTGCGCCGAAGGTCCTGCCGAGATCGGAGAGGCTCTTCGCATGGCCCAGCACGAGGGGAAGCCGGCTTCCGTAATAGGTGAAAAGCCGCCTCAGCTGCTCTTCATTCAGGAAAGCATATCGGGCGCGTAGCGCGGCAAGCTCTTCCTCGAAGGCATCGATCGCGAAGTCTCCGCCCGGCAGCGCGGTCCTGCCCGTCCAGCCGGCATGAGCCGCAACGGCCTTCGCCTTGTCCCGTGCAAGCAGCGGCTCAAGCCTGTCCATCACAGCCTCGGCCAGCCGGCGATAGGTCGTGATCTTGCCGCCGAAGATCGAGATCAGGCCGATACCGGCCTCCTCGTCCACCTCGATCACATAGTCTCGCGTCGCTTTCTGGGCAGCACTCGCGCCATCGTCGTAAAGTGGACGCACGCCGGAATAGCTCCAGACGATGTCAGCTGTCGTCAACGGCCTGTCGAAGCAGCGGCTGACCGCATTGCAGAGATAGGCCTTCTCCTGCTCCGTCGCGGAGAACTGGTCGATATCGCCATCAAAATCGCGATCCGTGGTTCCGACCAGCGTGTAATCGCCCTCATAGGGAATGGTGAAGAAGATGCGGCTGTCGCTATTCTGGAAGATGAAGCAGCGATCGTGCGCATAGAGTTTCGGCACGACGATATGCGATCCCTGTACAAGCCTGACCTTGCCGCGCGCCGGCCGACCCGCGGTGCGCGAGACGATGTCGTTTGCCCAGGGACCGGCGGCGTTGATCAGCGTGCGCGCCCGGATCGTGCGCTGGTGTCCGCCGAGCGAGACCGTCACGGACCAACCGTCCCCATCGCGTTTCGCCGCCGTCATGGCTGTGTGCGTTTCGATCACCGCGCCCAGTTCGCTTGCGGCCTTGGCATTCATGACAACGAGACGGTTGTCCTCCACCCAGCAGTCGGAATATTCGAAGCCCGACTTCAGCGACGACGCCAGTCCTTCACCGAGCGCCTGCCCGGCCAGCCGAACGTTCGTCGTCCCGGGGAGACGCACGCGCCCGCCGATATGGTCGTAGATGAAGAGACCGAGGCGAAGCTGCCATTTCGCCCGCATGCCGGGCATGTAGGGCAGCACGAAGCGCAGCGGGCGAACGAAATGCGGTGCGATCGCCCAAAGCCGTTCGCGTTCCTGCAAGGCCTCACGCACCAGCTTGAACTCGTAATGCTCGAGATAGCGCAACCCGCCATGCAGCAGCTTTGTGGACGCGGACGACGTCGCACCGCCGAGATCGCCTTTTTCGCAGAGATAGACATCGAGCCCGCGTCCCGCAGCGTCGCGGGCGATACCGCACCCATTGATGCCGCCGCCAATGATCGCGATGTCGTAGATCTCAGGCATGGGCGCGCTCGCGGATCTCGGAGGGCCGGACAGCCAGCAAACGGGACGCGATCTGGACGAACCCCTCGCCGCCACGCTCGGAGGCGACGAATGCCGGCAGCGCAGTCTCGCCGCCGGCGAAGTCGGTCACGTTCGCCACGCCGCAGGAGTTCGGAAAGAACGAGAACATCGGGCCGTCATTCGGGCTGTCGCCGGTGAAGATGAACCGCGCCTTATCGGCGTCGAGATCCATTCCGAGCACATCGGCGGCGAAACGCCGCGTCATCGACAGCTTGTCATAGCTGCCGAACCACCCGTTGACGTGGATGGAAGACAGCTTCGCGACGGCGCCTGCTTCCTTGAAGAGAGCCAGTACGCGTTCCACTTCGCTCTGCGGCAGCGGTTCGACATCCTCGCAAACATCGATGGCAAGGTCGGCCTCGCGGTAGAGTTGGTCGGAGGCGATGCCTGTGCCGGGCACTTCTTGCAGGATCCGGTCCCGCAAGGCATCGAGCTTCCGGCGATTTTCGCGACGTTCCTGTTCAGTGGCGAAGAAGGCCTGGCGCATCTTTCGCGCCTCGCGATCATAGGAAAAATAGAAGGCGCCGTTTTCGCCGACCACGCCCGCGACGGGCCAGAAGCGGGCGATCATGTCGCACCACCCGGCCGGCCGGCCCGTGATGGGCACCACGGCTAAGCCTGCGCGCGCCAGCGCCTGCAGGGCGGCGTAAGGTTCGGCGCGAAGCTGGCCTTCGGAGGTAAGCGTGTCATCGATATCGGTGAGGACGACCTGCACCTGTGACAGCAAGCTATCGGAAAGTTCATCGAGTGGGCGCATCAGCACTCCTCCTCGATGAACTGCTCGAGCACGCCCATATCGGCTGCCAGGTCGAGCATGGAATAGCGGTTGCGCATCTCCTTCGAATAGCGCACCGCATCGCGATAGAGATCGCGGTCGATACCGATCTCTTGCGGGGTCGCGCCGCCGCCGGCGGCACGAAGATGCGCGGCAAGGGTGGCCGAGGGGATCGCCATCTGCTGGAGCGTTTGACGCAATTGCGGCCAGAGCGCCTCCAGTTGTGCGTTGAACCTGTCCGCGGAGGCGGCATCGAGAACCTTGGCGCGTGATGCAGCAAGGCAATGGTCGACCGCAGCGGCGGGATAGCGCGCCCGGATGTCCGCTTCGTCAAAACGGGTCGGCCTGATCTGGGGCGCTTTTTCGCTCGCCAGGATGATCTCCTGAAGCCGCGCCATCGTCACGGATGACACGCCGACCTGCTGGCCGTGCACCGTGCCGGGATGACGCGCGCCGGCAAAGCTGTCGATCCAGTGGGAAATCTGGTGTTCGCCCATTGAGCCCGGATGGCTCATGCCGGTCACGCTGATTCCGATCCCGCCAAGGGTCAGGATGCGGTGCAGATAGCCTATGGCGTCATGCTCACGACGGCCCAGTCCAGCGGACCTCGCCAGCATCTCCCTCTCATCCGCTTCCTGTAAGACGTAGGGAGACGTGGCATAGGCCGTCCTGAGCATGACATGGGAAAAATACCAGTCCACCTGCGCCGTCGAGCGGCAGAGACTGTCGCCGAAACCGGCGGCGATCAGGTACTGCGGCGCATTCGCGCTGACCTCTATATCGAGGAAGACGCCCTTGGCGGCATGTGCGTTCAGCGTTGTCTTCAACCCGTTGTCGAGCGTGATGGATGCCGTCGTCGACGTGTAGCCGTTCATGGACGGCGCGGTGCCGAAAACGCTGTAGTCCTTGCCATCCAGAAATGTCGTGTATTTGCACAGATCGTTGATTGTGCCCGATCCGACAGCAATGACGGCGTCGGCGTTGCGGGTTTTCTCCCGAAGCTCGCGGATCGCGGCTTCGTCGGCATGGGGGTGCTCGAGCACCACGGTCGTTGCTCGCCCGCCGAGGCTTCGGGCAACGGCATAGCCGAGCGCGTCATAGGTATCGGCATCCGCGACGACCGCATAGGTCGAGGCCGGCATCACGCTTGCGACATAGTCGGCCTCGCCGCCCCGCACGCTTTCCTCGATGAAGATGGCCTTGAAGGGAACCTCGGCGGCGACGCCGGTATCCGGATCGATCCACCGTCCGGCACTGACGTCGCGAATAAGCGTGTTCCAGTCTTGCCACCCGACCGGTCGTCGGGCGGCGGGTGCCGCATGCAACATCATGTCCTCCCAGACTTGTTGATGGCATTTTTCATTTGTGGATGCAAAATGTCAATAACATTTTTCATGATTAGTTGAATTTTGCCATTCGCGTTACAGCCCAACGCGGGCGGAAACTGGACTTGCAGCCTAAAAGCTGCCAAATGAAAGGAAGGGAGACCCACGACGCAGATGCAATCCGAACACCCCCAAGACCGTATTGGCCGAAGAAAAGCCCCGCCTATGCAGTTTGGCGCCGATCTGCCCTTGTGGGTGGCGTGGCTTTATTACGAAGAAGGCCTCAAGCAGGACGAGATCGCTACACGGCTCGGCATATCCCGATCCTCGGTGTTCAACCTGCTTCAAAAGGCGCGAGACGAAGGCATCGTCACGATCACAATCGACCCGACCCGTCTCGAGCGCGCCGACCTATCGGTCGAGCTGAAGGAGAAAGGGCAGCTCGCCGAGTGTTATGTCCTGCCCTCATCGTCGGGCGGAGCCGCGCTTTCCGAACAGATCGGGCGGCTCGGGGCACGGATTTTCGAACAGAAGTTGGAAAAGGACGACGTTGTCGGCGTTGCGTGGGGGCGCACGGTCATGGCGTTGTCGAAGGCGCTTTCACCGACCAGCATGCCAGGCGTCACAGTTGCCCAGGTCACCGGCAGCTCGATAGCAACCTACGACTTCTCCCCGGAATTGTGCACGTCCAACATCGCCGCGCGCCTGAATGCGCGCTGTGTCAACCTGCACGCGCCGGGTGTCGTGTCCAACGCGAAAATGAAGTCGCTCCTCATGCAGGAGCCCATCGTCGGACAGCATTTCGACCTTCTGCGGCACTGCACGAAATCGCTCTTCGGCGTTACCCACATCACAGGCCCCACCCTGCTGGAAGATACCGGCGTCATGACGGAAGAACTGCTTCGGCAGTATCAGGACAAGGGTGCGGTCGGCTTCGCCTCAGGCTACTTTTTCGACATCGACGGCGCGATCATCCGCACAGGTTTCGATGACCGCCATCTCGTCATGCCTCTCGACGATTTCCTGAATGTGCCGGAACGCCTTTGTATCGGCGGCGGCCCGGAAAAGGTGGATGCGATCCATGGGATGCTGAAGGCCCGCATCGCCACCATCCTGATAACCGATCAGGAAACGGCAAAAGCCGTTTGCGCGAACCTGAGCGTCGTCTAGACCAGAGCGGTCTTGCCTCGCGCACAGTTTGAGCACCGCATTGCCAGATGCAGTATCCGCACCGCTTGCAACGACGTATCTGCGATATCCATCCGCTGGAAATAACATGATTGCAATACTCAGCTTATTGTGGCTATCACACTCACAAACGGCAATTCAGGAGTGCCGGTGTCCTGCGAAAAGAAATGCTGGACCGTGACGGAAGGCGCTTGGCGGGCATATGGGCAGTCAGGGACGGGATACGCGCAACGACGCCTATGTGGCCTATCGCGCCGAACTGGTGCGGTATGCCACGCCGATTCTCGGTTCCCGGGAAGATGCCGAGGATATCGTGCAGGAGGCTTTCGTGCGCTTCGT
The DNA here is from genome assembly GCF_009826875.1 of Shinella sp. AETb1-6. NCBI lineage: Bacteria > Pseudomonadati > Pseudomonadota > Alphaproteobacteria > Hyphomicrobiales > Rhizobiaceae > Shinella > Shinella sp. AETb1-6. The sequence continues at coordinate 455,623 of NZ_WUMM01000003.1, read as the reverse complement.
GCCGGAGGCGGCGGATGAGCCCTCGCGGCTCAAGTCCTACCTCTACCGCATCGTGCGCAACCTCGCCTTCGACACGAGGCGGCGGCGCCGGCTTGAGGCGCGCGGACATCCCGACGATACGCCCTGGTGGGGCCTGCCGCAAAACCACGACACGCCCGAGGAACAAGTTCTCTTGTGTGATCGGGTTCGTCAGGTCGAAGCCGTCATGGAGACGATGCCGACACAAAAGCGCATGGCGCTCGAAATGCATCGTTTCGGCGGCTACCGCATCGAGGAGATTGCGCGCCATCTTGGTGTTTCGACATCGAGCGCCCATCGGCTGATTCAATCCGGGCTGGCCGAGCTGCTGAAAAAGATACTCTAGGAAAGAGAAATCGTATCCGTTCCTGAGAAAATCTCCGGAGCTATTCGTCTTATAGGTGACGAGTACATTCGCGAGGGCGGCTTCTGCGGGTACAGGCGAGACGAAGGCGATGACCGGCATGCGCGATACAGGAACGGACATACCCCAGGCCATTGCCGAAGAGGCGGCCGGATGGATGATTGCCCTGCAGGAAGAGCCGGGCGACCACCTCTGCCGGGACAGGTTCGAGCATTGGCTCGACCAGTCCGAACAACACCGGCAGGCGTGGTCGCGCTTGCAGGTCGCCTGGCAGGCCCTCGGCGCAACCGTCCCCGTCCTCAAGGAGAGCTGGAAGGACGCCGCGCACGCCTCGGCCTCTCCGAGACCCTACCATCCGCGCCGCGCAGGCTTGGCACGTCGCGCTGGTATGTTCGGGGCGGCAGCCGCCGCCTTGCTCTGTCTCGCGTTCATCGTCGGGCCGGCCATCATGCTTCGCATGGAAGCCGACTACAGGACGCAGACCGCCGAAAGCCGGACCATTACACTGGAAGACGGCAGCCTCGTTCACCTTTCCGGTGCGAGCGCCATTGCAACGGATTTCGCAAACGGGCGCCGTGCCGTGCGCCTCCTTGCGGGTGAGGCCTTTTTCGAGGTCACACGGGATAAAAACCGTCCCTTCACCGTCGACGCCAACGGCGTCGCGGTCACGGTTCTCGGCACGAAATTCGATGTCCATACCGATGGCGACCTGACCGTCGTCGCGCTCGCGGAGGGTTCCGTCAAGGCATCTGTCGGCCGGGATGCGACGGAGGAATTTCTCGCGCCCGGCGACCAATTGACGGCCAACAGCGCCACCGGCGAAGTGTCGCGCGCGACGATCCCGGTTTCCGATATCGCCACGTGGCGCGACGGGAAGATATTCGTGGTGGATGCCACGATCGGCTCCGTCGTGGAGCAGATCCGCCGCTATCACCCCGCCTGGATCTCACTGCCCGACAGCACCTTGGCCAGCCGGCGGGTGACAGGCTTCTACGACCTTCGCAATCCCGATCAGGCGCTACAGGCGCTCGTCATGCCCTATGGCGGCAAAGTGCGACGCGTCTCGCCGATAGCACGGCTCATCAGCCGCTTCTGATAATAAAAATATGACTGAAATAATCAAGGTTTAGCGTAAAGTACGAAAAAAGCTGGGAAAAAATCCGCAGCTGTCCGTCTTTCCGTTGAGTGCCGCATGAAGCGCGCTGCAACGAAGAGACGAAGACATGCATACCACATACCCGGTGACGCCGCTTGCGAAAGGCAACGGAACCGTCCGCTCTCACACGGTATTTCTCGCGACGACGGCGCTCGCTTTGATGTGTGCGTGCGCACCAGCACTGGGACAAAATGCGCAGACGACCGAAAGCGTGTCCGAGGACAGTGCAACGGGTACGGCACGTATTGCCTTCAACATTCCGGCCCAAACACTGGCCAATGCCGTGGGTGCCTTTGGCCGGCAATCCGGCCTCCAGGTCACCCTTTCTGCCACGCAGGCGGGAGACATCCGAACGAACGCTGTTGTCGGCAGTTTCACACCGTCGGAAGCCCTTTCGCGCATGCTTGCCGGCACCGGTATACAGGGTCGTGTCAGCGGCAGTTCGGCCATTCTGAGCGGCGGCGGTCAAGCGTCCGATCTCGGCGCGACCGATGGCTCGACGGTGCTGGAAACCATCAATGTGGGAAAAGGTCCGCGGAGCGCCTCCAGCGGCGCCGGTTTCCAGGGCACACCCGACTGGGTCTACGAGACGCCGGCAAGTGTCAGCGTCGTATCGCGCGAGGCCATCGAGAAGAAGCAGCCGCGCAACGCCTATGACCTGTTTTCCGGTGTCTCCGGCGTTTCGGTCGCCGGTGCGGCGCAGAACCCCGGTGTTGCCATCAATGTGCGGGGCTTGCAGGACCAGACCCGCGTCACGACGACGATCGACGGTGCGCGCCAGAACTTCCAGCAGGCGGGACACGGCTACACGTCGAATGTCTATGTCGATCCCGCGCTGATCAGGACCGTGGAGATCGACAAGAATGCCGGCGCCGGTGTCGGCAGCGGCGGTTCGCACGGCGGCGTCGTGGGCTTCCGAACACTGACGGCCGACGATGTGCTTCTCGAAGGCCACAATGCCGGCGGCTGGATCGACGCGACCAGGGGCACCAACGCCTACGAGTTCTACGGCTCGGCAGCGCTCGCAGCCCGCACCGACGACGGCATCGACATCGTGGCGGCGCTCAGCCGCAAGAACCTCGACACCTACCAGATCGGCAAGAATGGAACGCTGGAGGGCAATCCCGGCGGCGACAAGCCCGTCTTCACCGGCTCGGACATCACATCCGGCCTCATCAAGGCCGGCCTCGACCTGGAAAACGACCAGCGCATCGAGTTGGGCTTCGTCGGCTACGATGCACGCTTCACGACCAGCACCGCGCTCGCCACGAACGAAAACACCAACCACGTGCGCAATCTGACGGGCACGCTGACCTATACCTACAATCCCGACGATCCGCTGTTCGACCTGAAAGGCCAATTGTGGTGGAACCGGACGGAAAACCGTCAATGGCGCTCGGGCCGTAACGACTATGGCGAGTTTGATGTCGACTACGGATTGAACACCTATGGTCTCAGCCTGGAGAATACCAGCCGGGTCGCGCTTCCCACCGGCGAGCTTTCCTTCCATTACGGGACGGAAATCTTCCTCGACCGCGCTGACACGGGCGTCCTCAACAGGGACCCCGGCGATGCAGGCAACGCCTGGTGGTTCAGCGGTCCCAACCCGACAGGCGAGCGCTGGCTTTCGAGCACGTTCGCCACGGCGAAATACGAGCATGAGGATTGGTTGGAAGCATCCGTGGGTGGACGCTACGATTACTACAAGATCAAGGGTTCATCGCGGATCGACGGCGGTACGGAGACATACCTCGTCGACCCCGGTGTCTGCCGCGTTTACTGGCCGCCAAATCGAAACAACGGCGAATGCCGAATTTGGGTGACGCGACCGGTTTATGGCGTGCGAGACATCGTCCACGATATCGCCCTCGACCATTCCGCAGGACGCTTCTCACCGGAAGCACTGGTTGCCGTAAAGCCATGGAACGGCGTCCAGATCTTCGGGAAATATGCCGAAGGCTTCCGCCCCGGAACGCTCGGCGAAATGCTGTTGGGCGGCTCGCATATCGGCAACCTGATGGACTATGCGCCGAACGCGAACCTCAAGCCGGAAACCTCGCAAACGTGGGAGGCGGGCATCAACATCACCGCCGACGACCTGCTGGCCGGCGGAGACAGCCTGCGGCTCAAGGCGGCCTACTTCGACAAGACGATCGCAAACTACATTGCGCTTGGAACCGTGAGCGGAAACCCTGCAGCTGGCGGTCAGGTCAGCAGCTACTACGCCTATACGAACCTTATCGGCGATTCACGCCTGCGCGGTGTCGAGATCGAGGGCAACTATGACGCCGGCCCCTACTATGCCGGCGGCTCGTTTACCTACACCAAAGGTGACTTTCCCAAGACATACAGCGACAACCCCTGGGGCAATGCGACGTCGACGGGCAATGGATCGATCCTCTATGTATCCGTTGCCCCGAAGTACCGCTTCACCGCCGATGTCGGCGTTCGGTTCTTCGATGACAGGCTGAATGTCGGTGCGCGCGCCAACCGTGTCGTTCCCTCCGACCAGATCGGCCTGTTCGCGAGCGGCTACAAGGCCAAGCCCTTCACCACCTTCGACATCTATGGCTCCTGGGATTTCAACGAGAATGCCTCGCTGCGCTTCGCCGTCAACAACCTGACCGATGTCGCCTATGTCGACCCGATGAACTCATCCGATTTTCCAGCACCCGGCCGCACCGCGACCCTGTCGCTCAAGGTCAGGTTCTGATCCCGCAATCGCGCCGGTTCACACATGACCCGGCGTGAGACCAGCCGCATCCATGGTCCGGATGCAGCTAACCCCTAGAAAGGAAAACAAATGGCAACGATCGATTTCAATGACGCCAACAACGACGGCCTTGGCATTGACTTCCTCGGTTATCTGGAGGCGTGGGACGCGAGCTTCACGCCTGGTTACTATGGCTTCTTCTCCACCAATCCGGTCGATTTTTCGGGTAACCAGTTCGCCGTCGCCGACAGCAACAGCGCGACGGTCGGTGGTGTGGGCAGCGCCGACACCGTGGTGCTCGATTCCGGCAGCGCGGGGGATCTCTATTACGATATGACGTCGCACGTTCTCGCGGGCGCCGTCGATGGCGCGACCTTCGGCCGGGGGCTCAGCTACAATTCCGGCACGGACACGTTCTCGCAGTCCTCATGGGACATCGACATCAACGGCCTCGGGCTGACCGGCACAGGTGCCGCAAACCCCGTGCACAATTTCGTCTACGGCATCATGCAGGGCAATCCGGCAAACCTGATCAGCGTGCTGAACAGCCAGAACAACACGTTCAACGGCAGCGCGGGCGACGATGTGCTCTACAGCTTCAACGGCAACGACACGCTGACCGGCAATGGCGGATACGATACCTTCATTTTCGGTGGTACCGATGGCAACGACGTGATCACCGACTTCAATGCCGCCGAAGACATCATCGATATCTCCGCATGGGCGGCCGGAAGCGCACTTTCCGTGACCTATGCCTATGATGCCGCCAGCGGCCTCTACGACGCCACCATCACGGATGGCGTGAACGGCAGCATTTCCGTCCAGGACATTGCGAACAATTCGCTGGTCAGCGGCGTGAACCTGTTCGTCTGAGAAGTTTGCTGTAGTGTTGGTAGCCCCACAGCAGGCCCCGTCGCAGTCTCTGACTGCGGCGGTCGCCTCACCTCTCAGACGAGCATCCCTGGGGATAGCGCTCATCAGCGGCGTGGTCAACGTTCTGGCGCTGACCTCGCCGCTCTTCATGCTTCAGGTCTATGACCGCGTCCTCGCAAGCGGCAGCGTGCCCACCCTCGTTGGGCTCGCTATCCTGGCGGCAGGGCTTTACCTGTTCCAGGCAGGGCTCGATATCGTCCGGGCGCGTGTCCTGTTGCGCATCGGCGAGCACGTGGACGGCGTGCTCTGCGGCCCCGTGCACGATGCCGTCTTGCGCCTGCCTCTCGTTGCGCGCATGCCGGGCGACGGGCTCCAGCCTTTGCGCGACCTGGACAATGTCCGCGGCTTCCTTTCCGGACAGGGCCCGACCGCTTTTTTCGACCTGCCCTGGATGCCGCTCTATCTCGGCATCTGCTTCCTGTTTCATTTCTGGATCGGCGTGACGGCGCTTGCCGGTGCCGTCGTGCTCGTCTCCCTGACCATTCTCGCCAATGCGCTGTCGCGGAAGCCCGTTCGTGAGAGCATCGCCCACAACATGGCCCGCAACGGTCTCCTTGAAGCCACGCGCCGCAATGCCGAGATCGTGCAGGCGCTCGGGCTCTCCGGGCGACTGGAAGCGCGGTGGCGGCGGGCGAACGCGGACTATCTCGCCGCCAACCGCCGAGCCGGCGATATCGCGGGTGGCCTCGGCAGCCTGTCGAAGACCTTGCGCCTGATGCTGCAATCGGCGGTGCTCGGCGTTGGCGCCTGGCTGGTCATCGAACAGCAGGCGACCGGCGGCATCATGATCGCGAGCTCCATCATGGTGGGGCGGGCGCTTGCCCCGGTCGACCTGGCGATCGCAAGCTGGAAACCCTTCCTCATGGCGCGGCAGAGCTGGAAGCGCCTGCAGGATCTGTTCGGGAAAATCCCGCCTGTGCCGGAGACGATGGCTTTGCCGGCACCACGCCGCGACCTTCGTGTCGAGAACGTCACCATCGTGCCGCCCGGCGAGAAGCGGCCGACGGTGGCCGGTGTCGGCTTCCAAATTCAGGCCGGCAGCGCGCTCGGCATCATCGGACCCTCCGGCTCCGGCAAATCGACGCTTTCGCGCGCGCTTGTCGGCGCATGGGCCGCAGCGGGCGGCAAGGTGCGCCTCGACGGCGCCAGTCTTGACCAGTGGGACCGCGAAGCACTCGGGCGCCATATCGGCTACCTGCCGCAGGGCGTCGAGCTGTTCGACGGCACAATCGCCGAGAACATCGCGCGCTTCGAGGAGGATGCCGACGCCGAGGCCATCGTCGCGGCTGCCCGGACCGCCGGCGCCCACGATCTGATCCTGCGCTTCGAGGAGGGATACAAGACGCGCATCGGCGAATCTGGCTCTTCCCTTTCAGCCGGGCAGCGCCAACGCATCGGGCTGGCGCGGGCGCTTTACGGCGATCCGTTCCTCGTCGTGCTGGATGAGCCCAATGCCAATCTCGATGCCGAAGGCGAGGCCGCGGTCGTGCGCGCCATTGCTTCGGTGCGCGAACGCAACGGCATCGCGGTCGTGGTCGCGCATCGTCCAAGCGCCATCGGCGTGGTCGATCAGGTCTTGATGATGGAGGGGGGACGCCAGAAGGCATTCGGCCCGCGCGACGCCGTCCTCGGACAGGTGCTGAAGCCTGCTCACGCAGGCAGAAACGGCTTTGCCGCGACCGGCCATGGGATCATGCCGCTGCGCGTCGTCGCAAACCCCGCGAAATCCGAAAAACACAGCGAGCCGGAAAAGACAGATGGCGACACCTGACGTGACAACCGTGACCCGCTCCATCCGCCTTCACCTTGCAGCGGGCCTTGCGCTGGTGGGCCTGCTTGCCGGCGGCGTCGGCGGATGGGCGGCGACGACGCAGCTCGCCGGCGCGGTGGTGGCGTCCGGCCATTTCGTCGTCGACTCCTATCCCAAGAAGGTGCAGCACGCCAAAGGCGGCATCGTCGGGGAAATCCGCGTGCAGGAAGGCGAAACGGTGAAGGCCGGCGAGGTCGTCCTGCGGCTCGATGCCACGCAGACCCGGGCCAATCTTGCTATCGTCACGAAGCGGTTGAACGAGCTTCACGCCCGCCTCGCACGCCTTGAAGCCGAGCGCGACGACAGGGCGGCCATCGACTTTCCGCCGGACCTGAGCATGGACAGCACCGATCCCGACATCATCTCGGCGGTCAGGAGCGAAACCCGCCTTTTCGAATTCCGGCGCGAAGCGCGCAACGCGCGCAAGGCCCAGCTCGCAGAACGCATCGCCCAATATGAGCACGAGATCGAAGGGCTGAAGGCGCAGGAAACAGCCTATGCCGGCGGGCTTACGGTGCTGCGCACCGAAATCGCCTCGCAGGAATCACTTCACGACAAGGGCGTCGTCTCGGTCCAGCGTCTCAACAGCCTGAAGACCCAGGCAGCGACCTATGACGGCGAGCGCGGCGAGAAGATCGCCTACCAGGCGCAGACGCAGGGCAAGATCACCGAGACGCGGCTCCAGATTCTTTCCATCGACCAGGACATGAAGACGGAAGTCGGGCGGGAACTGCGCGAAATCCAGGGACAGATCGGCGAATTTGTCGAGCGCAAGGTGGCCGCCGAAGACGAGCTGAAGCGCATCGATATCCTGGCGCCGCAAACGGGCATCGTGCACCAGCTCGCGGTGCATACGGTCGGCGGCGTGGTCAACCCGGCTGAAACGATCATGCTGGTCATCCCCGAGGGAGATGATCTCGCACTCGAAGTCCGCATCGCGCCGCGCGACATCGACCAGATCCAGCCCGGGCAGCGCGCAGTCCTCCGGCTCTCGGCGTTCAACCAGCGCACGACGCCGGAACTGTCGGGTCGCGTCTCGCGCATCGCCGCCGACCTCACGGTCGAAGAAAGGACCGGCCTCTCGTTCTATGTCGTCCGCATCGCTGTGCCGCATGAAGAGATGCAGAAGCTCGGTGGTCTCACGCTGCTTCCCGGCATGCCGGCCGAGGCGATGATCCAGACCGGTGAGCGCACCGCCCTCTCCTATCTCGTCAAGCCGCTTGCCGATCAGCTCAACCGCGCCTTCCGGGAAGAGTGAACGGCCTTATTGGGCTCGGCTTGTCACCACGCACCGCGTTGACAGCGAAATGCCTTTGGCGAAGGCGTGTGCCGGCTCATCGCATGCCGCAGCGCAAAATTTCAGCGAATGAATGGCGATCCTGCGCCGTCTTCCCCATGGCAGACAATAACAGAACCACTTCAGGCATATCATGACGTTTCCGACAATAAAGCTTCCCGCCCGCCCCCTTGCCATCAAGCGCGGGACGATCTCCACCCCGTTTGTCTATTACTTCTCCATCCCCATCCTGCTGGCGATCGCCGTCTTCATGATGATGTCGGAGGCGCCGGGCATTCTGCGCGACTACACGATCAGCCAGAATCCGGTTTTCGTCGATGGCACGATCGACGGCAGCTGCAAGACGCGGAAAGCCGTCTTCACGACTTGCGAGGTCGATCTTTCCTACGAACAGGGCGGCCAGCGCTACGACAAGGATGTCGAGATCATGTTCGTCGACATCCATAGCGGGGATTATGAAACGGGCCTTGTCGTTTCGGGCGATCACCCCGAACTCGCGACGATCACGCTCGGTCTGGACATGCTCTGGAACCGGATCATCACGCTGTCGGTCTTCACCGTACTGCTCGGCGGCGGCGGTCTTGTGATGATCTTCATGCTGCTGCGTTTCTGGCGCGTCAGCGGCCAGCTCAGCAAGCCGGCGCCGCTCACGGTGGTCCCGGTTGAGATCACCGGCATGGATACGAAGCGCAATCGCCTCAACGTCACCTATGCCGACCGCGTCAGCGAGCGGAAAACCAAACGGGTCGCCTTCACCCGCTTCGAGCGCGGACAGGAGCCGATCATCGTTGGCGATGCCGGCAGCAACCTGGTCGCGCTTGCCGTCTGGCACGGCAACACCTCGCTCCCCGTCCTGCTGGATGACCGCCTGGAGCGGATCGAGATGACGGAGCAGGAACGCGCTGCCGCACTCGCGCCGCTTCACGAACTGGCGCAGTCGACCGACCACGCGTCCGCCACCAGCCACGTCGTGCCGGAAAAGCAGGGCATGTCGCTCGCACGCAGGGCGGGCGGTTTCGCGCTCGTCCTTCTGCTGCTTGTCGGCGGCATTTTCGCCTATTGGCTCTGGTATGTGACCAGCGCGCCGTCACAGTACAATTCACCTGGAATGGACATCAACAACATGATGCCCGAGGCGCTCAACAGGTGGGGTTGCGACCAGCTGAAAAGCCGCTTCGGCGACGGCAACGCACCGTTCGGCTGCACGGCCCCCGACCACATCAGCTGGAAATGAAGGCAGGCATTCACCCGCACGCCGACGCATTGATCGTTCATGCACGGTCGATATCATCGATAAACAAGGCGCAGCTGTATAGGCTGCGCTTTTTTCTTGCCGACGGGACGGCGCAGCAAAACACACCGTTCGTTTCAAACGGCCGGCCAGAGCTTTATCTATAATGCGTTTTGAGAAAAGGATGCTGCGTCCAGGCGCAAAAGGCCATAGCAGTCTGGGACCTCAGATCGACCGAGGTCGGGATACGGACGCCGGATGAACTCCGGCGTCCGTAAAATCAATTAGATAACGCGAACGTTCTCAGCCTTGGACTTACCGGTCTTGCGGTCCTGTCCCATGTCGTAGCTGACGCGCTGTCCGTCGCTCAATGTGCCGCCCTGAACTGCGGAGATATGGACGAAAACGTCGGTTCCGCCGTTTTCGGGTGTGATGAAGCCAAACCCTTTGTCGGTGTTAAAGAATTTGACTGTGCCGTTCGCCATGATTTATCTCCAGAATTCAGCGATGGACGATGGGGCGCAAACCTACAGGTGCATGGCCGCAGCCGCAATACCCTCATTTGCTTTGAAGCAAGCAAATAGTCGTTTTCTCTCATTTTGCCTGCAATCGCTTATCTACACTATACACCGCAACGCCAGAACCTGTGGGATTTCGGTCAAATTCCGTACGTTCGGCTAGCACAACCCAGCTTTCCCCTTGGCAAAACGCCGGAAAACGATCAAACAGGCGGGTCTCTTCGTCTGGATGCAGCCGTTACGGCCATGTATCGCAGAAGCCTTCCTGGATCGTCCGAATGCGCACTCCCCCGATTTTCGCCGACACGACACCGATTCCCGCCACCGCAGGCAGGATATCGTCATGAGCGTGGGGCTGATTGACTCGCGGCCGCTTGCCGGAATCGCACTCGCCTCGGCCGGCTATGCCTGCTTTGCGCTGCAGGACGCGCTGGTGAAGTGGCTGGTTGCGACCTACGAAGTGCCGCAGATCCTCTTCATGCGCAGCGTGGTGATCGTGCTGGTCTCCGGTGTGCTGATACGCTTCTACCGTCATCCTTCGATCTTGAAGAGCCCCTATCGCGGAACCGTCGTGCTGCGCGCCGCGCTGATGCTGATCGCATGGCTGCTCTATTATAATGCCGCGCGCTATCTCGGGCTGGCGGAACTGACGACGCTCTATTTCTCCGCGCCGATCATTACCGTCTTTCTGTCCATCCTCGTCCTGAAGGAAGCTGTCGGGGCGGGCCGATGGATAGCCTGCGTGGTCGGTTTCGCCGGCGTGGTGATTGCAGCAAATCCGTCGCACTCCCCCAACCTCATCCCCGCGGTCATGTGCCTCGTCGCCGGCTTCTGCTGGGCCTGGAGCACGATCCTCATCCGCCTGGTCAGCCGCAGCGAAAGCACGCTGACGCAGATGTTTGCGACCAGCCTGCTATTCGGCCTCGCCTGCGCGCTGTCGTTTCCCTGGATCTGGCGCACACCGGATGCGGAAGGCTGGGCGCTGATGCTGGCGCTCGGTGTTATCGCGACGATCGGACAGTACCTGCTTTACGAGGGGTTCCGCTATGCGCCGGCATCGGCACTTGCGCCGGTGGAATATACCGGGCTCATCTGGGCCTTCATCTATGGCTACGCGATCTGGGCGGAAATCCCGGCCCTGAACGTCTTCATCGGCGCGATCTTCATCGTGACGGCAAGCCTTGTGCTGGTCTATTGGGAGCGGCGTAGCGACCTGATCGCGAAAAAGCGGCTCATGTCATGACACGCCGCGAGCGCTCACCGCGCGGGAAACATTACAGGCATGTCATGTGTCGGCGGCCGAGCCTGAATACGGCTGCGGGGACAATCCATTGAATCCAAAAGATATTTTTCGCCAAGACCGATGCAGCGCTCCGCGAAGTCGGCAATATTTTGGCAAATCCGCCCTTCGAAACTTTATTTAATTGTAACATGACCCCGCGAGCCGGGTGGACCTATAAATGATGCCAGGCTGGATGCCGCCGGCGGTTGGAAACCGCGACGCGACGGCACCGGACAGCCTGCCGGGGAGAATTCTCCCCTTTTCGAGGACACGCACCATGCGCTCGACATTCAAGACCATCGCTCTTGCCGCCACTGTTCTTTCGCTCGCCGCCGGCGGCGCCTTTGCTGCCAGCCGGTCAGCAAATCCAAATCCGGCTTTGCAAGACCACTACCGCTATGATCGCGATTACGGGGATCACGACTCCGCTGACAATTTCATGATGCCGGTACAGCCCGCCCCCGTGCGCATGACGCCCGCCATGACCTACAAGCCGCGCCTGCACCAGGTTCTTGCCGGTGTCCGCTCGGCGGAAAAGAGCATCCGCAGGGAAGAAGCCATGCACAAGCTTTCGGCTGGCGCCGCAGGGCGTCTCCAGGCCGAGGCTCGCGGCATTCGCCAGCGGGCGATCGCAGTCGCCGACGCCAATCATGGCTCGCTTCCGAAGGCGAACTACCAGCGCCTGGAAGCCGCCGTCCGCAAGCTCGACCGGGATATCGTCCGTTTGAGCTGAGACCTCCGGTCGGCGGGTCACGTTCGATCCGCTGAGAAATAGCGCCGCCTCCGCCCTTGGCGGCGGCCGGCGTCGCGTCAAGGCCTCACCCTGGTGCCTTCCGCGCCGCCCCCTCACCTCGAAGCAACAACAAGACCGGCCGGCAAGCAGCACGGCCGGAGTGCCGCTGCTCGTCCAGACAATGGGCAGCGCAACACCGAGCAGAACAAAGGAAACGACCATGATCAGGATACTTCAAAGACATCGCGCCGCAGCGCTTCTCGGTGTCGCATTGCTGGCGGCGCCGATCGCGACCTCCGGCCTTGTCGGCGCTCGAAACGCGCAGGCGGCAGCACCTGCAAGCATCAATTCCCCCCTTGCGGATGGATCGTTCGCCTCCATCGTTTCGACCGACAAGCCGGCTGTCGTCACCATCACGACGGTCCTGAAGGCCGAGAACGCTTCGTCCGACGGCGCCATGCCGTTCGGCGGGGCCTCCCCGTTCGACCAGCAGTTCCGCGACTTCTTCGGTGAACGCCAGATGCCGCAACCGCGCAGCGAAAAGGCCCAGGCCCTCGGCTCCGGTTTCGTGCTGACGAGTGACGGCTATATCGTCACCAACAACCACGTCATCGACAAGGCGAGCACGATAAAGGTGACGCTGGACGACGGGACGGAGCTTCCCGCCAGGCTGATCGGCGCCGATCCGAAATCGGACCTCGCCGTGTTGAAAATCGAAAGCGACAAGCCGCTGGCGACGATCGGCTGGGGCCAGTCCGATAAACTGCGGGCGGGCGACCCGATCCTTGCCATCGGCAATCCGTTCGGCATCGGCACGACGGTCACGGCGGGTATCGTCTCGGCACGCGGCCGCGATCTCCACAGCGGACCATACGACGACTTCATCCAGATCGATGCGCCGATCAACCATGGCAATTCCGGCGGTCCTCTGGTCGGGCTCGATGGCAAGGTGGTCGGCATCAACACCGCGATCTACTCGCCGAACGGCGGCAGCGTGGGCGTCGGCTTCGCCATTCCGTCCGACCAGGCGCAGACCGTCGTCGCCAAGCTGATGAAGGACGGCTCCATCGAGCACGGCTTCATCGGCGTGCAGATCCAGCCCGTGACATCGGACATTGCTGACGCCATCGGGCTTTCCAAGCCGGCCGGCGCGCTGGTGGCCCGGGTCGACGACGGCACGCCTGCGGCGGCGGCCGGCATACATTCCGGCGACGTCATCACGGCGCTTGGCGGCAAGCCTGTCGCCTCCCCGCGCGAGCTCTCCCGCATGGTGGCGGACCTGACGCCCGGCGAAAAGGAGGGTCTTACGGTCTGGCGCGACGGCGCCACCAAGGACCTCTCTGTCGTCATCGGTAACAATGACGATGGCGGACAGGTCGTGGCCGACGCGGGCGGCAAATCGGGCAAGGCAGAACAGCGCGTGCCGACCATCGGCGTACAGCTCGGCGACCTGACGGCGGACATGCGCGAATCCCTCGGCCTGCCGAAGGACGAGAAGGGCGCCATCGTGGAGGGCGTCAATCCGGACAAGCCGGCCGCTGACGCGGGCCTCCAGCCCGGCGATGTCATCCTCTCGGTGAACCAGAAGCCGGTCGGTTCGGCGAGCGAAGCCAAGACTGCCGTCGCCGACGCCGGCAAGGCGGGCCGCAAGGCCGTGCTGCTTCTCGTGCAGCGCCAGGACGAGCAGACCTTCGTCACCGTCCCCTTCGCCGCAGGCTGATGGCCTGACCGCCGCCCGGTCGAAGCCGGGCGGCGGTCCTTTTTTACTTTCAGTCCGTCAGCTCAAAGCCTTCTTCAACGGCCGTATGTTGCGGATGATCAACAGGTCCAGGCAGAGTACCGTCACAAGGACCGCTCCCGTCAGCGGAAACAGCAGCGACACCGCCAGCATGACGACGGCACCGGTCTTCCAGAGCGGGCCCGGTTCGCTGATATTCGGCGCGAAGAGGCGGACGGCACCCTTGGGACGACGCTTCCACCACATCACGACACCGCTCGCCGACAGGAACACGATCGACAGGCAGAAAAGCGTGTTGAGCACGAGGTTCCACAGGCCCATGTCGCCCTCGTGAAACGCGATGCCGACGGCCATCGCCTTGCCGGGCAGGCCGTAATCCGCAAAGCCGACATCGGCGAGAACCTTGCCGGTATATTGATCGACATGGACCGTGCGATCGGATAGCGGGTCGGAGCTGTCATTGCTCATCGTATCGCGGGCAATGGTCCAGACGCCCGTTTCACCATTCGGGAAAGCGAGCTGGAAGCGCTGGTCGAAGCCGAGCTTGCGGGCGAGCGCTACGACCGCATCGATCGTGACAGGCTCGCCTTGCGGCGTTCCCGCAATGCCGGCATCCGAGCCCGAGGCGGGCATCGGCGTCTGCTCCAGCGTCCACGGCACCTGCTTGATGCCGCCATGGTTCATGCTGGCATGGGTGATGTCCGACAGGGGAACGTTATCCCACTTCTGTGCCGGAAAGGTGCTCCAGGCCTGCGTCATGCGCTCGCCCCACACGCCCGCCCAGGTGAGGCCGGAGAGCAGGAAAAGCACAAGAACGAGAGACACATAGAAGCCGATGCTGAGATGCAGCGACTTCCATAACTGCCGCCCCTTCGCCGACAGATCGGGCACGAGCGCCGCGCGCAATCCCTTTCCGTCGCGCGGCCACCAGAGATAGAGGCCCGTGATGACAAGCACGATACCGAAGCCCGCCGCGATCTCGATCAGCCTGTCGCCGACGGTGCCGAGGAGCAGCGTGCCGTGGATGTCGTTGGCGAGATCATATAGGGCATCGCGCCGGCTCCACTGACCGACAACATCCGCCGTGTAAGGATTGACGGCGACCATCGAGGCAGCGCCGTCGTGATCGATACGGAAGACCGAGACCCCATCTGCGGTGCGCGGCGCGATATATTGAACCACTTGCCCGGGCACGGCGATGAAGGCCGCACTCGCCTGCTTCGACACGGCGGTGACCGATTGGCCCGGCGTGACCCTGAACGCGTTCTCACCGTCGCGGCCGACCAGGACGCCGGCCCACAGCATGATGAGCCCGGTGACCGCAAGCATGATGAGGAACGGCGCGACATAGAGACCGGCATAAAAATGCCAGCGCCAGGCGGTGAGATAGAACCGGCGCGAAAGGCCGGCGGTTTCATTCGGAGGCGATGATAGCCCCGTTACGGTGGACATGGAGAGAACCTCTCGAAATTCTCGTATCGACAGAGAAATTTGTTTTTGAGAGGCCGTTCGGGGGCAATCCAGCGGGATCGCTGGAGGAACAAGGACGCTTACCCTTGCTTGACGCGATTCCTTCGATGCCATCGAACAGCCCGATCGTTCGCTTCTGCTTGAAGAAGCGGCGAAGCTGAACGGGCCGGCCGCCTATAGCGTGGCTTCCGTCCCGCGATCAGACGATGGCGGGTGGTCCGCGTGGGCTTGCGTTTGGCGGGAGAAGCTTACGGTAGGCGCCCTCGATCGCAACGGGCAGATCGAATGAAGCGGCAAATGCGATGCGGGCGCCGATGATGTCGGCGGGTTCCGGTACCAGGATATCGCCGGCGATCCGGCATGCCTCGCAGCGCGGCGCCTGGCCATGGGCCTTGCCCCCATCGTCATGACCGGCGAGGCATAGGTCCGGCAGCGTCCCGTCCGGAAGCGTGTAAAGCGCGATTTCGGCGGGGGTATAGGCCTGGGCGGCCAGGACCGGCGTGCGGTGGCCAAAGGCGATAGCCACCAGCGCGATGGTGCAAAGAATGCACACCGCCCATTCAAAGCTCCTGCTCAGATCCCGCCGCGCCATATCATCCCCTCGGCATAGCAAGACAGGCGATAGCAGCAACATGGCTGCGCCGCAACACGGGGGTCGCGGCGGAACCATATGTTAGAACCGCATATTGAAACCCATTCTTCCCGTCAGCGCGTAGCTGTCGCGGAAGTTCCTGAGACTGGTGATCAAGCAGCCAAGTAGGATGGCACGCGACAGACGTGGCGTCGCCGACCCCAACCTCGATCCGTTATGAACGCCCGCAACGACAGGCCGCCAAAGCACCGGGATCGACGGGGAGGGACAGAGCCCATCGCCGAGCAATGCGGATGAAACGAAATTCGGAGTTTTCACACAGAATCGAAATGGGCGCATCGTCTTCTCCGAGACCGAACTTAAATGAATGAAATAAAACCTTTCGAAATCAGAACATTATATCGTTAATTGTCGGTAAATTTTCGCGTCAGCCTGCCGACGGACGCGCTTTGAGAAACGGCGCTGATGCGACCCTAATGGTGCGCGCCACCCTTTTCGCGATAGCCGGCCAGCATGATGAGAACGAGAACGGCCAGCGCGCCGATCAGGCCGGCAGAGGTCGATAGAAGCACGGAATGCGTCGCCGTGAATGCCGCCTTTCCGGCGGAAATCAAAGCCTCTGCCTGTTCGGGGGAAAGCTGCTGGGCAACCAGATAGGTATCGCCGATCGATTCGGCCGCCTGCGCAGACTGTTCGGGTGACAAGCCGGCGGGAACGACGACCGTGTGGCCGAAGACGGCGGACATGAAGACGCCGAACACCGTGATGCCGATTCCCGTGCCGAGTTCATAGCCGGTCGCTTCGAGCGAGCCTGCGGCCCCGCCCCTTTCGGCCTCGACCGCGCCCATGATGGCAATGGAGGAGGCGGTCAGCCCGATGCTCAGCATCAGGCCCAGCACGGCGAGCATCAAGGGTACCATGACACCCGGGTGATGAAAGTCGCTCAGGGCGAGATAGGCGAGCGCAAGCGAGGAGGCGAACATGGACGCGCTTGCCACGATACGAAGGCCGAGAAGATTGGAGAGATAGCCCGCGACCGGGCCGCCGACTGCGGCGGCCGCCATGATCGGTATCATGAAGATGCCGGCTTGCAGCGGCGACTTGTCGAGCACGTACTGCAGTTCCTGCGCGAGCGTCAGCTCGACACCGGCCAGCGCGCCCGTCGCGACGACCGCCATGATCATGCCGGCCACGATCGCCGGACGGGAGAAAAGGGAGAGATCCAGCATCGGTTCGCTGGAATTCAGCTGCTTGCGGGCAAACAGGCCGAGCATCGCCATGCCGAACAGCAGCACCACCAGGACGACCGGCAGCGTGTGCTTGCCGCCGAAGCCGGCCTTGATGGCATAGACGAGCGAAATCATGCCGGCGATGAGCAGGAGCGCCTGCCCGATCGCCCACTTTCCGGGGCTGGTCACCTCGGCGCGCGGCAGGAGCAGATAGCAGGCCGGCGCGACGATCAGCATCACCGGCACATTGATGAGGAAGACCGAGCCCCACCAGAAATGCTCCAGCAGCGCGCCGCCGATCAAGGGGCCGATGGCGGCCCCTGCCGCCCCGACCGTGCCCCAAAGGCCAAGCGCCATCGCCCTTTCGGCGTCATCCTCGAAGGTGCGGCGGATAATGCCGAGCACGCAGGGCATGATCATCGATCCGCCGAGCGCGAGCAGCATGCGGGCGCCGATCAGCAGGGGCGCATTCGGCGCGAATGCCGCGAGCGCCGAGGCGATGCCGAACAAGGTCAGGCCGACAAGAAGAATACGCCGGTTGCCGACGCGGTCGGCCAGCGTGCCCATCGGCACGAGCAGGCCGGCCATCAGCAGAGGATAGATGTCGATGATCCAGAGAACCTGCGTGCTGGAGGCACCGAGCGCCTGCGTCAATGTCGGAACGGCGACATGCAGGATGGTCATGTCGAGCACGACGGGCAGGAAGGCAAGCATGACGGCGACAAGGACCAGCCAGCGTCCGGCATGGGATGGAGCAGAGGACATCATTCACCCGTTATGTAGTACGCCCAAGGGTATAAAGGGATGAATGCCGATTTCAATTTGAATGTCGGCCGTCAGGCAACCGGCCCGCCCTACAGCAGCCCGCGCGCCGCAAGATTGCGCATGAGATGGGATGCGCCGAAGGTCCAGGGCTGGCAGTCCGTCGACAGCCTCACCGTGTTGACGAGCGCACCGAGCCGGTCGTTTGAGATCGTCACGACATCACCGATCTTGTGCGTGAACCCCTCGCCCGGCGCATCACGGTCCTCGACGGGTGCGAATAGCGTGCCGAGGAACAGCACGAAGCCGTCGGGATATTGATGATGGGCACCACAGGTCTGGGCGACGAGATCCAGCGGATCCCGGCTGATCTCCCGCATGGAGCTTTTGCCGCGCAGCACGAAACCATCCTTGCCTTCGACGCGCAGGTCCAGCTCGGCATTGCGCACGTCGTCGATGGTGTAGGTGTCATCGAACAGGCGGATGAATGGTCCTATGGCGCAGGATGCGTTGTTGTCCTTCGCCTTGCCCAGCAGCAATGCCGAGCGCCCCTCGACATCGCGCAGGTTGACGTCGTTGCCAAGCGTGGCGCCCTTCACACGGCCCTGGCTATCAACGGCAAGCACGATTTCCGGTTCGGGGTTGTTCCACTTCGAAATCGGATGCAGGCCGACGGCCGACCCGGTGCCGACGGAGGACATGGCCTGCGCCTTCGTGAAGACTTCCGCATCCGGCCCGATGCCGACCTCGAGATACTGCGACCACAGGCCTTCCTCGATCAGGGCTGCCTTGACCCTCTGAGCATCGTCCGATCCGGCCTTCAGGTCGCGCAGGCTAGCGCCGATGATCTGCGATACCTTCTCGCGAATGCTGGCCGCCCGCGCGGGATTGCCGGCCGCACGTTCCTCGATGACGCGTTCGATCATCGAGCGGGCGAAGGTAACGCCGCAAGCCTTCACCGCCTGAAGATCGATGGGGGCGAGCAGGTGGAGCCGGGATGGATCGGGCTCACTGAGGGAAAGCAGGTTTTCCAGCGGCGCGATGTCCCGGCCCGGCGCATTGCGTACGACATCTGCGGGCGTTTCGTGCTCCAGCAGGTCGCGCATCGTGGCGCAATCCCTCGCCGTGATGTCGAAGACGCGGCCGTCGCGGACCGTCACAAGGGATGGCCCTGCAACTTCGGGGAGCCAGGCCCGGCCGACGAAGCATCCGGTGGCGAAGGTCGACGGGATATGGGTCACGGTGGCAGATGCTCCCTGTATGCTGATGTCACGGCTTATCTTTGCCGAATTCCGCGCAGGTGCAAAGGGTTGAACTCCTCAGCTCCGTGTGAAATCACCGAGATGCGTCACGGCCTGAATGTATAAGCCGCAATCGACGCCGGCTTCATCTCGCTGGAAAAGCCCGGCAGCGCGGGCGGCATGTAGGCGGCGTTCTCGATGCGGCAGGGATCGAGGAAATGCTCGTGCAGGTGGTCGACATATTCGATCACCCGGCCCTGTTTCGTGCCGGATACGGCGATGTAATCGATCATCGAGAGATGCTGGACATATTCGCAAAGGCCGACGCCGCCGGCATGCGGCCAGACCGGCAGGTCATATTTCGCGGCCATCAGCAGCACGGCGAGCACCTCGTTCAGCCCACCCATGCGGCAGGCG
Source organism: Shinella sp. AETb1-6 (assembly GCF_009826875.1). NCBI lineage: Bacteria > Pseudomonadati > Pseudomonadota > Alphaproteobacteria > Hyphomicrobiales > Rhizobiaceae > Shinella > Shinella sp. AETb1-6. The sequence continues at coordinate 436,119 of NZ_WUMM01000003.1, read as the reverse complement.
TCGATCTGCACGATGTCGATCGCGCCGCCGGCGATCATCTGCTTGAAGATGATGCGGTTCTGGCACATTTCTCCGGTCGCGACCTTTACCGGGTGAACCGCGTTGCGGATGGCCTTGTGGCCGGCAATATCGTCCGGGCTCGTCGGCTCCTCGATGAAGAACGGCTTATAGGGCTGCAGTTCCCTTACCCAGTCGATCGCCTGTCCCACCTCCCAAATCTGGTTGGCGTCGATCATCATGGTGCGCTCGTCGCCGATCACCTCGCGGGCGATGCGCAGGCGCCGCTTGTCATCTTCGAGATCGCGGCCGACCTTCATCTTGATATGGGTAAAACCCTGGTCGACGGCCTCCTGGCAGAGGCGGCGCAGTTTTTCGTCATCGTAACCGAGCCAGCCGGCCGAGGTCGTGTAGCAGGCATAGCCTTCCTTCTCGAGCGTTGCGATGCGCTCCGCCTTGCCCGGTTCCGCCTTCTTCAGGATGGCCAGCGCCTCCTCCGGTGTCAGCGCGTCGGTCAGGTAGCGGAAGTCGATGATATCGAGGATTTCTTCCGCGCGCATCTCGGCGACCAGGCGCCATACGGGCTTGCCGGCCTGTTTGGCGAGCAGGTCCCAGACGGCATTGACCACCGCACCCGTCGCCAGATGCATTGCGCCCTTGTCCGGGCCGATCCAGCGCAACTGGCTGTCACCAGTGACATGGCGCCAGAAGCGGCCGGGATTCTCCCGCACCCAGTCGAGATCGAGGCCGACGACGAGATGCTTCATGGCGTCGATTGCCGCGCAGCAGATCTCGTTGCCGCGGCCGATCGTGAACGTCAGGCCATGGCCCTCCAGCCCTGCCACATCCGTGCCGAGCACGACATAGGCGGCCGAATAGTCCGGATCCGGGTTCATGGCATCCGAGCCGTCGAGGCTCTGCGAGGTGGGAAAGCGCAGGTCGATCGAGCGAAGGCTGGTGATCTTGGTCATGGAAGCGGCCCTTGGAAGTGGTCGAATGGCCCTCGGTGCGATGCCGATGGCGGACAATGCATCAGATGGTCCAGCCGCCGTCGATGGCGTAGGCCTGGCCCGTCGTATAGGTGGCGCCGGCGAGATAGACGGCGAGGTCGGCGATCTCCTCCGGCGTGCCGATACGGCCGATCGGCTGGCGGGCGATGAAGGCGGCGCGTGCGGCCTCGAAATCGCCCTGTGCGCGCAGGCGATCCTGCAAAGACGGGCTCTCCACTGTGCCGGGGCAGATGCAGTTGCAGCGAATGCCCTGCCCGACATAATCGGCCGCGACCGATTTGGTGAGGCCAACGACGGCCGCCTTGGTGATGGTGTAGGCGGCGCGGTTCGGCACACCCTTCACGCTGGAGGCGACCGACGCCATGTTGATGATGGCCCCGTCCTTCCTTTCCAGCATCGCCGGCAGCACGGCACGGATGGTTCGCACCATGGCGCGGACATTGAGGTCGAAGGCAAAGTCGAGATCCTTGTCGGACATCTCCAGAATCGCGCCGGCATGCACAAAACCCGCGCAGTTGAAGAGCACATCGAACGGACCGGTGTCTGAGACGATGCGGGTGACGGCTTCCGCATCAAGCACATCCAGCACGTAGGTCTCGATATTGGCCTCGGCGGCGAGGCTTTTCAGGGCGTCGGCGTTGATATCGGTCGCAACGACCTTCGCGCCGGCGCGCGCGAAGGCGAGTGCGCTCGCCCGGCCGATACCCTGGCCCGCCGCGGTCAGGAGGACCCGCTTGTTTTCAAGGGAAAGGCTCATGTTTGCTCCTTGCATAAGGCGTCAGGCACCCGGATGGCGCAGGACGCATTACTATAATCTGCGGCGATGATCTGATTTAAATACAAATCATTTATTCATTTATAGTCAAGCAATATATGCCGCCGGCGCATTGCCGGCGTTGCGCCATGCGTATATGAATTTCAATATTCACAGGAGGTGGCGGTTGGCCGACGACGGGAATGATCGATACAGGGCGCCGGCCCTGGACAAGGGCCTCGACATCCTCGAATTGCTCGCCGCTGTCGACGGTGGGTTGACGCAGGCCGAGATCGCCAAACGGCTGGATCGCAGCCCGAACGAATTCTACCGCATGCTCGATCGCCTCGTGAAGCGTGGCTATGTCACGCGCATCGACGGCGATCGTTTCTCGCTGACCCTCAAGCTCTTCGGCCTCGCCCAGCTCCACGCGCCCGTTCGCCGGCTGGTTTCCTTTGCCGTTCCGTTGATGCGGGAACTTGCGGAGACATCGCGACAGGCCAACCAGCTCGTCGTTTTCGATCGGGGCAATCCCATCGTCATCGCGCAGCAGGAAGCGCCGGGATATTGGGGCATCTCCATCCGCGTCGGCTCGCGCATCAGCCTGTTCGATACGGGCTCGGGTCATGCCCTGCTTGCCTTCCGCTCGCCGGAAGAGCGCAGGCGCATGATCGCCGAACATGTCGGTGGCGGCGGAGACGATGCACGCGTAACGCCCGAATTTCTGGCGCGCCTCGACCTCATTCGCGCCCGCGGCCACGAGATGATGCCCAGCGCCCAGACGGCGGGCGTCATCAACCTGTCCGCCCCGGTGCTGGGCGCCGACGGCACGGCGATCGCCGCGCTGACCGTGCCCTACATCACGCTCATCAATGCGCCGGCCGCGCCCGACATCTCCACCACGATCCAGCTCCTGATGGATGCCACGAAAACGCTTTCGGACATGGCGGGCGCCGGCTTCTCGGCTGAAAGCTGAGCGACCGACCCTCACGCATTCGGTGCGGAGGGCTCAGCCGAGGCATGCTCCGAACCCAACCATTCGATGAACAGCCGCGCGCTTTCCTTGACCGGCCTTCGCGCCGGTATGACGACGAAGTAGGCCGCGCGGGTGCGGATCGACGCGTCGGTCAGGCGCACCAGGCGGCCCTGCTGGATAAGGTCGGACACAAGACGGCTCCAGCCGAGCGCAATACCCTGCCCGTTCATCGCGGCATAGATGACTTCGGTATAGAAGCTGCACCGGAGCCCCCGCCCCTTCTTCGGCGCCTTCATGGAAAACGCCGCGAACCATTCGTCCCATCCCGTCCAGGTCGGATCATCGGCATCGCTCGATATCAGTGGGTGATCCACGAGATCCGCCGGTGTCGCGACCGGGCCTTTCGCCTGTCTGTAATCGGGGCTGCATATGGGGAAGACTTCGTCTTCGAACAGGAACACCGCCTGTCCATCCGGCCATGTTCCCATGCCATAGCGCAGCGAAAGGTCGATATCGCCGCCTTCTGTTCCGATCCTAGCATCCTGGGTTATGATGCGCAGCTTGATTTCGGGATGCGCCCGCGAAAAGGCCGCAATGCGCGGCATCAGCCAGAAATGGGCGAAGGATATGGTCGCCGATATCGCCAGCTCGTCGTCCGGTCCCTCTGCGCGCAGGTCCGACACCGTATCGGCGATCAGGCTGAACGCATCCCCTGCCGCGGTGAACAGCATGCGCCCCTTCTCCGTAAGCTCGATCCTGCGATGCAGCCGGTGAAACAGCGGAAAACCGAAATCCTCCTCCAGAAGATGGATCTGGCGGCTGACGGCGGCCTGCGTCACGCCCAGTTCCGCGGCGGCGCGGGTGAAGCTGGCATGCCGCGCGGCGGCCTCAAAGGCCGTGAGCGCGGTCAAGGGCGGGAGTTTCCTGCGCAGATTTGCCAAAGCGGGCGGCCTTTCGAGAACGATGGGCTACGCATTACATTTAGTAATGCCATTCTTGCACATTTATGCCGTTGAGCAACCGATAAACGTGGGCGATCCTGCCGTGGGAACTCCAGCCTCGACATAAGGTGGCATTATGCTTCAGACGTTCGCAACCCCGATCTCCGCCCTGCTCGACGAGAGAGCCGAAGGGCATTCCCTGCCGGCCGGCCTCTACACCCGGCAGGACGTCTTCGAGGCCGACCTCGAGGTCTTCTTCCGCAATCACTGGATCTGCATCGGGCTGGATTGCGATGTGCCGGAACCGGGCGACGCGACGGTGGTCGATATCGGCAAAACCAGCCTCATCCTGCTGCGCGACGACGACAACGAGATCCGCGTGCTGCACAATGTCTGTCGCCATCGCGGGTCTCGCCTGCTGGATACCGGCAAGTCCATCGTTTCCAAGCTCGTCTGTCCCTACCACACCTGGACCTATGAACTGACCGGCGAACTCAGCTACGCCCCGCATATGGGCAAGGGCTTCGACAAGGAATGCCGCAGCCTCAAGCAGGTTGCCTTCAAGTCGATCGGCGGCCTCGTCTATGCCTGTCTTTCTGACGATCCGCCGGAGGACATTGCGCGTCTGGAAGAGGTGATGAGGGACCGTCTTGCGCCCTACGACATCCGTAATGCCAAGGTCGCCCACGAGACCGATGTAATCGAGAAAGGCAACTGGAAGCTGACGATCGAAAACAACCGGGAATGTTACCACTGCTCCGCCAACCATCCGGAACTGTGCGTTTCCTTCGTCGATCTCGATTTCGGTTTCGATCCGGACGCGCTCAGCCCCGAGGACAAGGCGCAGGCGGAAGAGCATTTTGCCTTGTATGAGGCGCGAACCAGCCAGTGGGAGGCGGACGGCTTTCCCTCCGCCGCCGTGGAGCAACTGGTCGATTGCGCGACGAATTTCCGCACGCAACGTCTGATCATCTCCGGCGCCGGTGAATCCCAGACACCCGATGCGACCGCTGCATCCGCCAAGCTGCTCGGCACGATGACCCGCAAGGACCTCGGCGATGTCCATCTATGGGGCCACAACAGCTGGAACCACTTCATGGGCGATCACGCCGTGGTGTCGATCGTCATCCCGCTCACGGCCGATACGACGCTGGTGCGCACGAAGTGGCTCGTCCACAAGGATGCGGTCGAAGGCGTCGACTACGATCTCGACAAGCTGACCAATGTCTGGATCGCGACGACGGACCAGGACGCCGAGCTCGTTGCCCGCTCCCAGGCCGGCGTGGAGGATCCCGCCTATATACCCGGCCCTTATTCGCCCTTCTCCGAGACGAACCTCGACAAGTTCGCGACGTGGTATATCGACCGGATGCGCGCCCATGGATACTAGAAGCGATATTCTGCCGGCCGAGCGCGCGCATCACGCTCCGCTCTGGAAGCGGGAAATGGACGAAGACCTCGTCTGCATCGATATCCATCAGGAAACGCACGACGTGAAGACCTTCACCTTCGCGTCGCCGGAGGGAAAACGCTTCGCCTTCGAGGCGGGACAGTACTTCCTGTTCGACCTCGATGTGGCGGGTGAAGCGGAAAGCCGCTGCTACAGCATCTCTTCCTCGCCGAAGCGAAGCCATGCCTTCTCCATTACTGTGAAGCGTGTTGCCGGCGGCAGGATATCCAACTGGCTGCACGACAACCTCGCGGTTCATGCGAAGGTCAAGGCGAACGGCCCGCTTGGCCACTTCATCCGGCCCCATGCGCGCAAGTATCTTTTCCTTTCCGGCGGTTCCGGCATCACGCCTGTCATGTCGATGCTGCGCGACATCGCCGATACCTGCGAGCCGGCCGATGTGGTCTTCCTGCATGCCGCGCGCAGCCCGAAGGATCTGATCTTCCGCAACGAGTTGACATGGCTGGCAGAGCGCGTGAAGGGGCTGCGGCTCCATTTCCTGCCGGAAACGGTTACGGGCGAGGCGCACTGGCCGGGCCTCACAGGGCGTATATCCTCCGACTACATGAAGCTTGCCGTGCCCGACCTTGCCGAACGCACCGTGCTGTGCTGCGGCCCTGCCCCCTTCATGGCGGCGGCGCGCACGATCACGTCGGAGCTTGGGGTTCCCTCGGCGAATTATCTGGAGGAGAGCTTCGACGCGGCCGTCATCGATGACATCGACCTTCCGGTCGTGGCCGAAGCGGCGACGCGCACCTTCCTGGTTTCCTTCGCCAAGCAGGCGCGCGAGATTGCCGTGTCAGGCGAACAGACCATACTGTCCTGCGCCAAGAAGGCGGGCGTGAAACTTCCCTCGTCCTGTTCCAACGGCGTGTGCGGCACCTGTAAATCCAAGCTGATTTCCGGCAGCGTCGACATGAACCACAATGGCGGTATTCGGCAGCGGGAGATCGACGCAGGCCTTTTCCTGCCCTGCTGCTCGAAACCGCTCAGCGATCTCGTCATCGACAGATAGCAAATCAGCGCTTCGTTTGGTCGGGGAGCAGTGCCCAGAAGGCGAAGAGCGGTTTGCCTCCGGAGCGCATGGCATGGCGAATGCCGGGCGGATTGTAGAAAGTCCCGCCAACACCCGGCGAAAACCAGCCGGAATCGCCGTGCAGGAATTCGCCGTCCGACATCACGAGATAGGTCTCTTCCGGCGCATGATCGTGGTCGGGATAGCGCACCTGCGGCGCCAGCAGGCTTACGCCCAGCCAGATATCCCGCCGGTCTTCAAGGTCGCCGGGGCCGACGATCATCGTATTGGCATGCCCAATCGCGAAATTGTCGCTCGCCGTTTCATCGAAGTGCGGACGGGTTTTCCACTCCAGAAGCGGTTCCAGCGCCCTGAACCGCTCCAGCAACAGGCCCAGAGATGGCCGGTCGCTTCCCACCGAAAGGGCATTCGTCAGATGCCCCTCGCAGACCGGCAGCCGCCGGCCGATATCCTGCTGTTCCGGATGAGGCACCTTCAGCGCCGCCACGATCTGCGTGATCGACGCGCGCGCCCGCGCATCCGTCACACAGTCATCGAAGGCGCCGAAGATGGCATCGAGGAAGCCTTGCAGGACATCGCTGCGTGGCATGATCAGAGGTCCTTCGCCAGGCGCAGGGCGTCGTAGATGGCGGCATGGGTGTTGCGCGCGGCAACCGCATCGCCGATCCGGAAGAGCTGGTAGGCGCCGTCAGGATTGCGCCGCACGGTCTGCGGCGCTCCTGCGACGAGGTCGTCATAGGAAACCTCGCCGAGATTGCTCGAACCGGGCTTCAGCTCGAAATAGAGGTCATCCAGCGGAATTGTGCCATGGTTGACGACGATCTGGTCCACCGTACGCTGGCGGGAGACGCCGCCGTAGTCGCTTCCGACATGGGCGATGATCTGATTGCCGCTCTTCTCGGCCGCTTCCAGCCGGTATGTGACGGTAAAGGTCGTGTCGAGCTTTTGCAGCGAGCGCATGTAGGGCACGAGGTTCATGGCCATGACCTCGGGCGCGAAGGACCGGTCCGGCGTCATGATCTCGACCTTGCCACCGGCCTTCGCGATGAACTCGGCGGCCTGCAGACCGGCGTGATCGCCCGCATCATCGTAGACGAGCACGTTGGTGCCGGGCTTCACATCGCCGGAGATGATATCCCAGGAGGAAACGACCAGTTCGTTGCCGCTGGTGAGCACATCCGTATGCGGCAGTCCGCCCGTTGCGATGATCACGACATCAGGCGTCTCAGCCGTGATCGTCTCGGCATCCGCCCAGGTGTTGAAATGGAAGGTCACGCCCAGCTTCTCGCACTGGCTCATGCGCCAGTCGATGATGCCGATCATTTCGCGGCGACGCTCGCTCTGCGCCGTCAGCCGGATCTGGCCGCCGGCATTGTTCGCCGCTTCGAAGACAACGACCTCGTGACCGCGCTCGGCCGAGACACGCGCCGCCTCCAGCCCGGCCGGGCCGGCGCCGACGATGACGACCTTCCTGCGCACCTCCGCCTTCGGAATGACATGCGGCATCGTCTCTTCGCGCCCGGTCGCAGCATTGTGGATGCAGAACGCCAGGCCGCCCTGGTAGATGCGATCGAGACAGTAGTTCGCCCCGACGCAGGGCCGGATGTCGTCCTCGCGCTTCTCGATGATCTTGCGCAGGATGTGCGGGTCGGTCATATGCGCGCGCGTCATGCCGATCATGTCGACCTTGCCCATCGCGATGGCGTGGCGCGCGGTAGCCACGTCCTGGATCTTGGCCGCGTGGAAGGTCGGGAACTTCGTGGCTGCGCGCACGTCGCCGGCAAAATCGAGGTGCGGCGCACTCGCCATGCCCTGGATCGGGATGACATCCGTCAGACCGGGATCGGTGTCGATATGGCCGCGGATGACGTTGAGGTAGTCGATCAGGCCGCTTTCCTTGAGGCGGCGGGAGATTTCGAGGCCCTCGGCCTTTCCGGTCCCGCCGGGAAGACATTCGTCGGCGGTGTAGCGCACGCCGAGAATGAAATCGTCGCCGACGCGCTCGCGCATCGCCTTGAACACGTCGAGACAGAAGCGCAGGCGGTTGTCGAGCGAGCCGCCATAGGGGCCGTCCAGCTCATTGGTCAGCGGCGAATTGAACTGGTCGATCAGGTGGCCGTAGGCCTCCAGCTCGACCCCGTCCATGCCGCCGGCCTTCATGCGCTCGGCCGCATCGGCGAAGTCCTTGATGATCCTTTCGATATCCCAGTCTTCCAGCTTCTTCGGAAACGCACGGTGCGCTGCCTCGCGGTGATGCGACGGCGCCACGACCGGCAGCCAGTCGCCCTTGTCCCAGCGCGTGCGGCGGCCGAGATGGGTCAGCTGGATCATGATGGCCGCGCCTTCCTCGTGCACGGCGTCGGTCATCTCGCGGATCCACGGGACGATCTCGTCCTTGTAAGCCAGCAGGTTGTTGAAGACCGGCGGGCTATCCTTGGAGACGGCGGCGGAGCCGGCCGTCATCGTCATCGCGACCCCGCCCTTGGCGCGCTCCACCGTATAGGCCCGGTAGCGACCCTTCGGCATGCCATCCTCGGGATAGGCCGGTTCGTGCGAGGTGACGATGATGCGGTTGCGGAGGGTCAGATGCTTCAGCTGATACGGCTGAAGCAGAGGATCGTTCGACATGCGCCGGGCTCCGGTCTAAGGGAATTATGATGGAAGCTAAACAGAAATGTACATAAGCGTCAATATTATCGGACAGGCTCGTTCGGCTAATTGACATATGTGTACATTTTCCTTGCTCCAGTGGGACGGATTTGCTAGGAGGATTTCATGGAACAGGCGACCACTGACAGCGGCTGGCGTGGCTCCCAGGAGGGATGGCTGGAGGCCGCCTATGAGGCGCTGCTCGAGTCCGGCGTCGACTCGGTCAAGATCCTGCCGCTGGCCAAAAGGCTCAATCTCTCCCGCACCAGTTTCTACTGGTTCTTCAAGGACCGTGAAGAGTTGCTCGATGCGCTGATCGCGCGCTGGAGGGACAAGAACACCGGCAACCTCGTGAAACAGTCAGAGGCCTATGCGGAGACACTCGCCGAGGCGATGCTCAATGTCTTCGATTGCTGGCTGAACAAGGACCTGTTCGATTCACAGTTCGAATTTGCCGTTCGCAGCTGGGCATTGCAGTCTCCCGATATCCTCGCGGAAGTGCATGCGGCCGACCAGACGAGAATGGAAGCGCTCCGCCGGATGTTCGTGCGGTTCGGCCATGAGGAAGGCCCCGCCGACGTTCGCGCGCGCACGACCTATCTCGTCCAGATCGGCTATATCTCCATGCAGTCGCGCGAGGACATCGCGCTGCGCATGAAGCGCATCCCCGAATATATCGCGATCTATACCGGCGAGGTTCCGCAACAGCGGGAACTCGATCGCTTCTTCGCGCGGCATGGGTACAAACCGGAGTGAAAGCAGGGTGGAACAGGGCAAGGACCTGAGGATCGGCATTATCGGCGGGGCCGGCTGGCTAGGCGGTGCGATGGCCGCCGCGATGCTGGAGTCCGGTGTCGTCGCCCCGGAAAATCTCGCCGTCTCCTACCGCAGCACACGCCCGGACCGTTTCCCCGGCGCCTTCTGGACGAAAGACAACCAGGCGCTTGCCGATCGCTCCGATATCGTCATCCTCTCCATCCGCCCGTCCGACTGGCAGGACCTCAACGTGACGGCGGACGGCAAGCTCGTGATCTCCGTCATGGCCGGCATCCGTCTCGCAGCACTTGGCGACCGCCACCGCACTCACAGAGCCGTCCGCGCCCTGCCGAACGCCGCAGCGGAAGTCCGCAGATCCTATACGCCATGGCTGGCGGCCGACGGGATCGAGGACGCCGACCGCGCGATCATCAGGGCGATCTTCGATGCCTGTGGCGTACAGGACGAGGTGCGCAGTGAAGCGGAGATCGACTATCTCACCGGCCTCACGGGCTCCGGTCCGGCGTTTCCGGCGCTCCTCGCCGACGCCATGATGGCCGATGCTGTTTCCAGGGGGCTCGACCCGCATGTCGCACGCCGCGCGGTCAACATGCTTCTGATCGGTGCCGGCCGGATGCTGGAGCAACGAGACGACTGTCCCGCCGAAACGGTCAGGACCTTTCTCGAGTATCGCGGCACCACCGCAGCGGCTATCGAGGCGATGACACGCGCGGGGTTTCGCGCCGCCGTCGCACAGGGCCTGACCGCGGCCCAAGAGAAATCGCTGCGCCTGGGAGACGGTTCCTAGCGACGCAGGATGGGGCCAAAGCGGCGGCCCGCAGAGAAGATGCCGCAAACAAAGGGAACCACAATGAAGAGACTGCTTGCATCGACCTGTCTGACACTGGGCCTTCTCGCCGGCGCGTCCATCGCCAATGCTGCGGAATGCGGTGATGTCACCATCGCCAGCATGAACTGGCAGAGCGCCGAGGTGATTTCCAACCTCGACAAGATCATTCTCAACGCCGGCTATGGCTGCAATGCCGAGATCACGATCGGCGACACCGTGCCGACGATCACGTCGATGGCCGAAAAAGGCCAGCCCGACATCGCGCCTGAAGCCTGGATCGACCTTCTGCCCGACGTCGTCAAGAAGGGCACGGATGAAGGCCGCATCGTGCAGGTCGGTTCACCGCTGCCAGATGGCGGCGTGCAGGGCTGGTGGATCCCGCAATATGTCGCGGAAGCCCACCCTGACATCAAGACGATCCCGGATCTCCTCAAGCATCCCGATCTGTTCCCGGACAGCGAAGACAAGAGCAAGGGTGCCATCCTCAACGGTCCGCAGGGTTGGGGCGGCACGGTTGTGACCTCGCAGCTGTTCAAGGCCTTCGACGGCGAAAAGCTCGGCTGGAAGCTGGTGGACACGGGCTCGGCGGCGGGTCTCGATGGCTCGATGGCCAAGGCCTACGAGCGCAAGGAAAACTTCGTGGCCTATTACTGGGCTCCGACCGCGCTTCTCGGCAAATACCAGATGGTACGCCTCGCCGAGGGCGTCGACAATGACGCGGCCGAGTGGAAGCGTTGCAACACCGTCGAAGCGTGCCCGGATCCGAAGCCGAACGGCTGGCCGGTGGACACGATCGTCACACTGGTTGCCAAACCTTTCTCCGAGCGCGTCGGCCCCGAGGTCATGGACTATCTCAACAAGCGCTCCTGGAGCAACGACACCATCAACAAGCTGATGGCCTGGATGACCGACAATCAGGCGAGCGGCGAGGACGGCGCCAAGCACTTCCTCTCCGAAAACAAGGATACCTGGAAAGCCTGGGTCACGCCGGAAGCCGCCGAAAAGATCGAAGCGTCGCTCTGACGGCACCCTCCCGAAATCCGTGCGACGCGCCCTTGCGCGTCGCACCTTTCCCGAAGCCGACGGGATGGCATTCGCCGAGACGGTAACGTCGCCGCCAGACCTGCCTGCCAAGTGAGTCGGCGAATTCATCGCTCCAGCCTGAAGAATCGTTGCCGCTACGCCGGCAAAAAGAAGACTCCGCGTGATGCATAACCGGCCGGATGACGGCTGAACCTCACTTCGCTCGGTTGCAGCGGCGGCCAAATTGCCTGCCGGGCATGACGCCAAATGCTGCCTCACAGGCTTTCCGCGCCACATTGGCGCTGCCCGTGCCGGTGAATTGTGGCGCGTCATGCCTCGCGCCAGCCAAACCTGAAATTAACGCTTTGTTAACCATTTCACCGCTACACAAAGCTACCGAAAATTAACCAAGATGACTGACGTGTTAACTCAACCCCGGCCGATCCGCCTCAAGGGGCGGTCCTTTCTCGCGCTTGCGCTGACCCCGGAACTGCCCGTTGCGGACTGGCTGGTGCGGCTCGACGATCTGGCGGCCCGTTCGGCCGGCTTCTTCCTTCGCCGTCCGGTCGTGCTGGATATCGATGGCCTCGATATCGACCGTCAGGAACTGCGCGAACTCGTCGAGCAACTGTCGTCCCGCAATGTCCGGGTGATGGGCATCGAGGGCGCGCGCACCTCGCAACTCGGCCCCGACATGCCGCCGGCGATGACCGACGGCCGCCCGGCTGCCGATTTCGAAGCCCCGGCCGAATCGCAGAAGACGGAGAAGGAGACGGTCGATCCCGTTGAGGCCGAAGCACCGGCCGTTCCCCTGCAACAGCCGGTCACGGCAGCGCCGTCCCTGATCGTTTCCCGCACGGTGCGGTCCGGCCAGTCGATCTTCTTTCCCGAGGGCGACGTGACCATCGTCGGGTCGGTCGGATCCGGCGCCGAAGTCGTCGCGGGTGGCTCCATCCACGTCTACGGCGCGCTGCGCGGCCGGGCGATGGCGGGCTCGACCGGCAATGCCGAGGCACGCATCTTCTGCCGCAAGCTGGAAGCAGAACTCATTGCAATCGACGGCTTCTACAAGACTGCCGAAGACATGGAACCCGAACTGCGCGGCAAGGCCGGGCAGATCTGGCTCGAAGGCGAAACCATCAAGGCCGCGATACTCGGCTGAACACGAATCCTACGGACTGGAGAGGTATATGGGCAAGGTCATCGTTGTCACATCGGGTAAGGGCGGCGTCGGCAAGACGACGTCGTCGGCCGCACTGGGCGCCGCGCTGGCGCAGAACGGCGAAAAGGTCGTCGTCGTCGATTTCGACGTCGGCCTGCGCAATCTCGATCTCGTCATGGGGGCGGAACGACGCGTCGTCTACGACCTCGTCAACGTCATTCAGGGCGAAGCAAAGCTCACGCAGGCGCTCATCCGCGACAAGCGCGTCGAGACGCTCTATCTGCTGCCGGCCTCGCAGACCCGCGACAAGGACAATCTCACGCCCGAGGGCGTCGAGAAGGTCATCGCGGCGCTGAAGAGCGCGTTCGACTGGGTGATCTGCGACAGCCCGGCCGGCATCGAGCGCGGTGCGACGCTTGCCATGCGCCATGCGGATGTCGCCATCGTCGTGACCAATCCCGAGGTCTCTTCGGTCCGCGATTCCGACCGCATCATCGGCCTTCTCGATTCGAAGACACTGAAGGCGGAGAACGGCGAGCGCATCGAAAAGCACCTGCTGTTGACCCGCTATGATGCCAACCGCGCGGAACGCGGCGACATGCTGAAGGTCGACGACGTGCTGGAGATCCTCTCCATCCCGCTGCTCGGCATCATCCCGGAAAGCATGGACGTGCTGCGCGCATCGAATGTCGGCGCCCCCGTGACACTGGCCGACGGTCGCAGCGCGCCCGCGCTCGCCTATTTCGAAGCCACGCGCCGTCTCAAGGGCGAGGACCTGCCGGTCACGATTCCTGGCGAGAAGCGCAGCTTCCTCGGCAAGATTTTCGGAAGGAAGGCGGCATGAAACTTTTCGGTTTCTTCTCCCGCGGCCAGTCGGCGCCGGCAGCCCGTGAGCGGCTGCAGGTTCTGCTCGCCCACGAACGCGCCGCCACCGGCGATGTCGACCTCGTCAACAAGCTGCGCGATGAAATCCTGAAGGCGATTTCCAAGCACATGCAGGTGGACGACGAGAAGGTCAGCATCAAGATGGAGCGCGGCGCGCAGGTCTCCACGCTCGCCGTGGATATCGAAATCCCCTTCGACGCCGGCAAGAAGGCCGCCTGACGGTTCCCACCGATCACGCCGCCGCGCCCTTCCGGGCGGGCGGCATCGTTCAACGCTCAGCAAGGACACCGAGCCGAAAGCAGCCCGCTTCGGGCGCATCACCACATACCAGCATAGCAAGGAGGCTGTCATGACCCGCTTAGCCCTTCTGGAAAGACTGAAAGCAGTCCAGCAGACGCCGAAGTTCGAGCGCCGCGACATCACCACCATCGCCGCCATCCTCAACACGAAAGCACTCGCCCGCCATGTCGAGGTCTGCGAGACCGACGCGGGGATCATGAGACCGGCCGACGACGCACCAAGCGGGCCGGCATAGGCTAAGGCATCCTTCCGCCTATCCATTTCCTTGGCTTCAGGCAGCGTCTCTTCTCCTCTTTGTCAGTCCTGCCTGGTGGCCACGCGGTCAACCGTACGACACTTGCAGCACGGCAAAACGGTCGACGAGGGGCGTTTTACGCCCCCTCGTTTACGTCTTAACGCGCGAACTTCCGTGCGCCCGCTACGCAAAGCACCACGGCGAGCGTCGTCGCGATCATGAACGGGCTGACCTTCTCGTGAAGCAGCACGGCAGCAATCAGAAGACCGAAAAAGGGTTGCAGCAGCTGCAACTGGCCGACGGCCGCGATACCGCCCTTCGCCAGGCCTCGGTACCAGAAGAAGAAGCCGACCAGCATGCTGAACACGGAGACGTAAAACAGACCGGCCCAGGCACGTGGCGCAATGCCGCTCCAGGCATCCGGAAGCCACAGAAGCGCGATGACCGCCATCGGCGGCAGCGACAGGACGAGCGCCCAGCAGATGACCTGCCAGCCGCCAATGGCGCGCGAGAGCTTTGCCCCCTCCGCGTAACCGAGACCGCAGAGGATGATCGCCGCGACCATCAGCAAATCGCCGACAAGAGAAACCTCCACGCCGGCGGTCAAAGCAAAGCCCACGACGGTCGCGCTGCCGATGCAGGAGAACAGCCAGAACAGTGGCTTGGGCCGCTCACCGCCGCGCAGCACGCCGAAGATCGCGGTCGCCAGCGGCAGGAGCCCGATGAAAACCGCCGAATGCGCGGCCGTGACATATTGCAGGGCAATCGCCGTCAGTAGCGGGAAGCCGACGACGACGCCGAGTGCGACGACGGCGAGCGACAGGAGATTGTCCTGCCGCGGTCGGGCTTGCCGCAAGGCGAGGAGAAAGATCGCCGCCAGCGTCCCGGCGATCACCGCCCGCGCGGAGGTCAAAAACAGCGGCGAAAAATCTCCCACTGCTAGACGCGTCGCCGGGAGCGACCCACTGAAGATGACAACGCCCGTCAGCCCGCTGCCCCAGCCTTCCATCGATGTTTTCATAGCACCTTGCCTTTCCCGTCCTGTTAAGCGCGGGGACACTGGAAATGACAGGAACAGTGCAGTACAATTCTAAAAAACTGTACTGGTGCAGTGAGCCATACAAAGGCCTGACATGACGACGACAGCAACAGGCACACGGACTTCCGATGTCATGAACGCCGTTCGCGGGCGGATCGCCGGTCGCATGCTTGGTCCCGGGGACCGCCTCCCCTCGATCCGCAATTTCGCGGCCACGATGGGCGTATCCCCTTCCACAGTCGTGGAGGCCTATGACCGGCTTGCAGCGGAAGGACTGATCCGCGCCCAGCAGGGATCGGGTTTCTACGTATCCGGCGCCGCCCTTCCGCCGCTGAAGCTCGCCGAGGCCGAAAACCCCAAAGCGCGGGCCGTCGATCCGTTCTGGGTATCGCGGCAGTCGCTCGATGCTGATGACACCACGCTCAAGCCCGGCTGCGGCTGGTTGCCGGCCGACTGGATGCCCAACGATGCCGTGCGGCGGGCGATCCGAAGCCTTGCGCGCAGCGACGACGCGCTCCTGGCCTACTACGGCAGCACGCGCGGCTCCCCTGCCCTTCGACGCCTTCTGCTCGGCCGTCTTGCGGAGAACGGCATTCCGGCCGGACCCGACAACCTGGTTCTGACCAGCACCGGGACGCAGGCGCTTGATCTCATCTGCCGTTTCCTCCTGCGGCCCGGCGACACGGTGCTGGTGGACGACCCCTGCTATTTCAATTTCCAGGCGATGCTGAAAGCGCATCAGGTCAAGGTTGTCGGCGTGGCGCGCACGCATAACGGGCCCGACATCGCCGCCTTCGAGGCGATACTCCGGCTCACCGCCCCCGGCTCTACGTCACCAATTCGACGATCCACAATCCGACGGGCTCGACCCTATCCCCCCAGGTCGCCCACCGGATGCTGAACGCCGCCGCGGCCAATGACACCATCATCGTCGAAGACGATATCTTTGCGGATTTCGAGCTGGAGCCATCCACCCGGCTTGCGGCGCTCGATGGGCTGGAGCGGGTCATTCGGATCGGCAGTTTCTCGAAAACCCTTTCGGCGGCGGTGCGTTGCGGTTATATCGCGGCGCGCCCGGATTGGGTCGAGGGCCTGATCGACCTGCAAATCGCGACGAATTTCGGCGGCCCGAGCCCGCTGGCAAGCGAGATCATCACCCACATGCTGGCGGGCGGCGGATACCGCAAGCATATGGAGGATGTGCGCCGCAAGCTGGTGCGCGTCCGGCGCGAGACGGCCGACCGCCTGTCCCGCCTCGGCATCGAGCCCTGGTTGATGCCGCGCGGCGGGATTTATCTCTGGTGCCGGCTGCCGGAAGGGCTGGATTCCGCCGAGGTCGCGCAAACGGCACTCGCACAGGGCGTGGTCCTGGCGCCGGGCAACGTGTTCAGCGTATCGCAGAGTGCCGGCAACTTCATGCGCTTCAACGTGGCCCTCATGCTCGAGCCGCGTATCTATACCGTGCTTGCGGATGTCATGAAGCGGCCGGTCTCGTCCGCTTCGCCAGCATAGACCGCGACAGCACCACGGCGAGGCCGATCAGGATGGTCGCCGCGATGAACAGGAACGCTGCCGCGGCAATCGCCGGGCTGATGTTCTCGCGAATGCTGGAGAACATCTGCCGCGCCAGCGTGCGCTGGTTGGGACCGGCGACGAAGAGGGTCAGCACCACCTCGTCGAGCGAGGTCGCGAAGGCGAGTACGGCGCCGGACAGCACGCCCGGCATGGCAAGGGGCAGTGTCACGCGCCGGAAGACGGTGACGGGCGGCGCTCCAAGACTTTGGGCGGCAAGCTCCACCCGTTCGTCGATGCCGGCAAGCGCGCCCGTCACGCTCACCACCACGAAGGGAACCGCCACGACCGTATGCGCGATGATCACGCCGGCATAGCTGTTGATGAGGCCGAAGCGCGCGAGAAGCACCTGCATGCCGACGCCCAGCACCACCGCCGGCACGACCATGGGCAGCAGGAAGAGCGTACGCATGGAGCCGCGGAAAAAGAAAAGACGGTTGCGCAAGCCGAGCGAGGCTGCGGTGCCCAGCACGGTTGCGAGCAGCGTCGTGCCCGCGCCGATGATCAGGCTGTTGATGATCGCCCGGCGCCAGGCATCCGCGAAGAACAGTTCTTCGAACCAGCGCAGGGACCACGACGGTATCGGATAGGTCAGGATGACGCTCGATGTGAAGGCGAGCGGCAGGATGGCGATGAGTGGCGCGACGAGAAACAGGATCGTCAGCAGGGCGAAGGTGAATTTTGCAATCTTCATCGGCATGGTCATCGCCTCCCCGGCTCGTCCGAGGAAAGCCGCGCATAGACGCTGTAGAGCAACAGCGTCGCCACCAGCAGCACCATGCCGAGTGCGCCGGCCATGCCCCAGTTGGCTGACCCGGTCGCGTAGAACGCGATGATCGAGGAAATCATCTGGTCGCCCGGCCCGCCGATCAGCGCCGGCGTGATGTAGTAGCCTATGGCCGAGATGAAGACGAGCAGGCCCCCCGACGCGACGCCGCGCAGGCTGAGCGGCAGCAGAACGCGCAGGAAGGCGCGCATCGGCGGCGCACCGAGCGAAGCAGCTGCCGGCATGAGGTTCTTCGGGATGGTGATGAGTACCGAATAGATCGGCAGTACCATGAAGGGCAGCAGCACATGCGTCATGGCGATGATGACGCCGGTGCGGTTGAAGATGAGCGCCAGCGGCGCGTCGATGAGGCCGATGGCGCGCAGGAAGTCGTTGATCAGCCCCTGCTCCTGCAAGAGGATGAACCATGCGGCCGTGCGCACCAGAAGAGATGTCCAGAGCGGCAGCAGGACGGCGGCCAGCATCAGGTCACGCTTCCAGCCGCTCAGCGATGCGGCGATGATCGCATAGGGAAAACCGATACAGGCACAGAAGAACGTGACAAGCGCCGCAATCCAGAACGTCCGCACCAGGATCACACGGTTGACGGACTGGTCGGCTGGCAGATGCTCGATAGCGCCCGCCGCGTTGCGCCCGAGATCGACGGCCGCGAGCAGGTTGCGGTCGGTGAGTGGCGACAGTGCATCGGCAATCGCGATCCAGAATTCCGGCTTTTCCCACCGTTTGTCGATGGAAACCAGATCGGGCGGCGGATTTGCGGTGTCGGAAAGCGCGCTCGTCGTCTTCGACATCAAGGTGCGAAAGCCGGAGCGGGCGCTGTTGAGGCGGCGCACCATGTCGCCGAGCGCCTGATCGTCGTCGACAGCCTTGAGATCGTCCATCAGCGCCGTCTGCATCGGCATGCTCGGCGGAGACTGGCGATCCCACTCACCCACCACATCTGCCGTACGCGGCAAGAGGCGCAGGACCGCAGGGTCGGACACGGCCTGCGACATCATGCTGAACAGCGGCCAGACGAAGAAGCCGATGAGGAAGAGAAAAAGCGGCGCAAGCAGCAACAGGGAGCGCCCCATGCGGGGCGACGGGCCGTTCATGGCGCGATGACCCGACAATCGCCCGCCGAAAAGGCAGCGAAGACCTTGGTGCCCGGCGCGAATTCCCGCGAGCGACGTCCAAGCTTCGCGATCAGCGGATGCGCGTCGTTCCGCAGCTGAACGCGCAGGTGATCCCCCTGGTAGACGCTGTCCGTGACCTCCGTTTCCAGCACGTTGCGGGCCTCACCGCGGGCTTCGGCAAGATCGATGCGCTCCGGGCGGATGGAGAGGTAGACCGGCTGGCCAGCGGCCACGCCGTCCGAAACGGCCGAGACGATGTGCGCGCCATTCGGCAGTCGCACCGTCGCCTCCCGCCCCTCTATCGCTTCCACGACCCCCTCGACGAGGTTGGTCTCGCCGATGAATTCGGCCACGAAGCGGGTCGCCGGCTCGTCGTAGACCTCACGCGGCGTGCCGATCTGCTCGATCTTTCCCTTGTTGAAGACGGCGACGCGATCCGACATGGTCAGCGCCTCGGACTGGTCATGCGTCACGAAGACGATGGTCAACCCGAGCCGGCGATGAAGATCACGGATATCGAGCTGCATCTGCTCGCGCAGCTGCTTGTCGAGCGCGCCGAGCGGTTCGTCCATCAACACGACGCGCGGTTCGAAGACCAGCGCGCGGGCAAGCGCCACGCGCTGCTGCTGCCCCCCGGACAGCTGCGAGGGACGGCGGTCGGCCAGTGCGGACAGTTGCACCATATCGAGCGCCTGCTTGACGCGCGCGGCGGTCTCGGCCTTGTCGATGCCGCGCATTTGCAGCGGAAAAGCGATGTTCTCGCCGACGGTCATGTGGGGGAAGAGCGCATAGCTCTGGAAAACGACACCCATATCGCGCTTGTGGGTCGGCACATCGTTGATGGCCGCACCATCGAGCAGGATCTTGCCGGACGTCGCCTGTTCGAAACCGGCAAGCATCATGAGCAGCGTCGTCTTGCCGGAACCGGACGGCCCCAGAAGACTGACAAACTCACCCTTCGCAATGCTGAGGTCAAGGTTTTCGACCACACAGAGCGGGCCGTAGAATTTGGTGATGCGATCGAATTTGATGAATTCGGCCAAGGAATGCTCCATCGCTAGCGGCGAAGGATGCGGCATGAAGGGGTTGCGACGCATCCGGCCAGTCAGGAAGGGCGCCCGTGAGGACGCCCTTCGCCGCGGATATCCTCACTGGGCCAGCCAGGCATTGAACCGCTGCGTCAGCGATTCCGCGTTGTCGATTCAGAAATCGACATTGAGTGCGATGGCTTCCGGCAGGTTCGCCGGATCCGTCGGCAGGTCCTTGGCGAGCTCCGCCGGCACCATGGCCGCAGCCTCCTTGTTGGGCAGGCCGTAGGCAACGGATTCCGGCAGCTTGGCCTGGTTCTCCGGCTGGCTCGCAAAGGCGATGAAGTCCTGTGCGACATCCTTGTTCTCGGCATCCTTGAGAACGACCCAGCTGTCGACGGCGTAGATGCTGCCGGGGAACACGACCTTGAAGTTCTTGCCTTCGGAGCGGTTGATGCCGGTGATGCGGCCGTTATAGGCCGAAGTCATCGCGACTTCGCCGGAGGCGAGGAACTGGATCGGCTGCGCGCCGGATTCCCACCAGACGATATTCGGCTTCAGTTCATCGAGCTTCTTGAAGGCGCGCTCGACCCCTTCTTCGGTAGACAGCACGTCATAGAGTTCGTCCTTGGAGACGCCATCGGCCAAAAGAGCGAATTCCAGCGTATATTTCGGCCCCTTGCGCAGCGAACGCTTGCCAGGGAACTTCTCGACATTCCAGAAATCCGCCCAGGACTTCGGCCCCTCGGCCAGCTTGTCGCCGTCATAGGCGATGGCCGTTGACCAGACGATGGCCCCGACGCCGCAATCGTTGACGGCGCTGTCGAGGAACTTGTCCTTGCCGCCCATCTTGTCCCAGTCGATCTTCTCGTAAAGGCCATCGGCACAGCCGAGCGCAAGTTCTTCGGCCTCCACCTGCACGGCATCCCAGTTCGGCGCGCCGGCCTTGACCTTCGACTGGATGACGCCGATGCCACCGTCCCATGCTTCGTCGAGCACCGGCTTGCCGATCTTTTCGGAGAACGGCTTGAAATAGATGTTGCGCTGCGCGTCCTGATAGTTGCCGCCCCAGGAAACGACGGTAAGGTCCCGCGCAGCGGCCGGAAGAACCAGGCTTGCCGAGAGGGCGACCGCAGCGGCCGCCAGGATTCCGGATTTAACGATCGTCTTCATGGCATTCCCCTTTTCTGTTTTATTGACGAGCCGGTGCGGCTCTGTCGCGACCTTCGGCCCTGCTCCGCGCTCGCCTTCGACGTTGCGCGGCCTCGCAGCCTTTACAGCCGGCCTGTCCTTTCCCCGGGACATGTCGGCCGATTGATGCATTCCGATCATCGCCGGTCAACGGAAATCCGTCGCGGCTTGATCATCGTCAGACGTGCTGTCCTCCATTGATGTGGATTTCCGCGCCGTTGATGTAGGACGACTGCTCGGTGCACAGGAAATAGATGGTCTCCGCGACTTCGCGCGGTTCTCCCAGCCGTCCCATGGGCACTTCTGCCGCCACCAGCGCATCGGTGCCGGGTGACAGGATGGAGGTTTCGATCTCGCCGGGCGCGATCGCATTCGCCCGCACGCCGCGCTTGCCGAATTCATGCGCCATCTCGCGGGTCAGCGAGGCAAGCCCGGCCTTGGAAGCCGCATAGGCGACACCGGCGAAGGGATGCACACGCGAACCGGCAATCGAGGTGACGTTGACGATGGAACCCTTCGCCGCTTCCAGCTCCGGCATGAGCGCGCGTGCGATCAGCGCTGTCGAGACGAGATTGACGTTGAGGACCTGCGTCCACACTTCGGCGTCCGTGCCCATCACGCCGAGGCGGCTCCTGTCCGGCCCCTTCGGCGAAATGCCGGCATTGTTGACGAGCGCATGCAGCCTGCCGTTGGGCAGCCGCTCGCGCACAGTCGCGGCAAGACGATCGATCTGGCTGAGGTCGGCAAGGTCGGCCTGGATGTGGCTTTCACGCGCGGATGGCCAGGCGCATTCTTCCGAAAAGGGCTGGCGGGAGACGGTAAAAATCCGCCAGCCTTTCGACTGGAACAGCTTGACCGTTGCGTGCCCGATGCCGCGGCTTGCGCCCGTCAGCAACATGTAGCGGCGTTCTTCGGTCATCCGGCGGTCTCCGTTGATGCTTGATACATCGTAATTGGCCGTTAGCGAAATGCAAGAGCCTTTCGGCGGGCCTTATGCCGAAGGCTGTGCATCCGGCGATCCACCGCCGATACGGTCGAGAATCGGCTTCCCGCCCAGAAGAATATCGTCCACGATGGCCATCGACGCGGCAGTCGGATCGTGCCGCTTCAAGGCCTCCACGACGGGGTAATGGTGGTCGATCATCGCCCGCCCGCCGGCCAGATAGGCGTCCGAAATATGCGGGCCCATCTGAAGCCAGAGGCGCCGCAAGATCGTCGTGAGCACGGGAAGCCCGGCGATCCGCGGCAGCATGAAGTGGAAAGCCTGGTTGAGCTGCGTGCCCTTCAAGCGATCGCCGTCTTTGATAGCGGCTTCATTTTCCAGAAGAATTTGTTCCAAAGCCTGAATATCGGCGCTTGTGGCAACCTGCGCGGCTGTTTCCGCGGCAAGCCCTTCAAGACGTACGCGAATGGCGCGGATTTCGCGGTAGCGGTTCTCACTGAGCCCGGCGATGCGGATATCGCGCGGCGAGCGGAACGTGATCGCCTCATCATTGGCCAAGCGCAGGATCGCATCGCGGATCGGCGTGACACTGGTGCCGAACTGTTCGGCGAGATCGCGGATCTTGAGCCGGTCGCCCGGCTGAAACCGCCCCTGCATCAGCGCGTCGCACAGTGCGCCGTAGACAACACTGTTCAGGTTCTCATGTTCCAGTGTGGTGAATTCCGCCATGGACCGACCGATAAAATTGCGCGATAAGATATAAGATACTTGATGCATCTTTTTTGACGTGTTTCAAGTATGGGATGGCCGCAAGCGTCGTTCCTTCTTCGAAACTTTCGGAAATCCAGCATGCCTTCTCTCTCCGGCAAAACGACACGCCGGCAGAACGCGCCAACGGAGCCAGCATGACCGAGCCATCGCTCGCCAGTCCCGGAACAGATTCGATGCGCGCGACGCTGACCGTAACGGCCCTGCCGGATGCGGCGGCCGCGGTCGCAGCGGTGTATGGGCTTGAGGGCGAGGTCAAGCGCCTCTCAAGCGAGCGGGACGAGACCTTTCTCTTCAGGCGAACGGACGGCACGGCGTTCATTCTCAAGATCGCCAACGCAGCGGAGGACCCCGCGGCGCTGGAATTCCAGGACGGCGCGCTGCTGCACCTCGAAAGGGCCGCGCCCTGCGTACCGGTTCCAAGACTGATCCGCACCCAGGCGGGCGAGCAGAGCCACATGCTCGCGAGCCCCGACGGGCCGCGCATCATGCGCCTGCTTTCCTTCCTGCCCGGCGAACTGCAATATCGCACGCCCGCAACGCCGGCGCAGAGCCGCAATGTCGGCCGTGCGCTCGCCGAACTCGGCCGTGGGCTTGCGGATTATCAGGGCCGCCCGCCGGAGGGAAAGCTGATGTGGGACATTTCCCACACGCTCGATCTTGCCGCCGTCGTCGGACACGTCGCCCCCGAGCGTCGCGCCCGGGCCGAAGCCGTTCTGGCGGAATTCGAGCGCGCACTGCCGGCCATCGACGCCCTCAGGCGGCGCCAGATCATCCACAACGATTTCAACCCGCACAATATCCTGCTCGATCCGGCCGAGCCAGACGTGGTGGCCGGCATCATCGATTTCGGCGA
The DNA here is from genome assembly GCF_009826875.1 of Shinella sp. AETb1-6. Taxonomy (NCBI): domain Bacteria; kingdom Pseudomonadati; phylum Pseudomonadota; class Alphaproteobacteria; order Hyphomicrobiales; family Rhizobiaceae; genus Shinella; species Shinella sp. AETb1-6. The sequence continues at coordinate 412,796 of NZ_WUMM01000003.1, read as the reverse complement.
CATGGTGCATGCGCCGCTCATCAACGATCTTGCCGTCGGCCTTTCCTATCATCTGGCCACGGACAACTGGGCGGCGCGTGTCAGCGGCTTCCTTGAAGGCTTTCTCTCGGCGCGCCCGCTGGAGACGGCGGAGATCGAGCTTCTGCCGCTTCTCCTGCGCTGCCGGCTGGCCATGTCCATCATCATCGCCGAATGGCGCTCGGCGCTTTTCCCGGAAAACCGGGACTACATCATGCGCAACCACGCCACCGCCCTCAGGGGCCTGCAGAACGTCTCCGATCTCAACCCGGCCGGGCTCGCATGGCTCGTGCCCAATCTTTCCGAGGCCTGATCATGTCGATGGTAAATGCATTTTCGCGCGAGGACTTCGAGCGGCTCGACGAAGCGGACCGGGCACTGATCGCCCGGCGGGAAAAAGTGCTCGGCCCTGCCTATCGCCTTTTTTATGAAAGGCCGCTGCATCTCGTGCGCGGCGAAGGTGTTTTTCTCTACGACACGTCCGGCGACCGTTATCTCGATGCCTATAACAACGTCGCCTCGGTCGGCCACTGCCATCCGCGCGTGGTGGAGGCGATCACCCGCCAGACGGCCGTGCTCAACACCCATACGCGCTACCTCCATGAAGGGATCATCGACTATGCCGAAACGCTGACGGCGACGTTCCCCGATGCGCTCAGCCAGGCCATGTTCACCTGCACGGGCAGCGAAGCCAACGATCTCGCCGTGCGTATCGCACGCTTCGTCACAGGCGGAACAGGCATCATCGCGACGGAACTCGCTTATCACGGCCTGACGAGCGCGGTTGCGGAATTCTCGCCCTCACTCGGTGAATCCGTCACGCTCGGGCCGCATGTGCGCACCGTTCCCGCGCCGGACAGCTATCGCCAAACGCCAGAAGACACGATGGAGAAATTCGGTCGCGACGTTCGCGCGGCGATCGCCGACCTGAAGCGGCACGGCATCAAGCCGGCCATGCTGATCACCGATACGATCTTTTCGAGCGACGGCATTTTCGAGGGACCGAAAGGCTTCCTGAAGCCTGCGGTGGACGCGATCCATGAAGCGGGCGGCCTCTTCGTCGCGGACGAAGTGCAGCCCGGCTTCGGACGCACGGGCGAAGCCATGTGGGGTTTCGAGCGCCACGGGGTGGCACCCGACATGGTGACGATCGGCAAGCCGATGGGCAATGGCTATCCCATGGCCGGCATCGTGCTTCGACCTGATATCATCGCCGAATTCGGTCCCCGCGCCCGCTATTTCAACACCTTCGGCGGCAACCCCATCGCAGCCGCCGCCGGCAAGGCCGTGCTGGACGTCATCCGCGAAGAAGGCCTCCAGCAGAATGCGCTGGATGTCGGCCGCTATCTGATGGACGGGCTCAAGAGCCTGTCGGACCGCTACCATGCCATCGGTGACGTTCGCGGCTGCGGCCTCTTCATCGGCGTCGAGATCGTCGCGGACCCGGCGGCAAAGACCGCGGATGCTGCGCTCACGACGCGCATTGTCAACGGCCTTCGCGAGCGCCGCGTGCTGATCAGCGCCTCCGGCCCGCGCGCTAACGTGCTGAAGATCCGTCCACCGCTCGTCTTTTCGCGCGAGAACGCGGACGCGCTTCTCGACGCCCTCCGCAGTGTGTTGCAGGCACTGTGACCGACGGGGACGGCGGGTGACAGAGCCGGCCCGCCGTCAGGTCCACGCGTAACGAACGATGTGGAAGAAGACGGGCGCGGCAAAGACCAGGCTGTCGGCGCGGTCGAGCATGCCGCCATGGCCTTCGATCATGTGGCCCCAGTCCTTCACCCCGCGATCGCGCTTGATGGCGGATGCAACGAGGCCGCCGAAGAAGCCCATGATGCAGGCGAGCGCCGCCAAGACCCCGGCTTCGAGCGGCGAGAACGGCGTCAGCCAATAGAGCCCCGCCCCCATCAGCGAAGCGCTGGCAATGCCGCCGATCAGGCCTTCCCAGGTCTTGGAGGGAGAGATGGCAGGCGCCACCTTGTGCCGGCCGAACAGCTTGCCGAAGATATATTGCAGCACGTCGCTGCCCTGCACGGTGGCGATCAGGAAGGCGATGAGAAGCAGGCCGCGTCCCTCATTGCCGGGAATGGGCAACGTCACCAGCGCGGGGACATGGCTCAGGCAGTAGACCGAAAGCATGATGCCCCATTGCTGCTCACTGACCCGCTCGAGAAAGCGGGACGTATCGCCGCGCAGCGCCGTAATCGCCGGCATGGCAAGGAAGCAGTAGACGGGAATGAAGATCGAATAGAGCCCATACCAGTCGATCCAGATCAGGTAGTATTGCACCGGAATGACGATCAGGAACATGCCGAGCAGCGTCCAGCGATCGGCGCGGCGGGTATTGGTCAGCGTCACATATTCCCGCAGCGCCGCGAAGGAAACGAAGGCGAAAAGCAGGATCACGCCGCCCTTGCCGAACAGGAAGGCCACGGAAATGCCCGCCACCATGATCCACCATGCCTTGATACGGGCGTTCAGGTTGTCGAGCGTGGAAGGCAAAGGCTTGGGACTGCGCCAGGATAGGATGGCCGCGATAAGGCTCGCCACCGTCAGCACCGCGACAAGCCCGAGGAAAAGACAAGTGGTATCGTCGCTCATTGCGGTGTTCCATCCTTTCGCGGCGCAAGCGCGAGAAGCGCCGTACGGGCGCGGTCAAGAAAGACTTTGCGGTCCTCGCCGTCTTCCAGCTTGAGCGGCGCGCCGAACACGACGCGGCAGAGCAGCGGAACAGGCAGGAATGCTCCCTTCGGCAAGACACGGGACATGTTCTCGATCCAGCACGGCACGAGCTCCACCTGCGGACGCGCGACGGCCAGATTGTACAGCCCGGAGCGGAAGCGCAGCAGCGGTTCCTCCGTCATGTTGCGGGTGCCCTCGGGGAAAAAGATCAGGCTCTCGCCGGCATCGAGGGCCGCGAGCATCACCGCAAGCGGATCGGCCCGCCGCTCGACCCAGTTGCGCTCCACCAGCACGGTGCGCAGCAGCCTGCCGGCAATGAAGCGCCGGACGCGACCGGCGTTCCAGTAATCCGCGCCGGCGACCGCCGCCGTGCGGCCGCGCTCGGCCGGATGCAGGCAGGTGGAAACCAGAATGAAATCACCGTGGCTGGCATGATTGGCGAAATAGATGCGCAGCGGCCCGTTCGGCGACGTGCCCGCCCAGATCGGGCGCACGCCGGTCACGGCGCGGGCGAGCACAGCGAGCACAGCGGCAGACGCTCTCTGGAGAAGGCTCGCCCCGCTCATGCGCCGCCGCCCTCAAGGCCGTCGAGCAGCAGGATCGCAAAAAGCGCAAGTGCAACGGCCAGAAGAATGCGTTGCATCCAGATGAGCCGGCGGCATCCCGCAAGTCTGACAGCAAGCGGTGCGGGCCGGCCGTCGCGCTGTCGAAGGCCCATGCGCTCCAGCACATCGTCGATGGCCGAAAGCCCGGCCGCTTCCGCGTCATGGGAGGCAGCCAGCCTGAACAGTGCCGCATCGAACAGGAGGTGAGCCGAAAGCGCGAGCGGCGCGAGGCAGAAGGCAAGCAATAGCCACCAGCCGAGCAGCGCAGTGAAACCATGGGCGCCGGCGGTCGGCGGTGCGATGGCGAGGATCAGCACCGCAAGAGCGCCGCCCGCGAGCGCGTTGCGCCTGAGGCTCAGCGCCGCTTTCGTGATCGGCATCCTCCAGTCCGTCATCGCGCTGCCTCGTCGATCGCAACGTATGTCTCGACCGGCAGATGAACCGGCCGGCCGGCGGCCCTGATTTGCGCCACGGCAGTTGCAGCACTTGCCGCATGACCCGCGCGAACCAGAACGCAGGCCGCAACCACGGCACTGCGCTGGAAACCCAGCGCGCAGCAGATGAGAACGGGGCCGTGGCGGCGGGCTTCCTCAACGGCGAGCGCTGCTTCGCGAATGCGCCCCGCCGTCAAGGACAAGAGATCGAGGCAGGGAAAGGCGCGCCAGGCAAGACCCGGCACGACAAGGCCCGGGAATTCCGCCGTCAAATCGATTACCGTCGCGATCGTCGAGAGCGTACTGCGTTTAGGAAAGCGCCCGAGCAGCACGCCATCGCCGATGTCCACCGTCTCCGGAAGCCGGCGCGTCCACCAGAGCATGTTGAGCCACGCGCCGAACCGGTAGGGCATGAGCAGCCAGCGACTTGCCAGGCTGATGCGGCCGTCGGCCGCCTTCTGGAAAACCGCTTCGCCCGCGCCTGCATAGCCGAGCGCCACGATGGCGAGGGCCAGCGCCGGCCAGAGCAGCAGCAGACCGGCGCCCGAACTGCGTGTCGCGAGGATTGCCAGAGTGAGCAGGCCCGTTGCTCCGCCTGCGTAGAAGGCGGCGAGCCGCCGCGCCTTTCCCTCCACCGTCCATCGGAAGCCGGAAAGCGGCGACTTGTCGCCCGACGGGAAAAGCCAGAGTGCGAAGAGGCCGAGAAGCGCGCCGGCCGGAATGTCGAGCACGTGATGCTGCCATGTCGTCAGCACCGATATCCCGATCAGGAAGCTCCAGAGATGCCAGATTATTCTGGCCGCGCCGGCAATCCGGAAACGCCAGTGATCCCAGATGATCACCAGAAGCGCGATATGCAGCGAGGGCGCCTGGTTGAACGGCTTGTCGAAACCGCCGAGCACATCGAACATGAAGCCCGGCAGGCCCTCGGTCTGCGGCCGAAGGAAAATGGCCTGGAGCGGAAAGGCGACGAAACAGGCGACGGCGATGACCTGCGCCGTCAGATAACGCCGCGCCAGCCGGCCGACCGCCTCCGGCGTGTCGTTCACGAAAAGCGAGATGGCATAGAAGGCATTGATCGACCAATAGGGCACGATCGTCCAGGCGAGGAAAGGAATGTGACGTTCCCAGCCGAAGGCGACGTTCGGCACATCGGATCGCAGCGAGGCCAGCCAGTTCGCCGTGCCGTAGGTCAGGTAGAAGAATGGCGCCAGGAAAAGCAGCCACAGCGCCGCCGCGCGCAACACGGCGCGGCGCTCACTCCCCGGCATGGATGCGACCCCCTCCCCCATGACGGCCTCAGACGCGTTCGGCCAGCGAAACGGTGAAGATGCCCCACTTGTCGACGCGCTGCTCGATCTTGCGGAAGCCCGCCGCCGCGACGAGCTGATCCATCTCCTGCTGTGTGCGGCGGCGCATGATCCAGGCTTCGCCGCCGCGATGCGAGGTCAGCGCCCGGGCGATCATCTCGAGCTGGGGATGCCAGGGTTGGCCGGTATAGACGAGCAGCGATCCCGGCTGCAGCGCACGGCTGAGGCCGGCAAGCGAGGCCTCGATCATGGCATTGTCCGGGAAGAGTTCGTAGAGGCCGGAAACGATGGCGAGCGTCGGTCGCGGCTCGATCGCGGCAAGGCCCTCCGTATCGAAGGCATCCGCACGGTGGAATGCCGCCCTGTCGCCAAGGCCCCGCGCCGTAATCAGCGCCGTACCCTTCTCGACGTTGATGGGCGAATAATCCTGCAGGCGGATGCTCTCCGGCTTCACCTCGGATGCAGCGACGGCATCGAGCACATAGCGCCCATGGCCGGCGGCGATGTCGAGAACGCGCAACGGCTTTCCTTCGGCATCGAGATGCTTGAGCGCCTTGCCGATCACTTCCTCCAGATGCACCTTTCTCTGACGAATGCCGCGCCAGCCGATGGCATCGAGGAACTGCCGGTCGATGAAACGTCCGCCCGGACCAAGCCCGCGCGCCTCGTCCTCATAGACGTAATCAAGCGTGGAGCCGGAATCGAAGCCCGTGCGGCCGCCGGTCGCAAGCCCCTTGGAGAACAGGCCGCCCAGGCGGATCGAGGCGCGTGTGAGCGCCCAATAGAGGCCGCGCGGCGAAAGCAGCGGCAGGGGCGTCGCCAGCCGGTCGGCCTCGTCACGGGTGTAGCCGGAAAGATGGGCGCCCCGCACATCGGCCATGACGGGCGGTTCGTCAAAGCGGGCGAGCAGGAACGTGCGCACCTTCTCCAGCGCCTTGGCCCGATCCCGCTCGCCCAATGTGTCATGATAGAAACCGGGCAGCACGTGGCGTTGCTTGATCGTCGCACCAAGGTTTTCGAAGAAGCGATGCTGCGGCGCGTGGCGCACGACGAAGTCGCTGCCCGAGATCAGGACTTGCGTCGGCACCGTAATGGCGCGGGCATCCGCCACCACACGGTCGGCAGCCTCATAAAGCTCCAGCAGGATGTTGGACGCAATAGGGCGCGTGATCAGCGGGTCGGCCTCGAAGGAGGCGATGCGCTCGCGGTCATGCGTCAGGAAGCGTGCCTTGACGTAGGAATTGACGAAAAACCGGCCCTTCAGCTTCTGCCAGAGTGCGATGCCCTCTTTCGCGAAGGGAACGTAGAGCTTGACGTCGAAGGCCGGAGCGGCCAGCACGAGCGCGCGGATATCCGGCGCATAGTCATGCACCCAGGTTGCGGCCAGCACCGCCCCAACGCTCTGGGCGACGACTGCGATATCGCCGATCGCAAAACCGCCGGTCTCCATAATATGCCGGACGAAGCAATCAAGGTCGCGCACGGAGTGGGCAAACGACGGCGAATAACCGCGTTCGCCGGGCGAGCGGCCATGTCCACGGGCATCCCAGGCGTAGAAGGCGAAATCATCGAGGCCGAGTTCGTCGACGATATGCGCGACCCGCCCGCCGTGCTCGTGTCCGCGGTGCAGAAGCACGATCGCGCCTTTCGGCGTGCCGGAGCGGGCCGGCCAATAACGGTAGAAAAGCTCAACCCCGTCGTGGCTGGCGAAAGTCTGTTCGATCATGCCTGTCCTCGTTTCGCGTATGAACACACATCCTATACGGATGAGCCCGCCTGTTTGCAGTTGATTTCATACCGCCGCACCTGCATTTGTTGAATCGAGAGAAGCGGATTCAAGCCCTTATGTCGATCTATAAACTGAAATCGTCCTTCCAGAACCTGCTGCGGCCGCTGGTCGGACGACTTGCGGAGCGCGGCGTCACCGCCAATCAGGTCACGCTTTTCGCGGCGCTCGTCTCGGTCGGGATCGGGGCGCTTCTCCTCGCCAATCCCCAGCCCGCGCTTTTCGCGCTGGTGCCGATCTGGATGTTGCTGCGCATGGCGCTGAACGCGGTGGATGGCATGCTGGCGCGCGAGCACGGCCAGAAAAGTGCGCTTGGCGGCTATCTCAACGAGATCACGGACGTCGTTTCCGACGCAGCGCTTTACCTGCCCTTCGCGCTTATCGCGCCCTTCTCGCTGCCCTGGCTGACAGCCGCCGTATTCCTGGCGACGCTCACGGAATTCACAGGCGTTCTGGGCGTCGCGCACGGCAAGGGCCGCAGCTACGAGGGGCCGATGGGCAAGAGCGACAGGGCGTTGCTCTTCGGCGCGCTCGGGGCGCTGGTGGCCGGCTTCGGCACCCTGCCGGACTGGACATGGCATATCCAGCCCATGGCCTGCGTCCTGCTCGTCTGGACCGTCGTCAACCGCGTGCGGGCTGGACTGGCCCCCTCCTAGCGCTTCGCGCCGAACCGGCCGGGCGTCGGCCGGCCGGTGACCTGTTCCCAATGTTCATCGGCGCGCCGCTCGAAGGTCGCGGCATCGCGCGCATCGCTCTGGTAAAAGGCGCCGCGGGGAACATCCGGCGCATAGACCTGCTCGCTCCAGCCGCGCCCGTCATCATGCGGGAAGGCGTAACCGACATGGCCGAGGGATGCCGCGCCCTTGTAATGCGTATCGCGCAGATGCATCGGCACCGCTGACGGCGCCTCGTTCGCCACATGCGCAAGCGCAAGCGAGATACCCCGGCAGGCGGAGTTCGATTTCGGCGCCCGCGCGACATGAAGGGCGGCATGAGCCAGCACGATCTGCGCCTCCGGATACCCGATCTTCTCCACGGCATGCAGGGCTGCGACCGCGGTCTGCAGCGCGGTGTTATCGGCAAGCCCGACATCCTCCGAGGCATGGATCATGATGCGGCGGGCAATATAGCGCGGATCTTCGCCGCCATGGATCAGCCGCGCCAGCCAGTAGAGCGTCGCGTCGGGATCGGAGCCGCGCATCGATTTGACGAAGGCCGAGACCACATCGTAATGGGCGTCGCCCGATCGATCGTGATTGACCGGCGCGGCCTCATAGGCTTCCTCCACCATCGCTTCGGTGATGACGACGGGCTGGCCGGGTACATGGCCGACAGCGAGGCTTTCGAGCACCGTCAGCGCGCGGCGCGCATCGCCACCGGACCGGCCGGCAATGCGGCGGAGTTGTTCGGGCGGCAGGTCGACGGCGATGCCGCTTGCGGCGAGATGTTGCAAGCCGCGCCGCACGACCTCCTCCATCTCTTCGATCGTCAGGGGCTCCAACTTGAGAATGGTGGAGCGGGAGATGAGAGCGGGCGTCAGCGTATGGTAAGGGTTACCCGTCGTCGCGCCGATGAAGTCGGCGACACCCTCCTCGCATAGTGCGAGCAGATGATCCTGCTGCGTGGCGCTGAAGCGATGCACCTCGTCCGCGAAAAGCAGGGTCGGGCGCATGCGCGCCTCGTCGGCGATCTTGCGGATATCGGCGACATTGTTGTGCGCGGCATGCAGAGGGCGGAAGTTCTTGCCGAGCATGTTGCCGATGGCGCGCGCGATGGATGTCTTGCCGAGGCCCGGCGGTCCGTAGAGGATAATGCTGCCGAGCCGTCCCGCTGCAATGCGCCGGCGCAGCATGGTGCCCTCGCCGATCACCTTCTGCTGACCGATGACGTCATCCAGCGTCGCCGGCCGCAGTTCGGCGGCCAGCGGCATGGAGCCCGTGCGCGGCGCCGCGTCGAAAAGATCGGACATGGGACCTCCCGTCGAAAACCAGTGCAGGCGGCGGGCGTGACGGGAAAACCCGCCTGCCAGCCGATGACTGTCGTCTATCGAGCGCGGCAGGCGGGGTCAAAGGCAATATTCGGCTTTCCGGCCGGCGGGCGACGTGGCTCCTGCGCCCGCGTCAGGCTACGGCGTGGTAGCGACCGTCCTGGTAGAGCAGCGAACGGCCTGTTCCCAGGCGGATGGCCAGCACCGTGCCGATGACGATGACATGGCTGTGACGCTCGATGGCTTCTTCGACGACGCAATCGATCGCCGCGACGGCATCGACCAGCAACGGCGCGCCGCTGACGGCGGTCGTCCACTCGGCGCCGCGATAGCGCGCCGGCCCGCGCAGGCCGCCACGACCGGCGAACTGGTTGGCGATCTCCTCATGGGCCGCGCCGACGATATTGATGCCGAAATGGCCGTAACGCTCGACCACGGGCCATGTGGAGGACGAACGGTTGAGAGAGACGAGCATGCGGGCGGGTTCGACGGAAAGGGCGGTCGCCGAGGTGACGGTCGCTCCGGTCCGCGTCTCCCCTTCGCCCGCCGTGATGATGCTCACGCCGCCGCCGAGCGTGCGCAGGGCCGCCTTCAGGCTGTCCGCATCCGCGGGCTGGTTGAGCAATGCCGTGTTTTCGGCGTTGAAAAGAATGTTTTCGACATGCGCGTTCATCGTTCCCGCTCCGGCAGAGACTTCGAATGGTGAAAGGGATAGCAAACCCGGTAGGACATCAGCAGGCACGTCTTTCTTAATTTGAGTATTTTTATAGAAAATATGCACTCTGGCACCGCTGTTGTGCGCATCCCGGACGCCGGCAAATCCGCCGCGTGGCGGATGGCATCGTTCGAAAATTTTCGCTGTCATGGTACTTAGGCAAACGCCCGACACCTCGGAGGACAGGCATGACTTTGCAGAACCGTGTCACGCCCTACGGCGAGATCGTCGCCATAGCGCAGCGAGGTCTCTTCACGGGCAATCGTGGCATCATTCACGACCCGGCGACACGCACCTTGTTGAAACGGCGCTGGACGAGCAAGGCCTGGATCATCTGCGCCTGTGATTTCAGGGGCGTCCGCCGCGAGGTGATGGCCGGGCACAGCTGGACCGAACTGTTCTTTCTCGACGAGGCGGTTGCGCTCGCCGCCGGGCATCGGCCCTGTTTCTTTTGTCGCCGGCCGCAAGCCGAACAATTCCGCGCCTGTTTTCCGGCAGAACAGCCCTCCGCCCCGGAGATCGACGCCCGGCTCCATGCCGAACGCCTGGAAAACGGGCAAAAGCGCCTGCACCCCATGGACGGCCCACCGTCGGCTCTGCCGGACGGTGCTGTCGTCGCGGTCGGCGTAGACGCCTATACGATGCGCAATGGCCGCGCCCATCGCTGGACCGTCGACGGCTATGCGCCTGCGCAATACCTCGATCATGCCGACAGCCTGCTGACACCGCCCTCGACGATCATGGCGCTACGCGCCGGTTACAGCCCCGTCTTCCATCCGTCCATCGACATCCGACTTCCTTAGGAGGTGTCATCCGGCCTGAACGCCATGGGCGCTAGCGGGCTGATGCTCGGCAAGTGCCGCCGCCGCCGCATAGGCCTGCGTCACGATCTGCGGCACGAGGTCGATATCCGGCAGACTGCCAAGACCGAGCGGCCCCATGGCGAACAGCCCCTCGAAACGGTCCTTGCCATTGACCACGCGGCCGCTGCGATCGACGAAGACGCCGAGGTCGAGTTCGTCCCGCTGCGCGAGGCCGCTGGAAAACAGCGCCCGGAACAGCGGTGAATCCAGATCCGCCGACCGAATGCGACAATCGATCGTCTGCTCGGCAGCGAGAACCTGCAGGCCGCCCGCTGTCGAAAGGAGCACGCCGTTCGTCGCGATACGCTCGACCTTGCCCTTGCGCACGGTGATCGCGCCGCTGGCGATCGCCTCACGCAGGCGCGCATACTGGGCGGGCGGCAGACGGTTGCGGTGGCTGTCGTAGATCGGCTTGACGTGCCGCTTGAAGCGCCGGCGCTCTTCCGGCGTCAGTCCCCGCCAGAGATCACCTGCCCGTTGCCGGAAGTCGTTCATGATCCCCTGCCAGCCCGACCCGTCCGCGGCCGCCCGGTTGGCCGCTTCGCGCAGCGAGCGGAACGCTCCGCGCAACGTGTTGGGCAACGGCCGGTCCGACACCACCGTGCCGACGGCAGCGGCGGTATGCGGCTGCGGCAGAAAACCGGAAGCGGAAATGAGCGTCACATGCGCCGCCCCGCCGGATGCCAGCAGGCGAAGCGCGCGATCGACCGCATGGACCCCGCCGCCGATGACGATCGCCTCTGCGGCCGCGCCCTGCGCGCCCACATCCTCACGACCGTCACGCAGGCCATAACCTGTGGCGAGGAACACCGCGTCGAAACGCGCCCGCTCTCCACCGGAGAAGACATTCAGCCCACCCTGCGGGTGCCGCTCGACGGCGGTCACGCTGTCAGCGCTGATCTGCATGATGACGTCGGTGCGCCCGCGCAGAGCCTCGGCGAAGCGCTGGTAGACATAGGCGCTGAAGATTTCGCCGGGCACGAAGGCATGGTCGACCGCGCCGGCCGCGGCGTCCGTCTGGACACCTTCGTTCCAGCGGCCATCCGCTTCCAGCCAGGCACGGAAATCGTCGCGCAGGACCGGGTCGATGGAGAGATCCCGCACCCGGCTGTTGAGCAGCGGCGAGGCCGCATGGGCCAGACCTTCGCCGCCGTCGATCCTTGGATAGGGGTCGTGCAGGACGAGGTGGAACGGCCTGTCGAACGTCTTCAGCAAGGCAATCGCGGTCATCATGCCGGTAAAGCCGCGACCGACCACGGCGATGCGGGCAAGAGTTCCGGTCTCTTTCGATTGCGGTGCGAAATGGCTGGGAACAAGCGTCATCTTTCGGCTCCTCTCCTGTGTTGCATCAGGCGGTATTCCAGGACTCGCTCCGTACGGAACGAGCGGTGACTCTGCATTTCCCCACTAAAACAATAGAATTTAGATGAGATTGCAAGACCCTTTTTTGGAAGATCCCGGAATCCTCAGAAGCGAAGGCTGATCCCGGCGCGGCGCAGCAACCAGTAGAAAAGCCCGGTCGCGGCGATCCCCAGCGCCATGGCCCAGCCGAAACCCGAATCGCCGTGGCTGAACGGCAGGCCGGCCGTGTTCATGCCGAAGACGCCCACAACCAGCGTGCCGGGCAGGAGAAGCGCGCTCATGATCGCCATGGCGCGCAGGCTGCGGTTGGACTCGTCGGCAAGCTCGGCCGCCATTTCCTCCTGAAGCAGGCGGGCGCGATCGTTGAGGGTGACGATTTCGCGATCGAGCCGTTCGAGCCGCAGGGAAAGCCGGCGCAGAACGGCATGGGCCGTTTCCGACAGCGTCCAGCCCTCCCGGTCTTCCTCATCGAAAAGCGCCACCATCCCGGCGACGGGCCGGTGCAGGGACACGGCGAGGCGGCGAACCTCCTTCAGGCTGCGCCGTTCGTCGCTCAGCCGTTCGGTGACGATCCGATCCTCGATGGTATCGAGCAGGCCAGACGCCTCCTTGAGCCGAAGATTGGTGTTCTTGCAGAAGGCGGCGACAATGCCTTCGAACAGCTCGTAGGCCGTGGCGGGCGCGAATCCCTCCGAGAACGAGCGGCGCACCTTGTCCACAGCGGCGAGCGGATGGCGCCGCGCCGTCACGAGAAGCCGGTCGGTCAGTGCGAAATGCAGCCGTCCGACCACGGTCGTCACGCGTCCCATGTCCTGCTCCAGGTCGACCACGACGCCGTGGGTGGTGCCCGCCTCGTGGCCCAGCACCAGGCTCTCGTCGTGCCCGTCGAGGACCGCACGTGCGGCGATGGGAAGGGCACAGCGCCCGGTCAGCCAACCCTGCATGCGCTGATCGACGAGATCGACATGCAGCCAGACCCACCCGCTGTCGTCGGCCAATGCCGCATCGAGATCCTGCGGCGCGATCGGCCGCACACGCCCGCCGGGTTCTCCCCGCCAGGCGCCGACGAGCCCGGGCGCATGCCCGCCTTCATTCTCACTTAAAAGCGTCACAGGTCCCGGCCGCGTCAGTAGACCTCGGGAACATACATTTCGTCGGGTGGCTCACGGCGAATGTAGTCGTCATGCCGCACGCGTTCCGGCAGTTCGACGGCGGCCTTCGGCACGTCCTCGTAGGGCACCTGCGCAAGAAGGTGGGCGATGCAGTTCAGGCGCGCTTTCTTCTTGTCCACGGCCTCGACGATCCACCACGGCGCCTCGGGAATGTGCGTGCGCTCCAGCATCTCTTCCTTGGCCTTGGTGTAGTCTTCCCAATGGACGCGGCTTTCCAGGTCCATCGGCGACAGCTTCCACTGCTTCAGCGGATCGTGGATGCGCATGCGGAAGCGGAATTCCTGCTCGTCGTCGGTAATCGAGAACCAGTATTTGATGAGGATGATACCCGAACGCACGAGCATACGCTCGAATTCCGGCACCGAGCGGAAGAACTCCTCCAGTTCGTCGGGCGTGCAGAAGCCCATGACGCGCTCGACGCCGGCGCGGTTGTACCAGGAGCGGTCGAACAGCACCATTTCGCCGGCCGTCGGCAGATGCGGCACATAGCGCTGGAAGTACCACTGATTGCGTTCGCGCTCGGTCGGTGCAGGCAGCGCGACGACGCGGCAGACACGCGGGTTGAGCCGCTGCGTGACGCGCTTGATGGCGCCGCCCTTGCCGGCGGAATCGCGCCCTTCGAACAGCACGACAACCTTGAGCTTCTTGTGCTGGACCCAGTCCTGAAGCTTGACCAGTTCGTGCTGGAGGCGGAACAGCTCGCGGAAATAGATGCGGCGCTCCAGCGTCGGCGCGGGCGCCTCGGACATGCCCTCCGAGATGAGGTCGTCCAGTCGATCCTCCTCGATCTGCATTTCGAGCTCCTCGTCGAAGCTGTCGGCAATTTCCGCCTTGATGCGGTTCAGATTGTTGTCGTTGAACATGACCGGTATCCGCCAATGAACGCTGCGCCCGGAGGCGGCCGCCGCCGGGGTCAGTGAGGCGCATGCCGGCCGCAAGCCAGCATCGGCGCTGCCTAGAGATAGGAAGGCTTCATGAAGCTTTTGTGACGGCAGCATGTGCGCCACCGGCGTCTCAGTCGGTCCGGTAGTTCGCCGTCGTGACCGTTTCCGAAATTGGATGCGTCAGGACCGCAGCGATCCGCTCGGCCACGAAGAGCGCGTGTTCCGTCACCTGGGGCAGGCCCATCAGTTCGCCGAACGTCCCGCGGGCAAGCGGCCCCGCGACATAGAGATCGCGCATGCTCGTGCCGTCCTTGTCGATGACGCGGCTGTCGGCATCGACCGCTATGCCGAGACCGACATTGTCGACCTGCAGAAGACCGGCTTCCGCGAGCCCGGCGAGACAAGGCTGGCTGGACAGGATGCTGCCATGGCCTGGCCCTGTCGCCAGCACCAGCGCATCGTAGCGCCCTTCGAAGGGCTGACCTCCACGGCGCGGGCGGAACGTTACCGCGATCGTATCGTCCGGCTCGCGCGAGACCGCGGCAAGCGACGCCGCATGAAAGTCGAGGCCGCCGGTTGAAAGACGCCGCTCGATGGCCGCCTCGACCTGCGGCGCGATGCGGAAACGGTGGACATCCCAGTAGGGCCGCAGGAAGCGCACGAGCCGCCTTCGCTCGGAAACCGGCAGGGCGCGCCAGATGTCACCACCCTGCGCCCGCAGCCGATCGAAGACCGCGTGCCATGTCACGCCATGCGCCTCGGCGACTGCGATCGTACGGCGAACCCGCTTCAGCAGGACGCCCGCCGTGCGGCTCGGCGGATCGGCGAACTCGCCGAAGGGCTCCTGCGGCAGCAGATTATGACCGCGCGAGCGCAACCCGCGCCGGGAAACGGCGGTTATCCTGCCGGAATGACCGGCCGCATCGAGCGCGGCGATAATGTCGGCCGCGGTCAATCCCGTTCCGACGATCAGTACGCGATCGTGGGGCCGGATCGCCGCGAGCGCCGATGGCCGGGTCGCATCCGCGATGTAACGGGGATGCCCGGCAAGCGCCCGTACGATGCCGGCGGGCGCCTGCGGACCCGGATGGCTCGTCGCCAGGACGAGGTGGTCGGCCACGAGGCCTGCACCATCCTCCGTCTCGATCCGCCATGCCTTGCCCGCCCGCGCGACCCTGACGACGCGCGCCCTGTGATGTTCGACAGCGCCGGCCGCCAGGAACGGCTGGAGCTGCGCCGCGACGTAACGTCCAAAGGCCGAGCGGCGCGCGAAGACATGGCCATCAGGCGTCGTCGCGTCCGCATCGTCATCCAGCGCGCCCGTCCCGACCAGCCAGTCCTGGAAATGTGACCCCTCGCTTGGGATAAGCGACATGCGCGAAGCCGGTACGTTGATGCGGTGGACGGGTTCGGCCGTATCATAGGCCAGCCCGCCGCCAAGGTTTGCACGCGGCTCATAGACCACGATGCGGACCGCCTCTGCACGCACAAGACCAGCGAGATGATAGGCCAACGCCGCGCCGGTGAAGCCGCCGCCGATGATGGCGACAACCGGCCGGGACAGCTCTTTGTGCGGAAAAGGCACCGTCATGATCACCCCGCGATCTTCACGGCCGGGACAACCTCGGCCTCGCGTCGTTTGAAAGCCTCGATATCCCGGTAGCCCTCCGCCGGATGAGACTTCGGCAGATACGGCCCCTCGCCGAACAGTTTCTCCCGCAGCGTTCCCGGCTTGTAGGCCGTGGGATAGGCGCCGCGCTTTTGCAATTCCGGCACGATATGGCCGACGACATCCTCGAAACTGTCAGGCGTTACGGCATAGGCGATGTTGAAGCCATCGACATCCGTATCCGCTACCCACTCCTGCAGGATATCGGCGATGTGCTCCGGCGAGCCGACAAAGACCGGGCCCATGCCCCCGATGCCGCCGAATTGCGCCA
Organism: Shinella sp. AETb1-6; assembly: GCF_009826875.1. NCBI lineage: Bacteria > Pseudomonadati > Pseudomonadota > Alphaproteobacteria > Hyphomicrobiales > Rhizobiaceae > Shinella > Shinella sp. AETb1-6. The sequence continues at coordinate 397,038 of NZ_WUMM01000003.1, read as the reverse complement.
GCTCGTCGATGGTCCATGACTTGTCGCCGCCGGCAATGTGCTCGACGAAGGAATGGATCGCATTTGTCTCGATCCTCTCGACGACATCGGTCGGCGCATATTGCCCGAAATCGATGCCGCTCCAGCCGGACATGAAGGTCAGCGAGCCGTCATAGGAGACATAGCTGCGGTAATCCGCGAATTTTTTCTGCGCCTTCTCTTCCGTCTCGTCCGTGATGATGGTGACGAGCGTATAAATGTAAACCTTCTTCGGATCGCGCCCTGCGGCGGCGATCCGCTGGCGAATATCGGCGACATAGGCCCTGAGCACGGCCTTGGTCGGCGCCGCCACGAAGATGCATTCGGCATGGCCGGCGGCGAATGCCTTGCCGGGACCGGACGCGCCGGCCTGGTATAGCACGGGCGTGCGCTGCGGCGAAGGCTCCGTCAAGCCGTAGCCCGGCACCTCGAAATACTTGCCCTTGTGACCGATCTCGTGGACCTTTTCGGGATGGGTAAAGATGCGATTTTCGCTGTCACGCACGACGGCGCCCTCTTCCCAGGACCCTTCCAGCAGCTTGTAGAGCACTTCGAGATATTCGGCGGCGACCTCGTAGCGGTTGTCATGCTGGCGAAGACCGCCCTGCCCAACATTCTTCGCCCCGCTCTCCAGATAGGAGGTGACGATGTTCCAGCCCACGCGGCCCTTGGTGTGATGATCGGCCGTCGCCAGCCGCCGGGCGAAGGTATAGGGGTGTTCGAAGGACGTCGAGGCGGTTATGCCAATACCCAAGTGCTGCGTGGCGAGCGCGATGGGCGCTGCCAGTTGCAGGGGATCGTTCACCGGTATCTGCGCGGCCTGATGGATGGCGTGGTAATTGGAGCCCTTGTAGACGTCGTAATAGCCGACGACGTCGGCGATGAAGATGCCATCGAAGACGCCGCGCTCCAGCGTGCGGGCAAGGTCCTGCCAATAGTCCAGATCCTTGTATTTCGCAGACTTGTCGCGTGGATGCGCCCACAGGCCCGGTGACTGATGGCCCACGCAGTTCATGTCGAAGGCATTGAAACGAATGTGGCGTGCCATGTGTGTCTCCAGAGGTGGGGAATGCCGAGCGGCTTCCGGTTCTGGCGGAGAATAATGCTCCTGCGCATTAAATACAGAAATTCCATCTTTTATATAGATTAATTTTGGAAATCGCATTTCAGCCGAACCGTCCAAGCCAGGCAAACCGCCAGGTCTTGCGGCACCAGCGCATAAAAAAGGCCGCAATCCCAAAGGATTGCGGCCAGTCGACCACCCCCACCACGAGGTTGATCTCAAAGCGCTCCGTTTTTCGGCGGAATGACGTCGTTGAGATGATAGTTGCCCACGACGTGGTATTTCCAGCGAACCGGATCATGCAGCGTATGGGTGCGGGCGTTGCGCCAGTGGCGTTCGAGGTTGAGGCCGCGCTTCGTCGCGGATGTGCCGGCAAGCTCGAAAAGCACGTTCGTCGCATCGATGACCAGTTCGGTCGTCAGGACCTTCGCAGCGGCCACCGCGAGCGTTGCGGCGACAGCATTGTCCGCGTTGAGGCTCACCTGCGCCTGGTCGATCTTCCGCCCCGCCCGCTCCACCGTCGCCTCGGCCGCCTCTATGCGGATGGCCAGGTCGCCCACCCGGGTGATCGTCAGTGGATCGTCCGCGGCCCGCTCGACGCCCGAATCCATCCATGGACGTGCCTTGTCGCGGACATAACCGATGAGTTCCTTGAACGCGGCGCGGGCAATGCCGAGATCGACGCCGGCATGGATGATCTGTCCGACGGAGCCGATTGTGCCCGGTCGTTCGAAGCCCTTCTGATGCGGCACGACGGCATCGGCGGGAACATAGACGTCGCGCAAGATCGTCGTGCCGCTTCCCGTCGTGCGCTGGCCGAAGCCGTCCCAGTCGTCAACGATCTCGATGCCATCGGTGTCACGCGGCACGAAGGACATGGTCAGCCGGTCCTGATCGTCAAGCGCGAAGACGGTGACCCAATGGGCGAACAGCACACCCGTCGAGTAGAACTTGCGCCCATTGATGCGAAACCCCGCCCCGTCAGGCGTGATGCGCGTGTTGTAGTCACCGACCGTCTTCGTGCCGACCTCCGAAAGGGCATTGCCGAAGCGGTCGCCGGCAAGGGCGCGGCCGAAATAGAAGCGCTTCTGCGCCTCGCTCCCGTCATGGCGCAAGGCCTCCAGGATATAGAAATGGTTCTGCGGGATCTGCCCGATCGAGCTGTCGGCCTCCGAAAGGATCGCCGTCACCTCCGCAAGCACCGCGTTCGAAACATCGATGCCGCCGTATTCGGCGGGAACCGTGATGGCGAGCAGGCCCGAGTCGGAAAGCCTGTCCAGCTCCTCGTGCGGCAAGGCGCGTTCGAAGTCGCGCCGGCTCGCGCCGCCGGCGAATTCTGTGGCGAGCGCGCGGGCAACGGAAAGCGCCTCCTCCTCGCTTGCGATGCGGTTGGCAACCTTCGGGGGCTGGACGAGCGTGGTGACGCTGCTCATGGTTCTTCCTTTCTGATTAAGGCCGGCATCCTAAGGCCGGCATCGGCGCTCGAATGGCCACGTTCGAAACCGCGACCCGCGTCACGCCTTGGCGGGCTTGTCCAGCAGATGAAGCAGGTCGGAATGGTGTCGCTCGGCCACATCGGGATGGGAGCGCAGCCGGCTCTTCAGGTGGTTGATGCCGACCTCGCGGAAGATGGGATTGAGCGGATCGACCGTGACGCCGCGCTCGCCGCGCTTCAGTTCCTCCGGCAGCGGAATGACGGGGATGGTTGCGTCGTAACGCGCACCGAGGAAGAAGGCGACCGAGAAGCGCTCCACGCCGGCCGGCGGCGTCACGACATCATGCACGTCGGCGCGCACGAAACCGTTCGTCGCCAGTTCGAGCAACTCGCCGCTGTTGATGATGAAGGTTCCAGGCACCGGCGGCGCCTCGATCCAGACACCCTCTTCGGTGCGGATGCGCAGGCCGGGCGTTGTATCCTGCAGCAGGACCGTGACGAAGCCGCCATCCTTGTGTGCGCCGACCCCCTGGTCGCTGCCGGCAGCCTCGCGGCCGGGATAGCGGATGATCTTCAAGAGCTGGGACGGCGTCGGCTCGTAGATGTCGGCGAAGGCATTTTCCGGCTGCCCAAGCGAAAGCGCGATCGCCTTCAGCACGTCGATACCGATGCGTGTGACTTCCGCCTGATAGCGCAGGAGAAGCGGTTTCAGTTCCGGCAGCGCCTCCGGCCATTGGTTGGGGCCGTGAAGCCGGTTCCAGGGCGTATCCGCGCCACCCTCGACAACCGTGCCCTCGGTGTTGATGTCGAGCTGTTCGCGCCAATCCTGCTCGCCGCGCGTGCGCTCGTATCCGGCCCGATTGTAGCCGCGAAAATGCGGCGACTTGACCATCTCGATCGACAGCTTTTCGGCCTCGGGCAGCGCGAAGAAGCGCTTCGAAACGGCGATAACGTCATCGATCAGGCTCTGCGGCACGCCGTGGCCCGTGAGATAGAAGAAGCCGTGATCGTGCAGAACGCGGGTGAGCTCCCGGATGAAGCCGTCACGTTCGGCGACATCGCCATAGAACCTTGAAAAATCGATGGTCGGCAGATGAACCGGCTTGGTGTGTATCGTCATGTCGCGCGTCCCGCGTTGTTGTGGCGTGGCCGGACAATGTGCCGCGCCCGATCTGAAACGAGACTAGCGGTCGCTTCACAAAAATACAGAAATTCTATCTTTTTTATGCGATTAAAGATGAAATGGCATTTCTTTTGACGGAACGGCAGTTCCTGCAAAGGAAGCCCCGGCGCTGGGAGGAGGTACGCCGGGGCGGTACCGATCGAACGGACGGGTCAGGCCAGTGAAATGGCGCGTTCGAGATCGGCGATCAGGTCATCGGGATGTTCGAGGCCGATGGACAGGCGCACATAGCCGGGCGTTACGCCGGTTGCGAGCTGGTCGTCCTGCGACAGTTGCGAATGGGTCGTCGTCGCGGGATGGATCGCCAGCGAGCGGGCATCCCCGATATTGGCGAGGTGATAGAACAGCTGAAGATTGTCGATGAAGCGGCGGCCAGCCTCACGCCCGCCCTTCAGCTCGAAACCGACCAGCGCGCCAAAATAGCCCGGCTTGAAATACTTGTCCGCCCGGGCCTTGGCCGTGCCCTCCTGGAACTTCGGGAAGATCACGCGCTCGACCTTCGCGTGGCCCTTGAGGAATTCGGCGACCTTCACCGCGTTCTCATTATGCTGGCGCAGGCGCAGCGGCAGGGTTTCGAGCCCTTGGATGAACTGGAAGGCGTTCTGCGGGCTGATCGCGGCACCCAGATCGCGCAGCAGCACGGCGCGGGCGCGCAGGATATAGGGATGGAAGCCGATGGCCGCCGCCTTCTCGATCCAGGTCTTGCCCTGGTAGCTCGCGTCGGGCTCCGTCAGGTTCGGCTGGCGGGCCGGGTTCTCCGTCCAGGGAAAGGTGCCGCTATCGACGATCGCGCCGCCGATGGACGTGCCGTGACCGCCGATATATTTCGTGGTCGAATAGACAACGACAGCCGCGCCATGCTCCAGCGGACGGATGACCAGCGGGGCGGCAGTGTTGTCGACGATCAGCGGAACGCCGTGCCGGCGACCGATGGCGGCGACTTCCGCGATCGGGAAGACTTCCAGCTTCGGGTTCGGCAGGGATTCAACATAATAGGCGCGCGTGTGCTCATCCGTCGCTTTCTCGAAGGCTTCCGGATCGGCCGCGTCGACAAAGCGCGTCTCGATGCCGAAGCTTTTCAGTGTCGCCGCAAACAGCGCCCAGGTGCCGCCGTAGAGGCCGGCGGCGCTGACGATATTGTCGCCGGCGCGCGCAAGGTTGAGGATGGCGAAGGCGGAGGCCGCCTGCCCCGACGAGACCGCCAGCGCCGCCGCGCCGCCTTCGAGCTCTGCCAGCCGTTGTTCGAAGGCATCCTGCGTCGGGTTGGAGACCCGCGTGTAGAGATGGCCGGGCGCCTCAAGCGCAAAGAGCTTGTCCGCCCCGTCGGTGCCGGGCAGCTGGAACGAGGACGTCTGGTAGATGGGCACGGCGACCGCGCCCGTCGAGGGATCGAAGCGGAAACTGCCGCCGTGCAGCGCGATGGTTTCGGGGTGTCGGCTCTTGAACGTCGCGGCGCCCGCGGGAAGGTCGACGATATCCTGCTCGGCGACCTCGGGGGATTGATGGATCGTCATGACATTTCTCCTATGATGACGCGCTTCAGGCGCGCGAGGGACGAGCCGACAGGAACGCGCCGGCGACGAAGAGGCTTGATGCGACCCAGAAGGCTTCCGGCGCGTACCACCGGATGCCGTAAAGGTGATCGTTGGTGCAGAGCGCCTGGGCGAGCGCACAGAGATCCGTCGCCCCGGCAATGCAGGTCACGGCCTGGCGGACGCTCAGGTAGTCGGCCTCGATGACCTTGCTGAAGATCAGCCACCACCAGCCGAGCGCGGCGATGGAAAAGACACCTCCGGCCGCAGCGATGATCGGATAGGGTCGCGCGCTAGACGTCATGGGAAATCCCGAGCTTTTCCAGCAGTTCACGGCGAAGCGCGACGAGGCCGGCGTCATCGCGCCGTCGCGGATGGGGCCGATCGACACGCACCTCTGCGACGATGGACGCCGGCCGGTCCGACAGCACGATCACCCGGTCGGCGAGAAGCAGCGCTTCCTCGACATCGTGTGTGACGAGAAGCGCGGTGAAACCGGCACTCTTCCAAAGCTCGAGAAGCTCGTTCTGCATTTTCAGCCGCGTCAGCGAGTCGAGTTTGCCGAAGGGCTCATCAAGCAACAGGAGTTTGGGATCGTTGACGAGGGCACGGGCGAGGGCCGCACGCTGGGCCATGCCGCCGGACAGCTGATGCGGATAGACATCCGCGAAGCCCTCAAGCTTCACCAGCTTCAGCACCTCGTCGATCCGGTACTCCAGCTCTCGGATGAGACCGCGCGCCTCCAGGCCGATCGCGACATTGTCCCGCACCGTGCGCCATGGAAACAGCGTCGCATCCTGAAAGACGAGGAGACGGTCCGGATCGGGTGCAATGATCGGCCGCCCGTCCTCCAGCACACGGCCGGTGGTTGGCGTCTCCAGGCCGGCCGCAAGCCGCAGGAGCGTGGACTTGCCGCAACCCGACGGCCCGAGCAGGGCGACGAACTCACCGGGCTCGATGACGATGCTGACATTGTCGAGAACCTGAAGGTCCCTGCCGTCGAGGTCGTAGCGGTGTGTGACGCCTTCGATATCGAGGGCAATGCTGTTCGAGACAACGTTCTCCGCAAGAGCAAGCGCCATCAGAGAATCCCCTTCTGCCAGCCGAGCAACCTGTCGCGCACCACGAAGAGCAGGCGCACGAGGCCCGCGCAGATCAGCGCCATGATGATGAGGGCGGCATAGACATTGGCGTAGGCCGAATAGGCGGTGTTGAACTGGAGATACCAGCCGAGGCCGAACTTCGCGCCGAGCATTTCGGCGACGACCAGCACGGCGAAGGAGTAGTAAAGCCCCATGAAGACGCCGACGAAGACGTTCGGCAACGACGCGGGAATGGCGACCTTGAAGATGAGGAAGCGATTGCTGGCGCCGAGCGTACGAGCGACATCATAGAACGAGCGGTTGACCTGCCCGACGCCGGCGGCCGTGAGGATGGCGACAGGAATGCCGGACGCGAGCGCGACGAGGAAGATGGACGCGTGGAAGGTCGTCGGAAACAGGAAGAACGTGCAGGGAATCCAGGCGCTGGCCGGCACGGGGCCGATCAGCTTGAGAAGCGGCATGCCCCAGTAGGCGAAGCGCTTCGACCAGCCGAGCGCCACGCCGCCGGCAAAGCCCACGAGGACGCCCGAAAAGAAGCCGAGACCCCAGAGCCGCCCGGTATAGGCGACGCAGATCAAAAGCCGCTCCCAATCCGTGACATAGACATGCAGCAGGCCCTGCGGCGGCGAGAAGAAGGGTTTGGGCAGCCAGCCGAGCTTGGCCGTCAGCACTTCCCACGCGGCAAGCCACAGGCCGAGCACGATGAACCAGGGCCCGTAGTGCACGAGGGTGCGTCCAACGCTGCCGAGGCGGTGCACCGTCAAGGACAGCGCAACAAACAGGATCGCGCCGGCAAGCGTCACGATTGCGAACAGCTCCGTTGCGCCCCAGGTGATGACATCGGGCAAGCCGTAGGTCATGGCGGAGGCGAGCAGCCATGTTCCGGCTGCAAGCAGGCCGTTTCGCCACAGGCCGGTGACGGGCAAAGCGAGGGATCGCCGCCCTGTCCCGCCGAATGTATCCTCTATCGCAGCGCTCATGGCATCACGCGAAGATGTCGATGGTGATGCGGTTTGCGATCTCGTCGGGGTCCGTCGACGCATCGATGACGCCGGTCAGCTTGAGATCCTCGTAGCCGATCTTCACCTCCTTCAGCAGATCCTTGCCGAACCAGTGGTCGTGGTAGGTAAAGGAGGAGAGGACTTCCGTCAGGTCTTCCAGCGGAAGGCCGGGCTTCAGCGTATCGAAGTACCACTTGGCGACCTCGTCCGGGTGTTTCGCCGTGTACTGGTGGATTTCCAGATTGGCGGCGGCGACGCGCTTGATGGCATCCTTGTTGGCCTCGTAATAATCGCCGTTGACGCCGAGCACGCAGCACACGCGGTCCTTGAAGGTACCGGTCTGCGTGTCGGCGACGCGGCGGAAGCCGTGCTGCTTTTCATAGGAATAGGCCCAGGGGTCCATGTGCGCGACGGCATCCGCCTCGCCCTTCAGCACGCCCTCCGCCACGAGATCGAACGGAAAGACCTTCCAGGTGACATCGGTCTCGGGATTGAGGCCCGCCTTGGCGAGCGCGACGGAAAAGGCGACGCGCGACGGCGACATGACATCGAAGGTGCCGATGGTCTTTCCCTTGAGGTCCGTCAGCGTCTTGATGTCGGAGTCCGGCTTGACGAGCACGCTCTGGCAGCCGCCATGCGAACCGGCAAAGAGCCGCACGTCGAAACCCTGCTCGATGGGCTTCAGCCAGTCGTACAGCAGGCCCGGCCCGGCTTCCGCCTTGCGGGTGGCGAGCGCCTGGATCAGGGTCTGGCCGCTGGCGCCCTGATAGAACAGCTCCACATCCAGGCCATGCTTGGCATAGATGCCCTTGGAAAGACCGAAGCCGACAGGCGAATGGCAGGCCGCCACTTCCGTCCATTCCAGCTTGATCGGTATCGGATTGCCGGCGATGGCATAGCGCGTCGAGCGCGCACCGATGATACCGGCCGTGGCCGCTGCGGCGGTTACCCCGGCTGCCTTGATCAGGCCGCGACGCGACAGGCCCTTGGAAAAGGTGGATTCGGATTGCTGGGTCATCAGAGGTCCCCTCGACTGTTGATGACATCAGCTTAGTTGAAACGCTTATTGTTTATAGATTTTATAGATTATATGTCGCCGTGTGACGGGAATATTGTTTTGTCGAGTGCCGCCGCTCGCGCATTCTGGTCCTCATGACGGGAGAGGAAACGACTTTGCTGCCTATCAAGGCGACCACAGCGGTTGCCGGCAGCCTGAATGAAACATTTTGTCGGGAGAACGCGTCGATGCGGCCCATATTCACTTGAAAACCGTGGCAGACGTCGATCGCGTTTTTACCTTCCATAGGTCGCGATAAAAATCCACGGGCATCCGCCATAAGAGAATTTAATTCCTTACTGAAAATATAGAATTTATTATCCTCCGGGAAACGCCTGTGTTCTCAGGCGCATCATAAGAGACGGCACCATGCACACCGCAGGAGACATTTCGTGACGAAGACAGCCAATCCCCTCGATTTCCTGTGGTTCATCCCATCATCCGGCGACGGCTCCTATCTCGGCTCCGACAAGCTGAGCCGTCCATCGGATCCGGGCTATTTCCGCGAGATCGCCGTTGCCGTCGATCGGCTGGGTTATTCGGGCGTTCTCATCCCGGTCGGCGCGGCCTGCGAGGAGTCCTTCGTGCTTGCCGCCGATCTCGCCGCGCGGACGGAACAGCTGAAATTCCTCGTCGCCATCCGCCCCGGCACGGCAACACCGGCCTATTACGCCCGCCTTGCCTCGACGCTCGACCGCGTATCGAACGGCCGCCTGCTGCTCAACATCGTCGTGGGCGGCAGCGCGCAGGAACTGGCCGGCGACGGCATCTTCCTGCCGCATGACGAGCGCTACGACCACGCCGCCGAATTCTTCAAGGTCTTCAATGAACTGATCGAAACCGGAAGGTCCACCCTGGACGGCAAATATATCAAGGCAATCGATGCCCAGCTCGGCCTTCCTCCGGTGCAGCAGCCGCGCCCGCCGATCTATTTCGGCGGCTCCTCGGACGCCGCGATAGATTTCGCCGGCGGTCTCGTCGACAAGTACCTCACCTGGGGCGAACCTCCGGCGCTGGTGGCCGAAAAGATCGCGCATGCCCGCAAGGCCGCCGCTGCCAAGGGCCGCGACGCGACCTTCGGCATCCGGCTGCATTTCATCGTGCGGGAGACGGACGACGAGGCCTGGGAGGCAGCCGACAGGCTGATCTCCCATCTGTCCGACGAGGCGATTGCAGCGGCACAGGAAGTGCTGACCAAGAATTCGGATTCGGTCGGCCAGGCACGCATGGTCGCCCTGCACAACGGCCGCCGCGACAAGCTGGAAGTCTCGCCCAACCTTTGGGCCGGCATCGGGCTCGTGCGGTCCGGTGCAGGAACGGCGCTGGTCGGCTCGCCGAAGACGGTTGCCGCACGCCTGCGCGAATACCAGGACCTCGGCATCGACACGGTCATTGCCTCGGGTTATCCGCATCTCGAAGAGGCCTACCGCGTCTCCGAACTGCTCTTCCCGGAACTCGGCCTGCCCGGGCCGCGCAACCAGCTGCGCGCCTCCTTCGGTCACCATCAGGTTTTCGGCGGCGGCGGCCACGGCGGCAACGTCAAGCTCACCTCCGCTTCCTGAGTACCACGCCGTCGCCTTGCGTCACGCCGGAGCCTCCGGCGGGCGCCTTGATCACGGGTTCTCGGAAGCGAGACCAGCCACGAGGACGGGTTAAGCGGAAGCCGCGCCTTAAAGGCTGACGCGGTTGAAAGCCGTGAGGTGTGCGGTGACGGCAGCGAGTTCCTCGGCCCGCTTCTCCTCGCTCCAGCCGAGAGCCGCAGCCGCAACGCGTGCGATCTCGTCGAGCCCCGCCGCGGTCAGCTTGCCCTCGATCGCAAGCGTCGTGCGGCGCATGACGATATCGGCGAGATGGCCGACCATCTCGTTGCGCACGATCCAGTCGATCTCGCCCTGGCCATAGCCTTCGACGTGGACGAGCGGCTGGTCGCCCACCTGGCGGATATGCGCCAGCACCGCGTCGGCGGTCGTGCCGTACCGTGCAAGAAGCGTTTCTATCCGAGACGCCGGAAGGCCACTTTCTGCGGCACGCCGTCCGATCCACGCCTTGCGCGTGGCCTCGTCCGTCGGGAAATCCCGTCCGCCACCGATCGGCAGCATCTGGGTGCTGACCGTGCGGCTGCGACCGATGCGCGAGAGGATCGTGTCGGCGACTTCCTCGGCAAATCCACGAAACGTCGTCCACTTGCCACCGACCAACGAGATGACCGGGAACGGCCGTCCCTTGGCCGGCTCGGCGACCGGTGCCGAATGGTCGCGGCTGATCAGGCCCGGATTGCTGGCATCGGATGCCGGGAGCGGACGAATACCGCTATAGGCATAAACGATCTGCTCGCGGTTGAACTCGAGTTTCGGCAGGAGGGCGCGCAAGCTGGCGATGAAGTAGTCGATCTCGTCTTCCTCGCAGCGCACCGTATCCGGATTGTCGGCCTTGATATCCGTCGAGCCGACGAGGGCGAGCCCGAGGAAATCGTAGACCAGGCAGATGCGCCCGTCGTCAGCCTCGAAGTAGATCATCCGGCCCTTCAGGCTTTTCACCAGGTCCGGATGCTGCAGCAGGATATGCGAGCCCTTGGTACCGCCGATCAGCTTGCCGGATATGCCGAGCGCTTCATTGACGTGATCGATCCACGCGCCGGCTGCATTCACCACGGTCCCGCCGCGAACCAGCCGCTCGTCGCCGTTTGCGTCGCGCAGCGTGATCACCCCGTCCTGTTGGCCGATCAGCGTGGTGCCATTCATCGCGCGGGAGCCCACGCTGGCGTCAAGGCCATCGCGCACCAGTTCCCAGACGAGCCGCTCAGGCCGGCTGATCTTCGCATCATAATAGATGCCGCCGGCGACGATACGCGGCGTCAGCGCCGGCATTTCCCGGAGCGCCTTGCGGCGGAAGAAGAACTGGTGCTTCGGCATCACCCGGTGGCGCGCGCCGTAGAGATCATAAAGCGCCAGGCCGATCTTGATGAGCACGGCGCCACGGCTGCGCGGCGCGGTCGTGGAGCCGAGAAGCGTGCGCAACGCGGCAAAGGCCCCCTTCATCAGGGAGAAGGACGGGATGAAGGTCGGCAGCGGCTCCACGCAATGCGGTGCGTTGCGCAGAAGCAGGTTGCGCTCCAGCGTCGACTGCGCGACGAGGCCAAGCTCGCCGGTCTCCAGATACTTGATGCCGCCGTGGATGAGGCGCGAGGGCGCTGCACTGGTGCCGGCGCCGAAATCCGCCTTTTCGACAATCAGGCACTTCAGCCCCTGGAGGCAGAGGTCGCGAAAGAGCCCTGCCCCGTTGATGCCCGCGCCGAGAATGATGACGTCGAATGTTTCGACCGCATCCGCTGTCATGTCCGTCATGATGGGTATGTCCTGTTACTGTGCCGCGCCGCCGAGACGCCGCAGCGTCGGCCAGAGCGGCTTCATGGCCTCTGCGAGATCGAGAAACACCCGGTACTTCTCGTCATAGGCTTTCTGCCGGCCGGGGTCCGGCTGATAGGTCGTTTCGATCGACGCCAAATCGCGGGGATCGTCCGTCGGAGAGGCGAAAAGCCCCGCGCCCGCGCCAGCGCAGAGCGCCGCACCCCAGGCGGCAGCCTCCTCGGTGCGCGTCGCCGTCACCGGCATGCCGAGAATATCGGCGAAGAGACCGGCCATGGCCGGATTGCGCGAGACGCCGCCCGTCAAGCGTGCCGAACGGGGTGCAAATCCGTCGCGCAACGCATCGACATGGACACGGTGGTTGAACGCGATGCCTTCCAGCACGGCGCGCACCAGATCGCCACGGTCATGCCAGGCATTGAGGCCATAGAAACCGGCGCTCGAAGCACCACCGAAGGGCGACCCGAAAAGATAGGGATGGAAGAAGACGCTCGACGGTCGGGCGCGTGCCGCCTCGAATTCCTGACCGAGAATGGCGTGGATGCTCTGACCGGCGGCTTCCGCCGTCTTCGCATCGCTGGCGCAGAACTGATCGATGAACCAGTCGTAATTGGCGGTCGAGGCCGGCGAGATCGACATGCTGTTCCATTCGCCGGGAAGGATGCCGTTGCGGCAGAACCAGCGGGCATCGACCTTCGGCGCACGCGACACCGTTTCATTGATCGAATAGGTGCCGGCAATGACGGCGACGACACCTTCGCCGTAACCACCCATGCCGAGCGCGGAGGCGGTGACGTCGTGGAGACCGGCCATGACGGGCGTGCCCTCGACGAGGCCCGTGAGGCGCGCGGTGGCCGCGGTCACGCCGCCGACGACCTCGGTAGAGCCTGCGATCGGTGGCTGCCGGCCGACGAGACCGTCCAGCCCGAACAGCCGCAATGCGTCGTCAGTGTAGTCCTGGGTGCGAACGTCGGTGAAGGACGTGCTCGCCTCCGTCCGGTCCGTGCCGATCGTGCCGCAAAGGCAGAAGCGCAGCCAGTCCTTCGCGGCGATGAAATGCGCAATCCGCGCATAACGCTCGGGCTCGTTGTCGCGTATCCAGCGCAAGATGGCAGACGGCGCCGAGGCGTGCGGCTTCTGGCCCGTCAGAGCCAGCGATTGTTCGCCGATCTCGGCACTGTTCCAGGCATCCGCAATCGCATCGGCGCGCGTGTCGAGCGAAACGATGGCGTTGCCGAGCGGTCGCGTATCCTTGTCCAAGAGGTAGATGCCGTCGCCATGGGCCGTGGCCGCGATGGCGACGATGTCGGAAGCCGGACGGCCGCAGGCAAAGACCGCCTCCCGGATCGCGTCTGCGGTCGCCGCCCACATGCCGTTCATGTCGCGCTCGATATGCTGCGGCGCGGGGATGAGCTGCGGGACGCGCCGACGGGCGGTGGACAGAACCGTGCCGTCCGCATCGAAAATCACCGCCTTCGTCACGGTCAGTCCGCTGTCTATACCCAAGATGCAGGGCATCGTTGTCTCCATTCTCAAGCGAAGGAGAAACGGTGCCCGGCATCAGCTGTCCGCACCAGCGAACCCTTCAGCCGGACCGCTCCCCATCCGCCACTATGACGTTGATCCCCTTCGAGCGCAGGCGCGACAGATGGGAGACCGGAATATCCTCGTCGACGATCACGGCGTCGAATTCCTGCAGCGTCGCGAAGTGATGCAGCGCGCGCCGCTCGAACTTGGTGTGATCAGCCAGAAGCACGCGACGCGACGCGCATTCGAACATCGCCCGCTTGGTCTCCACCGTCTCCGGCGACTGGTGGTAGACGGCCTCATCGACGATGGCCGAGAGCGACATGAACACGGTATCGGCGCGCAGCCGGCGGATTTCGTTGGTGGTGATGTGCCCCATGAAGGCATTGCACCAATGGTAGAACTGCCCCCCGAGACAGATGAGGTTGATGTCCTTCACCTCCTTCAGCTCGGTGATGAGGACGAGGGAATTGGTGATGACCGTCAGCGGCACCTTGGCCGGCAGGAAACGCGTCATCTCGTGGACCGTGGTGGCATCGTCCATGAAGATCGCCTGCCCCGGCTCGACGAACTGCATCGCCGCCCTGGCGATGGCCTTCTTCTCCTTGGCCTGCTTGGTCGCACGATAGGCGTCGGAGGACTCGATCAGGCTCGTCGGCGCTGCGGAAACGATGCCGCGCGTCTTGCGAAACAGCCCACGGCTGACGAGTTCGTCGACATCGCGGTGAGCGGTCATCAGGCTGATGCCGAAACGTTCGGTCAGGTCCTCGATGCGCAGCGAGCCCTCGGCGATCACCGCCTCGGCGATCATCTGGCGTCGCGCGATCTGTCGGGCGTGCCGGCTGTCGCTCGGCAACTCCTCCGAAAGCAAATCCTTGACATCGACTTTCTTGTTCACGGGAAATCCTGCCATGCTTCGAGGTAAGAGCTGTCGTATCTCGTATCGGGCGGCAAGGAGAATACCAAGCTGACCGGGCAGTGCCCTGGTGGGATGGGAGCGCCCCGAAAGGCGCCCCCGGTCTCGATTACTCGCTCAGAACGAACGGAGCGGTGTACTTGTCGACATTGTCCTTGGTGATCAGCAGGCAATCGAAGAGCTGCTTTTCGGTTTCGACGCCGGTCGAGCCCGTCTTGATGACGTTGTCGGCCTGCTTGACGGCTGCTTCCGAGAAGACGGCAACCGGCTGAAGGACCGTATACTGCAGTTCACCGGCCTTGATGGCGGCGACAGCGTCCGGCGAACCGTCGAAGCCGCCGACCTTGACCTGGTCGAGCTTGCCGGCTTCCTTCAGGGCAGCGATGGCGCCAAGGGCCATTTCGTCGTTACCGCTGATCACGCCGATGATGTCGGGATTTGCCTGGAGCAGCGACTGCATCTTGGCATGGCCCTTGGTGCGGTCCCAGTCAGCGACTTCGCGGCCAACCTTCTCGAGGTCCGGGTACTGCGTCAGCACGGTTTCATACCCGTTGGAACGCGTTGCAGCGTTGTTGTCGGAGGGCGCGCCGAAGAGTTCGACATACTTGCCCGTCTCGCCGACCGACTCGACCCACTGCTGCGCACCGAGAGCGGCGCCCTGAGCGTTGTTGGAGACGAGCTGCGCCTTGGCGAGGCCTTCCTGGTTGATCTCGGCATTGACGAGAATGACCGGGATACCGGCAGCAACGGCTTTCTTGACCGCGCCGACCGAACCGTCGGCATTGGCCGGGTCGAGGATGATCGCGACCGACTTGTTGGTGATCGCGGTGTCGATCAGGTTGCTTTCGGTGTTGGTGTCGCCCTTGTGCGCGCCGACATTGGCCGTGTAGCCGAGGCCTTCGGCCGTCTTCTTGGCAACTTCGCCTTCCGTGAACCAGTACGGGTTAGACGGATCGTTGACGATGACGGTGATGAGGCCTTCGGCCCAGGCCGAGCTGAACAGCAGCGGCACGACGGCCGTTGCTGCGAAGAGGATACGCATACCTTTTTTGAACATAGTCTCACTCCCTTTGTTGAGTCCGTTGACGCCGGTGTCCGGCAATACTTTCCGCGGCCGGCTCCTCGATGGTCCGCCTCGTCGGGCCGCGGTCAGTTCTAGTCAGCCGTCGCGTTTCAGCGACGGCCGTATTTGACGCTGTTCAGGAGAACGGCGGTAACGATGACGGCGCCGGTGAAGACCGTCTGCCAGTAGGCGGAGACGCCGATGATCACGAGGCCATCCGACAGGAAGCCGATCACGAAGGCGCCCAGCATGGTGCCGATGACCGTGCCGCGGCCACCCGTCAGCGCCGCACCGCCGATCACCACGGCCGCGATTGCGGTCAGTTCGTAAGTGGTGCCGGCCGTCGGGCCTGCCGACGTCAGCTGCGATGACAGGACAAGGCCCGCCACGGCGGCGCAGATACCGGAAAGCACATAGACGCTGATCTTGACGCGCTTGACCGGCACGCCCGACAGTTCGGCCGCGCGCTCGTTGCCGCCGGACGCATAGAGCCAGCGGCCGAAGGCGGTACGCGTCAACAGGATGTGGCAGACGACCGCGAAGACCAGGAGAACGAGGACGCCGATCGGCACGCCGGCCAGGCGGTTGAAGCCGAGCCAGTCGAAACCGGTATTGCCAAGCTCCGGACGGCCGCCGAGATTGTTGTAGGTGAGGCCGTTGGTCATCAGGAGAGCGATGCCGCGGGCAACGTAGAGCACGCCGAGCGTGGCGACGAAGGCCGGGACGCGCAGATAGGCGATCAGCACGCCGTTGACCGCGCCGACGACCGCGCCGAGCAGGCAGGTCAGGACCACGACGACCCAGACGGACGGATAGAGGATCACCCCGATTTGCGGCAGCGTCACGCCCTGCATCAGGAAGCCCGCGACCACCCCGGCAAGCCCAAGGGTCGAACCGACCGACAGGTCGATGCCGCCATTGAGGATGACGAGCAGCATGCCGATGGCCAGGAGGCCGAAAATCGCCACATGCGACGCCATGATCAGGAAGTTGTTGATCGTGAAATAGTTCGGCGACATCAGCGAGAAGACGACCACGATGGCGATCAACGCGAAGAAGGCGCGGCCTTCGAACAGCAGTTCGACAAGGCTTTTCTTGCGCTTGCCGCCGCTCGTCGCCGCCTTCGTGTCTATTGCAGGTGTGACTGACATGCTTCAGCGCTCCTAATGGGCATGCACGGCTTCGCCGGAGGCGGCCATGATCTGTTCCTTGGTCGCATCGGGACCGAATTCTGCGGAAATGCGGCCACGCCGCATGACGATGATACGGTGCGCAATGCTGAGGCACTCGCCGACCTCGGAGGTCGTGTAGACGACGGCAAGACCCTGCTTTGCGCGCTCGGCCAAAAGCTTGAACACTTCTGCCTTGGCGCCGATATCGATGCCACGGCTGGGCTCGTCGAGCAGGATGACTTCAGGATTGGTCGCCAGCATCTTGCCGATAACCACCTTCTGCTGGTTGCCGCCCGAGAGCGAACCGATCGCCGCGTCGCCGCCATCCGTCTTGATATGCACCTTGCGGATCGCGTTGCCGACGAGATCGAGCTCGCGGCCGGCGGACGTGAAGAGGCCGCGGGTGAAGGAGCCGATACTGGCGAGCGAGAGGTTGCGGCCAACGGTCATGGTCTGCACCAGACCGTCGCGCTGGCGATCTTCCGGCACGAGCACGAGGCCGTCGCGGATGCACTGGGCGATCGACTGCCCGGTCACGTCCCTGCCCTTCAGCACCACCTTGCCGGCAGTCGGCGTGAGCCGTCCCGCCGCCGTTTCCAGCAGTTCCGTCCGTCCCGCGCCCATCAGGCCATAGATGCAGACGATCTCGCCCTCGCGGACGGACAGCGACAGGCCGTCGACGACCGAATAACCGGCGCCGCCCGGATCGGGCACGGTCAGGCCTTCGATGGAAAGCGCGACATCGCCCATCTCATAACCCGTCGGTGGCGAGCCGAGATCGAAGTTCTCGCCGACCATGTGGCGGACGATCCATTCCAGATCGATTTCCTCGCGCCCGGCATAGGCCGTCATGGCGCCGTCGCGCAGAACCACCGCATGGTTGGTGATCTGCAATGCCTCTTCGAGGTGGTGCGAAATATAGACGATGGAGACGCCGCGGGCGGTCAGGTCGCGGATGACCTTGAACAGCACTTCCACCTCGGAGGCGCTGAGTGCCGAAGTCGGCTCGTCCATGATGAGGATTCGCGAATTGACGGACAGCGCGCGCGCGATCTCGACGATCTGCTGCTGGCCGAGGCGCAACTCCTCCACCGGGGTCAGAGGATCGATATCCTCTTCGAGCTCTTCCATCAGGAGGCGCGTCTGGCGCTCTTCTTCCGCGAAGTCCACGCCCGTCGCCGTCATGATTTCGCGACCCATGAAGATGTTGTCGCGGACGTTCATGTTGGGAGCAAGGCTGAGCTCCTGATGGATGATGGAGATGCCGCGGTCGCGTGCTTGGGAGGATGACGCGAAAGCGACGGATTCCCCATCGAGTATGATTTCGCCGGACGTAGGCTGCACCACGCCGGACAGGATTTTCATCAGCGTCGACTTACCGGCGCCGTTCTCGCCGAAAAGCGTTGTCACTTCGCCGCGGCGAATGTCGAAATTCACGCCCTTCAGGGCATGGATATTGCCGTACGACTTCGCCACGTTGCGTGCAGCGAGGACGACGTCACCCTTCTGGCCGATGTCGGCAACTTCGCTCATTGGACGTCGAACCTCACGGGCGTCACGATCCAGCTCTTCGGGTTGACCAGCTTGAAGACGCCGATGACAGTGACGGTCTTGCCTTCGATCGCCGCCGGATCGAGATTGCCGAGAACGACCTTCTTCACCTCGTTGTTGATGGCGGAACCGGCATCCTGATACTCGATCTGGTTCTTGAACTGGCCGAATTCGATCTTGCCCGTCGCATCGCGCAGGTCTGTACCGTTGAGTGCCGGCCCGGTCTGGACGCGCACGGTCAGCTCGGCCGGCAGGCCCTCGACAGCAACGACATTGTAGTTGGCCTTGCGCTCGCCGAGCACACCGGTGAACTTCACGGGAAAGACGGGCCCGACGGACGTGGCGACGCCGTACTTTTCGCCGGCGGCCTTCCTGTCGGCCGCAATGGCCTGCGACAGCTCGACAGCGTCGACGGCGCGCCCTTCCACATCCTGCTTGATGATCGGGAACTGCTCGGCACCGAAGGCGACCGGCGAGAACTTCTGCACCTGGACATCGGCGTCCGAGCCGATCGTCACGATCTTCGTGTCGAAGGCCATGGCGCCGACGAGCACGATGGCGGCTGCAATGCCAAACCAGCGATAGGACCGCGCCGGCTGCGGCGATTTCGAAAGCGTGGCTTCAGTCATGTCCGTTGACCTTGAAATAGAACGAGGAGGTTTTCAGCGAGGACGACGACGACAGAAGCGGCACGCCGCTTACGCGATGTCCGTTTAAGGGGATCTGAAGACCAGAAGATGTCACGACGTCCTCCCATGAACGCGCTGGCCAGATCTCCTCACCCGCCTCGCGCTGCATTGCACAAACCTTCGCATCTGCGGTATGTGCACGTTATATGTCCCAACACATATGTTAACTTAACACAAGCTGTCAATCGGACTTTTTTCGGTAATCCACATTGGCGCGCCGTGTCGCACCCACAGGAAACATTGATATTTGCAGCACCGGTAGAGCATGAGGAATGACGGATAATTACCTTGAGAAAAATCTAAAATGCCACTGATATTAATGCATTTATCGACAAAACTAATTCAGTGCGCCTGAGGATTGGGCGACGTTGGAGGAAGCGCCCAAAACCCTGCTCGCCGCGCCTACACGTTGAAAATCGCCTCCAATCCACATGCCGTAGAACGTCCGCCTACGTTGAAAAAAACTCCATTGCCCGAAATTTTTTCCGCGACACGCGATAACTTTGTGTTATCTTCTGCATCGAGGTACGGAATATCAGCGTTATTTTCCCTTGCGGGGCGGCATCACCGACGGGTCAAGGAAACCACGCGCTTCCGGAAAGACGTGTCGGGAGGACTGAATGCCCTGTTTTGGATCAGGCAACGCGGCGGATGCCGTTGCACGGGTGCGCCATGACTGATGCGCAGGACCTGATCATCGGCATCGACGCCGGCACATCGGTCATGAAGGCGGTGGCCTTCAGCCTGAACGGTCGCCAGATTGCCAGCGCATCGGTGCGCAACACCTACACGACAGGCGACGACGGCTCCGTTACGCAGTCCCTCGACCAGACCTGGCACGACTGCACGCGCGCGCTTCGCGGCCTGGCGGACAAGGTCGCGCGTCTTGCTGAGCGCACCGCCGCCATCGCGGTTACCGCCCAGGGCGACGGCACCTGGCTCGTCGGCGCTGGCAATCGGCCGGTTGGGGACGCGTGGCTATGGCTCGATGCCCGTGCCGCCTCCACCGTCGAGCGCCTTGCCGCGACAGATGCGGACCGCGCCCGATTCGAGGCGACGGGAACCGGGCTCAACACCTGCCAGCAGGGCACGCAGCTTGCCCATATGGACCGCTATTATCCGGAGCTTCTTGCCGGTGCGGAAACGGCCATGCACTGCAAGGACTGGCTCTATCTCAACCTGACGGGCGTGCGTGCGACGGATCCTTCCGAAGTCAGCTTCACCTTCGGCAATTTCCGCACACGCCAGTACGATACGGATGTGCTGGCCGCGCTGGGTCTTACGCACCGACGCAACTTGCTGCCCGAGGTCATCGACGGCACACAGACCTCGCACAAGCTGACTGCAGAGGCGGCAGCGGCATCGGGTCTGAGAGCCGGAACGCCTGTTAGTCTTGGCTATGTCGACATGTGCATGACGGCGCTGGGTGCCGGCGTGCGCAGCGACGGCCGCAACGCGGCCTGCTCCGCCATCGGCTCGACCGGCGTTCATCTGTTGGCCACGGCTGTGGAAGACGTCGTGCTGAACGCCGAACGCACCGGCTATGTGATCGCGCTTCCGATTCCCGGCATCGTCACCCAGGTCCAGACCAATATGGGCGCGACCATCAATCTCGACTGGCTGCTGCAACTGGGCGCCGATATGCTGGGCGAATTCGGTGTCAGCGTCGGGCTGGACGAGATGATCGCCCGCGTCGACCAATGGTTTGCGGCAAGCAAGCCGGGCAACATTCTCTATCACCCCTATATTTCGGAAGCCGGGGAACGCGGGCCCTTCGTCAACGCCCGCGCCCGCGCCAATTTCACGGGCCTTTCCAGCCGCCACCGCTATCCCGATCTCGTTCGCGCGGTGGTCGAGGGTCTCGGCATGGCGACACGCGATTGTTATGCCGCCATGGGCGCCCTGCCCTCCGAACTGCGCGTGAGCGGCGGAGCAGCCCGGTCAGCCTCCCTTCGACGCACGCTCGGCGCCGCCCTTGGAGCGCCGGTGCGCGTCAGCACGCGCGAAGAAGCCGGAGCCGCAGGCGCCTCGATGATGGCAGCTGTCGCCATCGGCGCCTACCGTACCATGGACGACTGCATCGCCAACTGGGTGACGCCCGAGCTCGGCGCGGCCGAACAGCCCGACATGGAAGCGTCCGAACGCATGACACGCCTCTTTACCGCCTACGCGGATGTGCGCCGGGGCATCGCGCCCGCCTGGGACATCCTTGCCGCGCGCTGAGGAAAACGATGATCGTGCCGCTGCGGCGGCGCCAGAGGAGACTGATATGACCGAGCCACAGCTTATTGACCTCTTCGTCATCGGCGGGGGCATCAACGGCGCGGGCATCGCACGCGACGCTGCCGGACGCGGCCTGTCCGTCGTGCTGAGCGAAAAGGACGACCTTGCCGAAGGCACCTCCTCACGTTCGGGAAAACTGGTCCATGGCGGCCTTCGCTACCTGGAATATTACGAGTTCCGTCTGGTCCGCGAAGCCTTGATCGAGCGTGAGGTGCTGCTCAACGCCGCTCCGCACATCATCTGGCCGATGCGTTTCGTTCTGCCCCATAGCCCGCAGGACCGGCCGGCCTGGCTCGTGCGCCTCGGCCTCTTTCTCTACGACCATCTCGGCGGTCGCAAGAAACTGCCTGGCACCCGCACGCTGGACCTCAAGCGCGATCCCGAGGGCACGCCGATCCTCGACCAGTACACCCGCGGCTTCGAATATTCCGATTGCTGGGTGGACGATGCCCGCCTCGTGACGTTGAACGCCATCGGCGCCGCCGAGAAAGGCGCCGTCGTCCTGACCCGCTCGCCCACCGTATCGGCGCGCCGCGAGAATGGCGCCTGGACCGTCACGACCCAGAACAGCGTGACGGGCGAGACCCGCACGTTCCGCGCCAAGTGCCTCGTCAACTGTGCCGGCCCCTGGGTGACCGACATCATCAACCGCGTCGCCGGCTCGAATTCCGCGCGCAATGTCCGCCTCGTGAAGGGCAGCCACATCATCGTTCCAAAGTTCTGGGCGGGCGCGAACGCCTATCTGGTCCAGAACCATGACAAGCGCGTCATCTTCATCAATCCCTACGAGGGCGACAAGGCGCTGATCGGTACCACCGACATCGCCTATGAAGGCCGCGCCGAGGACGTTGCCGCCGACGAGGCGGAGATCGATTACCTGCTGAAGGCCGTGAACCGCTACTTCAAGGAGAAGCTTCGCCGTCAGGACGTGCTGCATTCCTTCTCCGGCGTGCGCCCGCTCTTTGACGACGGCAAGGGCAACCCCTCAGCCGTTACCCGCGACTATGTGTTCGATCTCGACGAAACCGGCGGCGCACCGCTGCTCAACGTATTCGGCGGCAAGATCACGACGTTCCGTGAACTTGCCGAGCGCGGCATGCACCGCCTGAAACATATCTTCCCGAACATGGGCGCCGACTGGACCGAGAAGGCGCCCCTGCCCGGCGGCGACATGCCGAATGCCGACTACGAGACCTTCGCCAACGGCCTGCGGGACATCTATCCCTGGATGCCGCGCAAGCTCGTCCAGCACTATGGGCGCCTTTATGGGACACGCACGAAGGCCGTCGTCGGCAATGCCGCCGGCATCGAAGACCTCGGCCGGCATTTCGGCGGGCAGCTCTACGAGGCGGAAGCCCGCTATCTCGTCGAGAACGAATGGGCGCTGACGGCGCAGGACATTCTCTATCGCCGCACCAAGCACTATCTCCACCTGACGGAAGCCGAACGGGCCGCCTTCGCGGACTGGTTCAGCACCAGCCGCCTTGCAGCGGCGTGAGGAAAACCATGCCCCTGACGCTCTCGCTCAACACCAATCCGCTCGTCAACCGCTTCGCCGACCCTGACGACCTCATCGATACGGTCGCACGGGATCTCCGGCTGCGCGATCTTCAGCTGACCCATGAGTTCATCAATCCAAGCTGGAACGCCGATACGATCCGCCGCCTGACGCGACAGATGGACCGCGCGCTCCAGCGCACGGGCGTGCGTGTCACGTCCGGCATGACCGGCCCCTATGGCCGACTCAATCATTTCGGCCACCCCGACGCTGAAGTGCGGCGCTATTACATCGACTGGTTCAAGACCTTCGCCGACATCATCGGCGATCTCGGCGGCCAGTCCGTCGGCACCCAGTTCGCGATCTTCACCTACAAGGACTACGATGATCCGGTCCGTCGTGAAGAGCTGATCAAGATCGCCATCGACTGTTGGGCAGAGGTCGCCGACCACGCCCGGGACGCCGGCCTCTCCTACGTGTTCTGGGAACCGATGAGCGTCGGGCGCGAATTCGGCGAGACGATCAACGCCTGCCTCGCCCTGCAGGATCGCCTGACGGCGGCAAACATGGCGGTTCCCATGTGGATGATGGCCGATATCGACCATGGGGACGTGACGTCCGACAATCCCGACGACTACGACCCCTATGCCTGGGCACGCGCGGTTCCGACGGTATCGCCGATCATCCACATCAAGCAGAGCCTGATGGACAAGGGCGGCCACCGGCCGTTCACCGCCGCATTCAACGCCAAGGGCCGCATCCAGCCGGAACCGTTGCTGAAGGCATTTGCCGAAGGCGGTGCGGTCGACAACGAGATCTGCCTTGAACTCTCCTTCAAGGAACGCGAACCGAACGACCGCGAGGTCATCCCGCAGATTGCCGAAAGCATTGCCTTCTGGGCGCCCCATATCGATACCGGTGCATCCGATCTGAAAGCAGGCTGAATAACCCGGCCCCGCGGGATGACAGCAGGACAGGACATCATCGATGACCGACAACGAAGATTCCCTCGCCGTCCGTGCCGCTTGGCTGCACTATGTCGGGGGCTTCACCCAGTCAGCCGTGGCCAAGCGGCTCGGCATTCCCTCGGGCAAGGCGCACCGGCTGATCTCCCGTGCGGTGGCCGAGGGCGTGGTGAAGGTCAGCATCGATGGCGATATCGCCGAATGCGTCAACCTGGAGGTCGCGCTTTCGGAGCGCTACGGTCTGGATTACTGTGAGGTCGCACCCGATGTCGACGATGATGCGCTTGCGCTGACGGCGCTCGGCCATGCCGGCGCGGATTTCCTTCGCCGGGAAATCGAGGGCGGCACAGCTGCCGTCATCGGCCTTGGTCATGGCCGCACGCTGTCGGCCGCCGTCCATCACCTGCCGCGCATCAGCGCAGGCAATACGCGTTTCGTCTCGCTGCTGGGCGGGCTCACCCGCGATTATGCGACAAATCCCTATGACGTCATGCATCAGCTTGCGGCAAAGACCGGCAGGCAAGCCTATGTGATGCCCGTACCCTTCTTCGCCAATACCGAGGACGACCGCGAGGTGTTGCTTGCCCAGCGCGGCGTCCGCGATGTGTTCCATCTCGCCCGCAGCGCCGATCTGAAGATCGTCGGCATCGGAACGGTGGACAGCCAGGCGCACCTCGTCACCTCCGGCATGCTGCACGCCGACGAGCTGGAGGAAATCGCAGCGCTTGGCGGCATCGGCGAACTGCTCGGCCACTTCTTCGACAACAAGGGCCGTATCCTGGAAACATCCGTGACGGCACGAACGCTTGCGGCCTCCTTCACCGAGTCCGGCCGGGATCGCATCGTCGCCATTGCCGGCGGCCCGGCCAAGACCGAAGCCATCCGGGCCGTTCTGCACAGCTACAAGCTTCACGGCCTGATCACCGACGAGCGAACCGCTCGTCTTCTGCTAGAAAGCTCCGCATGAGGCACACAATGACGAGGGAGAATACACCATGAGCGACGGCCGGAACTTCTGGGTCGGCACAAGCTGGAAGATGAACAAGACGCTGGCCGAGGCAAAGGTTTTCGCCGAGGGCCTGAAGGCTGCCGACAAGGATCGCCATGCCCGCATCCAGCGCTTCATCATCCCGCCCTTCACCGCGGTGCGCGAGGTCAAGGCGCTGCTTGCCGAGACCTCCGTCAAGGTCGGTGCACAGAATATGCACTGGGCCGACGAGGGCGCCTGGACCGGCGAGATTTCTCCGGTCATGCTGAAGGACTGCAATCTCGACCTCGTCGAACTCGGCCACTCCGAACGCCGCGAGCATTTCGGGGAGACGGACGAGGCTGTCGGCCTGAAGACGGAGGCCGCCGTGCGCCATGGCCTCGTGCCGCTCATCTGCATCGGTGAAACGCTCGCGGACCGGGAAAGCGGCAATGCCGACGCCGTGTTGGCGCAGCAGGTTCGCGGCGCCCTCGGAAAACTCCAGGGCGCACAGAAGGAATCGGAAGTCCTGCTCGCTTATGAGCCCGTCTGGGCAATCGGCGAAAAGGGCATTCCGGCAACTGCCGACTATGCCGATGCACGGCATGCCGAAATCGCCAAGGTCGCGGAGGATATCCTCGGCCGCCGGATCCCGTGCCTCTACGGCGGCTCGGTCAATCCGCAGAACTGCGAAGAACTGATCGCCTGCCCGAATATCGACGGGCTTTTCATCGGCCGCTCAGCCTGGAAGGTTGAAGGCTATCTCGACATCCTGGCGCGTTGCGCCGCCACCATCTGAAAAGGAGTTGCACCATGAAACTTGCTATTGCCGGTGACAGCGCGGGCGAAGGCCTCGCCAAGGTTCTCGCCGATTACCTCAAGGACCGCCACGAAGTGCACGAAGTCTCGCGTACCGATGCCGGCCCTGACGCGTTCTACGCCACCCTCTCCGACCGCGTCGCCTCCGCCGTCATCGCCGGCGAATATGACCGCGCGATCCTCGTCTGCGGTACTGGCATCGGCGTGTGCATCGCGGCCAACAAGGTGCCCGGCATCCGCGCTGCGCTGACCCACGATACCTATTCGGCCGAGCGCGCGGCGCTGTCCAACAATGCGCAGATCATCACAATGGGCGCACGCGTCATCGGTTCGGAAGTCGCAAAGACCATCGCCGACGCCTTCCTGGCCCAGACGTTCGACGAAAACGGCCGCTCGGCCGGCAACGTCAACGCCATCAACGAGGTCGACGCCAAGTACAACACCGCCGGCAAGTGAGCCGGCCTTGAAGGGCGGAGACCGTCGTCTCCGCCCTTCTTTTCAAGCCTGGTCGATATCGATCAGCGCGATACCCAGTTCGGCACGGCGCCTGCGGCGCAATTTCGCCGGCGTTTCGCGCACCACCACCTCCAATGTCGGCCGCACATGGCCTTCCAGGAAATGGCCGCCCCTCGTGCTCCCATCGGACAGGCCGAGCACGACGTGAAGATGCAGGCTCGCCTTGCCCTCGTCATCGACGGCAATGTCACCCATCAGGCTGAGCACCTCCGACTGCACCTCGACAGGTATCCGCTTGTAGTTCTTCGTCTCGAACTCGAAGAAGGCGATGGTCGCCGACCGGAAAGCGCCGATGGCGGTGACGGACGCCGCCGTGATGCGTTCCTGCTGCGCGAAAGCGGTGAGACATGCGAAAGCCTCATCGCCTTCTTCGAGGATCAGGATGAAGGTGCGTTCACCTGCGTCGTTTGCCAGCAATTTGTGCTTCATTGTTTTCTCCTTGTCCCAAAGGGAAAGGCGCAGAGCCGGTTTGGGTTCCGGCCTCTACGACGCCGAAGCCTTCCTCTCGCCGCTTGACGACGCGATGGTCGCCAGTGCCGAGCGGAGCGCGGAGGGCGAGGATGCCTTGGCGAGCGCGCAGGTCTCGGTCGACAGCGAGCCGACCCGGATCGACTGCCCGCCCCGCGCATTGGCCAGCGCAAACATGGATTCGTCGGTGAGATCATCGCCGATCGCGATCGGCAGGCGCCCGGCAAACACGGGCTCTTCCAGGTAGGACGCAACCGCCTCCCCCTTGTCGGCGCGCGACGGCCGGATTTCGAAGACCATCTTGCCGGGCTGCAGCACCCAGTCCGGTCCCGCCTCCTCGGCGAAGGCACGCATGATCTGCTCGAGCGCCTTGTCATAGGCGGGCGCCAGCCGGTAATGGGCTGCGACGGCAGCACCCTTGTCCTCGATCAGCACGCCCTCCATCCATGCCGTCTGCTGCAGCAGGCGCAGCTTGATGGCCGCGAAAGCCGGGGTCTCGACGACGGCATTCACCTTGCCATCCGCGCTGCGGAATTGCGCGCCGTGCAGCCCGGCTATGGGGAAGCGGTGCGGTGCGAAGAGGCCATCGGCGTAAGGAAGGCTCCGGCCTGTCACGAGCGCCAGCGCGCCGCCGAGACGGGCCGAAACGGCGCTGAGATCCGAGGCGAGCGACAGCGGGACCTGAATGGCATCGGGCGTCGCCGCAAGGTCGAGCAGCGTGCCATCGATATCGAGGAAGAGTGCCCAGCGCTCCGGTTCGTCGACGAGGCGGCGAACGAGACGGCGGGTGGCCGCGTCCGACGGACGCAATTTCTCCAGTTCAGTCATGGCATTGCAAGTAGATCGTAAATCCGGCCCGGCAAGGGGGCGTGCCGGAACAAGTTTCATCGCCCCGCATTTGGGTTCTGCGTTTCGTCACGGGGGCTGGGAGCTGGCATGACAAAGAAGAAAAAACCGCAGGAGAGCAACGGGAGTGCGGCGCCCGTCGCCCATGGCGCGGAGGATCTGCCGGCGGTGACAGTGGCGAGCTACAACCTGGAGGTCCGCGACAAGGACGGTTTTATCGGCGACCGCGCCAATAAGTCTGCCTTCCGCGACATGCTCGATGATTGGCGCAAGCGAGCGCGGGACGGTGGATCGGATCCCCTCGGAGACATCGCAACGGGCGACCTCTCGAAGAAAGACGTCGACGCCCTTCTGGACCAGCTCGAAACGGAGAAGGCTGCCCTTGTGCTTTCCGCCATCGACGATTTTTCACGGGAGCTCGCCGGCGTCCTGACCCGCTACATGAAGGAAGACCCGTGGAAGGGCGTAAAGAAGATCGTGGTCGGCGGCGGGTTCAAGGACAGCCTGTCGGGCCTTATGGCGATCGCGCGAACCGGCTTGCTGCTGAAGGCGGCCGGAATGAAGGTGGACGTTCTGCCGATCGAGCATCACCCTGACAAGGCTGGTCTCATCGGCGCGGTCCATCTCATTCCGGCCTGGATGCTTCGGGGCCACGACGCCATCATTGCCGTCGATATCGGCGGGACCAACATCCGCGCCGGCATCGTGAAGCTCAACCTCGATGAGAAGCCGGACTTCTCGAAGGCAAAGGTGTGGAAATCGGAACTGTGGCGTCACGCCGAGGACGAACCGCGACGCACCGCGACCATCGCCTATCTGGTCAGCATGATCGAGGACCTGATCGCCAAGGCGAAGAAGGCGAAGATCGCGCTGGCGCCCGTGATCGGCATCGGATGTCCCGGGATCATCGCAGCGGACGGTTCGATTGCCCGCGGCGGCCAGAACCTTCCAGGCGGCAACTGGGAAAGCACCCATTTCAACCTGCCGGAAGCGCTTCGCAAAGCGATCCCGCAGATCGCGGACCACCCGACCTTCGTCATCATGCACAACGACGCGGTCGTTCAGGGCCTGTCGGAAGTGCCCCGCATGGCCGATGTCGACCATTGGGGCGCAATCACCATCGGAACCGGCCTCGGCAACGCAAGTTTCGTTCGAAAACAGGACTAGGCTGGCACGAGGCCCGTCGCGTCAATGATGCCTCTCCTTGCGGGTTTCGGCGGCTTTCTTGGCACTGGCCGAACGCTCCGATGCAGGGCGATCAGCCGACGCGGCGCCACCCTTCCGGCCGCCTTTCTTGGCGGAGGCATTCGTGTCAGCCTTGCCTCGGCCCGAGCCGGATTTGTTGCCGCCGCCGCTATCCTTGTTGACGGTAGCCCAGGCGCGGCGCTCGGCTTCATCGTTCGAAACACCGCGCTCCTTGTAGCCTTCCTCGATATGCTCGGCCTTGCGCTTCTGCTTGTCGGTATAGGCGGACTTGTCTCCCTGGGGCATGTCCGGTCTCCTGGCTGTTGCATGGATGATGCCCAAACGAGAGGACCCACGCGATGTTCCATGCCGCCCGAACGTCCGCCGAAGCCGGACGTCAGCTCTTTGTTTCCTGCAGGATGTTTCCGCCGTCCACCACCAGCACGGCGCCGTTGATGTAGCTGGCCTTCGGCGAGGCAAGGAAGGTAACGGCTGCGGCAACCTCGTCGGGCCGGCCGGCACGGCCGCAGGGTGTCGCCCTCGCCGCACGGCGTTCTTCGTCGGTGGAAGCGCCGGTATCGATCCAGCCCGGCGCGACGGCATTGATCGTGACGCCACGCGGGCCGGCTTCCAGCGCAAGCGCATGCGTCATGCCCACCATCCCGGCCTTGGCTGCGGAGTAGGCCGTTTCTCCGCGATTGGCGACATAGGGCCCAGTCACCGACGCCACGTTGACGATACGGCCATAGCCATCCGCCAGCATGTCCGGCAGGTAGATGCGGGTCGCGAGGAAGGCGGTCTTCAGCGTGACGGAGATGCCGCGATCCCAGTCGGCCTCCTCGAGATCGACGAATTCGCGCTGCAATGCCGGCTGCGCAAGACTTCCCATGCCGGCATTGTTGACGAGGATGGCGGCGGGACCGGTCACACGGCGCAGGTCCTCGACCGCAGCCTTCGCGGTCAGATCACAGATATGACCCGTTGCCGAAAAGCCGGCAGCCCGAAGTTCCTGCGCCCGCTGGAGGATGCGTTCGCTGGTGGCGACGAGATGAACGGCGAGGCCCTCTTCGGCCAGGCTTCTGGCGCAGGCGAAGCCGATGCCGTCCTCGGCGCCCGCCCCCGTGATGATCGCGGTCTTGCGCTGCATGTGCGCCTCCTCAGTAGCCGGCCGTCACGCCGAAATCGATCGAAAGGGCGGCACCGGTGATCGGGGCGGCACTCTCCTCGCACAGGAAGGCCACCATGCGCGCAATCTCTTCGGGCCGGATGAAGCGGGCGGCCGCCTGCTGCGGATAGTTCGAGAGGAGCTTTGCCTTGTAGCCCTCCGGGTCGCCGCCGCCATAGCGCTCGGCCTGGAAGTCGATCATCGGCGTGGCGACATCGCCGGGGCAAACGGCATTGACCCGGATCTGCCGCGGTGCAAGCTCCAGTGCCAGCGCCTTGGTCAGCAGCACGAGCCCACCCTTGGACGCGCAATAGATCGATGCGCCATTGTTGCCGACGAGACCGGCATCCGAAGCGATGTTGACGATGGCAGCGCCCGCGGCGAGGTGCGGGATGGCCGCCTGGATCAGGAAGAACGCCCCCTTGAGGTTGACGTCGAGAACGAGATCCCAATCGTCTTCCGTCATCGTGACGGCATCGCCCTCGCGCCAGACGCCGGCCGCGTTGACCAGCACGTCGAGACGGCCATGCCAGCCGATGACGGCTTCGACGGCGGCCGCGCAGGCGGAAACCTTGCGGATATCGAGTGGCACGCTGAGCACGTCGGCACCCTGTGCCGTCAGCGCCGCCACCGCCGAGGTCAGGCGCTCGGAGGCGAGGTCAGCAATGGCGACGGCGTAACCGGCCGCGGCGAGACGAGCCGCGATTGCTATTCCCATGCCGCCGGCACCGCCGGCCACGAGCGCTACTTTCCGATTGATCTCTTCGGTCATATTCACCTCTGATGTGAAACGTCTGGTCGCTATTTGCGCGTCAGGCTGAAGGAGAAATGGCTGCCACGATGATAATCGATGGCGTAGTTCACCGGTTCGCCCGCAGCGTTGAAGCAGGTTTCCGTGATGAGCAGGGCGGGGCCGAAATCGCGCAGGCCATGTCGGTCGATCACGTCCTGGGGCAGCATGACGGCCGAAACGCTGGCCGCCGACATGCGCGGGCGATTTCCGTACCGTTCCATAAGGTCGAGCAACGACCCGCTCCACTCGATGTCATAGAGCGGACCTGGAACAAGAGCGCGCGGCAGGTAGTCGACGCAGTAGAGAATGGGCGTGTCGTCATGCAGGCGGATACGCTCGATGCGGATAACACGGTCCTTCGGCGCCAGCCGCAGGCTTTCCGCGACCCGCTTGTCCGGCGCCTCCTCGGCAATCGACAACACGCGGTTGACCGGCCGGTAGCCGTATTGGCGCGCCATGTCGGTCACGCTCTCGAAAGCCGTGATCGGCCGGTCGACCTGCACGGCCGACAGCGCGGAGACGAAACGGCCTCGGCCGTGCTCGACAAAGATCACGTCGTCCTGCTCGAGCAGTTTCAGCGCCTCGCGCAGCGCGGGGCGGGAAATCTTGAAGCGTTGGGTCAACTGGGCTTCGGTCGGCAGCTTGTCGCCCGGCTTCAGCCCCTCCCCGCGAATGAGGTCGGCGATCCGGTCGCGGAGCTGAACGGCAAGCGTGCGCGAATCGCGCAGAGGTTCCTCCACCGTAAGCCTCGTTTGATCGTTGATCCTGTCCTTTCTTGTCTGACAAATCCGGGCGGGTCAAGGTCGAGGTTGACTGGGCGCCAACAAGCGAGATTCCATACAACGGCGCAGCAGGCCGCCGGGCCCGTCTTGACAGGCGATAGTCATGATGTCAGTTGTCTTACAACTTTTGCATTCTTCAGGAAGAGCCGTCATGCTAAACTTCGACGAACAGAGATTCCTCCGCATCCAGGCCGGCGCAGTCGCATTGCGGCAGCGCCTGGAGACCGTTATCGCTGGTTGCCTCGACGCCGGTGCCGAAAACATCTTCTTCCTCGGCACGGGCGGTGCGGCGATCCTGATGCAGCCGGCGGCCCAGCTTTTGCAACGGCGCTCGCGCTTTCCCGCCTTCATCGACATGCCGGCCGAACTCGTCATCACCGGCTCCGCACATCTGACGAACAGGTCCATCGTCGTCATGCCGTCACTTTCCGGCACGACGAAGGAAAGCGTGGCGCTGCTGGAGAAGCTGAAATCGATCGGCGCCACCGTGCTCACCCTTGTCGGCAATGCGGATACGCCGCTCGGGCAAGGCGGCGACCATGTCTTCGTCAACGCCGCGGCTGACGATACCTCGTCGGAATCCTTCTACCTGCAATCCCTCTTCATAGCGCTGGCGATCCTGCACCATCGCGGCGAGATCGTGAACCACGATGATATCGTCGCCGGGCTGGATCGCATGCCTGAACTGCTCTTGGAGGTGAAGCGCGCCTACGAGCCACAGGCGGAAGCCTTTGCGAAGGTTCTAGCCGGATCGGACTATCATATCATCACCGGCGCGGGGAACGTCTGGCCGGAAGCGTTCTACTATGGCATGTGCATCCTGGAAGAGATGCAGTGGATACGCACCCGCCCCGTCCACGCCTCGGACTTCTTCCACGGCACGCTGGAACTGGTGGAAAAGGATGTCAGCGTCATCCTCTTCAAGGGCGAAGACGAATTGCGGCCGCTGGCAGAGCGCGTGGCATCCTTCGTACCGCAATATACCGAAAGGCTGACCGTGCTCGACACCGCCGCCTTTGCGCTACCCGGCCTTTCGGCGGAGGTCCGAGCGCTTGTCTCACCCGTGGTGCTGGCAACCGTTCTCGAACGTATCAGCGCCCATCTGGAGGTCATGCGCAATCATCCGCTGACGACCCGGCGCTACTACAAGCGGGTCGCCTATTGAAACCGCGGCTTGACGATAGCCTGAAAGCCGGCAATGCAGGAGCCGACGTCCATAATTTCAGAGCCTTGCCTTGATATGCTCATGACGCGCCTTAAGTTCGCCGCCGTCGGCGATAACTGCATAGATCGCTTCGGCCCGCCGCTTTCGCAATCGCTTGTGGGCGGGAACGCGGTGAATGTCGCCGTGCAGCTTGCGCGGCTTGGACATACGGCGCTCTACTTCGGCGCGGTCGGCGAAGACACAGACGGCCGGCGGACGAGCGCGGCGCTGGCCGCAAACGGGGTGGATGTCACATATCTGCGCAAACGCCCCGGCATAACGGCCTATACCGATATCGAGATCACGCCCTCGGGCGAGCGCATCTTCGTCCACGAGGATTTCGGCGCCTGTGCCGGCTACAGACCCGACGATACGGAAACCGCGGTTCTCAAGACCATGGACCATGTCCATATCGGCTGGCTGGACGATGGCGGCGCCCTGCGGCGAACCCTTGCAGCGGCGGGCGTCAGCGTCTCACAGGATATTTCCGTCAATGCGGATCCGGCCAATCTGGGCATCGCGGGCCTTTCCGTCGTCTTTGCCTCAGCGGGCGACGACCATGGCAAGGCAGAGACTATGCTGCGTAAGCTGCTTGACGACGGTGCGCCCCTTGCCGTGGTCACCCGTGGCAGCAACGGCTCGATTGCCGGCGACGGGCTTGAACGCGTCGAGATCGGCAGCTTGACCGTACCGGTCGTGGATACGACGGGCGCGGGCGACAGCTTCATCGCGGGCTTCCTGGCCGCCCGTATCGCCAAACGGCCGCTCTTGGATTGCCTCATAGCCGGGCGTGACCATGCGGCACTGGCCTGCACCCATGTCGGTGGCTTCCCGCAGGAACCGCAGCCGTTCTGATGCAAGCCCCTTCAACGAGCGTTGAAGCGGCCGAAGCGCTCTTCGATGCGGGATTGGGCGAATTCCAGGCCGATGGACAGGATCCAGTAGATCATCGACGCGGTGATCAGCATCTCGATATGGCGGAATTCGGTCTGGCCCTGCGTGCGGGCGAGATACATGATCTCCCAGACGCCGACGACCGAGACGAGCGAGGAATCCTTCAGCATGGCGATGAACTGGTTGCCGGTGGGCGGGATGATGACACGCATCGCCTGCGGCAGGATGACCAGCATCATGGTCTGGGCGGCGCTCAGACCGAGCGCCGTCGCACCCTCCGTCTGGCCGCGACTGATGCTCTGGATGCCGGCGCGAAAGATTTCCGTCATGTAGGCGCCGTAGCAGAGCGAGAGCGCAAGAATGCCCGCCGGCACGGCGCCGATCACATAACCGACCTGCGGCAGACCGAGATAGATGATGTAGATCTGCATGAGCAGGGGCAGACCGCGGAAAAGCGAGGTGTAGAAGGTCGCAAGCCCGTAGATCACGCCATTGCTTGACAGCTTGGCGATCGCGCCGGCGAGCGCGATGATCGTCGCGATGACGATCGAAATGGCCGAGATATAGAGCGTGGTGACGACGCCCTGCGAAATGAGGAAGCCGATCTTCTTGGCGATGAAGGCAAAGGACAGATCGAAGGAATAGAAGAACAGCATCAGCAACGCGAAGAGCTCGAGCCAGACGGCCACGATCTGCTGGCGCCGTGAAAGCTGGCGCAACGCCTTCCAGTTCGCGGCGAGTATCAGCGCGATCAGCAGTGCCGAGACGAGCCGGCCGATACCCGGATTGGCTTTGACCCACCCCGCCGACGACGGCAGCAGATGGCCCATCCACGCCGGGCTCACCCCAAGGGCATAGAGGGCCACTACCACGAAGGCGAGGATCAGCAGGCTCCCGACCCTGCGCGCGGTTTCGGGATAGGAGAGTATCAGCCGACCGATCATGTTCCGTCCTTTCCCGTGTCAGACGTTCAGGCTGCGCGCTCGCGCCACCAGTCCTGTGCCTGAAGCTTCCAGTAAGTGAGTTGCGCCACCGCAAGCCCCGCAAGGCCGCCGGCCCATACGAGGCCGAAAGGCTCGTAGAGCCGGTAGCGATCGCTGGCGCCGAGAATGCCTTCGGCAATCACCTTGCCGCCGATCGCCGTGGTGTTCAGCCCGTGCCCGCCGAATGCGGTGCAATACCAGACACCCGGGCTCATGCGGCCGATCTGGGGCATCAGGTGGCGGGCATAGGACATGAGGCCCGACCAGGCGAGTTCCGTTTTAAGGCCGGCGAGCTGCGGATAGGTGCCGACCATCTCCGCACGCAGCTCCTTGACGAGACCGGCCGTCGAGGCGGCATGCGTGGTGATGCGTCCACCCCAGAGAAGCCGGCGGCCATCGTCGATGACGCGGTAATAATCCCCTGCCCTGCGGTTGTCGCCGATGGCGTCGCGCGTGGCGATGGCCGACGCGATCAGCTCCGGCGCCTCTTCGCTGACCATGACATACGTCGCGATCGGCAGGAAGGAGCGCTTCAGCCTGCCGTTGAGGCCGCCCGTATAGCCGCCCGTCGTAAACACGACGTCCCGCGCCCGCACCTCGCCGCCTGCGGTTTTCACCCGCTTTTCGGGTCCGGAAAGCGCCGTCGCCGTTGCGGGAGATTGTTCGAAGATCAATCCGCCGAGACGCTCGATCTCGCGTGCGATCCCGCGCAGGTAGTTCAGGGGATGGATGTGAAAGGCGTTCGGATTGCGCAGCGCCTGAAAATAGCGCTCCGACTTCAGGACTGACCGAACGGCGTCGCGGTCCATATATTCGAGTTCATAGCCGTAGTCGTGTCGGGTCTGATCGGCATAGGCCTTGAGACTTGCAGCATCGTCGTAGCGCAGCACGCTCATGAGGCCGGGCACGGGTTTGGCATCGTCGATGCCGAGCGCCCTGATATTGTCGCGAACGAAATCCACACCCTCGATGGAAAGCATGTGGAGCTTGCGTGCCGTTTCCTTGCCCGCGATCCGGGCGATATCGTCGCCATCAGTCGCATAGCCGGCGCTGACAAAGCCGCCGTTGCGTCCCGACGCGCCGAAGCCGACGCTTTCGGCCTCCAGCACCGCGATGCGCTTGCCGGCCCGTGCGAGTTGCAGGGCGGTCGACAGACCGGCCAGGCCCCCACCGATGATGACCGCGTCGCATTCGACCGTGCCCGAAAGGGCCCCGCGCGTCGCGCCGTCCGCCATGGTTCTCTTGTAATAGGTGTCCGGATAGGCCATCGGCATGCTCCCCCTGGAAATGAATGGCGCGGACGAAGACCGCCCGCGCCGGCCTTGCCTCAGTCGGCGCTGTAATCCTTGCCGTACCACTTGGTGGTCAGCTGGCCCAGCGTCTCGTCCTTCTTCATTTCCTCGATGATCCCGCCTACCTTCGCGGTCCATTCCGGGTCGACCTTCTCCGCGATGACGACGAGCGGCTCGCGGAAGGCATATTCCCCTTCGAGGATCTTGACCGGATAACCGTTCTTGATGGCGTTCATCGCCGTCTGTTCCGGCGCGATGACGGCGTCGAGGCGAACGCCCGCGCCAAGGCGCAGATCGTCGAAGGGCAGCATGGAATCGGCGAAGGTGCGGACCTCGCCCGGTTCCAGCTTGTACTCCACGGGCGGAAGGCCGGGCGCATCGATCTCGAGGCGGCGGTTGATGAAGTCTTCGGACGTCGTCGCGGTCTCGACACCGATGACCTTACCGTTCAGGTCGTTGACGGACTTGGCCTCGCTGTCCTTGTGCACGACATAGACATAGGGGCTGTAATAATAGATCCCGACGAAGTCGATGACCTGCGCGCGTGCCTTGGTGGGCGTGACCGAGCCGACGCCGAGGTCGTACCGACCCTGCCAGCGGCCACCCGTCAATGTCTGCCAGTCCGGCGTATCGAAGCTCACCTCGACGCCGAGACGCTTGGCGATCTCGCGCGATACATCGATGTCGAAGCCGACCATCTCGTTGTTGTCGTCGAGGTAACTCTGGGGTGGCCAGCCGCTGTTCGTGGCGACAACCATCGCCTTCTTTTCCATGACGCGGTCGAGCGTTTCTCCGGCCTGTGCCGATACCGCAGCCGCCAGGAACGCGGCGCCGGCGGCAAATCGCATGAAGAGCGTTTTCATATGGTCCTCCTTAGGTAGGTCAGCCTTGATCCCCATTATTATGTAAGATGTCTGACAACGAAATCTGTCAGCGCTCGGCTTTCTGTGTCAAGCGTGAAGCGACCGGAACCTCATGAAACAATAAGATCACGTCATAGGTTTTGGTGATGGGGTGATGATCGAGGTGCTGGCGGCTAAGCGGCGCGCCCGCACCTGTAAACACACGATCCGGCGAGCGAACCGTCCTACGCAAATGTGTTCCCGCCTTGAAGCCCGCAAGATAATTTCTCACGCAGGTTTATTTAATCAACCGTACCCGATTCGCCATATCAGACCTTCCTTGCCGATGGTCAAAACCGTAGTTGGGGTTACTCGCGTTCTCGCGAGCTTCCCCGCGTCACCGGGAGCCAAACCGTGGCGCTTGCTGCCCCGCTTCGTGCGGGGCTTTTTTTCACCGCATATCCTCC
Organism: Shinella sp. AETb1-6; assembly: GCF_009826875.1. Lineage (NCBI taxonomy): Bacteria > Pseudomonadati > Pseudomonadota > Alphaproteobacteria > Hyphomicrobiales > Rhizobiaceae > Shinella > Shinella sp. AETb1-6. The sequence goes on along the minus strand of NZ_WUMM01000003.1, from coordinate 360,394 downwards.
GCGAAAAGATGCGCCGCCGCCTCACCGAGTGTGAAATGCGTGCGCATCGTGCGGCCATCCCGCTTTTCGATATGCAGCAATCCTTCGCGTTGTGCGAGGCCGTTGACCGCGCGCAGCACCAGCGCATGCTCGATGTCGAGCAGCCGCGAAAAGGTGCGGCTGTCGCGGGCAATATCGGCGTGGGCGGCGACAAGAAGTCCGGCCTCGAGCGCGGTCAGGCCAGGATCTCTTTGCTGCAACTGCCCGACTGCCGCAAGGAAGTCGTCCGCATCGGGTGCGGCGGCGCTCACGCCGCCCGCTTGCGGAACGTCACCATGATCGACTTGGAGGTCGGCGTGTCGCTCTCCTCGCCGGCGCTGGCGAGCGGCACGAGCACGTTCAGTTCCGGATAATACCCGGCAATGCTGCCGCGCGGGATATCGTAGGGCACGAAGCGGAAATCGGCGGCGATACGCTCGACGCCATCGTCATGATCACCGACGACATCCACACGTTCGCCGGCTTCGGCCCCAATGGCCTTCAGGTCTTCCGGATGGATGAAGATCACCTGGCGTTCGCCATAGACGCCGCGATAGCGATCGTCGAGGCCATAGACCGTGGTGTTGTACTGGTCGTGCGACCGGAAGGTCTGCAGCGCATAGCGTCCGCCGCCGCGCTTGGCGCGCTGGTGCACCGTCTCCGAGGGCAGCGGGCCGGTGAAGAAGGTCGCCTTGCCGGCCGGCGTGCTCCACTCGCGGTGGGCCGCCGTGTTGCGCAGGTGAAAGCCGCGCGGCTTGCGCAGACGCTTGTTGTAGTCTTCGAACCCCGGAATGGTTGCCTCGATATGGTCGCGGATCCGGTCGTAGTCGTCGGCGAGCGCCCGCCAGTCGACGACGCCGTCGCCGACGGTCGCCGCCGCGATGCCGGCGATGATCGCGACTTCGGACAGCAGATGCGGCGAGGCCGGGCGATTGATGCCCGCCGAGCCGTGCACCATGCTCATGGAGTCCTCGACGCTGATCAACTGCGATTGGCCGGCTGAGTTGAGGTCCATTTCCGTGCGGCCCAGGCAGGGCAGGATATAGGACACTTCGCCCGGCATCAGGTGCGAGTGATTGGGCTTGGTGGCGATGTTGACCGTGAGCTTGAGGCCACTCAGAGCTTTCTCGACGAGGGCGCTGTCGGGTGTCGCGCGCGCGAAATTGCCGCCAAGGCCGATAAAGGCCTGCGCCGACCCGTCCAGCATGGCACCGATGGCGGACAGCACATTGTGCCCGTCCTTGCGCGGCACCTTGAAACCGAAATGTGTCTCCAGCGCATCGAGAAAAGCCTTCGGCGGCTTCTCGTTGATGCCGACGGTGCGGTCGCCCTGAACGTTGGAATGGCCGCGCACCGGGCAGAGGCCGGCCCCGGGCCGGCCGATATTGCCGCGCAGGAACATGAAGTTGGCGATCTCGCGGATCGTCGCAACGGAATGGATATGTTGCGTGACACCCATCGCCCAGGTGCAGATCACCCGGTCGGCCTTCATATAGACCTCGGCTGCCCGTTCGATCTCGGCACGCGTGAGGCCCGATTGATCCTCGATCGCGTCCCAGCCCGTCGCATCGACCGCCGCGCGGTAGGCGGCAAAATCGGCGCAGTGCTCGGCAAGGAAAGCGTGGTCGAGAACGGAAGGAAGACCGGCGGCAACGGCCGCATCCTCGGCCGCCAGCACGACCTTTGCCATGCCGCGCACGGCGGCCATGTCGCCTCCGAGCTGTGGCTGGAAATAGTGGCTGGCGATGTCCGTCGCCCCGCCGCGCAGCATCTCGATCTTGTCCTGCGGGTCGGAGAAGCGCTCAAGCCCGCGTTCGCGGATCGGATTGAAGACGACGATACGCGCGCCGCGCATGGCCGCACGGCGCAGGTCGCCCAGCATGCGGGGATGGTTGGTGCCGGGGTTCTGGCCGATCACGAAAATCGCATCCGCCGCTTCGAAATCCTCAAGCAGGACCGTGCCCTTGCCGACGCCGATCGCCTGCTTCAGGCCGACGCCGCTCGCCTCGTGGCACATGTTCGAGCAGTCGGGGAAATTGTTTGTCCCGTAGATGCGCACGAAAAGCTGATAGAGATAGGCCGCCTCATTGCTGGCGCGGCCGGATGTGTAGAATTCGGCGCGATCCGGGCTATCGAGCCCCTTGAGAATGCCGCCGATCTCCGCAAAGGCCTCGTCCCAGGCCACCGGCAGATATTTGTCGCTTGCCGCATCATAGCGCATCGGATGCGTCAGCCGCCCGTTTCGCTCCAGCTCATAATCGCTGAGCTTGCGCAGTTCGGAAACGGTACTGGCGGCAAAAAAGGCCGGCGTCGCCCGCTTCTCGGTCGATTCCCACGCGACGGCCTTCACGCCATTCTCGCAGAACTCGAACGAGGAGCCATGGGCGGGATCACCCCAGGCGCAGCCCGGGCAATCGAAGCCGTCGGGCTGGTTGGCCTTCAGCAGGGTGCGTGCCCCGGAGATCGGCATGCCGCTCTCCAGAAGACGTTTTCCGCAGCTCTTCAGCGCTCCCCAGCCACCAGCCGCGGAGGATTTCTTACCGATAAAGGGTGTGTCCATGGCCGCGATATTTGCGATCCGTCAGGAATGATCAAGGGGACGGTTCGTATGGCTTGATAGGTAACGCCTATCAAGTGGGATGGAGAGCGCTGTCCGCGGCCGGACATGGCCCGCATCGGCCCGTTCGCCTTCCAAACAAAAACGCCGCGGAGGTTGTCCGCGGCGTTTTCGATGCGACGATCGTTCGATCAGGCGAGATCGAAACGGTCGGCGTTCATGACCTTGTTCCAGGCAGCGACGAAGTCGCGCACGAACTTCTCGCGGGCGTCGGACGAGCCGTAGACTTCGGCAAGTGCACGCAGCTGGGCATGCGAACCGAAGATCAGGTCGACGCGGGTGCCGGTCCACTTGACCTCGTTCGTCTTGCGATCGCGGCCTTCGTAGACGCCGTTCTGGCCCGCGAGCGGGGCCCAGACCGTGCCCATGTCGAGCAGGTTCACGAAGAAGTCGTTCGTCAGGGTTTCCGGGCGGTGCGTGAAGACGCCATGCTCCGGCGCACCGGTCTTCAGCACGCGCAGGCCGCCGAGCAGCACCGTCAGTTCCGGTGCGGTCAGCGTCAGGAGCTGAGCCCGATCGATGAGGGCTTCTTCTGCCTTGAGGAACTGCTTGCGGTTGGCGTTCACATAGTTGCGGAAGCCATCGGCACGCGGCTCGAGCGCAGCGAAGGAGGCCGCATCCGTCTGTTCGGCAGACGCATCCATACGGCCGGGCGTGAAAGGCACGGTCACGTCGTGGCCGCCATCCTTCGCCGCCTTCTCAACACCCGCGCCACCGGCGAGCACGATAAGGTCGGCAAGCGAGATCTTCTTGCCGCCGGTCTGGGCTGCATTGAAGTCCGACTGGATGCCTTCGAGAACGCCGAGCACGCGGGCAAGCTGTTCCGGCTGGTTGGCTTCCCAATCCTTCTGCGGAGCCAGGCGGATGCGTGCGCCATTGGCGCCGCCGCGCTTGTCGGAACCGCGGAAGGTCGAGGCCGAAGCCCAGGCGGTGGACACCAGTTCCTGCACCGAAAGACCGGAGGCCAGAACCTTGGCCTTGAGATCGGCGATATCCTTCTCGTCGACCAGCGGATGGTCGACAGCGGGGATGACATCCTGCCAGATCAGGTCTTCAGCCGGCACTTCCGGACCGAGGTAACGGGCCTTGGGGCCCATATCGCGGTGGGTGAGCTTGAACCAGGCGCGCGCAAAGGCATCGGCGAACTGGTCCGGGTTCTCCAGGAAGCGGCGGGAGATCTTCTCGTATTCCGGGTCGAAGCGCAGCGCGAGGTCCGAGGTGAGCATGCGCGGCAGGTGCTTCTTGTTCGGATCGAACGCGTCCGGGATCGTGGCACCGGCGCCCTTGGCGACCCACTGATGTGCTCCGGCCGGGCTCTTTTCCAGTTCCCACTCGTAGCCGAACAGGTTCCAGAAGAAGTTGTTGCTCCACTTGGTCGGCGTCGAGGTCCAGGTGACTTCCAGACCGCTGCCGATCGCATCCTTGCCGACGCCGGAATTGAACGTGCTCTTCCAGCCGAGACCCTGTGCTTCCAGCTCGCCGCCTTCGGGATCGATGCCGACGAAAGAGGCATCGCCTGCGCCGTGGGTCTTGCCGAAGGTATGGCCGCCGGCGATGAGCGCGACGGTCTCTTCGTCGTTCATGGCCATGCGGGCGAAGGTGGCACGGATATCGCGCGCCGATGCGAGCGGGTCCGGGTTGCCGTTCGGGCCTTCCGGGTTGACGTAGATCAGGCCCATCTGGACGGCGCCGAGGGGTTCTGCCAGTTCGCGCTCGCCGCTATAGCGCTCGTCGCCGAGCCAGGTGCCTTCCGGCCCCCAATAAAGCTCTTCGGGCTCCCAGACGTCGGCGCGGCCGCCGGCGAAACCAAAGGTCTTGAAGCCCATGGATTCGAGCGCAACGTTGCCGGTCAGGATGAGCAGGTCGGCCCAGGAGATCTTGTTGCCGTACTTCTGCTTGATCGGCCAGAGAAGGCGGCGGGCCTTGTCGAGGTTGACGTTGTCAGGCCACGAATTGAGCGGCGCAAAGCGCTGCTGGCCCATGCCCGCGCCGCCACGGCCGTCGGTGATGCGGTAGGTGCCGGCAGAGTGCCAGGCCATGCGGATGAAGAGGCCGCCGTAATGACCGAAGTCCGCCGGCCACCATTCCTGCGAATCCGTCATCAGCGCATGGAGGTCCTGCTTCAGCGCGTCCAGGTCGAGCTTCTTGAATTCCTCGGCATAATTGAAGGCCTCGCCCATCGGGTCCGACAGGTTGGAATGCGTGTGCAGCACCTGGACATCCAGCTGGTCCGGCCACCAGTCGCGGTTGGAGCGACCCTTCGTGACGGAATGCGCGACGGGACACTTGCCCGCGGTGTCGGTTTTCTGGTCCATGATGGTCTCCTGTTCGTCAAATGCCCAGTGATCGGCGGAAAGCACAAAACGACCTTAGCCGCCTTGCATGACGGCAAACAGATCGCCGCGCCTTCGTTGCCTCCTTCATAGCCGACTGATACGATAAATTTAAGTTGGATTTACTGATTATCCCGATAAGATATTCTTATGGCGAACTTGACCCTGAAACAGCTGCGATATTTCGAGGCGTTGACCCGGCATGGCCGGTTTCGCCTAGCCGCCGATGCCTGCGCGATTTCCCAGCCCGCGCTGTCCATGCAGATCAGGGAACTGGAGGACCAGCTCGGCAACGACCTTTTCGAGCGCACCGCGCGCGATGCGAAGCTGACAGCCTTCGGCGAGATCTTCGCCCACCGGGTCCGCGAAATCTTGCGCGCCGTAGATGAATTGGGCGAGCTCGCCCGCGCCGCGCGCAATCCGTTCCTCGCACGCCTGCGCATCGGCATCATCCCGACGGTTGCCCCCTATCTGCTGCCTGTCGTCATCAACGAACTCAACCGCACCTTCGAGGGTATCCAGATCGATGTGCGCGAGACCCAGACTGCACGCCTCATACAGGAGCTGGCACAGGGCGAATTGGACATGGCCATCGTGGCCCTGCCGGTCTCCGAGCCCTCGTTGACGGAGTTCAAGCTCTTCGACGAGGATTTCGTGCTCGTCCGGCGGCACGAGGACGCGGGAAAACCCGTGCCCGAGCGCGATGCACTGCGCGAAATGCGGCTGCTGCTGCTGGAGGAAGGCCATTGCTTCCGTGAGCAGGCGCTCTCCTTCTGCCGGATCGGCTCCGCCCGTCCGCGTGAAATCATGGAAGGCAGTTCCCTTTCCACGCTGGTCCAGATGGTGGGGGCAGGCATCGGCATCACCCTGATCCCCGAAATGGCCGTTCCGGTCGAAACGCGGTCGGCGCAGGTTTCCATCGCCCGCTTTCCCGCCCCTTCGCCATCACGCACCATCGGCATGATCTGGCGCAACGCGACACCGCTCGTCCGCCAGCTCCGGCAGATTGCCGATGTCATCCACGCCTGCACCGCGCCCATGCGCGAACAAGCAGAAAGTGGCACCGGCCGGCCTTAGGCGAACGGGCAAAAGCTGCGGTCTTCCAGGGACATCCAAAGGCCCCACAAGAATACCTGAAGGCAAAAAGACAGGCTCAGGCAAGCTCATCCACGTATGGAGAAGCCTGCCTAGTTGTGGAATCGCGCGTTCTTTTCGCTATTTTTTCAGGGTTTTGCTCATGACGTCGGTCGTTTCATCGCTCACCATCAACCAGATCCGGCAGCTGAAGCCGGATGTGATCCGGGAGTGGACGACGGAAGACGTGGCCTCGCTTTCGACTGGCCAGCTGGGCGCGCTTTCCTCCGCGCAAGTCGCCGCGCTGGAAGCGGAAGACATCGGCGTGCTGGGCGCGCGCATCAGCGCGATCTCACGCGGCGCCATTCTCGGCCTGTCGCTGGAACATATCGGCGTCCTCGAGAAATTCGCGATCGAAAGCCTGACGACCGGTCAGGTCGGCGCGCTGTCGACAGCCCAGCTCGGTGCCTTGACGAGCGAACAGGCCGAGGCCTTGACGCCCGGCCAGATCAACATGCTGAGCGCCGCGCAACTCGCCGCGCTCGGTCCTGAGGAAGTCGCGACCTTCTCCGCCGAGGACATGGCGGCGATCAGCTACAAGTCGGTTCAGGGGCTCAGCCCCGCGGCAATCGCCGCGCTCTCCACCGACCAGATCGCATCGCTTACGCCCCTTTCGCTGGCCGGGCTCACATCCGCGCAGGCCGCGGCGCTCACTGCGGAGCAGATCGAGGCGCTTTCCGTCGAGCAGGTCGCCCTTCTGAAACCCGCTCAGATCGCAGCACTCGGCCCGGATGCCATCCAGGCATTCTCCACCGAGCAGATTGCCGCGCTCAATACCGGCGCGGTCGGCGGCCTGACGACCTCACAGATCAAGCTTCTGGACACCGATCGGATCGAGGCCTTCACGACGGCGCAGGTCCGGGCGCTCACCGCCCAGCAGCTCGCCGCCATCGGCCCGGCCGGCATCGTCACCTTCTCTCCCGCCGACATGGCCGCGATCTCGGCCAAGTCGATCGCCGGCTTGAGCCCGGACATGATCGCCGCGCTGGACGGCGAGCAGATCGCGGCCCTCGACCCGAAAACCATTGCAGGCATGACGGCCGCCCAGGCCGCGGCACTCACGCCCGATCAGATCGGCGAGTTTACCCCCGCGCAGGCCCGCGCCCTGACCGCAACCCACCTCGGCGCCTTCTCGGCCGAAAGCCTTGCGGCACTGTCGAGCGAAAGCATCGCCGCCCTGTCGAACCAGGCGATCAAGGGTATCAGCACGACCGCAATCGCAGGGCTGGACGGCGAAGTCGCGACGCTCGTGGAGTCGCTGAGCGCAAGCCAGATCAGCGCGCTCGACGCAAAACAGATCACGGCCCTCGGCGCGCAAGGTCTGCGCTGGTTCACGCCCGCCCAGATAGCCGCCATAAGCCCGGCAGGCGTCAAGGGACTGACGGCGGATCAGATCGCCGAGCTCGATAGCGATCAGGCCGCAGCCTTCACGCCCGGCCAGATCAAGCTCTTCGCGGCGAACCAGATCGGCGCGTTCGACAGTCTTTCCATCGCCGCCTTCTCGCTGGAAGATATCGCGGCCATCGCCGGCAACGCCATCGGCGGTCTCAGCACGGATGCTATCGAAGGCCTGACGCCGGCGCAGATCGCAGCCCTCAGCCCGAAGGCCATCGCCGGCCTGACCGCACAGCAGATCGCGGCCCTTTCGCCCGAACAGGCAGCGGCTCTCACGCCCGCCCAGGTGAAGGCGATGACGCCGACCCAGGTTGGCGCACTTTCGCCCGAAGCCATTGCCGCTTTCTCTCCAGCCAAGATCGCGGCCATTCCGACCAACGCCATCGGCAGCCTGAGCAAGGAAACGCTCGCAGCTCTCGACAGCGCCCAGATCGCGGCCATGACGGGCGCGCAGATCGGTGCGCTGAAGCCTGCCCAGGTCGCCGTGCTCGATGTCGAGGTCCTTTCGCCGGCCCAGATCCGCTTCATGACCGCGCAGCAGCTGGCGGCGCTCAGCGCCGAAGCGCTGTCGACCTTCTCTGCCGAAGACATGGCCGCCATCACCAACAAGGCGATCACCGGCATCAGCAGCGCCGCAATCGCCGGTCTGCCGGCCGGCCACATCGCCGCGCTCAGCACCGCCGTCCTTGCCAGCCTGACCACGACGCAGATGCGCGGCGTCACGAGCGAACAGCTGCTTGCGCTGTCCACCGGACAGATTGCCGGCCTCAATGCGGGGCAGATCTCCGCCATTTCGTCCAGTGCGCTGCTCGAACTTTCGCCTGCACAGTTCGGCGCCATAAACGGCAAGGCGGTGGCTGGTCTTTCCACATCAGCGCTCGCGGCCCTGTCGACGGACCAGATCGCCTCGCTCAGCTCGGGTGTCATCGCCGGGTTGACCACGCAACAGATCGCGGCCCTCAGCCCGGGCCAGATCGAGGCACTCACGCCGACCCAGGTCCGCGCCTTGAGTGCCAAACAGCTGACCGTGCTTGGTTCGGCCGGCATCGCAACCTTCTCGACCGACGACATCGCAGCAATCAACGCGAAGGCGATACCCGGACTGTCCAGCTCTGCCTTCGCCGAACTGACATCCAGCCAACTCGCCGCCCTCACCACCGCACAGATCGCCGCCCTGCTTCCCGCGCAGATCAGCGCCGCCAGCGAAGGCTTCTTTGCCGGGCTGACACCCGCGCAGGTCGCCGTCCTCGGCACGGGGATCATCGCCAGCCTCAAGCCCGAGCAGATCGAGGCCATGACGACCGCGCAGGTCGAGGCGCTCACGCCGACCCAGGTCCGCGTCATGAACTCCGCGCAACTTGCCGCGCTCGGGCCCGAGGAACTCGCAACGTTCTCGACCGCCGATATCGCGGCGATCAGCAACAAGGCCATATCAGGCCTGACGGCCAGTGCGCTGGCCGGCCTCACCACGGAGCAGACGGTGGCCCTCAGCCGCTCGGCGCTTTCAGGCCTCACCGCCGAGCAGGTCGAAGCCCTGTCGACGGCCCAGATCGGCGCGCTCACAACGACGCAGATCGGCGGGCTCACCTCCGCACAGATCGCAGCACTCGAACTCCAGGACCTCCAGGCCCTGACGCCCGCGCAGATAACGGCGATCGGCGGCAGCGCCCTCAAGGGGCTCGGCACGGACCTCCTGGCGGGCCTGTCTTCGGCCCAGCTTGCCGCGCTCACCACCAGCGCCGTCGCGAGCCTAACCAGCGTCCAGGTGGAGGCCCTGACATCCCAGCAGATCGGCCTGCTGTCCTCCAGCCAGGTCAAGGCGCTGACATCCGCACAGCTGGGCGCGCTCGGCAGCAATGTATCGGCCCTCACCCCCGCCCAGATCGCCAGCCTCAGCGCCGCCGCCATTGCGGGTCTCGCGACCGACCAGATTTCCGCCTTGCAATCGGGTCAGTTGGCCGCGCTGACGCCAGCCCAGATCGGTTCGCTGTCTTCGAGCCAGGTCGCGGCACTGGGCAGCGACAACCTGGCCAACCTGACGACAGCGCAGATCGCCGCCATCAGCGCGGGCGGCATTTCCGGCCTGACGTCAGCCCAGATCAATGCGCTCGGTGCCGGGCAGATCGCGGCGCTCACCGCCAAGCAGATGGCGGGCCTGACCTCGACGCAGATCCCGGCCTTCAGCACCGCAAAGATCGCAGCGCTCACCACGGCGCAGATTGCCGGTCTCAATGCCGGCAGCATCTCCGGTTTCACGACCCAGCAGCTCGCCGTGCTGAACATCGCCCAGGCAGAGGCCCTGACGAGCGCGCAGGTGGGAACGCTGAGCTCCGAACAGATCGCGCAGTTCGGCACCGACAGCATCGCCGCCTTCTCCACGAAGGACATCTCGATGATCACGGCGGGCGCCATCGCCGGCCTCACCACCGCAACCCTTGCCTCGCTTTCGACGGCACAGATCGCCGCGCTCAGCCCCGCAGCTGTCGGCGCGCTCAGCACACGCCAGATCGATGCCCTGAGCAGCGGACAGGTACAGGCACTGACCCGCACGCAGATTGCCGCGATGAGCTCGGCGCAGATCGCCGCGCTCGGCCCTGACGACATCGCCACCTTCTCCGTCCAGGAAATGGGCGCGATCAGCGCGGGCGCGATGGCCGGCCTTTCGACGGACGCGCTCGGCGCGCTTTCGATGGCGCAGATCGCAGGCCTCAGCACGGCCGGCATCAGCGGCATGACGACGAAGCAGATTTCCGCGCTGAGCCTGGCACAGGCGGAGGCGCTTTCCACCACGCAAATCGGCAGCCTGTCCTCCACGCAGCTTGCCGCCTTCACGACGGACAAGATCGCCACCTTCACGACGCGCGAGATCGCCGCCATCGGCGCAACGGCCGTCGGCGGCCTTTCAAGCGACATCATAGCCTCGCTTTCGACGGCCCATATCGCGGCGCTGAGCACAGCGGCGATCAGCGGGCTGCAGCCGCGCCAGATCGCGGCCTTGACCAGCACGCAGCTCGATGCGCTGCGGCCGGACCAGGTGCGCATCCTCGATGCGCGCCAGATCGCCTCGCTCGGGCCGGAATATATCGCGTCGCTGACGCCCGCGCAGATCGCCGCCCTTGGCACTGCTGCCATTGCGGGCCTTTCGACCGAACAGGTCGCCGCACTTTCGACGGCCCAGGCCGAAGCGTTGGCGCCGGCGCAGATCGCAGCCTTCACCTCCCGCCAGATCGCGGCGCTGAGTGCCGAACAGCTCGACACCTTCTCGCTGGCCGACATGGCGGCCATCAGTTCCACCGCCATGGCCGGCCTGTCGACAGGTATGCTGGCGTCGCTCTCCACGGGCCAGATCGCAGCTCTTGGCCCCGCCGGGCTTTCGGGAATGACCAGCGCGCAGATCGGCGCCCTCAGCCCCGCGCAGCTCGAAGCCCTGACAACGGCGCAGATCGGTGCTCTCGGCTCCCGGCAGATCGCCGCACTGACGCCGCAGAACCTTGCAGGCTTCTCGTCTGCGCAGATCGCCGCGCTCAGCGCCGGCGCGATCCCGGGCCTCACCGCGGCGCAGATCGCCGGCCTCTCCAGCGCACAGGCCGAGGCGCTCACCAGCGCGCAGATCGCGGCGCTCGGATCTGCCCAGATCTCCGCCTTCAGCGCCGAGAATATCGGCACCTTCACGACGGCCGAGATCGCGTCTATCGGCTCATGGGCTGTCGCCGGGTTGCCGACGGCCGTTATCGCGGCCCTTCCGGCAGGCCACATCGCCGCCCTCAACGCGGCGGGCCTTACCGCCGCGCAGGTATCTTCGCTCAGCGCCAGCCAGTTCGAAGCCCTGACAAATCTTCAGCTCGCCGCGCTCGGCTCCACGCAGATTGCGGCCTTCGGCACGGCGGGCATTGCCGCGCTTTCGCCCGCGCAGATCGCCGCTCTCAGCACGGCCGCCGTCGCAGCCCTCAGCACCGCACAGATCGGCGCGCTCTCGACCGGGCAGGCCGAGGCGCTGACGCCGACACAGGTCGGTGCGCTGACCTCACAGCAGATCGCGGCCTTCAGTGCTGACGATCTCTCGCTTTTCTCGACGGCCGATATCGCCGCACTCGGCTCGCGGGCCGTCCTCGGCCTGTCGACCGCCACGCTGGCGACGCTTACCACAGCCCAGATCGCCGCTCTCAGCACGGCCGGCATCTCCGGCCTGTCGAGCGCGCAGATCAATGCCCTCACCGAGGAGCAGATCGAGGCCTTGACCGCCACACAGATCGGTGCGCTCTCCTCCAAGCAGATCGCCGTCCTCGATGCCGCCGACATCGCCTTGTTCACCACGGCGGAAATCGCCGCCATCGGCTCGGCGGCCATTGCGGGCCTGGCGGCGGCCATCATCGCCGGTTTCTCGCCCGAACAGATTTCGGCGATCAGCCCCGCCGGCATCGGTGGCCTTTCCACAAGCCAGATTGCCGCGCTCGGCTCGACGCAGATCACCGGTCTTTCCACCCAGCAGATCGCAGCCCTCGGCTCCAAGCAGATCGCAGCCCTCGGCGCAGCCGATATCGCGGCACTTACCCCCGGCCAGCTTGCCGCCATCAGCCCTGCCGGTCTTGCCGGGCTCACTGGCCCGCAGGCCGCAGGCCTGAGCTTCGAACAGGCCGAAGCCCTGTCCGCCAGCCAGATTGCGGCGCTCGGTTCCGCCGCACTCGGCAGCCTGTCGAGTGCGGCCCTTGATACGCTTTCGACGGACAAGCTCGCCGCCATCGGATCGGCGGCCATCAAGGGCCTGCCGTCCTCATATCTGGCGACGCTGGAAACCGCCGAAATCGCCGCGTTGAGCACAGGCGCCATTTCCGGCCTCAGCAGCGCGCAGGTCGCCGCGCTCTCGACGCAACAGGTCGAGGCCTTGTCGGCAGCGCAGATCGCCGCCCTCAGCTCGCCCGGCACGGCCGGCCTGACGCCCGCGCATATGGAAACCATCTCGACGGAAGAACTGGCGTCGATGAGTTCGTCGGCGATAAGGGGCCTGACGACGGCCGTCATCGGCGCGCTGTCGACCGAAAGCGTGGCAGCCTTGCGCAAGGAGCAGATCGCCGCCCTCACCTACGGCCAGATGGGCGCCATGAGCACCAGCCAGGTCGCGACCCTCTCGACGGAGCAGGCCGGCGCGCTGACCGCCACGCAGACGGCAGCACTTGGCCCGGCAGCCCTCGCGGCCTTCCCGATCGACAACATCGTCGCGCTGGGGACCAACGCCATCTCGGGTCTGAGCACGGCGGCGCTTGCCGGGCTGACGCCGGAGCAGGCGAATGCCTTCACCCCCGGCCAGCTCGCCGCAATGAGCCAGTCGCAGATCGACGCGCTGCCGCGTGGGCCGGGGGCCTCGCCGTCTAGCTTCCGCACCGCTGCGGAAGACACCGGCGCGCCGCAGGATATCCAGTCCCAACCCGAGACGGCGGTTGAAACGGGCGGCCAGCAGGACGATATCGCGGCCTTCATCTCTTCCTATCTGGAAGTCTGAGCTTTACGCATACGAAAAGAGCCGAACGTCTCGTCCGGCTCTGTGTCATCTCCTCTTGGCGGTCGACGTTACGAGACCGCATGGCCGTCCAGTGTCGCCAAATGCCTGTAGAGCTCCGGCCGCCTGTCGCGGAACACGCCCCAGGATCGGCGCTGATGATCGATGGCGTCGAGATCGAATGTGGCGGTCAGCACCGTTTCCGTCTCCCGATCCGCCTCGGCGACCTTCGCGCCCGTGGCGTCAGCGATGAAGGACGAGCCGTAGAAGGTGATCTTCGTGCCGTGACGGCCTTCTTCCGTGCCGATGCGGTTCGAGGCAATGAGCGGCATGAGGTTGGCGCCGGCGTGTCCCTGCATCACACGCTGCCAGTGCGCACTGGAATCCAGCATGGGATCGTGGGGTTCGGAGCCGATGGCCGTCGGGTAAAGCAGGATTTCTGCCCCCTGCAGGGCCATGGAGCGTGCGGATTCAGGGAACCATTGATCCCAGCAGATGCCGACACCGATGCGACCGGCGCGCGTATCCCACACCTTGAAACCGGTGTTCCCCGGCGAGAAATAGAACTTCTCGGTATAGCCGGGTCCGTCCGGAATGTGGCTTTTGCGGTAGTTGCCGAGGACGCTGCCATCGGCATCGATAATGGCCACGCTGTTGAAATGGGATTGGCCGGCACGCTCGAAGTAACTGATCGGCAGCACGACGCCGAGTTCGGCGGCAAGCTTGGCAAAACGCGCGATCAGCGTGTTGCCCTCGAAGGGCTGCGCCAGCGAAAAGAAATCGTGGATCTGGTCCTGGCAGAAATAGGGTGCCGCAAAGAGCTCCTGGATCAGCACGAGGTCGGCGCCTTTGTCCCTCGCGTCACGGACAAGCTGCTCGGCCCGCTCGATATTGGCCTTCTCGTCCCAGATACAGGCCATCTGGGTGGCCGCGACCGTCACATTGCGCATCTGCCGATTTCCTTTGCTCGACGCCATTCTGTGCGGACAGCGCCAATGCAATTTCGCAGCGCTCCGCGCGCGCATTTAGGCAGGCCCGCGTTCCTCCGGTCAATGAGTCATTTGGGGCGTGTCGTCATGGCTCATAGATCAGCAGTGTATCACCGGCGTTGACATAGCCGCCCTCCTCCACCCGCCGGCGCAGACGACCGGCGCGGGCCGCGAAGACCTGCGTTTCCATCTTCATCGCCTCCATCACGGCGACAAGGTCGCCTTCTGCTACCTCCGCACCGTCTGCAACCCGGAAGGCCTGGAGGGTGCCGGAGACCGGCGCAATGATCGCGTCTTCGGTCGGAGTTGCTTTCGCAGCGGATGTCGGGCCTTGTCCCGCCCCTCCCAGACCGGCAAGCAGCATGGTCGGCAAGGCCAGCGCGACGCGTCGGCCGTCGATTTCCACATGGGTGCGGATCAGCGCCGGGTCGGCGGCCGGTTCAGGCCGCGCGGCGGCTTCCGGCATGGCCGCGAAATCCGTCTCGATCCAGCGCGTGTGGACCTTGAAGCCGTCGGTGCCGATGAAATCCGCGGTCTCGATGGCCGCGCGGTGGAACGGCAGGACGGTGGCGACGCCCTCGATGCGGAACTCCCGCAAGGCGCGGCGCGCGCGGCGCAACGCCTCCTCGCGCGTGGCACCCGTCACCACCAGCTTGGCCATGAGGGAATCGAAGACGCCGGGGATGGAGGCGCCATTCGCTACGCCGCTGTCGAGCCGCACGCCCGGGCCCGACGGCGGCTCGAAGACGGTGATCGTGCCCGGCGTCGGCAGGAAGCCACGACCGGGATCCTCGGCATTGATGCGGAACTCGATGGCGTGACCGCGCGGCACAGGCGTTTCAAGGACGGATAGGCGCTCGCCGTCTGCAATGCGGAACTGTTCGACGACGAGATCGATGCCGGTCGTTTCTTCCGTGACGGGGTGCTCGACCTGGAGGCGGGTGTTCACCTCGAGAAATGAGATAGTGCCGTCCACGCCGAGCAGGAACTCCACCGTCCCGGCGCCGGTGTAGCCGGCCGCAGCGCAGATCGCCTTCGCCGCCGTATGGATCGTTTCGCGCTGTCGTGAGGTCAGGAAAGGGGCCGGTGCTTCCTCCACGAGCTTCTGGTTTCGCCGTTGCAGCGAGCAGTCGCGGGTGCCGAGCACCACCACATTGCCATGCCTGTCGGCAATGACCTGCGCCTCGACGTGGCGCGGGCGATCGAGGAACCGCTCGAGGAAACACTCGCCCCGGCCGAAAGCGGCCGTTGCCTCGCGCACGGCCGATTCGTAGAGATCAGCAATCTCGTCCATCTTCCAGGCGACCTTGAGACCTCTGCCGCCGCCGCCGTGCGCCGCCTTTATGGCGACAGGCAATCCATGCTGCTTGGCAAACGCAATGACCTCGGCAGAGGACGAAACCGGACCATCGCTGCCGGCCACGAGGGGCGCTCCGACTTGAGCGGCGATCCGGCGCGCCTCGACCTTGTCGCCGAGCGCCTCGATGACCTCGGGGTCGGGGCCGATCCAGGTGAGGCCCGCCTCCAGCACGGCGCGCGCGAACTCCGCCCGCTCCGAGAGGAAGCCATAACCGGGATGCACGGCATCCGCCCCGGAACGCCGGGCGATGGCGATCAGCTTTTCGATATCGAGATAGGTTTCGGCCGGCCGCACCCCATCGAGGCCGTAGGCCTCGTCGGCCTGGCGCACGAAGAGCGCATCCGCGTCCGGGTCCGCGTAGACGGCGACCGATTGCAGGCCGTAGTCGCGGCAGGCCCGCACGATCCGGACAGCGATTTCCCCGCGATTGGCGATCAGGACTTTCTTCACGGCATGTCTCCTAACGGGTCCCGGCAATGTCGGCAAAAGGGCCGAGCGGACGGAAACGGATCTTCGCATTGACGGGGATCTGCCCCGCCAGATCGAGATGGTGGTCGGCGACGGCCCCGATCACCGGATAACCGCCCGTCAGCGGATGGTCGGCGAGAAACAGCACCGGCTGGCCGCTATGCGGAACCTGGATCGCACCGGTCGCCGTGCCTTCGCTCGGCAGCTCGGCGCTATCCCTGCGTTCCAGCGGCACGTCGCCGGCCAGGCGGATACCGATGCGGTTGGATTGCGGGGTGACCTGCCAGAGCTGGTTCGTCAGCGTTTCCAACCCCTGTTGGGTGAACCAGTCGGTGCGTGGCCCAAGCACGACATCGAGCGTGACGACATCATCGGCACCCGGCAGATCGAAGGCGGCAGTCTCGTCGAGCGCGACGCTCGAAAGCCCCGCTGTCTCCTGCTTCAGCGCCAGCACGGAGCCGGCCATGACAACGGGAGGTCCAACCGCGGCGAGCGTATCGGTCGCAGCACTGCCCAGCACCGGCGCCACCTCGAAACCGCCCCTGACCGCCAGGTAGGTACGCATGCCCCTGCGCGGATGACCGATGGTCACGATATCGCCGGGCTCCAGCGCGATCGGTGCATAGGTTTGGCACTCCCGGCTCATACCCGCATGATCGCGTACGGTCACCGATACGGTTGCGCCGGCGAACGCGATCACCGCTCGCGCATTACAGGCGAAACTGAAGCCGCCGAGCGTGAGTTCCAGTGCCGGCGTGTTCACGGGATTGCCAACCACGCGATTGACGGCGTTGAAGGCCGAACGGTCCAGCGCGCCGGAGGCAGACACGCCCTGCCCCGTCTGGCCGAAGCGGCCGAGGTCCTGGAAAACAGCAGGGATCGGCGCGGCCAGCACGCTGAACTGCGGCCCCTCGGTGCGTCCAACCGGTACGGGGCGCGGGAGCGGTCCGGGAACATCGATGGACCCGCCGGCCGCATCCATATCGCGGAACCGGACGCGGTATCCGGGCTGCAACAGAGCACCCGGTTCGCGATCGATGTCCCACATTCTGACGGGTGTCTTGCCGATGATCTGCCAGCCGCCCGGGCTCTCCTGCGGATAGACGCCGCTGAAAGCGCCGGCAATCGCGACGGAACCGGCGGGAACGCGGGTGCGCGGGCTCTTGCGGCGCGGCACATGCAGCGCCGGATCGCCGCCGACCAGATAGCCGAATCCCGGCGCGAAACCGCAGAAGGCGACGGTGAACTCGCTCCCGGTGTGCCGGCGGATGACCTCCGCGACGCTGAGACCCGTCAGTTCCGCGACATCGGCAAGGTCTTCGCCATCATAGTGCACAGGGATCTCGACCAGATGCCGGGACGGTTCGATGCGGGCCGACAGATCGCGCCGGCCGACCTGTTCGGCAAGCGCCGCCGGAGAAATCACCTCGGGCCGGAAACGGATCATCAGCGTACGGGCGGCCGGCACCATCTCCTCGACGCCGTCGATCGGCTCAGCCTGCAATGCCGCGAAGAGTGCGAGCGTCTCGTCGAGATCGGCAAGTTCGACGAGAACCGTGGTCAGGCTGACGGGGAGAACGCGCATCGGAGCCTCGCGAAGGCGATGTTTCAGGACAGTCCCGGCGAGGACGACGTTCAGGCCGGTTCGGCAAAGGAACGGATGGCAATGCCTTCCGCCTCGAAACGACGCCGGATCTCACGCGCGATGGCAACGGCGCCCGGGCTGTCGCCGTGCACGCAGATCGACTGCGCCTCGATCTGGATCGTGCTGCCGTCGATGGCCTGAAGCGTTCCGCCGCGGGCAAGCTGCACCATCCGGTTTGCGATGACGGTCTCATCATGCAGAACCGAGCCGGCTTCGCGACGCGAGACCAGTTCGCCCTTCGGCGTATAGGCTCGGTCGGCAAAGGCCTCGGCAACGACGGAAAGGCCCGCGCGTCGGGCGAGATCAAGGATCGGGGCATTGGCGAGCCCCATCAGGATGAGCGAGGGATCGACCGCAAGAATGCCATCGATCACCGCCTGCCCCTGCCCGGCATCGTAGGCAATGCGATTGTAAAGCGCTCCGTGCGGCTTCACATAGCGGACCGTCGTCCCCGCCGCCGCCGCGATGCCCTTCAGCGCGCCGATCTGGTAGATGACGTCGGCGGCCAGGTCTTCCGTGGTGATATCGAGATCGCGCCGTCCGAATCCGACGCGATCAGGGTAGGAAACATGGGCGCCGACCACCGCACCATTCGCGGCGGCAGCCTTCACCGTGCGATAGATGCCGGCGGGATCGCCCGCGTGGAACCCGCAGGCGATATTGGCGGAGGAGACGATGGCAAGCATCGCAGCGTCGTCACCCATGCGCCAAGCGCCGTAGCCCTCGCCGAGATCGCTGTTGAGATCCATCGCCGTCATGTTCCCTCCATGGGTATCTTTCAGATATGGAGACTTTACATGAAAGAACAAAAACATCAATATTGTTCAACAATCAATCCTTAGTGAAGAGCGACATGATGGGGCGAGGAAACACGCAATGACAGAGGATGGACCGGGCCTGCCGCTTGCCGACCGCCTGGCGCGGCGTATTCGCGCACTGCTGATCGCCGGAGAGCTTTCGCCCGGCCAGCGCCTGTCCGAGGCAGCATTCAGCGAGCGCTTCGACGTATCGCGCAATTCGCTGCGCGAGGCGTTCCGCCTGCTGACCAAGGACGGCCTTCTGCGCCACGAGGCCAACCGCGGCGTCTTCGTCGCGGTCCCGACCATGGCCTCCGTCATCGACATATACCGCGTGCGGCGCATGCTGGAATGTGCTGCCCTGCGCCAGGCCTGGCATCAGCATGCGGCCATCGGGGCGATGCGCGATGCGGTCGCCGAAGGACGCGAGCGGCGCGACGCCGGTGACTGGACGGGCGTCGGCAGCGCGAATATGACCTTCCACGCCGCCATCATCGATCTCGCGGACAGCACGCGCATCAGCGAATTCTACGAGCGCATATCAGCGGAATTGCGGCTCTGTTTCGGGCTGCTGAAAGACCCGGCGCACCTGCACGCGCCCTTCGTGGACATGAACGGCGAGATCGCGACGCTGCTTGAACAGAACAAGCGCGAAGAGGCCGCCGCGCAGCTCGATGCCTACCTCAACCTGGCGGAACGGACGATGCTGAAGACGCTGGAGCGCGCCTCCGAGCCATCATGACGCCGGACTAGAGCATTTCCAGCCGAAGCGAATTCGCTTTGGCGTCGGATAATGCGGTAAAACAAAACCTAAAGCATTTCCGGTGAACCAGAGTTCACCGGAAATGCTTTAGGACGGCCGGCGTGCCGGTATCGGCACATCCACGGCCGTATCGTCCGCCCATGTGCTGATGGTGTGAACCTCGCCTTTCGTCTCGCCCTGCAGATAACTCTCGTGGCCGGGCAGCCCCATCGGGTAGAGCGCGTCGCGGCTTGCCTCGTAGGCTGCGCTCTGATCGGTGCAGAGGCGAACGCGCATGTCCTGCGGGGCGACATCCTTGCGGTTCGCCAGGTCCTCTACGCGTGTCCCGCCGGAAAGCCGCCCCTCGAAGGCCTGGGTCATGTATTGGGCGGAGCGTTCGTTGCGCTCACGCTCTGTCGTCGCCCCCAGAATGACCACCATCACCCGCTTGCCGTTTCGCGCGGCGAGCCCGACGATATTGCGGCCGGATGCGCACAGGAAGCCCGTCTTCATCCCCGTCGTGCCCGGATAGCGGGTCAGCAGCAGATTGTTGGACTTGATCTCCTTGCCGTCGATGGTGACCGACGACGCGAGGAAGAAGCGTCGGTATTCGGGAAACTGCCGATCCACTTCCATGCCGAGGATCGCGAGGTCCCGTGCAGTCGTATAGTTGGTCTTGTCGAACAGACCGTTCGGGTTGGCGAAATGGGTGCCGGTCAACCCCAGACGCGCCGCCGCGTCATTCATGCGCTTGACGAAGGCGGCCTCGTTGGGCGCGACCGTCTCGGCGACGGCGACAGCGACGTCGTTGGCAGAGGCGGTGATCATGGCGAAAAGCGCATCCTCGAGCGTCATCGCCCGGCCGAAGGTCAGCCCGGATTCGAGGAACGCCTGCTTGGTCGCGTTGCGCGTCATGGTCACGGGCGTCGTCAGCGTCACCTCGCCCGCCTTCAGCGCTTCGAACGTCACGAAGGCCGACATCAGCTTGGTCGTCGACGCCGGATACCACGGCACGCCGGCATCCTCCTCGTACAGCACCTGATGGCTATCGGGATCGACGACGAGAACGGGCGTGGCACTGGCGGCGCTCGCCATGAACAAGGACGCCGCCACTACCAGACATTTCCACGCTCGCCCGAGCACCGTGCTTTCCGCCATGTATTCGTCTCCAGAAATCAAGCTATTCTAATGGCATGGCATCGCCTTGAAGGGCAAGATGCCGATGCG
Source organism: Shinella sp. AETb1-6 (assembly GCF_009826875.1). Lineage (NCBI taxonomy): Bacteria > Pseudomonadati > Pseudomonadota > Alphaproteobacteria > Hyphomicrobiales > Rhizobiaceae > Shinella > Shinella sp. AETb1-6. The sequence continues at coordinate 340,175 of NZ_WUMM01000003.1, read as the reverse complement.
ACGCACGCTCGCGCAGCAGGCGAAGCCATCCATCGCGGCCTGCATACGTCCCGTTTTCGACGAAGACGCGGCAGTGTCTTTTGCAAGCGAGCATCTGCGCCTTGACGCGGGTATGGGCGCATCATAAGGGGAATGCGACGGTTCCCGGAAGACGACTCCGAAGGGATTAATAGGGAACACGGTGCGGACGACCCAAAAGGGACCAAGACCGTGGCTGCCCCCGCAACTGTAAGCGGATTGTCGACCATCCCCGGGCCTTAAGGGCCATGCCACTGCGAAACATCGCGGGAAGGCAGATGAGCGACAGACATCCGTGAGCCAGGAGACCTGCCGTCGAACACGATCCAATCAACCGGGCGGGGATGCCTGGAAAGGAGCAGTATGTCTGACCTGAACCTTCTCCGTATGACGGCATCCATCCGCCTCGATTGGGCTTTCCGCGCGAGCTGACACTCACGTCGCCCGCTGCGCTTCGCAGCGCTCGCCTTCTCCCGGAATCGAGGTTTCCATGCGCCAGATCATCGCCACCGTTTCGTTCGCCGTCGGCCTGACCGCCCTAGCCGGTACCGGCTTCGCCGCCACCCAATATCCGCTCACCATCAACAATTGCGGCCAGCAGGTCACCTTCACCAAAGCCCCCGAAAAGATCGTCTCGATCGGCCAGGGCATGACCGAGGTCCTGTTCTCGCTCGGCCTCGCCGACAAGATTGCCGGCACCGCCGTGTGGGTCGGCCCGGTTTTGCCCGCCTATGCCGAAGCCAACGGCAAGATCAAGCGGCTTGCCGACAACGATCCGAGCTTCGAATCCGTCGTCGGCGAGGAACCGGATCTGGTAGCCGCCGAATTCGAATGGCATGTCGGCGTGCAGGGCGCGGTCGGCAAGCGCGAACAATTCGCCGATCTCGGCATCAACACTTACATCGCGCCGGCCGATTGCGTCGCCAAGATCAACACCGACGGCGGCGACGGCGTTCGCAAGGAGTTGTTCACGATGGACCTGATCTATCAGGAAATCGCCGAACTCTCCGAAATCTTCGACATCAAGGAGCGTGGCGACGCCCTGATCGCCGACCTGAAGAAGCGCGAGGCCGACGCCGTCGCCTCCATCGAGGGCGCCGCCGGCAAAAACCTTCCCGTCGTGTTCTGGTTCTCCAGCAAGGAGGTGAGCGGGGACGCCTTCATCGCCGGCAAGAACAGCGCACCGGCCTATATTCTCAAGACGATCGGCGCGAAGAACGTCGTCACCACCGAAGAGGAATGGCCGCTGGTGGGCTGGGAAACCATCTCCCAGGCAAATCCCGCCGTCATCGTGCTCGCAACGATGGATCGCCGCCGCTATGCGGCCGACGACCCGCAGACGAAGATCGACTTCCTTGAGAACGACCCTGTCACCAAGGAACTCGATGCGGTGAAGAACAAGCGCTTCGTCATGATGGATGCCCAGTCGATGAACCCGACGATCCGTACGATCGACGGTATCGAGACGCTGGCGGCCGGCATCAAGTCCTTCGGCCTGTCGCAGTGAGGGCTGCCGTATCCAGGCAACATCGCTGGTGGGCGCTTGTAGCGCTCACCGTTGTCGCCGTCGTCCTGCTCGCGATCATGATCAGCCTCGCCGTCGCGATCGGCGAGATCGCCATTCCCCTGTCCACGACGGCCAGAGCGGTGTCGAACCGGATCTTCGGCACGTCCTTCGAACTCAACCGCATTCATCAGGGTATCGTCTGGGATTACCGGCTCAGCCGCGCGCTCGTTGCCGCAAGCACCGGCGCGTCGCTTGCCTTGTGCGGCGTCGTGCTCCAGGCAATGCTGCGCAATCCGCTTGCCGAACCCTATGTGCTCGGCATCTCGGCGGGCGCCTCGACGGGCGCTGTCTGCGTCATGATCCTCGGCCTCGGCTACGGCGCGCTGACCCTTTCGGGCGGCGCCTTCATCGGCGCGATCGTCGCCTTCCTGCTCGTTGGTGTCCTTGCGGCCGGTGCCGGCCGCTCGAGCGAGCGCATCATTCTGTGCGGTGTCGCCGGCTCCCAACTCTTCAACGCACTCACCTCCTATATCGTCACCACATCCGCCAATGCCGAGCAGGCGCGTGGCGTGCTGTTCTGGCTGCTCGGCTCGATGAGCGGCGTACGCTGGTCCGACGTCTATCTCTCCGTACCGGTCGCCATTGCCGGATATCTCGCCTGCCTGTTCCACGCCCGCGCGCTGGATGCCTTCGCCTTCGGCACGGATGCCGCCGCCGCACTCGGCATCGCCGTGCGGCGCGTTCAGGTCGTATTGTTCGGCATCACCGCGCTGATGACGGCCGCCGTCGTCAGCATGGTCGGCTCCATCGGTTTCGTCGGGCTCGTCATCCCGCATGCCGCGCGCTTCATCGTCGGCCCTTCGCACCACCGTCTCCTGCCGGCAACGGCGCTGGGCGGAGCGATCTTCATGGTTTTCGCCGACATCGTCTCGCGCATCATCATCCCGCAGCAGATCCTGCCCATCGGCGTTGTCACCGCGCTGTTCGGCGCGCCGGCCTTCGCCATCATCCTCTTTCGTGCCCGGAGAAGCGTGTGAGTATCGCCGTCGAAAACGTCGCCTATGCCGCCGGCAAGACCATCGTCGTCGACGGCATCACGCTGGCGGTCGAGCAGGGCAAGGTGCTCGGCCTTCTGGGACCGAACGGTTCGGGAAAATCCAGCCTGCTCAGGCTGATCTGCCGACTGCGCAAAGTCGACAGCGGCATCATACGCCTTGCCGAACAGGATATCGCCGCCATCCCGCGCGCAAATCTCGCGCGTCGCATCGCCTTCGTGGAACAGCAGGCGACGACCGATACCCAGCTGACGGTGCGCGACGTCGTCCAGCTCGGGCGAACGCCGCATCGCGGCCTTCTGTCACCCTGGGGCGTGGATGACGACCTCGCCGTCGAAGACGCGCTGGCGCGGGTGGACATGGCCCATAGGGCGGACCAGTTCTGGCACACGCTTTCGGGCGGCGAACGTCAGCGGGTGCACATCGCGCGGGCACTGGCACAGACGCCGAGCGAACTTCTGCTCGACGAGCCGACCAACCACCTCGACATCCAGCACCAGCTGGAAATCCTGTCGCTCGTCACCCGGCTCGGCGTCACGTCGATCATCGCCCTGCATGATCTCAATCTCGCGGCGATGTTCTGCGACAGTCTCGCCGTCCTTCAGAACGGCAAGGTCGTGGCCGCCGGCGCCCCGCAGGAGGTGCTGACCGAGCACCTTATCGCCCGGGTGTTCGGCGTGCGTGCGCATATCGAGCGCTCCGCCGTGCACGGCCGCTACAATATCCAGTACGCGATGGGCTGACGGATGGACGGCCGGAACTTCGATCTCAAGGAAGAAATACGGGACTATTGGTCGAGACGATCCAGGACGTTCGATCTCGCCTTCGGTCACAGGATTCCCGCCGGGCCTGAGGCCGACGCCTGGCAACGGCCGATCCGGGACCTGCTGGGGCCGGCGCCGAAACGCGTTCTCGAGCTTGCCTGCGGCACCGGCGAGGTGACGCGCCTGATCCATGACCTCGGCCACGACGTCACCGCCCTCGACTTCTCCGAGGCCATGCTGGCGGTCGCGCGCGCCAAGCATGCAGGCAAGACCAGGCTTCGCTTCCTGCTGGCGGATGCCGAAAACACCCTTGAACCCGATCAGTCCTATGACGCCATCATCTGCCGGCACCTCGTCTGGACGCTGACACGGCCGGAAGAAACCTTCCGCGAATGGTTCCGCCTCCTGTGTCCAGGGGGGCGGCTGCTCGTCTTCGACGGCGACTGGGCCACGCCGAAATTCACCGGGCGCGTGGCCGGCCTGCTGATCTCGCTCATAGACCGCATCATCGGACCCGATACCAATTACGACGGCGCCATGAGCGAGCGCCATGCGGCTATCATGAACGCCCTGCCCTTCGGCGCAGGACTGCGGCCCGCCACGATCGAGCCCTTGCTGGCATCCGCCGGCTTCCGCGACATCGCTCTGCATTCGCACGGACCGATCGCGCGGGCACAGCGCCGGAACGCCAATCTGCGCAACCGGCTTCGAACCTTCGTGTATCGCCGCTTCATTCTGACCTGCCGCCGGTCCTGAGCGCGACCGAATGGCGCACCGTCCTGTCGCGCCGCGCCCTCTGGCCAAGCAGTTGCAATACCCTACATTAGGGATAGCATCAGCCGCCGCGTGTGGAGCAGAACGTGGACATAGCCGCCAGCCATAATCCCGCCCCCGGTGCGCCGGGAATTGATGCCCGGTGGACATCCAGCGCCAAGAGTGGAGTGGGAACGGCATTGACCGCGGCCTCACGCACCTGGTTCACCATCAGCCACGGCATCCTGAACGAGGTCTACCATCCGCGCCTCGATCACGCCTGCACACGCGATCTCGGCCTGATGGTGACGCGTGACGACGGTTACTTTTCCGAAGAGAAGCGCCACGCGGCACATGATGTCGCCTGGTTTGCGGACGGCGTTCCGGCCTTCCACCTCACCAACACCGCCCTCGACGGCGCCTACCGGATCGAGAAGCGCATTCTCGCCGATCCCCTGCGGCCGACGGTCCTGCAGGACATCCGGTTCACCGCGCTTTCCGGCGCTGCCTCGGACTATCATGTTTACGCCCTGCTTGCGCCCCACCTCGTCAATGCCGGGATGGGCAATTCCGCATGGATCGGCGAATACAAGGGTGTAACGATGCTCTTTGCCAGCGGGCGCGGGGAGTTCCTGGCACTCGCCTCCTCGCTGCCCTGGAGGGAGGCGTCCGCGGGTTATGTCGGCGTGTCGGACGGCTGGCGCGCCCTGACGGCTTCGGGCAGGCTCGACACCCAATATACCAGCGCTCCGGATGGCAATGTCGCGCTGACGGGCGAAATCGGCTTTACCCCGACGCAGGACCTCGCCCTCCTTGCACTCTCCTTCGGACCGAGTGCCGATGAAGCAGGCTACAACGCCCTTGCCAGTCTCAATGCGGGCTTCGACAGCGCAGCACGCACCTATGTCGCCGGATGGCACGACTGGCAGAAGGACCTTCTGCCCCTCGACCAGCCCGGTCACAAGGGCCCCAACCTCTACCGCACCAGTACGGCCGTGCTGGGCACGCACCGCTCATCGAGCTTTCCCGGGCCCGCCATCGCCAGTCTCTCCATCCCCTGGGGCTTCAACAAGGGCGACGACGACCTCGGCGGCTATCATCTCGTCTGGCCGCGCGATCTCGTCGAAACGGCCGGCGGTTTTCTTGCCGTCGGTCTGGTCGACGATGCACTGGAAATTCTAGCCTATCTCCGCACCATTCAGGAGGCCGACGGCCACTGGCCGCAGAATGTCTGGCTCGATGGCACGGCCTACTGGAACGGCATCCAGATGGACGAATGCGGCTTTCCGCTGCTGCTGGCCGATGCGCTGCATCGCGCGGGCGCGCTTTCGGGCGAAATGCTCCTCGCCTACCTGCCCATGGTGGAGCGCGCCACAGCCTATCTCGTGAAAAACGGCCCCGTCACCGGCGAGGACCGCTGGGAGGAGGACAGCGGGTACTCCCCCTTCACGCTGGCCGTCGAAATCGCCGCCCTGCTTGCGGCCGCCGATGTCCTCGACGCGTGCGACAGGCGGGAGGCAGCGCACTTCGCTCGTGAGACCGCGGACTGCTGGAACGACCAGGTCGAGAAATGGACCTATGCCAGCGGAACGGATACGTGCGCGGCGCTCGGCGTATCCGGCTATTATGTGCGCATCGCTCCGAGCGATCTTTCCGGCGCGGCCTCTCCCCGCGACGGTTTTGTTCCCATCAAGAACCGCCCGCCCGACGACGCCGACCGGCGGCCCGACCTCATCGTCAGCCCGGATGCGCTGGCGCTGGTGCGCTTCGGCCTGCGCGCGCCCGACGATCCCCGCATCGTCGATACGGTCAAGGTCATCGACGCATCGCTGCGCGCCGACCTGCCGCAGGGGCCGGTCTGGTATCGCTACACCGATGACGGCTATGGCGAACACCCCAATGGCGGCCCCTTCGATGGAACGGGCCAGGGACGACCCTGGCCCCTGCTGACCGGCGAGCGCGCGCATTACGAACTCGCCGCCGGCCGACGGCAGGCCGCGTTCGATCTTCTCGGCACCTTTGCCGCCTCCGCCGGGCCCGGCGGATTGCTGCCCGAACAGGTGTGGGACGGCGCCGACATGCCGGAGCGGGAACTGCTGCACGGCCGCCCGTCCGGCAGCGCCATGCCGCTGGTCTGGGCGCATGCGGAATATGTCAAGCTGCTGCGCTCGCTGCGCGACGGCCATGTCTTCGACATGCCGCCGCAGGGCCCGGCGCGCTATATCAAGAACCGGACCACCGCACCGTTCCGCTCATGGCGCTTCAACAACAGGATCCGCACACTCGCGGAAGGCAAGATGCTGCGGCTCGAGCTTCTGGCTGCCGCGACCGTTCGCTGGAGTGCCGACGCCTGGATGACTGTCGAGGAAAGCACCACGCGCGAAAATGCCTTCGGCGTCCATGTCGTTGACATTCCCGTGTCGCATCTGAGCGTCGGCCAGGGTGTCGAATTCACGTTTTTCTGGCTTGACGCGCAGCACTGGGAAGGCCGCAATTTCGGCGTGATCGTCGCGCCGGAATAGCGGTTCGACCATGCCAAACCATTCTTTCAAAAAAGGACTTAGCAATGCAGATCGGTATGATGGGTTTGGGGCGCATGGGCGCCAACATGGTGCGACGCCTGATCAAGGACGGCCATGACTGCGTGGTCTACGATATCAATCCCGATGCCGTGGCGGCGCTCGTTGCCGAAGGCGCGACCGGCGCGACGTCTCTCGAGGATCTCGTCGCGCGGCTCGCCAAACCCGCCTGCCTCTGGCTGATGTTGCCCGCGGCCATCACCGGCAAGGTCGCCAAAGAGGTTGCCGCAGAGATGCAGCCGGGTGACATCATCATCGACGGCGGCAATTCGCATTATCAGGATGCCGTGGATCTGGCCGCAGAGCTTTCCGGCCGCGGCATCAGCTTCGTCGATGTCGGGACGAGCGGCGGCGTCTGGGGGCTGGAGCGCGGCTATTGCCTGATGATCGGCGGTCCCGAGGCGGCGGTACGCCACCTCGACCCCATCTTCGCCACGCTCGCGCCCGGCGCGGACAAGGGCGCGGTGCCGTCCGCCGAACATGGCACCGCCCCTTTCGGCTATCTCCATTGCGGCCCGAGCGGTGCGGGGCACTTCGTCAAGATGGTGCACAACGGCATCGAGTACGGCATGATGGCCGCCTATGCCGAGGGCCTGAACATCCTCAAGGCAGCCAATGCCGGCAATAGACCGCGCACCACCGATGCGGAGACGAGCCCGCTGAAGAACCCGGAATACTACCGCTTCGACATCGATCTGGCTGCGGTAACGGAAGTGTGGCGGCACGGCAGCGTCATCGGCTCCTGGCTGCTCGACCTGACGGCAGGCGTTCTCAAGAACGACCAGACGCTTGCGGGCTATGGCGGGCGCGTCTCGGATTCCGGCGAGGGACGATGGACGTTGAAGGCTGCGATCGACACCGGCGTGCCCGCCCCCGTTCTTTCCTCGGCCCTCTTCGACCGCTTCACGTCGCAGGGTGAATCGGCCTTCGCCGACAAGCTGCTGTCGGCCATGCGCTTTGCCTTTGGCGGCCATGTCGAGAAGAAGGCGGAGTGATATCCGTCCAGGGAGGCTTTCATGACGACCAACCGTTCGGATGCCCTTGTGCTCTTCGGCGCAACGGGAGACCTCGCGCACAAGAAGATCTTTCCCGCGCTGTACCGCATGGTGGCGCGCGGGACGCTTGCCGAGCCGATCATCGGCATCGCCTATGACGACTGGCCGCGCGAAAAGCTGGTCGAACGCGCCCGGGACGGTATCATCACGGCCCTCGGCACAATCGACGAGGCCGTCTTTGCCCGATTGGCCGGCCTCATGAACTATGCCAGTGGCGACTACCGCGAGCCCGGCACCTTCGAAACGCTGAAGACTGCGCTTGGCGGCGCCCGCAGGCCCCTGTTTTACCTCGCCGTGCCGCCCAGCATGTTCGAACCGGTGGTACAGGGCCTGCAGCATTCGAACCTCGCAAAGGGCGGACGGTTGATGGTGGAAAAGCCGTTCGGCCGCGATCTCCAGTCCGCCCGGCAGCTCAACGCCATCCTGCATACGGCCTTCGCGGAGAAATCGATCTTCCGCATCGACCACTATCTCGGCAAGGAGGCGATCCAGAACCTGCTCTATTTCCGCTTCGCCAATTCCTTCCTGGAGCCGATCTGGAACCGCGATCACGTCGAAAGCGTCGAGATCACCATGGCGGAAGATTTCGGCGTGGAAGGCCGGGGCAAGTTCTACGACGAGGTCGGATGCCTGCGGGACGTGATCCAGAACCACCTGCTCAACGTCCTGCTGCTGCTGGCGATGGAACCGCCGGCCGGCCGCACGGTCGATGACCTGATCGATGAAAAGGTGCAGGTGTTGAAGGCCGTGCGCACGCTCAAGCCCTCCGATGTGGTTCGTGGACAGTTCAAGGGATATCTCGACGAACCCGGCGTGCGGCCGGGCTCGACCGTCGAGACCTTCGCGGCGGTGCGCTTCCACGTCGATACCTGGCGCTGGAAGGACGTGCCGTTCCACATCCGCGCCGGCAAGAACCTCCCTGTCCATATGACGGAGGTCGTGGTGCGGCTGAAACGACCGCCCATCGATGTCTTCGACACGATCCGTCGCGAAGACGCCAACTATCTGCGGTTCCGCATCTCGCCGCAGGTCGCGGTCGCACTGGGTGCACGACGCAAGGCGGCCGGCGACGCCATGGTCGGCGAGCCTGTCGAACTCCTGGCGGTCGATGACGATACGGGCGACATGACACCCTATGAGCGCCTGATCGGCGATGCCATGAATGGCAATGCCCAGCTGTTCACGCGCCAGGATGCAAGCGAGATCGCCTGGCGCATCGTCGAGCGCGTTCTCGAAAACCCGTCGCCACTCCATGGTTACGATCCCGGCACATGGGGTCCGCCGGAGGCCTCGAACGGTTTCGGTCCGCCCGGCGGTTGGTACGCTATGCTTGCCCCTGACAGTGAGGAGGGCCGCCATGACGACACGAGAGGATGACGCCTCACCGGCCGATCCGGTCGTTCTGTCGATCGATGTCGGCGGCTCGCATGTAAAGATCATGACGAGCACGCATGTCGAGGAACGACGGGTGGAATCCGGTCCTGCGATGTCTGCGGCACAGATGGTCGACGCGGTCCGCGACCTTGCCAGGGGCTGGTCCTATGACGTCATCTCCATCGGCTATCCCGGTCCCGTCAGGGAAAACAAACCGTCGCGGGATCCCGCCCATCTCGCGAGCGGATGGGTCGGCTACGATTTTGCGGATCATTTCGGCAAGCCCGTCAAGGTTGTCAACGACGCCCTCATGCAGGCGATCGGCAGCTATGAGGGCGGGCGCATGCTCTTCCTCGGTCTCGGCACGGGGCTTGGCACGGCCATGATCCTCGACAATGTCTGTCATCCCCTGGAGGTGGGCCACCTTCCCTTCCGGAAAGGCGGGAGCTTCGAGGATTATGTCGGCGAGCCCGCCCTGGAGAAACGCGGAAAGAAGAAATGGCGCAAGGCCGTCGCCGCGGTGACGGAATGCCTGAATGCCGCCCTGCTGCCGGATTACATCGTCATCGGCGGCGGCAATGTCGCACATCTCTCCGACCTGCCTGGCAACAGCGTGCGCGGCGACAATACGCGTGCCTTCGCGGGCGGCTTCCGGATATGGAAGGATGCTCAACTTCGCCTGTGAGGCGATGGCGCCACTGCTTGGGGGTGTGGCTTTTTCTGTTTTTGTGACCGTTCATGCGGCTTTTCTTGTCAGCGTGCACCGAACGGATTATGGAAGCAGGAAAGCACCGCGGAATGACTGCCATGAACCCTTCCAAGCGCCACAGCGACATTCTTCGCCTTCTCCAGCAGGACGGCACCGTGACGATTGCCGAACTCGCCAGCAAGCTCGGCGTTTCGCTCGAAACCGTGCGCCGGGACATCAAGCCGCTGACGTCGAACGGCAGTGTCGTGAAGATGCACGGCGCCGTGGCACTGCCTTCCACCGTCGGCGAGGCGCCCTTCGAAAAGCGCATGCGTGAGAACAGCGAGGCGAAAAAAGCGATCGCCGCCGCCGTGGCCCTGACCATTCGTGATGGCGATTCCGTCATGCTCGATACGGGCACGACCACGAGCTATCTCGCCCGCGAGCTGCTCGGACACCGGCGACTCACCGTCATCACGAACTCCTCGGATATCGCCCGCACGCTCTCGACGGTCAATGACAACCGGGTCTACATGGCCGGCGGCGAACTGCGCAGCGACAACGGTGCGGCTTTCGGCGTCTCGGCGATCGATTTCGTCAGCAACTTCACCGTCAGCCACGCCGTCATCACCACGGGCGCGATCGATGCCTCTATCGGGATCATGGATTACGATTTGGAGGAAGCGGAGTTCGCGCGAACGGTGATCTCCCGCGGCAAGCGTGCGATCGTCGTGACCGACCACAGCAAATTCGGGCGGCAAGGGCTTGTCAGGGTCTGCGCGTTCAACGCGCTGACCGACCTGTTCACCGACAAGGCGCCACCACGCGATATCGCCTCGGCGCTGAAGACCGCCGGCGTCAGCCTGACCCTGGCCGGTTAGGCGACAGGCTTCAGACGGCATTCCCAACCGAAACGAAGCCTTTTCCAAACCGCTCCCGCACCCGTCGCGAGAAGGCGGAGACGGTGGCGCGGTTGGCGGACGCCGATGTCACGAGCACGAATTCGACGTCCTCCAGAACCGGAAGATGCGGCGGTGCGATCTCGCGCAGACCGGCGGGCGCGAGGCTGCGGGGTTGCACGAGCACGCCCATGCCGGCACGGGCGGCGGCCGTCAACCCGCTGAGGCTGGGGCACGAGCAGACAATGCGCCATGCCGTACCGCTTCGCTCAAGCGCCTCCATGAGCAGCACGCGCGTCAGGCTCGGCGGCGGAAAAACGATCAGCGGCAGAACGGGTTTCGCCAGCACGGTCTCGGGATCGCTCGCCAGCCAGACCAGAGGCTCGCGCAGCACGCTATCGCCTCGCTTGTCGCCGATGCGACGCTTGGCCATGACGAGATCGAGCTCACCACGATCCTGCATCTCGCCAAGCGTCCTGGAAAGCGCGACCGAAAGCTGGAGGTCGACGGAGGGATAGTCCGCGATGAAATCCTCCAGAAGGCCTGGCAACTGCGCGCTCACGAGGTCCTCGGAAACGCCGAGCCGGAACGTGCCGCGCGGGGTCTCCGTCTCGAATTGCGCAATCGCCTGGCGCTCGAGGGCCAGTAGCTGCCGGGCATGCGGCAACAGCGCTTCGCCATCCGGCGTCAACCGCACCGAGTGCGTGTCGCGATGGATGAGCCGTCGCCGTAGATCGCGCTCCAGGCGCTGCACATGCTGGCTGACCGTCGACTGGCCGAGTTGAAGACGTTCCGCGGCAAGCGTGAAGCTTCTGGCCTGGGCCACCGTCAGGAAACTGCGCAGCTGCACGAGATCAAGCATATCACGATCCTCGATAACTGTTATTTCTTGCATCTCGATTCAGGATATCCAAGATCGCGCGATAGTCGAGACCCGATCGATCTGGATGCTCCCGTGAAGAACCTTCTGCCTGATACGTTCACCCTGCTGCTTCTCGCAGCCGTTGGCCTGGCCTCTGTCCTGCCGATTTCCGGCGAACCGGCGGATTGGTTCGGCATCGCGACGATGCTTGCGATTGCCGGGCTGTTCTTCCTGCACGGCGCGCGTCTCTCCACCGATGTGGTGATCGCAGGCTTCCTGCACTGGCGGCTTCAGCTGTTCATCCTGGTCACCACCTTCGTGATCTTCCCGCTGCTGGGCCTCGGGCTTGGCGTGCTTTCGCCCTGGCTCATTCCGCAGCCGCTCTATCTCGGCCTGCTGTTCCTCTGCGTTCTGCCTTCGACGGTGCAGTCGTCGATTGCATTCACCTCGATTGCGGGCGGCAACGTGCCGGCGGCGATCTGCGCCGCCTCGACCTCGAACATTCTCGGCATCTTCCTCACCCCGGTCCTGGTCGCCATGCTGTTTTCGGCCGGCGGCCATGTCGGTGTTTCCTTCGATATGGTGTGGAAGATCATGCTGCAGCTCTTCCTGCCCTTCGTGGCCGGCCAACTGCTGCAGCCGTTCATCGGCAACTGGGTGCGTGCCCGCAAGGCGCTGCTCACCCCTTTCGATCGCGGCTCCATCCTGATGGTGGTTTATCTCGCCTTTTCCGAAGCCGTGGCGCAGGGCGTCTGGCATCAGCTGGACGGAAAGGACCTGGCGCTGCTCGTTCTGATCGACGTCCTCCTGCTGGCGACGGTGCTGCTGATCACCAGCCTGGGCGGCAAGCTTTTCGGCTTCAACCGCGAGGACCGGATTACCGCGCTGTTCTGCGGCTCCAAGAAGAGCCTGGCGAGCGGCGTGCCTATGGCGGGCGTCATCTTCGCCGGCCAGTCCGTCGGCGCGATCGTGCTGCCCCTGATGCTGTTCCACCAGATCCAGCTCATGGTCTGTGCGTGGCTGGCCCGGATCTACGCCCAGAGGAAGGCCGAGGCCGTACCGGAACCCGCCCCTGCATCGTGACGGCCGCACTGGCAGCCTTGCTTTCGGCTAGTTGAAAATCAGGGACGGGTGCCGCTCCTCGACGCAGACGGAAAACCCAGACGGCCCGACCTCGCGGAAGAACCGGCGTATGATTTCGATGAACAGCCGCACGAAAAGCGGCTTGGCATTGCCATAGAGGTCCAGGACGATAACGGATGGCGGCGGAAGCTCGTCGAGGATCGGCCGTCGCACGATACCCTGCCCGTCAGATGTCGCCCGGCCGATCGGCCGCATGTTGAGGATCGACATGCCGAATCCGGACGCCACCGCGGAACGGACCGTCTCGTAGGAGCGCGTGTGAAAGCGCACGTCCGGTCGTTTCGCGAGGATATCGAACAAAGTCAGCAGGTAAGTGGCCGTCTGCGGCATGTCCAGAAGCACGAATGGGCGCGTCGCGATCTCCGACAACCAGACGGCATCCCGGGCCGCCAGCGGGTCATCGACGTGCAGGAGCGCATGCGCCGGTACCTTGCAGATCTTCGTCATCGTGCCGGTCGTGATCGAACCGATATCGTAGAGAACGGCCAGATCGATCAGCCCTTCGCCGAGCCAGGTTTGCAGCTGCACCTGGTCGCCTTCCAGAAGGTCGATTTCGACATCTGCCACATTGTCGATGTACATGCGCAGCATTTCCGGCATGAACAGCGCCCCGAACGGCTCGAAGCAACCGATGCGCAGCACCTTCGGCACGCGGTCGGCGAGGTCGCCGATCGCCCTGTCGAACTCCGTGGCAGCCGACAGCATGATGCGGGCGGCGCTGATGAAGCGCTCGCCTGCGGGCGTCACCTGCACCCCGCGCGCCGGGCGCCGCTCGAAGATGCGTGCGCCCATTTCCCCTTCGGCAAGCGTGATGGCCGCAAGAATGGATGATTGCGAGATATGCAGTGATTTCGATGCGGCCTGTACGCTGCCGAGGTTCGCCACTTCGCAGACATAGCGAAGCTGCCGGATTGTCAGGTTCATCGCACCGCGCTCTCCACAAAATGTATGAAGTTATGCGAGAGAATACATTTTGTGCGTTGGAAGGAAAGGTCCATTCTGCCTGCAACAAACCGCCTGCCGCAAAGATGCAGGGAACCAGGGGAACGAGCGAATGCCTTTACAGAACCCGCTCGAAGGGGCGGCGGAGCTGTGCCGTCTGGACGCCGCCGCGCTGACGACTGCTTATCGCAACCGCACGCTTTCGCCGGTCGAGGTCGCCAAGGCCGCGATGGCGCGCGCCGAGGAGGTCAACCCGGAGCTCAACGCCTTCACCTTTATCGACCATGACGGCGCGCTTGCGGCGGCCGGCGCCTCCGAGAAGCGCTGGGCGGAGGGTGCGCCTCTCTCGCAGGTCGATGGCGTCCCGACCACGCTCAAGGACATTGTATGGGTTAACGGGTGGAGCGTTCGCTACGGCAGTGCCACCACGCCTGCACGTCCTTACAGCGAGGACGCGCCATCCGTGGAACGGTTGCGCAGGGCGGGCGCGGTCTTCATTGCACAAACCACGACCCCGGAATTCGGCTGGAAAGCCGTCACCGACAGCGCGCTTTTCGGCGTGACCCGCAATCCCTGGAACACGCAGAAAACCCCCGGTGGTTCATCCGGCGGCGCGGCCGTGGCCGCAGCGGTCGGCGCGGGCGTGTTCCATCTCGGAACCGATGGCGGCGGGTCGATCCGTGTTCCCGCATCCTTCACCGGGATCGTCGGTCACAAGCCGACATTCGGCCGGGTGCCGGCCCATCCGGCGAGCGCCTTCGGCACCGTCGCCCATATCGGGCCGATGACGCGAAGCGCGAGCGATGCCGCAGCCATGCTGCAGGCGATGTCCGGCAGGGACATCCGGGATTGGGCGCAGGGTGCCGGCCAACTGGCAAGCCTCGACCGACCAGCAGAAATCGATCTTGCCGGCAAACGCATCGGATACTGGTCGACGCCGGCGAGCGGCACCGTCGACCCTGACATTGCCGCGGTCGTAGACGCCGCGGTCGCACGCCTGTCTTCCGCAGGCGCGCACGTGGAGCCGATCACGCTGCCGGCAGAGGGCCTTCTCGACCTCTTCCATCATCACTGGTTCACCGGGGCCGCGGCGCGTCTCTCCGCGATCCCCGAGGCCGACCGCGCGTCGATCGATCCGGGCTTTCTGGAAATCGCCCGCGCCGGTGCTGCCTACAGCTCGACTGCGCTCGTGCTCGCACAGGTGCGGCGTGGCGACTACGGCGCGGCGATGGATCGGCTGCTCGCCGAATACGATTTCGTGGTGTCGCCCGGCACGGCGCTACCGGCCTTCGATGCAGGACTTGAAATACCTGCGGGAAGCGCCTTTGCACGCTGGACGGAATGGGCCGGCTTCAGCTTTCCCATCAACCTCAGCCAGCAGCCCGCCTGCGTCATACCCTGCGGGTTCACGCCGGGTGGCCTGCCGGTCGGTTTCCAGATCATCGGAGCGCGCGGCGCAGATGCCGGCGTTCTTTCCGCCGCTGCCGGCCTGGAGGTGATCTTCTCCAGATAAGCATCGATACACGCATGACGAACACAACCAAATATAAAAGGGGTAACCGTTATGATGAACAGACGTGCAATGCTTCAGGGCGCCCTGGGAGCCGGCGCCGCCGGCGGAATGCTTCTCGCCGACATGAACAGGTCCGCCAAGGCGCAGGATACCTCGCCGATCGCAGTGGGCTCGGCACTGCCGATGTCCGGCATCGCGGCGGCTGACGGCATCGAGTTCAAGAACGGGCTCGACCTTGCCGCCGAGGAGATCAATGCCGCCGGCGGCATTCTGGGGCGGCCTGTCGAGATCCACATCGAGGACACCAAGGAAATGGGGGCAGACCTCGTGTCCCAGTCCATGCAGCGGCTGATCGACCGCTTCAACACCCCGGTTCTCATCAACGGCTATAATCTCGGCACCAACATGATCGAGATGGACGTCGCGGCCGACAACGACGTCATCATGATGCACTACAACACGCTCATCTCGCACAATGAGAAGTTCAAGACCGATCCCGAACGGTATTATGGTTCGTTCCAGGGCGATCCGCCGGAATTCTGGTACGGGCCGGGCTGCCTGAACTTCCTGAAGTCGCTTTCGGACGCCGGCACGTGGAAAGCGCCGAACAAGAAGATAGCCATCATTCCCTCGGCAAACGAGTATTCGATCGTCATCGCCAACGCGATCCGCGATCAGGCCAAGGATTACGGTTTCGAGGTGAGCCTGTTCGAGACCGTGCCGTTCCCGACGAACCAGTGGGGCCCGACACTGGCAAAGCTGCGCCAGGACCCGCCGGCTGCCATTATCGTCACGCACTTCCTGCCTCAGGACCTTGCCCAGTTCATGGTTCAGTTCCTCACGCAGCCGACCAACAGCCTCGTCTACATGCAGTATGGCCCGTCCCTTCCCGCGTTCCGCGAGATCGGCGGCGAGATGATCAACGGCGTCATCTATTCGACGGTCGTCGGCTGCCTGCCGGACGACTTCTCGAAACCGTTCCGCGAGTCCTATCGCGCGAAATTCGGCCCCAACTCCGCCTATATCACGGGCTCGCAGACCTATGACGGGCTGTGGATGTGGGCGATAGCCGCTGCCATCGCAGGGGGGCCGGGCGAGCCCTTCAACAAGGAGCAGGTCAGCAAGGTCGCCGCCGTCATGCGACGCAACGTCTATCGCGGCGTCAACGGAACCTACCGCGCCGATCCTGCCGGCCAGTCGGCCTATTGCTACCCGACACAGACCGCCGATCCTTCGCTGGGCATGCCGCACCAGTTCCTGCAGCATCAGGACTACAAGACCGATCCGAAGCTCATCGCACCGGCGCTCTACGCAACAGACACGTTCCTCCTGCCGCCCTGGATCAAATAGGTCCCGGCAGCGCAGCCCTGAACGGGGTATCGGCCGTCGGAGCGGCCGGTACCGATGGCGAAAGGAGCGGAATGATGGAAAGCAGCGGGACAACCTTGCTGGAATGCGAAAACGTCGTGAAGCGCTACGGCTCGCTTGCGGCGGTCGATGGCATGTCGCTGACCGTGAACCGCGGCGAGATCGTCGGCATCGGCGGCCCGAACGGTGCGGGCAAGACGACCTTCTTCGATGTGGTGACGGGCGTGACCCCCGCCACCGAGGGCCGGATGGTTTTCGACGGCCACGACATTTCAAAGCTTGGCGCCGACAGCATTTGCCAGCATGGCATCGCGCGCACATTCCAGCTCAACGCCGCCTTCGAAAGCCTGACGGTGCGCGAAAACATCGACGTCGCCGCCTATTTCGGCAGGAGCCGAAGGGCGATCCCGGGCCTGAAGCTCGGTCAGGATGTGCGCCGACAGACGCAAGAGGCATTGGCTTTTGTCGGTCTTGCCGACAAGGCGGATGCCACGGTGGGGCAACTTCCCGTGCTCGACCGCAAGCTGCTGATGATTGCCGGCGCGATCGCGACACGGCCCAAACTGCTTTTCCTGGACGAGCCGGTCGGCGGGCTCAATTCCAGCGAGATCGATCACATCATCGGTCTGGTCGAACGGCTGAAAGCGAACGGGATGACCGTCGTTCTCATCGAACATGTCATGCGTTTCCTGCTGGCGCTCTCCAGCCGCGTCATCATCATGCATCACGGCAAGAAAATCTTCGAAGGCCCGCCACAGGCGGTGGCGGAAGACCCCGTGGTCGTGGACTCCTATCTTGGAGAAGGCACCCGCAAGCGGCTCACGACATATTTTGCCGAAGGCGAGGTACAGCCGTGAGCGCATCCACTCAACCGCCTGTCCTCAGCCTTTCCAACGTGGTTTCGGGCTACAAGGGACTGCAAGTCCTCAAGGGCATATCCTTCGACATTGCCGCCGGCGACTTCGTGACCGTCGTCGGCCCCAACGGCCATGGCAAGTCCACCCTGCTGAAGACCATTTCCGGCCTCGTGCCGCTGACGTCAGGCGCGATCCGCATCAACGGCGAACCGGCGCCGGGAAAGCCGCATACCATCGCCGGGCTGGGTGTTGCCCACGTGCCGCAGGGCGACATGCTGTTTCCGGAAATGAGCGTGCTGGAAAACCTGCTGATGGGCGCCTATCTCGCGCCCTCGAAAGCCGAGATCGACCGGCGGCTGGACGAGGTCTATACGCTCCTTCCCAAGCTTTCGGATCGCCGCGACCAGGTGGCCTCGTCTCTTTCGGGAGGCGAGCGACGGATGGTCGGCATCGGTCGCGGGCTCATGATGGGCGGGCAGATCCTGCTGATCGACGAGCCGTCTCTGGGGCTCGCACCGCTGATCATCGAGCAGATCTACGGCGTCATAACGGAGCTCTCCAGAAGCGGCAGGACCATATTGCTCGTCGAGGAAAATCCGGCCCGTGTCGCCGACCTCGCCGACCATCTTCATCTGCTGGATGACGGCATCATCGTGTGGTCGGGCCCACCGGCGGAACTGCTTGCCCGCGATGAACTCCTCGCAACCTATCTCGGAGGCTGACGATCATGCTCGACATCCTGACCGCCATCCTCATCGCCGGCCTGACGACAGGCGCGCTCTACGCGCTCGCGACCGTCGGCCTCTCCCTCGTCTGGGGTTCCATGGGCATGCTCAACATGGCGCATGCCGCCATGTTGACGCTCGGCGGCTACTCGGCCTTCACGCTCTGCACCGTGCTCGGACTTCCCGTCATCGCCGGCTTTGCCGGCGCGATTCTGGTCGGCGCCGTCGCGGGCGGACTGCTCTACGTGCTGATCGTGCGCAACCTGCTCAAAACCGACAAGGCGACATTCGAATCCAACGTGATGATCGCGACCGTCGGCATCGGCATCGCGCTCGAAAACGCCATTCTCCTGACCTATGGCGGCCAACCGTTGAAGCAGCCGATCTCCGCGACCGGATCGTTCATCCTCGGACCGGTCAGCCTGCCCTATCAGAACATGCTCATCGTGCTGGTCGTCATCGCGCTCATGGCCGTCATCGCACTGCTTCTCGGCAGGACGCGCATGGGTCGCGCGATCCGCGCGACGGCGCAGAACCGCGAGGCGGCCCAGCTGATGGGCGTGGCCGTCAACTCGGTCTATTTCCAGGTTCTCGTCCTGTCGGGCGCCATCGCCGGCATCTGCGGCGTCATGGTCAGTTCCATGACCCAGCTTTCGCCGCCGCTCGGCAACGACCCCATGCTGAAGGCCTTCATCATGTGCGTGGTCGCAGGCCTCGGCAACCTTCCGGGCGCGGTGGCGGCCGCCTTCGGGCTCGCCCTGCTGGAAGCCTTCGTCCAGTACGTCGCGGGCGCGCGCTGGGGTTTCCCAACCCTGCTCTTCGTGGTCATCGCTGTTCTGATATGGCGGCCCGCCGGCCTTTTCGGCCGTGTCCAAATCCGTCGTATGTGAGGTGGCGCCATGAACAAGACTTGCAACTCCAAGGGCATGTCCGGCGACGCCCGGATCGACCTCTTCGTCAGCCTGCTGCTGATCGCAGCCGCGATCGCGCTCCCCTTCATGATCGACAGCCGCTACGTGCTCGGCCAGATCGTGCTGGCGCTGTTCTACGCCACCATCGCTTCGCAGTGGAACCTGCTGTTCGGCTTTGCCGGCGTCTTCTCCCTTGCCCAGATGGCGATGTTCGCCTTCGGCGGCTATGCGACCGCGATGATCTGCTTCTACTTCGGCTGGAATGTCTGGGCGGCCTTGCTCCCGGGTGCCTTTTCCGCCGTCGTCTTCTCGCTGGTCGTCGGCCTCGCCTGCCTCCGCCTCACCGGTGTTTACGTGGCGCTGCTCACGCTTGCCATCGCGCAGACCATGTATCTGCTGATCGTCACGGATACCGAATGCTTCACGATGGTCGGCTCGATCTGCCGGCAGTTTACCGGCGGCGCGGTGGGCTTCGCCCGCTTCGGCGATCTTGGCACGCGCGCCCTCCTCAAGGGCCAATGGCTCGTCGGCAACTATGCCATCATCGCAACGCTCTTCGCCATCACGATGATCGTCACCTACATCATCGTCAAAAGCCCGATCGGCCTTGCGTTTCGCGCCCTCAAGGACAATCCCGGCTATGCGGTGGCCCGCGGCGTCAACCGGTTCCAGGCGCAGCTTCTGGTGTTCGGCATCTCGGCCTTCTTCACCGGCCTTGCCGGCGGTTTCTACGCCGCGCATTTCCAGGCCATCGGCCCGGGCATCCTGTCGATGTCGCAACTGATGTTCATCATCGCCATCACGGTGGTCGGCGGCGTCGGTACATTCTGGGGGCCGCTCGTGGGCACCATCGTGCTGGTGGCGGCTGACGAACTGATGCGTGAAGCCGGCGAGTTTCGCACGCTCGGGCTTGGCCTCATCATCGCGCTGTCGATCCTGCTCATGCCGAAGGGCCTCGTCGGACGGCTCGGCGATCTCTTGTCCTGGCTGCGCCACCGCAACCGCGCCGCCGCATCTGCCATCACGTTTCAGGAAAAGCCGGCAACCACCGGGAAGTGAGGAGTTTCCATGTACGACACGATCATCATCGGCGCCGGTTCCGCCGGCTGCGTGCTTGCAAACCGGCTGAGCGCCGATCCGAACCGCAAGGTCCTGGTGCTGGAGGCCGGGCGGGCGGCCCCGCTGGCCTCGGATATTCCGTCCGACTGGGTGACCATGTTCAACACGGGTGCCGACTGGGGCTATTACACCGAGCCTCAGGCGGGCTGCCGCGGTCGCCGCATCTTCTGGCCGCGCGGCAAGATGGTCGGCGGCTCCGGTGCGCTCAACGCGATGATCTACATCAGAGGGCTGCCGTCCGACTACGATGCATGGGAAGCGATGGGTTGCAGCGGCTGGGGCTGGAAGGATGTGTTCCCGGTGTTCCTCTTTTCGGAAGCCAATGCCGATATCAAGGACAGCCCCTATCACGGCAACGACGGCCTCCTGCATATCGGCAATGTGCCCTATGTCGACAAATATGAGCGCATGTGGATCGAGGCCGCCGAGGCGGCGGGTTACCCCTACAACCCCGATTACAACGGCGAAAGCCAGGAAGGGGTCGGTCTTTTCCAGTTCACCATCAGGAATGGCGAGCGCTGGGGAACCGGCAAGGCCTATCTGCGGCCGGCCCTCGAACGTCCCAACCTCACCGTGGAAACCGGCGTTCTCGTCACGAAGCTCGTCGTCGAGAACGGTCGCGCGAAGGGCGTCAGCTATCTCATCGACGGTGTTGCGCACACGGCCTATGCCGAAAGCGAAGTGGTGCTCTCGGCGGGTGCGATCGCCTCCTGCCAGCTGCTGATGCTGTCGGGTATCGGTCCGGCGGACGAACTGAAGGCGGTCGGCGTCGATCCCATCCATGACCTTCCCGGCGTCGGCAAGGATTTGCAGGACCACCTCAACATTCCCATCACCTTCTACACCAAGGAACCGCTCGGCATCGGTGCCTGGACCGACGAGGTGATCGCAGACAGCTTCGAGGAATGGCGCGACTACCGTACCGGCATCCGCTCGTCTCCCTGGGTCGCGTCCGGCGGACATGTGTGCAGCCGACCCGGTGTCGAGCCCGACCTGCAGCTTTACGGCGCGATGAGCCCGCATCGCGATTATGCCCGCTTCCTGGGCGGCCAATCCGGTATCACCGCGCATTGCACGCTTCAGCGCCCGAACAGCCGGGGTGAGATCAGGCTCCGCTCGGCCAACCCGATCGAATACCCGTCGATCGACCCCAAATATTTCGTGAGCGACCCGGATGGGCTCGACCTCGCCACCATGGTGGAAGGTGTGAAGATCAACCGCCGCATCATGGAACAGTCGCCGATCCGCGAGCTCGTCGATTACGAAGTCAGCCCCAGCGCCGAGTGCAAGACGGACGCCGAAATCGCCAACTACGTCCGCGGCCACATGACGACGCTCTATCACCCGTCTTCATCATGCCGCATGGGGACCGATGCGATGGCCGTCACCGATCCCTCGACCCTGAAGGTGCACGGTCTCGAAGGCCTGCGCGTCGCAGATGCATCGGTCATCCCGAAGATGGTTTCGGGCAACCTCAATGCGCCGACGATCATGGTCGCCGAGCGTGCCGCCCAGATGATCCTCGCCGGTTAAGGAGACGCATCCATGAACATCGCCCCATCCACAGGCAGCTGGCACGACAGGGCCGCGAAACTCTCTTTCGAAGGAAGGCTCTTCATCGACGGCGACTACCGCGAGGCGGTTTCCGGTGCGAAATTCGAGACGGTCAATCCGGCGGATGACAGCATCATCGCGGCGGTGTCGCGCGGCGACGGCGCCGATATCGACCTTGCCGTATCGTCCGGGCGCAAGGCCTTCAAGTCGGGCGTCTGGTCGCGCATGGCGCCGCGTGCCCGCATGGCCGTCATGCTGCGGTTCGCCGACCTTGTCGAACAGCACGCGGGCGAATTCGCTGTTCTCGACACCCTCGATATGGGCAAGCCCATCCAGGAGATGCTGGCCGTCGATATCCCGCTGGCATTGACCTGCCTGCGCTTCACGGCCGAATGCATCGACAAGATCGAAGGCAGCGTCGGCGCGACGGCAAGCGACGTGCTGTCCTATGTCATCCGTCAGCCGCTCGGCGTCGTCGGCTGCATCGTTCCATGGAATTATCCGCTGCTGATGACGGTGTGGAAAATCGCCCCCGCCCTTTCGGCCGGCAATTCCGTCGTGCTGAAGCCGGCCGAACAATCCCCGCTTTCGGCGCTGCTGCTTGCGCGGCTCTTCATGGAGGCCGGCGGGCCGGCGGGCGTGCTGAACGTCGTCAACGGCTTCGGCGCAGAGGCCGGCAAGGCGCTCGCCTTGCACGACGGCATCGACAAGATCGCCTTTACCGGCTCGGCAGAGGTCGGCAAGCTGATGCTGATCTATGCCGGCCAATCCAACATGAAGAAGGTCGCGACGGAGTGCGGGGGCAAATCTCCGCATATCGTCCTGGCGGATGCGGAAAACCTCGAAAAGGCGGCCTGGTGGGCGGCCATGGGCATCTTCGGCAACCAGGGAGAAGTGTGTTGCGCCGGTTCGCGCATCATCGTGGAAAAGTCCGTTGTCCCCGACTTCATCGATGCACTGTCGGCGCAGGCGAAATCCGGCTACGTGCCCGGCGACCCGCTGGACGAGGCCACCACGATGGGCCCGCTCGTTACCCGGGAACAGCAGCAGCGCGTGCTGAACTATATCGACATCGGTCGCCGGGGCGGCGCGGACTGCATCCTCGGTGGCGGCGTGCCCGACGGTCTGGAGCACGGCGCCTATGTCGCCCCCACCATCTTCACCGGCGTCGATAATAACATGACGATCGCGCGCGAAGAGATCTTCGGACCGGTCGCCAGCGTCATTCCGGTGTCCGGTTACGAGGAGGCGGTCGCCATCGCCAATGACAGCCCGTTCGGTCTCGCCGCCGGCATCTGGACGAGCGATCTGGGCAAGGCGCATCGTTTCGCACGCGATGTCGAGGCCGGCATGGTCTACGTGAACAGCTACATGAATGGCGACATGCAATTGCCGTTCGGGGGCTGGAAGGAAAGCGGCAACGGCCGCGACAAATGCATGGATGCGATCCTCTCCTACACGCAGAGCAAGGGCGTGTGGGTCACGGTCGGCGAATGACGAGAACAGAGATGACGAAGACCGGATGGAATTTTCATGAACTCTACCTCTGGCACGATACCGGCGCGGCCGCGCAGTTCTTTCCGGCCAGCCTGACCGTCGAACCCGGCGAGCATGCGGAAAACGCCGAAACGAAGCGGCGTTTCCGCAATCTCATGGAGGTCTCCGGGCTCACCGAGCAGCTTACGAGCGTCAAGTCGGTTCCGGTAGACGAGGACGACCTCGCGCTGTTCCACACCCGCGACTACATCCGGCGCATCAAGGCGCTCAGCGACGATCGCGGCGGCGATGCGAGTTATCTCACGCCGTTCGGGCGTGGCAGCTACGAGATCGCCTGCCTTGCGGCCGGCGGCACGTTTGCCCTTATGGACAAGGTGCTTTCCGGCGAGCTCGACAATGGCTATGCACTGGTCCGTCCGCCGGGCCACCACGCGGAAAGCGACAAGGGCATGGGCTTCTGTCTGTTCGGCAATGTCCCGGTGGCCATCCTCAAGAACCGGAAAAAGCACGGTTTCGAGCGTGTGGCGACGGTGGATTGGGACGTCCACCATGGGAACGGCACCCAGGCCGCGTTCTGGACCGATCCCGCCGTGCTGACGATCTCGCTTCACCAGGAGCGGCTCTATCCGCATGACAGCGGCGACCGCGAGGAACGTGGCGCCGGTGCGGGTCTCGGCTACAACCTCAACATTCCGCTTCCGGCCGGCAGCGGGCACGGCGCCTATATCGCGGCCTTCGAACAGGTCGTGCTTCCGGCATTGAAGACCTACAAGCCCGACCTCATCGTCGTTCCCTCGGGTTTCGACGGTTCGGGCGCCGATCCGCTCGGCCGGATGATGCTGCACAGCGATACCTATCGCGAGATGACCCGGATGCTGATGGAAGCGGCCGCTGACCTGTGCGGCGGGCGTCTCGTGATGTCGCACGAAGGCGGCTATTCCGCCGCCTATGTGCCCTATTGCGGCCTCGCCGTGCTGGAGCAGCTTTCGGGCATCAAGACCCATATCGACGATCCCTTCCTGCCCGTGTTTCGAAATTACGCGGGCCAGGAGCTCCGCCCTTGGCAACAGGAGGCGATCTCGGCCGCCGCCGAACTTCTGGCCGGCATTCGCCCATAGCGCTTCATCGAGAAGGAGGACGCGCTCGGCCGGCACCAGACCGGCCATGACAGCGGCGTCATCCATGCAGGCATCTCCTATCCGACGGGCAGTCTCAAGGCCGAACTGTGCCGCGGCCACAAGGGCGTTCTGCCAGGAAAACGGCATTCCTTTCGGGGTCGGCGGCAAGCTGCTGGTCGCGACGTCCGCCATACCCGTTGGCGAGATGATAAGGAGCCGGCTGGAGGCATAGCCGGCCCCGCAGGACTGCCGTTCCGCTTGTCAGCCTGGCGCCGCGCCGATACGCCACTGGTAGGGCGGCGGCGTGCCGTTGACGGCGAAATCGCCGATGATCCGGTGTTTGTAGATGCGCGGATTGTGCGAGGCGAGCGTGCGGGCGTTGCGCCAGTGACGGTCGAGGCCAGCGGGCTTCTTGGTGGCGGAGGCGCCGAGCGCATCGAAGAGCAGCGTCGAGGCTTCGAGGATCAGATCGGAAACGACCGTCTGGGCCTGTGCCGCTTCGAGTTCGGCTATCGCATTGGCTTTCTCCTCGGCAGCCTCGTCGTCCGCGAAATGTGCGTCGAAGGCCCGCTGAAGGCTCGCTGCGGCCTGGAGCGTGATCGCCGATGCCGCATAGGCAGCGGCCCGGATGCGCCCGACAACCTGCAAGACCTGCGGGTCCTCGCTGGAGCGCGCCGCGGCGGCGTGCGTGTAGGTCCGCCGCCGCTCGGCCACCGCCTTGGCGACATCGGCCGTAATCGCGCGGCCGATGCCGGCAAGCGTTGCGAGATGAACGAGCTGGTAGAAGGCGGCCGAGTATCGGAAACGCGCCTCGTCGACGACGATGTCTTCCGGCGTCACCACGACATCGCGGAAGGTGGTGGTGCCGCTTGCCGTCAGCACCTGGCCGAAGCCGTCCCAGTCATCGACGACATCGACGCCTTCGGCGTGACGACGCACCGCCACCGAAATGCCCTCGCCCTCGGCGTTGGAGGCCCCGACGTCGATCCAGTCGGCGAAGAGGGAGCCGGTCGTGTAGTACTTTGCACCGTTCAGGACGAGCCTGCCGTCCTTCTCGGCGACATGGGTGGCGAAGCGGTCGAGTGCGGCACCCGCACCGATCTCGCTCCAGGCGTTGCCCGTGATCTCGCCGCCGCCGATACGCCCCAGCCAGAGCGTGCGGCGCGCGGCATCCCGGGTGTTCAGGATATCTTCCGTAAAGCCGAAATGCCCGCGCAGCGCCTGCGTGATATTGGAGTCCGCCGCCGAAAGCTCGATCAGCAGGTTGAAGAACTGCGGCAGGCTCGCGCCTTTGCCGCCCGCTTCCACCGGAAGCCGCACGGCACCGAAACCCGCCTCCTTCAAGTCGCGGATCGCCTCATGCGGCAGGTCGCGCCCCAGGTCCCGCGCAATCGCGTTTTCAGCGATCCGCGTAAAGATTGGCCGGAACGGCGCGGCAATGGTCTCGTAATCCTCTCCGGGGCCAGCGCCCCAGGCATTCTCGATCTGCGTCATCTATCCTGCTCGTTGCTATCGTGCCGACCATCGCCGGTCACGCTTGGAATTGCCGCGAGGGTAGCTGCGCCAGATATGAAATAAAGAAATTCCATATCTTTTATGTACTATTCGGCAAAATGCTGTTCCGCCTTCGGCTGAAAAAAGCGCAACCGGAAAACGGACGGCAACGGCTTATGCCGTTCGTTCGGGGAAATGACGATACGAGCCGGGCACGCATTGCCTGTTCAGAAGGCGCGGCAGGTCGCGTATCAAACTGTCCCGGTCCCTTCGAAACCGGACGGCCATCAATAGGTGTCAATGTCAACGCGGCCCATGACTTGACCTGTCTTTCCGCGGCGCGCTGGTAGCAATTTTCGTGTCTTTGCCGAAATTTGGAACATCCATTTCTTAAATATAGTAATTTTATAGATAATATGAAAATTACTTTCACTGCCCGGCAGAGTCTCGCTGTGGTGGAAGCTCTTTTTTCGAGAATGGGGACATTTCCATATGAGTACACAGACCACCTTCCGGCGGGCCGTACAGTCCGTCGCCGCCGCTGCCTTCCTCGCCACGACCATGCTATCGG
The DNA here is from genome assembly GCF_009826875.1 of Shinella sp. AETb1-6. Taxonomy (NCBI): domain Bacteria; kingdom Pseudomonadati; phylum Pseudomonadota; class Alphaproteobacteria; order Hyphomicrobiales; family Rhizobiaceae; genus Shinella; species Shinella sp. AETb1-6. Next base: position 313,809 of record NZ_WUMM01000003.1, on the reverse strand, counting down.
GCCTGGCTCACGCCGGCCCGACGCTCGACAAGATCAACCAGCGCGGCACCATCAAGGTCGGCGTCGGCACCACACCGGGCTTCTTCACGCCCGACAGCAACGGCAAGTGGCAGGGCTTCTTCATCGATTACGGCCGCGCCCTGTCGATCGCGGTCTTCGGCACCCCCGACAAGGTGGAGTTCACGTCGTCCTCGCCGCAGCAGCGTCTTCCCGCCCTTCAGAGCGGTGAATTCGACATCCTGCTCTCGGGCGTCACGGTCACCGCCACCCGCGCCTTCAAGCTCGGCTTCCATTTCGGCCCGACGGTCTTCTATGACGGCCAGGGCATCCTGGTCCGCAAGGACCTCGGCGTAACGAAGGCCGCGGATCTCGACGGCGCGACGATCGGGGCGCAGAGCGGTACGACGGGCGAACTGAACGTGGCCGACTTCTTCCGCAAGACGGGCAAGACCTTCACGCCCGTGACCATAGAGGATACCGGACAGTTCATCGACGCACTGGAATCCGGCCGCGTCGACGCGATCACGCAGGACTCCTCCGATCTCGTCGGCAAGCGCACCCAGCTGAAGAAGCCGGATGACTATGTCCTCCTGCCGGAACGCCTTTCGAAGGAGCCGCTCGCACCGGCTATCGCCGGCGGCGACGATCGGTGGCTCGAACTTGTGAACTGGACCGTGAATGCGACCATCCAGGCCGAAGAATGGGGCATCACATCGGCAAATGTGGACGAGTTCCTCAAATCGGAAGACCCGGCAATCCAGCGCTTCCTCGGCGTCGATCCGTCCTTTGCCAACGATATCGGGCTCGATCCGAAATGGGCCTATAACATCATCAAGACGGTCGGAAACTACGGCGAGATCTTCGACCGCAACCTGAAACCGCTTGGCTGGGAGCGCGGTTACAACAGTCTGTGGACCGACGGCGGCCTGCTCTATTCGCCGCCCTTCCGCTAAGCCGTGATGATGACGAATGACCACCTGTCTGGAATTGCGTAAAGGCGAGGACATGGAGCATTTTCGCGATTCCGGGCGAAACGCGCCGGTTGCAGGTCGACGCGTTTTCCACATCGTCCTGTCGGGCCCGCCGCGGCCCGGCCTGGCCGCGAAAATCCAGGCATGGTGGGGCGGCTGGCCATGGGGCCAGCTTGCCCTTCTGGCCGTGTTTGCGGCTTTGGGCACGCTGTTCATCGGCAATGTTCTGGAGAACATGGCACGCATCGGCATCCTGCCGGGTTTTGCCTTTCTTTCGAGTTCCGCCAATTTTGAAATCGGCGAAAGCCCGATCGCCTTCCGCGCGGGGGATACCTATCTGCGCGCGCTCGTTGCGGGCCTTCTCAATACGCTGAAGGTTTCCCTGCTCGGCTGCCTTCTCGCGACGATCCTCGGTGTCGCGGTGGGCGTGGCGGGGCTCTCGCGCAATTTGCTGCTCTCCCGCCTCGTGCGCTGGTTCATCGAGATCACCCGCAACACGCCGCTCCTGCTGCAGCTGTTCTTCTGGATGGCGCTTGCGAAGGCGTTCCCGGCGCCACGCCAGGCATCGGGCGTGTTCGATGCGGTCTTCCTCACCAACAGGGGTGTCTACATACCCTCGCTCTACTTTGTGGGCGGTCCCTTCGGCATCGTCGCAGCACTCGGAATTGCCGCGATTGCAACTCTGGTCCTCATCGTCCTCCTGCGGGCCACCGGCCGGCTGACGCGTCGTTCCGGCATGGTCGCCACCGGGCTCGCCGTTGCCGCCCCCTTCGCCTTCCTTCTTCTGGTTGGTGCACGGCCGGCGGCGGAACTGCCGGCGCTGTCAGGCTTCAACATCAGAGGCGGCCTCAACCTCTCCCCGGAATTCGCCGCACTGCTGACCGGCCTCGTGGTGAAGTTCGCGGCGTTGATCGCGGAGATTGTCCGCGCAGGCATACAATCGGTCGGCAAGGGTCAGTGGGAGGCGGCGCGGGCGCTCGGGCTGCACGACGGCCATATCATTCGCCTCGTCGTGATGCCGCAGGCACTGCGCGTGATAACGCCGCTGACGACATCGAGCTACCTGGACCTCACCAAGGATTCGAGCCTGGCCGTCGCCATCGGCTTTCCCGACCTGGTCAGTATCGTCAACACGACCGCCAACACGACCGGCCAGTCCATGGAGGCGCTGATCATTCTCATCGGCGCGTTCCTCACCATCAATCTCGCGCTTTCGGCCCTGATGAACATCTACAACAACCGTGTCGCGCTCAAGGGAAGCAGACGATGACCACACGCCTTGCCCGTGCGCTGCCTGGCCTGCGCGCCGGCCTCTTCGGAACGCGCGCCAATACACTCGTCACGCTGGCGACACTCCTTCTGCTGTGGCAGACCGTTCCGCCGCTTTTGCGCTGGGCGGTGCTCGACGCCACCTTTACCGGTGACGCGAATGCGTGCACGCGGGCGGGCGCCTGCTGGGCCTTCGTGACGGCGAAGCTCCGCTTCATCCTCTTCGCCTTCTATCCGCCGGACCTGCAATGGCGGCCACTGCTGGTGATCGTGTTGCTGTGCGCGATCCTTGCGGCAAGCGCCCTTCCGCGCTTCTGGGGACGTGGGCTCATCCTTGCCTGGCCGCTGACGATCGTTGCCTGCTGGCTGCTCATGCAAGGCGCCTTCACGGCAACGCCCATTCCTTCCAACCAATGGGGCGGCCTGCCGGTAACGCTGTTCGTCTGGGCCTTGTGTTTTGCCGCCGCGACGCCCATTGCCGTGCTGCTGGCGCTTGCCCGCCGCTCGAACCTCGGAGGGCTGCGCACCTTCGCCGTCCTCTATATCGAACTCATGCGCGGCACGCCGATGGTCGCCATTCTCTATGTCGCCATGCTGATCCTGCCGATGGCGCTGCCGGACGGGCTTTCCATCGACAAGATGCTGCGCGCGATCATCATGGTGACGCTGTTCTGGGCCGCCTACATTGCCGAGGTCATCCGCGCCGGGCTTCAGGCCGTGCCGAACGGCCAGGCGGAAGCGGCGACGGCGCTAGGGCTCGGATACTGGCGCATACAGGGCCTCGTCATCCTGCCGCAGGCCTTTCGCATCGTTATCCCCGGCATCGTGAACCTCGCCATCGGCTTCCTGCTGGCGACCTCGTTGCTCGCCGTCATCGGGATATTCGACCTCCTGAACGCCGCCCGCGCCTCCGCTGCCGATCCGCAATGGCTCGGCTTCTACAACGAGGCATACATCGTCGTGGCCGTCATCTACTTCGTGATCTGCTTTGGCGCCTCGCGCTACAGTCAGTGGCTCGAGCGCCGGCTGGGAAATAACGGGGCGACCCCCGCATAGGCGCCACCCCGCCGCCCACAAACTGCCGAACCCTTGGCGCTCAGGCCCCGGACCCCAGATAGATGTGATGCAGATCGTCACGCTGGGCGAGGTCTTCCGCCTTGCCCTCCAGCGCCACGCGACCGCTTTCGAGAAAATAGGCGCGGGAGGCATGGGCAAGGGAAAGCGCGGCGTTCTGCTCGGCAAGCAGGAAGGCCACCCCCTTCTCGCGGTTGAGCCGGACGATGATCCTGAAAATCTCCTGGACGATGGTCGGCGCCAGCCCCATCGAGGGCTCGTCCAGCAGGACGAGGCGCGGCTGCGTCAAGAGTGCGCGACCGATCGCGAGCATCTGCTGCTCGCCGCCGGAGGTAAGCCCTGCCAAAGTTCGCCTCTTGTCCTTCAGGCGGGGGAACCAGGCATAGATGTCGTCCAGCTGGCGCAAGAGTTCGCCCCGCGCCGGCTTGTGAAGAAACGCGCCCGACAGCAGGTTTTCCTCGACCGTCAGATGCGAGAATACCCGCCGGCCTTCGAGCACATGCACGATGCCGCGTTTCGTCAGGCGGTTTGCCGCCGTCCTCAGGATGTCCTGACCGTCAAAACGCACATGTCCTTGCCGCACCGTCGCCCTGTCGGCAGCCGCCAGCCCGGATATCGCCTTGAGCACCGTACTCTTGCCCGCACCATTGGCGCCGAGCAGCGCGACGATCTCGCCCTGGCCGACGGTCAGTGAAACATCCGCGACCGCCAGGATGGCGCCGCCATAGACGACCTCTATGCCCGACACGTCCAGAAGACGACGGTCGGCGACGACAGGCAGTTCAGACTGAAGGGTCATTTTTCTCTCCTTGTGGGACCGGGGCGGCTCCTGCCCCGGTCCTGATGGATCAATTGGTGCCGACGTCGCGCGGCGTGATGCCGTGCTCCTTGGCATAGGCGGCGGACTTGGCATCGATCAACGGGCGCAATGCCTCGCGGTCGGCCTGAACCCAGTCGCTGACAAGATTCCAGTTCTGGCCGGTCCACTGCTGGACACGCACGGCGCCGCCACCCTCGTGGTCGGCAGGCGTCAGTTGGAGGTTCTGGACGAGACCGAGGAAACCGGCCTTATCGAGTGCGGCGTCGTCAAGCTTGAGGTGTTCCAACGCCCACTGACCTTCCTCACCCGTGATCGGCCTGTTGCCGAATTTCGCCTGCGCCTGCCGGACGATTTCGACCGAGATGAGCGCATCGACGAGGCCGGAATTGTAGTAGACGCTGCCGAACGCCTTGGTGTCGCGCAGATCCGACTTGCCGGTATCGATGATGTGCTGCTTGAGACGCTTGTGGATCTCGAAATCGGCGCCGGCCGGATAGGGCGTCAGCGCGAGATAGCCTTTTGCGGCATCGCCGGCGGGAATGACATCTTCTTCCGAGGATGCCCAGACATCGCCGATGATGCGGTCAGCCGGGAAGCCGAAGCGTTGCGCCGTCTTGATGGCGACCGGCGTGGAAACGCCCCAGGTGCGCAGGAAAACCCAGTCCGGCTTCTGCTCACGGACCTGGCGCCACTGCGAGGACTGCTCGCTGCCCGGATCCGGCACCGGAATCTGGATGTTCTCGAAACCGTACTTCTCGGCAAGCAGCGCCAGCGGATCGAGCGTTTCTCGGCCATAGGCGCTGTCATGGTAGACGGTGGCGATCTTCTTGCCCTTGAGCTTGTCAAAGCCGCCTTCCTTCTCGGCGATGTAGTTCACGACGGCCGAGGCCTCGCTGTAGAACGTCACCATGACCGGGAAGATGTAGGGAAAGACGCGTCCGTCGGTCGCTTCGGTGCGGCCATAGGCCAGCGTCACCAGCGGAATCTTGTCCTGCGCCGCACGGTCGGACAAAGCATAGGCGGCCGGTGCGCCGTTGGGGAAATAGGCCGAGACCGGCGCGCCGTTCAGGCCGCGCTTGAAGCGCTCGTAGCATTCGATGCCCTTTTCGGCCGTCCATTCCGTCTCGCATTCCTGCCAGACGATCGGCACGCCGTTGATACCACCCTCCACTTCATTGATGTAGCGGTAGTAGTCGATGCGACCCGCCCAAATCGACGCGCCGGAGGCCGCATAGGGACCGACGCGATAGCTGGCGATCGGGAAGAACTGCTTGTCGCTGTCCGGTCCAGGTGTCGTGTCGATTGCCTGTGCGGAGCCCGCAAGCACCAGCACGGAAGCGGCTGCGACGATCGCGCCGCGCAGAAATGTCTTGAACATACCCATCTCCTGTTGGGGGTCGAGACGTGGCACCCGCCACGCCCCGCCATGGAATCAATTGGTTTCGGTTTCCGGCGTGCGCGGCGTGATGCCGTTGTCCTTGGCGTAGGCCGCGGCGCCCTCCTTGATCAGCGGATTGAGAAGCTCGTGGTCGGCCTTGATCCAGTCGGTCTGGAGCACCCACTTCTCGCCGTCCCAGCTCTGGATGCGGGCCGCCCCGCCGCCCTCGTGATCGGTGGGCGTGATCCTGATCTGCTGAAGCAGGCCCTTGAAGCCGATTTCCTCCAGGCGCTTGTCATCGATGGTCAGGTGTTCGAAGGCCCAGCGGCCCTCCTCGCCATTCAGCGGGCGTGCGCCGAAATGCTTGTAACCGGTGCGCAGCGCCTCCACGGCGAGCGCCGCATTGACGAGGCCGATATTGTAGTTGACGGCACCAAACAGCTTCTGGTCCCGCAGGTCGGACTTGCCCTTGTCGAGGATCTCGGCCTTCAGGCGCTTGTGAATCTCGAAATCCGTTCCGCCCGGATAGGGTGCGAGCGCCGAATAGCCGATGGCCGCGGTGCCCGCGGGAATGGCGTCGGATTCCGACCCCGCCCAGACGTCGCCGATGATATGATCGGCCGGGAAGCCGAAGCGCTGCGCCGTCTTCAGCGCAACGACCGTCGAGACGCCCCAGGTGCGCAGGAAGACCCAGTCGGGCTTCTGCTCGCGGATCTGGCGCCACTGCGGCGACTGTTCGTTGCCGGGATCGGCGACGGGGATCTGGATATTCTCGAAGCCGTACTTCTTGGCGAGCGCCTCGACGGCCGGCTGGCTGGCGCGGCCATAGGCGCTGTCATGATAGACGGTCGCGATCTTCAGGCCCTTGAGCTTGTCGAATCCGCCGACCTTGTCGGCGATGTAATTGATGCCCGTCGAAGCCTGGCTGTAATAGCTGAACAGCAGCGGGAAGGCATAGGGGAAGACCGTGCCGTCGACCGTCTCCGTCTTCCCGCCGGCCGGATCGATCAACGGGATCTTGTCGGCTGCCGCCTTTTCAAGCAGCGCATAGGTCGCCGGCGTGCCGTGGGTGAAGAAGAAGGCGAGCGGCGAGCCATCCTTGCCGGCCTTCACACGCTCATAGACCTCGACGGTGCGGTCCGGGCTCCATTCGGTCTCGAATTCTTCGTAGTTGAGCTTCACACCCTCGACGCCGCCTTCCACCTCGTTGATGTAGCGGAAATAATCCCGCTCGCCGGCCCACCAGAGTTCGCCGGATGAGGCATAGGCGCCGACGCGATAGGTCGGCAGCGGGATATACTGGCTCACCTCCTCGGCCGAAGCCGGGATGAAGCTGGAGAAAAGCGTGCCGGCTAACAACGCGGCGACAAGCAGACGTTTCATGGTTCAACTCCTGGGTTCAAGATGGGAAGAGACGGCGGCGCGCACCCTGCGCTCGCTGCAAGCCGAGAAGCCTCGCCAATCCTTCCGGCTCCTTGATCAGGAACCAGATGATGAGGAGGCCGAAGATCGCTTTCTGGATGTTCTGGAGCAGGCCGGCATCGACATGGCCGCCGAAGACGTGCTGGAACAGCCAGTCGAGTGCCAGCGGCAGAAGACTGACGAAAGCCGCGCCGAAATAGGCGCCGCGAATGGTGCCCAGACCGCCGATGATGATGATGAAAAGGATCTGGTAGGAGCGCGTGAGGCCAAAGCTCTGCACGCTGGCCGATCCGAGATAGGCGAAGGCCCAGAGCGCGCCAGCGATGCCGAGAATGAAGCTTGAGACCGCAAAGGCCTGCAGCTTCGCGCGGAAGACCGGGACGCCGATGACTGCGGCGGCCGTATCCATGTCACGGATCGCCATCCAGTTCCGCCCCGTCTGGCCGCGGATCAGGTTGAAGGAGAGGAGCGTCAGGAGCGCGACGATGCCGAGCGTCAGGTAATAGCGCCCGTGCGGCGTATTGGCCTCCAGCCCGAAGAAGGAGAGGCCGCGCGACAGGGCGATGGTGGCGGACGAGTTGCCATTGTAGAACCAGGGAAACTTCAGGAACAGCCACTCGAAGAAGAACTGGGCGGCGAGCGTGCTGACGATCAGGTAGAAGCCCTTGATGCGCGTCGACGGAATGCCGAAGAGAAGCCCGACGGCACCCGCGATGAGACCCGCCACGACCAGCGCCAGCGGCAACGGCAGATCGGGAACACGCAGTTGAAGGGAGAAGGTCGCGTAGGCGCCGACCATCATGAACGCGCCGGCGCCAAGGGAAAGTTGGCCAGCGTAGCCGGTCAGGAGATTGAGGCCGAGGCCAGCGAGGGACAGGATCAGGAACGGCACGATGATCGCGTTGATCCAGTATTCCGAAGCGAGGAAAGGGGCGGCAAGAAGCACGGCGATTGCTGCGGCAATGCCGACCGCCTTCAGGCCGACGGGATCGACAGGTTCGGCGGCAGCGGGCAGGTTGATCTCGGACATGGCTCAGACCCTTTCGATCTGTCGTTCGCCGAACAGGCCGGCCGGGCGGATGAAAAGGAAGACGAGCGCCAGCGCATAGGCAAACCAGGGCGTGATGCCGCCGCCGAGATACGGGCCGATATAGGTTTCGGCCAGGCTCTCGCCGGCTCCCACGATCAGCCCGCCGACGATGGCGCCGGGGATCGAGGTGAAGCCGCCGATGATGAGGACGGGAAGAGCCTTCAGCACCACCAGCGACAACGAGAACTGCACGCCCTGGCGCGCGCCCCACAGCAAGCCGGCGACGAGGCCGACCAGTCCGGCGACCGCCCAGACAATCTGCCAGATGCGGTTGATATCGATGCCGAGCGACAGCGCCGCGCGCGTATCGTCCGCCACGCCCCGCAGCTGGATGCCGATGCGCGTGCGGTTGAACAGCAGCGACAGGACGACGACGATCGCAAGCGCCACACCGGCGGCGATGAGGTCGAACTGGCTGATCATGATATCGCCGAGGAAGATCGGCAGGTCGTCGATGCCGAGGTTCAGGGCCCGCACCTGCGATCCCATGATGCCCTGCGCGACGCCCTCCACGACATAGGAGAGGCCGAGTGTCGCCATGAACAGCGTCATGGGGCTGCGGTTGGTCAACGGACGCAGCAACAGCTTTTCGATGGCGATGGCGGTGAGGATCAAAAGAGCGATCGTCACGGCAATCGCGCCGAGCGCCGGCACGCCCTGATCGGTGAGCGTGACGAAGGTGAGCGCGCCAAACAACAGCAGGGAGCCCTGGGCGTAGTTGAAGACGCCCGACGCCTTGTAGATCAGCACGAAGCCGATGGCGACGAGAGAGTACATCGTGCCGGCAAGCAGGCCGCCGATCAGGGTTTCCAGGAACATGTTCATGCCGCGGCCTCCGCATGTTGGGCGCCGAGATAGGCAGCGATGACATCCGGATTGTCGCGGATGGTTTCCGGCGGGCCGTCCGCCAGCTTGCGTCCGTAGTCGAGCACAACGACATGGTGGGCGAGTTTCAGGACGATGCCGATGTCGTGCTCGATGAGAACGACGGTGAGGTCCAGCTCCCTGTTGAGCCGCGCGATGACCGCCGCGATCTCCTGCTTTTCAGCGGCGTTCATTCCGGCCAGCGGCTCGTCCAGCAGAAGCAGGCGAGGCTTTGCGACGATTGCGCGGGCGATCTCCACCTTCTTCTGAACGCCATAGGGCAAAGTGCCGACGACAGTTTCGGCATGTTTCTCAAGGTCGAACAGCTTGAGCACATCCAGAGCCCGCGCGCGAAACGCCTTCTCCTGCGAGAGCGCACGCGGCAGCCGGAACGCCTCCTCGACCAGCGTCACGCGGGACTTGCGCGACAGGCCGGCAATGACATTGTCCAGCACGCTCATGCCGGAAAACAGCGCATTGTTCTGGAAACCCCGGCCGATTCCGCGCCGCGCGGCCTCGAGCGGCTGCATGCGCCGGAAGTGTTCGCCCTCAAACACGATCTCGCCGGAATCCGGTATATAGACGCCGTTCAGAATGTTCAGCAAAGAGCTCTTTCCGGCGCCGTTCGGACCGATCAGAGCGCAGATTTCACGGCGCTCGACCTGAAAGGACAGGTCCGAAATCGCCTTGACGCCCTTGAAGGAGAGCGAAACGTTTCTGACTTCCAGGGCGGGACCAGCAGAAGTGGTCATCGTATCATGCTCCTCATTGCGTCCTGAGGCACACGCCCGCGCTCGCCCGATCAGTGACGGGGCGTCCGGTCTGTGTGCTGGGAAGGGTTGGCGGCTACGGCCGCGCGTGAAACTAGATCGGCGTCATGCAGCCTCGCCGGCGGCGGCATCCGCCTCCTCGCGCTTCACCCGCTCGATATCGCGGAAGCGATGGGCGGGATGGCTTTCCGGAAGGTACGGGCCATCGCCGAAGAGTTTTTCGCGAAGCGTGCCGTCCCGGTAACCGGTGGCGTAGACACCGCGCTTCTGGAGCTCCGGTACGAGATAACCGATCACATCGGCAAAGGTCTCGTGTGCGAGGGCATAGGCCAGGTTGAAACCGTCGATATCGGTCTCTTCCACCCATTCCTGCAACAGGTCGGCAACCGTCGCTGCGGACCCGACAAACAACGGCCCGAGACCGCCGATGCCGCCCCACTTCGCCAGTTCCTCGATCGTCCAGACCTTGCCGCCTTCCGCCAGATGCTCGACGGCCGAGATGATGGCGTTCGTCTTGACCTTCTTGACCGTGTCGGCGGGCTTGTAGTGGCCGAAATCGATGCCCGTCCAACCGGACATCAGGACCAGCGCACCGTCATACGAGGCATATCTCGCGTATTCTTCGTATTTCGCCCGTGCTTTCGCATCGGTTTCATCGACGATGATCGTCGCCATCGCATAGATCAGCACCTTTTTCGGGTCCCGGCCCTGAGCCGCGGCGCGCTGTCGGATATCGGACACATAGGCCCGCGTCGCATCCTTGAGTGGTGTCGAAATAAAGACGCATTCCGCATGGCCTGCCGCGAACTGCTTGCCCGCGCCCGATGCGCCCGCCTGGAAAAGAACCGGCGTACGCTGTGGCGACGGTTCGCTCAGGTGATAGCCGGGCACCTCGAAATATCTGCCCTTATGGCCGATCTCGTGAATCTTCGTGGGGTCGGCGAAGATGCCGCGCTCCTTGTCCCTGACAACAGCGCCCTCTTCCCAGCTGCCCTCGAGGAGCTTATAGAGCACCTCGACATACTCGGTCGCCACATCATAGCGGTTGTCGTGGGAGCGAAGCCCGCCCTGCCCGACATTCTTGGCACCGCTTTCGAGGTAGGAGGTCACGATGTTCCAGCCGACACGGCCCTTGGTGTGGTGGTCTGCCGTCGAAAGCCGCCGCGCGAATGTGTAAGGGTGTTCGAAGGAGGTGGATGCAGTAATGCCGATTCCAAGATGCTTGGTCGCCTGGGCGATGGGATTGGCCAATTGCAGCGGATCATTGACGGGGATCTGCACGCCCTGGAGCAGGGCGTTGTCCAAATTGCCCTTGTAGACATCATAATAGCCGACGACGTCGGCGATGAAGACGGATTCGAAAAACCCGGTTTCAAGGAGCTTCGCGAGATCCGTCCAGTAGTCGAGATCCTTGTATTCCCAGGAGCGGTCGCGCGGATGACGCCATAGGCCGGGGGATTGGTGTCCCACGCAATTCATCTCGAAGGCATTGAATCGTATCGTCTTGCTCATGAAGTCTCGTCCGTTTGGCTGGACGAGACATTATGATCCCAAAACGATGCCGGACAGGCATTCTATATTTTTTATAGAATTTATCTTGAAACAAATTTCCGCTGCGCTTCGGGCCCAGGGTGCCGGCCTTTCACCAAGCCGATACCCTGCGTTCAAAGCCCTTCATCGTTGACTTAGCAACAGACCCGATCAAGCCGCGTTCGCGGACGCGTCGGATTGGCGTGCCTCGATGAAGCCGATCAGATCCTCGATGCTGATGAGCGGCAGTTGATGCTGTTCTGCGAAGGCGATCAGCTCCGGCAGGCGCGCCATGGTGCCGTCATCGTTGGCGACCTCGCAGATCACACCCGACGGCGCCTTGCCAGCGAGACGCGCGAGATCGACGGCAGCTTCCGTGTGGCCCGGTCGGCCGCGCACGCCGCGCGGATGGGCGCGCAGCGGGAAAATGTGGCCCGGCCGGGCAAAATCCTGCGGCCGTGCGGTGGGATCCATCAGCGCCTTGACGGTTACGGCCCGATCAGCCGCCGAAATACCCGTCGTCGTGCCGGAAAGATAATCGACGGAGACGGTGAAGGCGGTCTGGAGATACTCCGTGTTCTGGGGAACCATCAGCGGAATGTCGAGCGCATCGAGACGCTCGCCTTCCATCGCCACGCAGATGAGGCCGCGGGCGTGTTTCATCATGAACGCGATGATCTCGGGCGTCACCGCCTCCGAGGCGACGATGATGTCACCCTCGTTTTCACGGTTTTCGTCGTCGACGACCACGATCATGCCACCACGTGCCAAGGCCGCGATTGCGTCTTCAATTTTCGACAGTGCCATTTCATTGCCTTTCAAGGGTTGCCGTAGCGGCGATTCATCCCTTGGGCGAACAGGCCTGCACCCGCACGGACGAGCGGTTTGCAGACATGCCCTCTTCCATCCGGACTTTAACCGTCGGCTCCGGCATCGCACCGGATCTGCTGACCCCTTCATTCACGAAAGGCGCTCGCGGGCTCCGGGCTCTCGCCCGATACCGCCGGTGGGGAATTTCACCCCGCCCTGAGAACATCTCTAGATAAGAAATTTTGATAGGAAAATGCAAGAGCGGCGTTAGGCATCACCGATCTAATTGTCCCGCAAGCCACCCGCCGCCCGCAGAACGACCAGCCAGTCCGTGGTCCCGGATGCTCTCGAGGATGTCGGCACCACCAGTTGTCGCAGGTCGGCGTCAGGCTTCGTGGCGGCGAGTGCACCGGTGGCGGGATCGTACCATTCGACGGCGCCGGTTGCGGCCGCCAAGACCGTAGGGTCGAGATCGAGCGAGGCGACGCCCTGGATGTAGGCGGCGGCAAAGGTTCCATCGCCTGCGACGGCGGATATGGTAGTGGCGGACGGTATGCCCTCGATATGACGCACGAACCGCCCATCGTCCGGTTTCAATTTCCACCAGTCGAAGCGCTCGAACAGGCGCGCCAGATGGCCGATGCTTTTCGCCCCTTCGCTATCGAGCGCCTGCCGCCATCCCTCCGGCGTGTCGTAGAGCGCGGGGCCGCTGAAATGCCAGACGGGGTTGTTGCCGAAAACCTGGCCGCTCGCACCCGACAGAAGCGCACCATAGGCGATCTTGCGGATTTCGTCCGCCTTGACCCCATGCTCTCCTTCATAGCGCGACTCGATCATGAAGAAAGGCCGGTGCGGCCCGGCGCGATAGCGTGCCTGCACGGCGGCCGCGACATCCTCGTAGGTATAGACCGTATCGATCGATAGCCATTTCGCATCAGGCCAATAGGCGGCCGTCGCGCTGTCGCGATTACCGTGGACGGTCTGCATCGCGCCCGGCGCTCCCTCCTCGATGCCCAGCGCCAACGCATCGACCAGCGCACGGTCCGGTGGATCATAGTCACCGCCCTGCACCCAGATGATGTTGGGATAGCGGGCATAGCGCTTGCCGATATAGCGCCCGTAAGCACGCAAGGTCTGCGGACCCGCCGCCGCCATCTCGGCATACCAGCCCTGTGGCCCGCCGTTCGCGCCGGCATAGGCCGGTGCCAGCAGCACCAGCATGCCGGCCCGAAGCGCGGCATCAAGGACGTGCTCGGCATCGGCGAAATAGCGATCATTCGGTCGCGCGAAGTCACCCGGCGTCAGAAATGGCGCGACGCCGGCTGCATTGTTCGGCGCGTTGCGCGCGAATTCATGCTCGATCAGCGAGACCAGGATGGTGTTGAACCCCCGCGCCTTTCGATCGGCAATGTAGAGGTCGGCATCCTCGGGCGGAAGATCGGCGATCAGCGACCAGGCCGCATCGCCCGTGATGAGGAACGGTTTTCCGGCCGCATCCTCCAGATATGTGCCTGAAGCGGCGATGCGCAGGGGAAAGCGCGCCTCGGCACCAGCCGGCATGACGCGACCGGCCAGCAACATGAGGCCGATCAGCAGGGTAAAACCAATGGTCCGCATCTTCCCTCTTCCTTGTTGGATACCATGGCTCAAAGCCGCTCCCGGACACCCCGCAGCCAGTTCTTCAGCGGCCGCGGCAAAAAGGTGCGCAGGCCGGCACGCAGTCCGCGCGGCATCGACCAGCCATTGATCGAAAGGGGGGCGGCGATTAATGGCGGGTCTGCTGCGATCCCGCGAAATATCGTGGCGTAGCCCGCCGCCATGTGCTCCACCGTGAAAGCGCCTTCGACCTTGCGACGCGCAGCGACCGAGAGGCTGCAAAGCTGCGCATGATCCGTGTCGAGAGTGCGAACGATCTCGGCAGCACTTGCGGTGTCGCCGACCGGGAATAGCAGCCCGTCACGCCCATGCTCCACGATCATGTCGGTGACGCCGCGAAGCCGCGAGACGACCGGCACGCATCCCGCCGCCATGGCCTCCACCAGCGCCATCGGCAATCCTTCGTAGCGCGATGGCATGAGGAAGATATCATGGCGCGCCAGCAGCGCGGGCACGGCCTGTGCCGCAACGGATCCGGCATATACGACCCGCGGGGCCCGCTCCGGCATCGCAGCCTTCAGTCGTTTGAGATCAGGGCCGTCGCCGGCGATGGTCAGGGTCGATGACGCCGGCAGCCGCGCCAGGATGTCGGGCAGCCAGAACACACCTTTGGAGGCGTCCTCGATCCGTCCGAGAAAAAGAAGGCGAAGTCCCTGCCCGCTCGGTGGTGGCGACCGTCCGGTTTCAGGGAAGGCATCCAGCGCAACGGCGTTGGCGATGACACTGGTGCGCCCGGCGGGGAAATGATGGTGTTTCACAAGATCATCGCGGCAGCGCTGCGACACGCAGACCGCCGCATGCACATGAGGCCGGATCGCCTCGGCCGCCGCGTAGGTTCCCGGCGTGATGTTGTGCACGACCATCAGGCGAATGAGATCGGCGGGAAGATAGCGCACGATATTGGTCTGTATGCGGTCGCTGAGCACATTGACCACCACGCCGTCAAACCCGCCCGCAAGGATCGCCCTTTCCAAGAGGCGCGCCGCGGCTCTGTCGTCCACCTGGGACGGCACCTCCACGAGCGTGCCGAATGCCGCTTCCTGCTCCAGCCCTGAAGCAAGCCCTTGGCCCGCCGGCGCGAGGCCGAGCCAGCAAAGCTCGATCCCGTGCGGGGCGAGGCCCGCACGCAGGTTTCTGAACACGGTGTAGGTGCCGCCGAGATGCGGCAGGACGAAATAGGCGATCTTCATGGTGGCCCCTCTGCTTCTTTTGTAAGCCGGATGGGTCATCGGAGAAGCTGGGCGTTGGAGGCCCCGGGCGGCTCTTGGCAGGAGATCGCCTGCTTTCTACCTCTTTTGGCGCAGATCCTGTCTCCGAATATCGGCGTTTTCCGCACTGCATCACGGCGCGATAGTGCGGCCGCTTGACTGTCCCTTCAACGCATATTCGACAGCGGCGGACACTCCATGAAAATCGCCTTGCTCGGGCAGTTCGGATCCGGAAACTCGGGAAATGACGGCTCGCTTGAGGCGATGCTTGGCTTTCTGCGCGGCGCGCTTCCCGATGCGAACCTGTTATGCGTCTGCTCCAATCCGGCAACGATCCGCGAGCGGTTCAGACTTGACGTGATCGGCCTGCGCGCCCGCAGGGCCTCTGTCTCACGAACGCGGCGCTGGCTCGAAAGTGGGCTTGGGCGCAATTTCGGCCGGCTGGTCAGCCTTGTCTCGATCCTGCGCATAATGGGCGATGTCGATGTGATGGTGATCCCCGGGACGGGTATCCTGGACGACTTCCAGGAGTCGCCCTTCGGCTGGCCGTTCATCGTTTACTGGTGGTGCCTTGCCGCCAGGCTGCGCGGCGCCCGCATCGCCTTCGTCAGCATCGGTGCCGGCCCGATCCGCGGTGCGCTCAGTCGCTGGTTCCTCACATCGGCCGCGCGCATGGCCACATATCGCTCCTATCGCGACGACTTTTCCCTGCGCTACGTCCGGGGCCTGGGCATCGACACCGCGCCCGACCATCGCTTTCCCGATCTTGCCTTCGGGCTGCAGGCGCCGGCGCAATCCGACGCCGTGCGTGACCGGCAGAAGCCTGCAACGATCGGCATCGGCGTCATGCGATATCGCGGATGGGAGCGCGATCATGCCGATGCGGAGGCCATCTACGCCACCTATGTCGAGAAGATCGCGGAGGTCGCACGCCGGCTCATGGATGGCGGCCACGACGTACGCCTGTTCATGGGCGACACATCGGATGAAAAGGCGCTCGACGATATCCTTGCCGCCCTTCCGGAAACCGGCAGCCGCGGGCGGCTTTCGGTGGCCCGTACGACCTCGCTGCAAGCGGTCATGGATGAGGTCTTGAAGGTCGATGTCGCTATCGTTTCGCGCTTTCACAATCTACTCTGCGCCCTCAAACTCAATCGCCCTGCCCTGTCGCTTGGATATGCGGAGAAGAACGACGAGCTGATGGCCGCATTCGACCGCGCCGAATTCTGCCAGCATATCGAGCGCTTCGACGTGGAGCTGGTGCTGCGACAGGTGGCCATGGTTCTGGACGATCTCACCGCCACCGAAAACGTCATCGCCCGGCACAACACGGCAATTCGTGCCGAACTCGTGCGTCAGCAGAATCTGCTTCTCGCACAAGTGCTGGTCCGTCGACGCGGCAAGACCCTACCACTTGTACAGGATGCCCTACGCTGAATGGACAAGTGGGCATCGCCGCGCGTGCGCCTATCCTGCTTGCAACCATCGGAATGAACCTCGTGATCCAGACACCGCAGACCTCCAGCCATTTTCCGAAAGTGTGAGCCGCATGGTCCGACGCGCGTATATGATGGCATCACTGGAGCAGTACTTCGCGCTCCTTATCAATTTCACCGTGCTGGTGATCGTGGCCCGCATCCTGACGCCCGGCGAGATCGGCGAGGCCGTGACGGGCCTGGCTATCGCCGTCGTCGCCTTCTCCGCGCGCGAATTCGTCACATCGGAATTCCTCATCCAGCGCGGCACGGTGGACGTCGAAACGCTGCGCACCGCGCTGACACTTCAGGTCGCAGTCAGCGTGATAATCGCCGCGGCCCTCGTCGCCCTCTCCGGCCTCATCACCCGCTTCTATGCCGCGCCGGATCTCTCCTTCTTCCTTTCGCTGGCAGCGGTGGCAGGCGTCATCGAGGCGCTCGCCCAGCCCGTTATCGCGCTCCTCCGACGCGAGATGGGCTTCGGTGTCCTCGCCTGCATCCGCACGGCGGTTTCGGTGACCGCGGCATTGTTCACGATCATGCTAGCCGCCCTCGGCTTCGGCCCCATAGCCTTCGCATGGGGTATGCTCTCGGGATCGTTGATGCTGGCAATCCTCGCCGTCACCTGCTCACCCTTACCCGCAGCCGCGATCTTCCGCCCGGGCCTTGCGCGCTGGCGTGAAGTGCTGAGCTTCGGCCTGTTCAAGGGCGCAGCGCTCGTGGTGGAACGCCTGCACGAAACCGTGCCGCAGCTGATCCTGGGGCGCATCGCCTCCATGACCTCGGTCGCGCTTTACAATCGCTCGAACACCCTTTGCGGTATACCCGACCGCATCATCATGTCGGCCTTCTACAGCATGGCCTTTCCCGCGCTGGCAAGCCGCGTGCGCGACGGTCACGACATCGAGAAGACCTATCTCGGCGTGCTCGCCTACCTGTCCGTCCTCTACTGGCCGGGCGTGGTGCTGATCTCCCTCCTCGCCCCCTCGATCGTCGGTATCGTGCTTGGGCCACAATGGACCGAGGCCGTGCCCGTCGTTCGCGTGCTGGCGCTCGCGGCCGTCTTCTGGTTGCCCGTCATCGTGACAGGACCGCTTCTGCTCGCGCTCGGCCGCAACAGGGACGCCTTCCTGGCAAGCCTGGTCTCGCGCTGCCTTGCCGCCGGCATCCTTTGCGCCGCCAGCCTTCATGGCGTGATGGCCATGGCACTGAGCCAATTCGTCTCGCTGCCCCTCCAGATGGTGGTCGCGCTCGCCTTCGTGCATCGCCACGTCCGCTTTTCCCTGTCCGGCCTTGCGGCGGCGCTGATGCCAAGCGCCGTCGTCACCGGATTTTCGCTGGTCGGGCCTGTCGCATTACTCGCGATGCCCCGTCATCAGGAGGCAGGGCTTCTCATTTTTGCCGGTGCAATCCTTCTTGCCGGCGGTGGCTGGCTGACTGGGCTCCTTGCCACGCGCCATCCGTTTCTCATCGAACTCCAGGTTCTGCTGAATGCCGGCCGCGACCGTGCCCGCCGGCTGCGCCGATTTCTCGTGGCATCGGGAGCATGAACCATGGCGAGCGTCGACGTCGTCATCCCCAACTACAATTACGGCCGCTATCTCGAAGCCTGCGTGAACAGCGTGCTTTCGCAGGACATGGCCGAGATCCGCGTCCTGATCGTCGACAACGCCTCCACGGACGACAGCGTCGACGTCGCCAGACGCCTCGCCGCCTCGGATTCACGGGTCAAGCTGCTTCTGCGGCCGGAGAACCTCGGCCCTCATGCCTCCTTCAACGCGGGGATCGACTGGGCGCGCGCCGATTACTTCCTCCTGCTCTTCGCGGATGATTTTCTGGTCCCGGGCGCGCTGCGCCGGGCGACCGCGGTCATGGAACGGGATTGCGGCATCGCCTTCTGCTACGGCCGCGACGTGGCGATCCGGGGCGACGTGCCGATCCCGGAGATCGAACCACAGCCTGCCGATCCGCCACTCAGGCTGATGACCGGCCGAGCCTTCATCGAGCGCTTCTGCCGCCTCGGCGTCTTTCAGATACCTGGACCGTCCATCGTCGTGCGCACCAGCGTCCAGAAGCGTGCAGGCCACTACCGGACCGCACTGCCGCACAGCGACGATTACGAACTCTGGCTGCGGCTTGCGCTGTATGGAACCGTGGCCGAGCTGGATTGCGTCCAGGCCGGCATCCGTTCGCATGACGCCAACCGCTCGACCGAGCTTTGGGCGCACCAAACCCTGCACATCCGCCACACGGCCGATGCCGCCGAGAGCTTCTTCTACCATGAAGGGCGATGGCTCGACGGAGCGGAGACGCTGCGCCGTCGCGCCCGGCGCGGTATCGCCGAACGCGCCTACTGGTCGGCGGTGTCACATGCGCTCAGGGGAAACGGGGAGGCGTGGAAGCTGCTGATGCTCGCCTTCCGCATGGCACCGGCGACCGCCGTGCTGCCGCCTTTGGGCTACCTGCTGCATCGAGCTGACACACTGCCGCGCATGCGCTCCCTGCTCTCCAGGATCCAGCGATAGACCTCAGCGTTCCGCCACATCGCCCGTATCGAGGGCAAGGCTCACCCGCAGAATATCACCTGCCCGCACCGGATCGGTCTGGCCGACCGGCACTTCGCGGTACTTGCCGTCGACCAGCCGCACGGCGGAGAAGCGGAAAGCCGTCTGGCGCGCGCCGCCTTTTCGTTCAATGGCGATGCCGGCCTCGGCCATCGCCTGCAGGCTGTAGGTCATCTTGCGCCGCAGGCGCAGGATATCGATGTTCAGATCACGCAACTCCGCTGCGACTTCGCCCCGGCGCTGTTCTCGCAACGAACCGAGGCGACTGTCGATCACGACCAGGTTCTGCCGGGCGCGGGCGAGAAAGGAGCCGAATTCCAGCACATCGCGGTTGGTGGCGGAAATTTCCCGTTGCTTGTCCCGCAGCTGCGTCTTCGAGGTAAGACCCCGCGCCACCATGCTTTGCGCGAGCTTCACGTCCTCGTCCAGCAAGGTGAGTTCGCCATTGCGCAGCTTGCCGCTCTTTTCCAGCGTATCGATCTCGTCGACATAGCCGGCGCGCTGCTGCTCCAGGCTCTTCAGCTCGGCGTCCAGCGTCGTGCGGCGCAGCTCGAACAGCGTGCGCTCGGCTTCCACGATCTGATCGACGATCCGCGGATCGGGCGTGCCGATTTCCTCGCTCGGACGATAGGTGAACGGCTGACCGTTCAGCTCCGCCTCGAGCCGGACGCGCTTCACGTCCTGGCCGAGAAGCTGCGCGCCGAGATCGACGTAGTCCTGGCGCAGGCCGGCGAGCCGCACGCCGGCGTTGTCGCCCTGCGCCAGCACTTCCTTCTGCCCGCCACCGAGCGCGAAGAGCTCCAGCGCGATCATGCCGGGACGGAATTCATAGCGGCCGGGCCTCTGGACTTCACCCACGACGAACACCGGCGCGTAGGTTTCCACGACGACCGAAACCGACAGATTGGCGATATGCTCTTTCAGTCCCGCATCGATGGCCTGGCGTACCTCTTCGACGGGCCTGCCACTCACGGCGACGTTGCCAAGCAGCGGATAACCGATCGTTCCGTCAGCCCCGATGGGGAAGGATCCGCTCAGCCCGGGATCACCATAGACGGTGATGCGCAGCACGTCGCCGCTCGCCACCCTGTACTCCTGTCCCTGCGCGTTCGCCGGAGCAACCGAGCCGGCAAGGAGCAGGATGCAGGCGCATGCCTTCAGAAAAAGGATGTGCCACCGGGAACGTTGGTCATCACGTGGCGTAGCGTGAAGATGTGCCATGGCGTCCAGACCTCACATACCGACGATCGAGGGCAAGTCGACGGGCATTTCCATGCGCTTGCGGCCGTCGGCGGTCGAAGCGGCATGATCGTTGGCAAAGGAAACGACATTGCTGCGCTCCAGCGTGGCGCGGCATGCCCCGTTGACGACGAGGCCATCGATGGTAAGGCCGGCGGTGCCGAACTTGCGGATGGCGCGGTCGGTTTCGGTGCGGTCGGCGCCCTGGGGGACGACAAGGATCGTCCGGTCAGCGAGCGCGGAAACCAGCAACGCGCCGGAACCATTCGATACCGCCGTGGAGTCGATCACCACGACGTCATAGGCACTTCTCAGCGTGGTCAGGAGGCGCGCAAAGCCGCCGTGCCCGAGAATATGTTCGGCGGGACCGTTCGACGTGCCCGCGCAGATCAGGTCGATCCCCGAGGGACCATCGTGACGAACGAAGTCTCCGATCTCCACCTCTTCGCGCGGACCGATCGTATCGACCGTGCGCACCGGTCGCGCACCGAATTCGGCGGCGACACCGGGTGCGGTGAGGTTTGCATCGAGCAACAGCGTGCGCAGGCCCGTTGCGGCGAGCGAGCGGGCAAGACAGGAAGCGACGAGTGTCTTGCCCTCGCCGCCGGCACCCGATGTCACCGCGATCACCGGCGTTTTCCCAGGCCGTGCGGAAAGACGCAGACGGCTCTGGATGTCGGCGACGGCATGGGCGAACGGTTCGCGGGCATGGCGAACGAGATCGCCGATGCCGGCACGCTGCAACGGGGACAATTCAGGAAGACGCCCGAGGACCGGAATGCCGGCACCGCCCTCCTCCGGATCGGCGCGGCGCAGGTATCCGGCGCGCAGCTCGAGAAGAAGGGCTGCAAGCGCGCCGCCGGAAAGGCCGAAAACCAACCCGCCCAGGAGCCAGGCGGACGCGCTCGGGCTTGATGGCGATGAGGACGGCACCGCGCGCGAGATGATGCGCGCTTCGGCCATCGCGATGCCATCCTGTTCGATCGTCTGTTTGTAGCGCGTCAGATAGCTCTCGTAGATCGCCCGGTTGGCGCTGGCCTCACGATCGAGCTGGTCGGCCTGCACGAGGGCATCGTTGGCGCGCGACATCTCGGCCTGGAGCTGCTTCAGGCTCGCCTCCAGCCCGGTCTGCTGGCGTCGCGTAACCTCGATTTCCGTGCGCAGGCTGTCGACGATCTGGGCCACCTCCGCGTCGATCTGCTTCTGGATCGTCTCCAGCTGCGAGGTGAGTTCCGGGATTTGGGGATTCTTGATCGCACCGCTTTCGTTGATGGCGGAAAGCTGGCGCTTGAGGCGCGCTTCCTCGCTGCGCAACTGCTGGATCGCGGCCGAATTCAACACCTCGGGAAGAGCAAGGCCGGCTTTTCCATCCGAGATGTCGACCGCTGTCGCAAGACGCGCGAGCGAGCCGGCGAGTTGGGCCCTCAGCCGGGCCAGCTCGTTGTTCAGCCCGGCGATCTGCTGGGCGAGCAGCGTCGTGCCGTTCGACTTGGCGACGCCGGATTTTTCACGGAATATGGTCGCCGCATGTTCGGAGCGCTCCAGCTCGCTGCGCAGGCTGACAAGGCGCGTTCCGAGCCAGTCGCTGACCCGCCGTGTCGCCGTCGTCTGCACGTCGACTTGGTAGTTGATGTAGGCCTCCGCATAGGCATTGGCCACCGCAGCCGTGAACTCCGGCTCCATGCCGGTGAACGCGACATAGATCGTATAGGAGCGGCCGTCATTGGTAACGCGCACTCCGGACATGAGGCTGTCGAGAAGGGCGCGCCGGTCGGACGCGACACGGTTCACGCGGCCGGAGGCCGGCTGGCCGGTTGCGTTCTCCTTCGTGAGGCCGAAACCCTTGGCGGCATCGATGCCTTGCGCCTGCAGAAGCGCCAGAACCCGCTCGGCCATGGAGCGGGAACTGATGATGTCGACCTCGGTGCGCAGCACCGGACTTTCCTGCGGCAGCGGCGAAACGACCGATTCCGTCGGCAAGGCCTGGAACTTGCGCATATCGAGCGCCAGCACCGCCTCGGCGCCGTAGCGCGACGGCTGGTCGAGATAACCGACCAAAGCAAGGGCTACACCGCCGGCAAGGCAGGCGAGGATCGCCCGCCGCCGTTCGACAACAACTGTCAGGACCCGGGGAAGGACAAGCTCCTCCGGGTCGGCCGGCTTCATCGACCAAATCATGGCTTTATTCCCGTTATAGGAACCGGTTACATCCGGCTGTTCTGATAGGCATCGTCCGACATGATCTCGCCGAACTTGCAGGCAACCTCCGTGCGATTGGTCGCACCGAGCTTCTTCATGATGTTGCGGATGTGAACCTTGACCGTGCTTTCACACAGATTGAGTTCACGGGCGATCATCTTGTTGGCCTTGCCCCGCCGCAACGCTTCGGCGATGGCCGCCTGTCGCACGGTGAAGGCATCCCGGCTGCAGAATTTCTGCGGATAGCTGCCGAGCAGGCCGCGCATCGCCAATATGCTGCTGGCCGGCACGAACTGCCCGCCGGCAATGGCGAGCCCGATCGCCTCGATGCAGACATCGATATCGACCGAACTCGGAATGAAGCCGTGCACCCCGAGATCGATGACATCAAGCACATGCTCAAGCGTCTGGTTGTCCGACAGCACCACGACCGGCACCGGTTCCAGTGTCGTCAGAAGCTGCGTGATCTCATCCCTCAGGCCGGGATCCGAAACACTCTTGCTGCCGATATTGACGAGACTGGCGCGAAGGGTGCCGAGATTTGCCTTGCTCTGCTGCCAGGCGGCCAGCCCTGAAAAGGTGAAGACATTGATGCCGATACGGTGAGAATGCAGGCTGTTTGCCAGACATTCCCGATCGAGATTGCGCTTGTCGAAGATCGCGACATAGTCGCTTGCGGCATATTGCTGAGGCCGCCGATCGACCGGCACCCTGATTTCCGTCTCCTGATCGCTGTCGACCGCGTTCCTTGCCCGGAAAATATCGATCGACTGGTCGTCGAAATCCGCTCTGTCACTTCTCGCCATGGTACCCCTCACTAATTTCCTGGTCAGAATTACGAGTCCGGGCCTGCGTTCGAATGTGTTGTCGGTCCTATGCCAGGGCCATCTTGCGTATTGTGAAAGCCTCCGCGAAAAGCGAGGGCGATCTGCACTCCATCCCGCGCATGCGGGCCAAACCCCGAAAGACGTCCGCGTCGAACCAGTCCTTGGACCGTTGCGTCGCGAAATGCGCCATGAGCAGATCGATCTTGCGATCGATCACGCCGGGCTGGAGAGGCACGTAGGCATTACGCTGCGTGATATCCCCGTCCCATTTCGGGATCTCATATTCTAAGACGAAATGGTCCCTGAATATATTCATTGTTAACTTATTTAGCTCTCGATGATCTTGATGTGCGTCATGGCGGCTGTGGGTGAAAATGACGTCCGGCTCCACCTTGTCGCGCAAGGACAGCATGAATGTCTTGATCTCGCGGCTCTGGCTTGGAAAATAGCTGTCCTCGAAGCCGCAGACCTCCACCATCGCCGAGGCTGCGCCTTCGAGGAAGGCGGCCGCGGCGAGCCGCGTTTCGGTCGCTCGCTCCGGCGTTGCACTCATCACGCACCAAAAGACCTCCAGCTCCACGCCGGCAGCGATCAGGCCGAGGATCGTGCCGCCGGCTCCGATCTCGATATCGTCGGCATGCGCGCCGAGGCAGAGGACCCGTAGCCGGTGCCCGGCAGAGGCAAGGGGCAGCATTTTCATGATCGACCGACCTTGCGCAGCCGGGAAACACGCTCCCCTTCCGTCTGACGCACCCAAGGCATCTCGCCGCGCTCCACCATTTCCTCGAGCATCTGCCAGTCGCGCAGCGTGTCCATCGAGCGCCAGAAGCCCTCGTGCTTGTACGCCATCAGCATGTCGTCCCGGATCAGCCGCTCGAAGGGTTCGAGAACCAGCTCCTCACCTTCGCGCATGTAGTCGAAGATCTCTTGACGCATCAGGAAATAGCCGCCGTTGATCCATATCTCCGACCGGTCGGACGAACGGAATTCCCGCACCTGGCCCGCCTCATCGATATCGGCAAGATGGTAGGTGAGCGGCGGCCGCACCGCGAGGAAGCAGGCGATCTTGCCGCTTGCCTCGAAGCGGGCGATCATGTCGTCGAGATCAACATCGGTGAGGCCGTCGCTGTAATTGGCCAAAAACATCCGCTCGCCGCGCACCTGCTCGCGCACGGCCCACAGGCGTTCGCCGATATTGCGCCAGATTCCGGTATCGATCAGCGCGATGCGCCAGTGTTCCTGTGCATCCCCGAGGAGTTCGACCCGTCCCTCACCAGACACGATGCAGTCCGAAAATGTCTGCGGCCGGCACGTCAGGAAAAAGTCCTTGATGACATTCGCCTTGTAGCCGAGGCACAGGGTGAAGTCGTCGTGGCCGTAGGACGCGTAATATTGCATGACATGCCGCAGGATCGGTTGCGCGCCGAGCGGGATCATCGGCTTGGGAATGGCCTCGGAATATTCGCGGATGCGTGTTCCGCGCCCGCCGCAGAAAAGAACGACCTTCATGACAGATCCTCCAGCGGATCGATGACGGAGACCTCGGGAATGGGAACGATGAACTTCGCGCCCCATTCGCCGACATGGCGCATCTGATCGACGATCTCGGCCTTCAGGTTCCAGGGCAGGATCAGGATGTAATCCGGGCGGTGGCGATCGATCGCCTCGACGGGCAGGATCGGAATATGCATGCCCGGCGTAAAGCGGCCGTGCTTGTAGGGATTCCGGTCGACGGTGAAATCAAGGAAGTCCGTGCCGATGCCGCAATAGTTGAGAAGCGTGTTGCCCTTGCCGGGCGCGCCGTAGCCGCAGATGCGCGCTCCCCTCTCCTTCACGCTGATCAGGAAATAGAGGAGGTTGCGCTTGGCCTGTCGTGCACGGTCGGCAAAGGACGTGTAGGCCGCAACGCCATGCAGGCCCGCCTGCTGCTCGCGTTGCAGGAGCGCCGCGACATTCGCGCTGATCACACCGGACCGTCCGGCATGGCCGAGATAGACCCTGAGCGAGCCGCCGTGGGTCGGCAATTCCTCGACATCGAAGATCTCCAGTCCATGCATGCGGGCGGCAACCTGCACCGTGAACAACGAGAAATAGGAGAAGTGCTCGTGGTAGATCGTATCGAACTGGTTCTGCGCGATCAGCGTCGCGACATGCGGGAACTCCAGCGTGATCACGCCCTGTGGCTTGAGAATCTGCTTCATGCCGCCCAGGAAATCGTTGATATCAGGCACCTGCGCCAGCACGTTGTTGGCGACGATCAGGTCCGCCGTCTGGCCGACCGCTGCCATGTCGCCCGCAAGCCGTTTGCCGAAGAACGCGATCTTCGTGGGTATGCTGCGGGAGATCGCCACCTCGGCCACGTTGATCGCCGGCTCGATGCCGAGAGCGGGAATGCCTCGCGCCACGAAATGCTGCAGCAGATAACCGTCATTGCTGGCGAGCTCGACGACGAAGCTGCGTGCATCGAGGCCGAAGCGATCGATCATCTTCTCGCAGTAGCGCTCCGCATGTGCGACCCAGCTGGTGGAGTAGGAGGAGAAGTACGCATACTCCTCGAAGATGCTTTCGGGACTGACATACTCCTCCAGCTGCACCAGCAAGCATTCTTCGCACACACGCACATGCAGGGGATAGTAGGCCTCCATCAGGCCGAGTTCGCTTTCCTGGCGAAAGCTTTCGCACGGCGGCGACATGCCGAGATCGACGACGGTATGTCTCAAGGTCCTGCCGCACAGGCGGCACGGCGGCCGAAGCGACAGGCTGGGAGACGGATCAAGCGAATGGCTGGCCTGAAAATTCATGACAATGCCTCCATGGAGATATCCGGTCGGGACCGACATGGGAGGCGATCGAAGCTAGCCTAACCGCGAAGGGACCGTTTCTCGACGTGGTGCCAGATTAGGCATGGCGGACGAAGCCGGCCATACTACCTTGCGAATACCGCAACTGTCCGAAAGGCGTAGCAACATGAAACGCACTTAAACGAACATTGACCATCCTACCCGCTACGCTCGAAAGATACGTCGGAAACCGCACTTGGCAGTCTGGCTGCGGTCGTCACACTCAGGCAAACGGGAGAGGACGAACCGATGCTGTTCACCAGAACCGACCTGGAAGGCGTATGGCTGATCGAAGCGTCGCCGATCCGTGACGAGCGAGGCTCGTTCGCCAGGACCTTCTGCATCGACGAGATGAACGTCCGCGGGCTCGAACACCGCTTCGTCCAGCACAGCCTTTCGCGCTCCACGGCCAAGCACACGCTGCGTGGCCTGCATTTCCAGCGCGCGCCGCACGCGGAGGTAAAGGTGGTGTCCTGCCTGAACGGCGCGATCTGGGACGTTGCCATCGACCTTCGCCCGCAATCGCCGACCTATCGCCGCTGGACGGCAGCGGAACTCAGCGCCGACAACATGCGCCAGCTCTATATTCCCAAGGGATGCGCCCACGGTTTCCTGTCGCTGACGGAGGATGCGGTGGTCGGCTATCTCATATCGACGCGTTACGATCCATCCGCCGCCGCCGGCCTGCGCTACGATGATCCCGCCCTTGCGATCGACTGGCCGGCAGCACCGGCCGTGATGTCGGAAAAGGACAGGAGCTGGCCGCTGCTTGCGGACAGCGGACATCACGCCTGAGCATCTTCGACCAGCCCGCAGGCCTCCAGTCGCGTTGCCGCGGCGGCGATCGCCGAGAAAGGAAGCCCGGATCGACAGGCAATGTCGAGCAGGGAATGTCTGCCGTCGGCGAGATTCAGCACCCAGAGGTATGCCATGGTAACGTCAGGCGTCGTCTTGTGGCCGCCGGTCGTCGCGTACAGCCCGCGCTTTCCAAGCTGCGGCTCACCCTTCGGTGACAGGTTTAGCGGTATCCTGTCGGTTTCGATGACCTCGATAATGTCCATGATCATGCGAAAGGAGGAGGCAAGATGCTCCGGGCGCACGAAGTCCAGATCGTCCGCCGATGTGTGGTATTCGGGAAAGGTGCCGAAGACGCTGCGTTGCAGGAGGCCGACAGGCAGGTCGAAACCCGGGGAGCAAAATTGCCGCTCGTCATAACCAAACGGACTGAAATCGATCATCGCGATCTTCCGGCCATCACACCGGATGACCTCCATCACCCGGTCGATCGTCGCATCGCCGCGCCTGCTGCGCTTGTAGACAGGCCCGCCGCCGTCGCCGATGCAGGAAACCACGAGGCCAAGATCGATCCGCGAAAGCCGCTCCTCGTTTGCCGCGAGCCAGCAGAGCGCCCCGATCGTGCCCGGCGCAAAGAGAAAACGGTAACCGAACCGCCTGCGCCGTCCGGTCAGCGCCCGCGCCAGGAAGGCTAAAACCGCGAGCCCGGAGCAATTGTCGTTGGCGAGCGAAGGGTGGCAGATATGCGCACTGAGGAGCACCTCGCGATCGGTCTCGCCCGGCAGGAAGACTTCTCCATAGGTCAGCGAACCGTCAGAAAAGGTGGTGTCTATGACGACGTCGTAGTCTCCATCCTCGAGCACCAGATACTCCCGATGCGCCATGCAAAAGCCCCAGTCGCGGCTGTAGTAGCTCGTGCGGTAAGGGATGACTTCAGGCTGGTCCGGCAGCGTGTGGATATGGGTCCGAAGCTCCGAAAGCGGCATGCGGCGGGCCACAGGCTCGCTGTAACCGACAAGGTGGAGGTTGGAGTCCGCGATATCGACCACGGCCTTGCCGCTCGCATCGCGGATGGAGGCCGCACGGACATTCCATTCCTGCGGCACGGTCCAGTCGAAGACCCGGGTGCCCGAGGGCACCTCACGGACCGCAACGTCGACATGCTCCGACAGGATCGCGAGCGTGCGGCGCACGCCCTCGCCCGTGATACTGCGGCAGATCGGAAAAAGGCGGGAAACCAGCGCGTGGATCTCCCCGCCGATATCGGCCGTGGCCTCTGCCGATGGAGCGAACCGCGCCGCCTCGTTCATCGCCGTCCCTCAGGCACGCATTTCCATCCTGTCAGCGAGCACCTTCGCCGGCGCGCGCCATCTCAGGTTCCGGTCGAGCGTATTGCTGGCAAGAAGCGAGCGGATATGGCCGATACGCTGGTAGCGCGGACCCTCGAATTCCTCGAGCGTCAGGCCGGAAGCCCGATAGGCGCCGTAGAGCTGCTGCGCCCCAGACACCACGTCCCACTTCGGGCGGAAGGCCGGCAAGGTGCGTGCGATCTTGCCGAAATCGACGCGGTAGGAGCGCGGGTCGGGGCCGGCTTCGCTGGCATAGTCCAGCCGGCACCCCGGCACGGTCCGCGCCACCACATCCGCGATATCCCTGACCTGATAATTGTGCTCCGTGCGGCCGACATTGAACGCTTCTGCAAAGACCGCATCCCTCGGCGCCTCGAGTGCCGCAAGAAATGCCCCCGAGATATCCTCGATATGCACGATCGGCCGCCACGGCGTACCGTCCGACTTGAGCAGGATAACGCCCCGCGTGACCGCCCACGCGACCAGATTGTTGAGCACGATATCGAAGCGCAGCATGGGTGACAGGCCATAAGCCGTCGCCGGCCGCAGGAAGACCGGGCAGAAACCGGTATCGGCCAGCTCCGCGATGTCGGCTTCTGCCACCACCTTGGAGCGACCGTAGGCCGAGACCGGATTGAGCGGCGCGTCTTCGTCGACAAGGCCCTCGCCGGCAAGGCCGTAGTTGCTGCACGACGAGGCGAAGAGAAAGCGTGGGACGCCGGCCTGCCTTGCCGCACGCGCAACGCGCACGCTGCCTTTGTGGTTGATGTCATAGGTGACATCGGGATCCAGATTGCTGAGCGGGTCATTCGACAGGGCCGCGAGATGGATCACCGCGTCGAAGCCTTCGAGGTCGTAAGGCGTTACATCCCTGACATCTTTCAGCGTGGCGGGAACCTCCGTCATGGGCCCGCCGGGCGCATAGGTGCATCGCCGGTAGAGCCTGCTGTCATAGCCATGCACCTCATGCCCCGCCGCCAGGAGGATCGGCACCATGACGGAGCCGATGTAACCCTGATGTCCCGTTACAAGCACTTTCATGTCCGTGTCTCCCCAACTTCTTTGCCAAGGGAGATGCTACGTCGGCGCGATGCGGACCACGATTGACGACAATGACGGCGGCACGCACCCGAATGGCGTATCGGCAGTTCGTCCTACCGCTTTCGGGCAGGTCAGGCCGTCTGTGCCCTCGCGAGCGGCCCAATGCTGTCAGGCCTTGGCGCAATGTTGAAGCGGCGGAAAACGACGTCCGAGGGGCGGCCGACCAGATAGTTCTCGACGCCGTGATCAAGTGCAGCACGATAGACGCCGAGCGCGCCGTCGAAGGCCTCGATCGTCTGGTCTATCTCGTCGTTTCCGTGTGTATAGCTCACCACGAGCGACGGCGCGAGGACGCCGCGGCGGATGGTTTCCTGCAGCAGCAGCGTCCTGAAGGCCTGGGAAGGCGTTCCGCTCCCGTCCTTCGTGACGTAGCTGAGACAGGCGGGATGACCGGTGACACCGACGAAGCCTGCCAGACCATGCCGGGCGACCGCTTGCTCGATGCCCGCCTTGAGCCGCGTTCCCTGGCTGCGCAGATGCGGGATGACGGGCTCCTGCGCATAGACATGCATGGTCGCGATCGCCGCCGCCATGGCGTGGGTTTCGGCACCGTGGGTGGTGGACAACAGGAAGACGCGCGGCTTCTCGGTCTGCTCGATGCCGCCGAGCGCCATGAATTCACGCTTGCCGGCGAGCGCGGATATTGCGAAGCCGTTGCCGAGCGCCTTGCCGAAACAGGAAAGGTCCGGCCGCAGCCCGTAATATTCCTGCGCGCCGCCGCGCGCCCAGCGGAAGCCGGTGATCATCTCGTCGAGAATAAGGAGGGCGCCATTGGCATGGCAAAGTGCTTGCAGGTCCTGCAAATAGCCTTCGGCAGGATCGTCGCCGCGCGAAGCCTCCAGAATGAGGGCGGCGATCCTGCCGGGGTGCCGGGCGAAGAGGTCGCGCGCGTCATCGAGATCGTTGTAGCGGAAGCCGAGCGTGAGATCCCTGACAGCTTCGGGAATGCCGGCATTCATCTCCGTCGTGCCGATAAACCAGTCGTCGGTCGAGAAGAACGGATGGTCCCGGCAACGCGCAATAAGATCCCGGCCCGTTGCGGCCCGCGCAAGGCGCACCGCCGCGGAGGTCGCGTCCGAGCCGTCCTTGCAAAACTTCACCATGTCCGCGCCGGGAACCATCTGGAGGAAGGTCGAGGCGCATTCGACCTCTATGCTCGCAGGCCGCGTGAAATTGCAGCCGAATTCCAGCTGCCGCGCGACGGCCTCCACGACATGGCGATAGGCGTGACCGAGACCGACAGCACGGTTGCCCATGCCGTATTCGATATAGGCGTTGCCGTCGACATCCCACACATGGCAGCCGTATCCGCTGACGATGAAGCCGGGCGACAGGATGGGATACTGGTCATCGCCCTTGGCATAAGTATGCGCGCCGCCCGGGATGAGCCGATGCGCGCGCTGGCGAAGCCGATCCGAATTCTCGAAGTCGTGAATGAAGGCATCCATCGCAGTCTCCTCTGCCCCGCCAGCCCGTCCGGGCACTATCGCGCCATGCGTGGCAGGCGCATCCGCGCTCTTGGTGGATAGGGCATGGCCGATAGGCGTAGGGATCAGCCGTAGAGATCGTTGAGCTTGAAGATAACTTCCGTCCGGTTGCGAACCTTGAGCTTCTTCATGATGTTGCGGATGTGGACCTTGACCGTGCTTTCACGCAGGCCGAGCTCATAAGCGATGATCTTGTTTGCCTTGCCGAGCTTGAGCATGGCGATGACATTCTCTTCCCGGCAGGTGAAAATCTCGGCCCGCCTGCGCTCCTGCTGGTCGGCTGCCGACATCAGTCTGCGCAGTTCAGGCAGGCTCTCGGTGGAGATGAAGACGCCCCCCGACAGCGCAAGCGAGATCGCCTTCACGCACACGGAAATACCGACCGCCGAGGGAATGAACCCTTTGACCCCGAGATCGAGCGCCGTCAGAACCTGGCGCAAATCATGATTGTCGGAGAGGATGATGACCGGCAGATTCGGGAACCGCGATACCAGCATGCGAATGTTGTTTTCGATGCGCGGCTCGGTACAATCGCGACTGCCGATATTGATCAGAACGCCGCTCGACGCCTCTGCGTATTTGGACATCCATGCTTCGATGGAGTTGAAAAGCACGATCGTCATGTCGAGACCATGCGATACGAGGCTTTGAGAAAGACACTCGCGATCCAGCGCCCGTTCGTCGATCACGTCCAGGACACGCAGGTCCGTCAAAGCGTTTTTCGCAGTATCGGCAAGTTTGAGAGCCGGTAACCGGACAGCCCCGTTTGCTACGGGCCGATGACTTAATCCGTTGGCACCCCCAATTTCAACCATCGTGTCACCCCCAGCGATTGGGAAAATAAATCAAGAGAATCGCTCTCTAATAAACAAGCCCCCAGCGGGATAAAATTCTCCCAGGACGGCACATCAGATAAACGTATATGGAATAAATTTTATTCTTTTCTTCATTGCCTTTTACAATTTTAAATCCATATCAAAATGGGATTCCCGCGAACAGATTCGGAAAATACGTATGTCCGCGGGTATGCAATCAGGATAACGGCGCCTATACTATGACGAGCTCAATATAAGCCTGGTGAATTCTCACTTTGCGTGCATTATTATTGAGATTGCACCCATGGGTTTAGTTCGACCTTTTCCGGGAACTTCGTCTGGAGGCAACTCTGCCCCCGGAGACCCTATTGCTGGCGTCGTCGCGATCAGCGCGTCAGCCGGCGAACTCGATGCCTGCCGGACCCTGCTGAGGGCCGTGCCATTGGGTGGTGGCAACGCCTTTGTCCTCGTGCAAAATGAGGACGGCGCTCCCCAAACCCGGTTGGTCGAGTTCTTTTCGAGCAATATGAACAGGACGGTCGCCCACGCGGCGGATGGCCTTGCGCTGGCGCCGGACCATCTCTTCATAGTTCCCCCCGGCCGATACATCGTTCTGAAGAACGACACGATCCGTCTCATCAAACCGCCTTTTTCCCAAGGCATGCAGACGTCTTACGATATCCTGCTGCGTTCTCTCGCCGACGAGTACGGCGCGCGCGCCACGGCTGTTGCCCTTTCCGCCACCGGCGTTCGCGCAAACATCGGCATCCGTCTTCTTCGAGAAGCCGGCGGGCGCATCTATGTACGGGATCCAGCCGAAATCGACGGTGAGCGCGTTTCCGGAAACACGATCGATCCGGACTTTGCGGAACATCTCATGCCGCTATCGGCGATCGCGCAGGCCCTGCACCCGCAGGGCACTGAGGCAATTTGTCCCAATATCGTCGTACAAACGGAACGGACGCCTTTATCGGAGCAGTCGGAGCTAGCCGACCTCTGTCGCCGCGCGATCCTGGAGGGCTACGCCCCGGCCACGGTATTGATCAACCGGAAGCACCAATGCCTCTATTGGCTCGGTCCGGTGCAACGCTATCTGCGCGCCTTACCCGACAATCCAAAACAGAACCTTTTCGCCATCATTCCGCGCAGCCTGCACGCCGAGCTCCGCTCCGCACTGCATCGGGCGGATGAGGAAAAGGGACGCACGATGGCCGTCGGCCTGCACCAAGGCATCTCTGACGCACGAATGCGCTACGATATCGCCGTGCAGCCGATTACGAGCGACGGCGAGGATCTTTTTCTCGTCAGCTTTCTCGATACGGCCGGGCCAAGTCCGGTGGCCGCAGCCCTGCCCTTTCGCGAAGAGCAGAGCGATGAACCGCTTCAGGGCGCAACGGCGAGCGACATCGAGAACATGCTGTACAGCACTGACGTCGCCATCGTCTTCCTCGATCGCCACCTGAACATCCGCTATTTCACGCCGGCAACACGCTCGGTTTTCGATGTCACGATGGAAGATGTCGGCCAGCATTTGGCGGACATCAACGCGCGCGCGCCGGATCCGGCCCTGCTCGGCGACGCTGCGGCGGTCCTGAACGACGGCGTCGCCAGGGAGC
Organism: Shinella sp. AETb1-6; assembly: GCF_009826875.1. NCBI lineage: Bacteria > Pseudomonadati > Pseudomonadota > Alphaproteobacteria > Hyphomicrobiales > Rhizobiaceae > Shinella > Shinella sp. AETb1-6. Next base: position 280,640 of record NZ_WUMM01000003.1, on the reverse strand, counting down.
GCGAAATCCGCATGGCGAACGGCGCCTGGCATATGCGCCGCGTCGTGCCGTACAGAACCCGTGAAGGCGGCACGGAAGGTGTCGTCATCACCTTTTCGGACGTATCCGCGCAACACCGCGCCCATGAAGCGCTCACGCGGGCAAAGCGGGCGGCGGAACGCGCAAATGCGGCAAAGTCCCGCTTCCTCGCCACGGCAAGCCACGACCTGCGCCAACCGCTTCAGTCGCTCGCGCTCCTGCAAGGCCTCTTGGAGAAATCGGTGGAGGGGGAACGCTCCCAGAAGCTCGTTCGTAGCTTCCGCGATACACTCATGTCGATGTCCGGCATGCTGAACGCCCTGCTGGACATAAACAAGATCGAGGCGGGCACGGTCTATCCGCGCATCATGACATGCAGGGTCAACGACGTTCTGCAACGCCTGAACGACGAATTCAGCTACGGTGCGATGGAAAAGGGGCTCTCTCTCCGCTTTGTACCGTCAAGCCTGCTGGTTCGGACCGATCCCCGGCTTCTCGAACAAATGATCCGCAATCTGATGTCGAACGCCCTCAAGTACACGCGGCGGGGCAAGATCCTGCTAGGGTGTCGCAGGCACGAGGACGCGCTCACCATTGAAATCTGGGACAGCGGCGTCGGCATTGCGGCACATGAACTCCAGACCATTTTCGACGAGTACCATCAGGCAATCGGCGATGGAACCGACATGGAAGTCCAAACCGATCTCGGCCTCGGCCTCGGCCTTTCCATCGTCAAGCGCCTGAGCACGCTGCTCGGCCACCGCATTCAGGTTCGCTCCGTGCCGGGCAAGGGTTCGGTCTTCTCCGTCCATGTCGCGCTTGGCCGGGAAGACGTACAGCACGCACCACCACCGATGAAGGGACGCAGCCAGCCGGGGCCGGCTCTGCATGGCACAATTCTCGTGGTTGAAGATGACAGGAAGGTCCGCAGCCTGATCGAGATCGGGCTGCGCGACGAACAGCACCTTGTCTATGCCGCAGACGATGGCGCAACCGCAATGGACCTCGTTGCCAAGGGCACCGTGGCTCCCACGTTGATCCTCGCCGACTACAATCTTCCAGACGGGGCGAACGGTATAGATGTCGCCAGGAGGATTCGCTCGATCCTGGGCCGCAGCATCCCCACGATCATCCTTACCGGGGACATCACGGCAGAAGCCCTGCGCATTCTGTCGTCCGAGGATTGCCTGTACATGCCCAAGCCGGTGAGCCTCGGCGATCTCCTCAAGGCGATCCAGCTCCTGCTGCAGGCGAGCAGGATCGAGCACACCGCAGCGCCGCCGCCGGACATCCGGGCTCCTTCGCCCGATACACCGACGATCTTCGTCGTCGAGGACAACCGCGACACGAGAGAATCCTTGCAGGAGTTCTTCGAAGCAGAGGGGCATCGTGTACAGACATTTCCCAATGGCGAGACCATTCTTGCGACGCTCGACAGCGCGGCCATGGGATGCCTCGTGATCGACATGAGGCTCCCGGGCATGAGCGGACTGGACGTTCTGCGCACACTGCGCGGGCGCGGGGTGAAGCTGCCGATCGTCATGATCACCGGTGCGGGCGATGTCGCAACCGCAGTCGCGGCGATGAAGGCAGGGGCATCCGATTTCATCGAGAAACCGGTCAGCCCCGCCGATCTGCTCGCGAGCATCACCGACGCTCTTTCGCACAGCTCCAACACAGGCGCCGAGAACAAAAGACAGTTGGAAGCGCAGTCCCGGCTGGCACGCCTGACGGATCGCCAGCGGGAAATCCTCGACCGGGTGCTTGCCGGCCAGCCCAGCAAGATCATCGCCCAGGATCTGGACCTCAGCCAGCGCACGGTCGAAGCCCATCGTGCGGCGATCATGCGGCGCATGCAGGTCAGCTCCCTTCCGGCGCTCGCACGGCTGGTCATGCTGGCGCAGACCGATCAGGGATAATCCTGTCGCGCGGCGGGCTTGCGGTCGCTTTCTCTCCATCGCTGATACAGGTCGCGGATGCCGGTGCGAAGCTGCGTCTCATGCGACCAGCCGAGCGCGCGGAGCCGGGACGTGTCCAGAAGCTTGCGGGGCGCGCCGTCCGGCTTGAAGGCATCGAAGACGATGTGGCCGCGATAATCGACGATGTCGGCGATCAGGAACGCCAGTTCGCCGATGGAAATCTCCTCCCCCGATCCGACATTGATCGGCTTCGGGCTCTCATATGCCTTCATCAGGAAAACGCAGGCATCCGCAAGGTCGTCGACATGCAGGAATTCCCGCTTCGGCGTGCCCGTTCCCCAGACGACGACGCTGTCGCGGTGGGCCACCTTCGCATCATGCATCTTGCGGATCAGCGCGGGGATCACATGGGAATGGTCGAGATCGAAATTGTCGTTCTGGCCGTAAAGGTTGGTCGGCATGATGGAGATGAAGCGGCGGCCATATTGCTCCGCATAGGCGGCGGCGAGCTTCAGACCGGTGATCTTGGCAAGCGCGTAGGCTTCATTCGTCGGCTCCAGGCTGCCCGTCAAAAGCGCATCCTCGTGGATGGGCTGTTCGGCATGTTTGGGATAGATGCAGCTCGATCCCAGGCACATCAGTTTCTCGACGCCAAGTTCCGACGCCGTCCTGATGACATTGACGAGGATGAGCACGTTTTCCGACAGGAATTCCGCGGGATAGCGCGCATTCGCCCCGATGCCGCCGACGCGCGCGGATGCAATAAAGATTGCTTCGGGGCGCGCCTTGCGCATCCAGTTTTCGGTCTCGGACTGGCGCGTCAGGTCCACCTCGGCATGCGAGACGGTCTGGATATCACACCGCTCCCGCTTGAGCCGTCGCAGAAGGGCGGAGCCGACCATTCCCGAATGACCGGCGACCCAGACCCGCTTGCCGCGCAGATCGTACGATAGCGCCGTCTTGTCATCCGTGGAGATCATTGCGGCCTTCCTCCCTCGTGATGACGCGCAGATCCGATTCCACCATTTCCGAGATGAGATCCTCGAAGGACACGGTCTGCTGCCAGCCCAGCCTGTCGCGCGCCTTGCTGGCATCGCCGAGCAGAATATCCACCTCAGCCGGCCGGAAGTAGCGCGGGTCGATCTGTATCAGGGTGCGGCCGCTGCGGCGGTCGTAACCGATCTCGTCGACGCCGACGCCATCCCATTCGATGGACTTCCCGACGACTTCGAAGGCACGCTCGACGAATTCCCGCACGGTATGGGTGGTGCCGGTCGCAAGTACATAATCGTCGGGAACGTCCTGCTGAACGATGCGCCACATGCCCTCGACATAGTCACGCGCATGGCCCCAGTCGCGCTTGGCGTCGAGATTGCCGAGGAAGAGCTTGTCCTGCAGCCCCCATTCGATCGCGGCGACTGCCCGGGTGATCTTGCGTGTGACGAAGGTTTCCCCGCGACGCGGGCTTTCATGGTTGAAGAGAATGCCGTTCGAGGCATGGAAGCCGTAAGCCTCGCGATAGTTGACCGTCATCCAGTACGCGTAGAGCTTGGCCGCGGCATAGGGGCTGCGCGGATGGAAGGGCGTACCCTCCCGCTGCGGCGTCTCACCGAGGCCGCCGAAGAGTTCGGAGGTCGACGCCTGGTAGAAGCGGCAATGATCTCCTACCTTCAGCAGGCGCATGGCCTCCAGCAGACGCAGCGTGCCGAGCGCGTCGGTATTGGCGGTGTATTCCGGTGTCTCGAAGCTCACCTGCACGTGGCTCTGCGCGCCGAGATTATAGATTTCGTCCGGGCAAACCTCCTGTATGACCCGGCAGAGGTTCGTCGCATCCGTCAGGTCGCCGAAATGCATGTGGAAACGCACATCGGGCGAACGTGGGTCGACATAGAGGTGATCGACGCGGGCCGTGTTGAAGGAGGATGAGCGCCGCTTGAGACCGTGCACCCGGTATCCTTTTTCCAGAAGGAGTTCGGTGAGATAGGAGCCGTCCTGGCCCGTCACGCCGATGATCAAGGCTTTCTTTTCAGACATGCGCCACCAGCTTTCACACGAGGAAATGCCGTGCACGATCCTCCGCACACCGTCGGCTGAGTTAGCGGCAGGATAGTTTGACCGACAAGGTGACCGTTCGGGGGATGGACGACGGTTCGCCGACCGTCGGATGGGTGATGTCACCGCCCGATACGCCGGAAGGCGTAGGCCGGGTGGGAGGACAAGATACCCGCTAGCGCCATTGGAGAACTTGTCGCCCGCGGCTCCGCTGCCAAGATCACGGCTCGCAGGAGAACATGCGGGGCGGCTCCATGAGGACGATCTTCGTAAACCGGTACTTCCATCCGGACCAGTCGGCGACGAGCCGAATGGTATCCGCGCTGGCATTCGGCCTTGCGCGGCAGGGCGGCAGGATCACCGTTCTTGCCAGCCGTACGCTGCACGACGACGCCGGTGCCACACTAGCCGGGCGCGAAACCTGTTCGGGCGTCGACGTCGTGCGGCTACCCACCTCGCGCTTCGGTCGTGGCAGCTTGCCCGGCCGGGCGGCCGATTACCTGTCTTTCCATCTTTCGGCCTTCGCCTGGCTCTCCCGCAACATCAGGCGCGGCGATGTCGTCGTCGTGTGCACCGATCCGCCGCTGATCTCGCTTGCCTGCGCACTGCCCATCTGGCTGCGCGGCGGCCGGATGGTGAACTGGGTCATGGACCTCTTTCCGGAAACGGCAATCGAACTCGGTCTTCTGCGCACGGCACCGATCCTCGGCCGGTTTGCGGCATGGCTGCGCGACCGGTCGATCACACATTCGCGGTTGACGATCTGCCCGACGGAGCGGATGGCGGACTATCTCGTGGCGCGCGGCCTGCCCGCGAAACGGATCCGCGTGCTGCACCATTGGTCCGACGCCGCCGAAATCCACCCCGTCGCGAAGGAAGATAACCCGTTGCGCGCCGCCTGGGGCTATGCGGGAAAGTTCGTCGTCGGCTATTCCGGCAATTTCGGCCGCGCCCACGAATTCGAGACGCTGATCGAAGCAGCAACGCTTTTGAAGGACCATCCGAACGTCCGCTTCCTCATGGTCGGGGGCGGCCACAAGCTGCAATCCGTCATGGAAGCCGTCCACGCGCGCGGCCTTGCCAATGTCGAGTTCAAGCCGTTGCAACCGGCGAGGCAGCTATCCGAAAGCCTCGGCGTGCCGGACCTCCACGTCGTCTCCCTGCTGCCCTGCCTTGAGCACTGCATCATTCCCAGCAAGTTCTACGGCATCTTGGCCGCCGGAAAACCCACTCTTTTCATCGGCGATCCCAGGGGTAGTGTCGCGGCTGTGGTGGCCGCCGAGCGGTGCGGCGTCAATATCGAAATCGGCGAAGCGGAAACGCTGGCCGAAACCATATCCGATCTCGCCGCCGACCCCGAAAGGGTTGCGGCAATGGGTGCAACCGCGCGAGCCGTGCTGGAAGCCGACTATGCCTATGACCGCGCTTTGACCACCTGGAGCGCTCTTCTCGCCGAGATCGCCGAAAAGGAACCCGTTCCGGCAGGCACCATCATGCTGGAGCACCGACCGTCATGACCCAGACCGTCGTCGTCAGCCAGCTCGGTGCCCGCATGCACTATGCCGTCGCCCGCATCCTGGCGAAGGAAGGGCGACTTGGCCATTTCTTCACCGATATCTGCGGCACGAAAAGTTGGCCGGCGCTGCTGCGCCTCCTGCCACCTGCCCTGCTACCCCGTTCGGTGCAGCGGTTGGTCGGGCGGGTCCCGAATGGCGTGCCGCCGGAGCTGATTACGGATTTCCCCCTGTTCGGCGTCCGCTCCGCCATCCGCCGCCTGCGCATCGAGGATGCAGCGGAAGAAGCATCGCACGCCGTCTGGGCCGGCAGCCGGTTCTCGACCCTCGTCGCAACGCACGGCTTTCACAATGCCGCGGGCCTCTACGCCTATAGCGGCGACGCACTGGAGCAGATGCAGGCGGCGAAGCGGCAGGGCCTTTGGGTGGCCGTGGAGCAGATGATCGCGCCGCGCGCCGTCGTGGAAAATATTCTCGCGGAGGAGATGCGCCGCTTCCCGGAATGGGCTGGGCCGGTGCAAACCAATCCCCATGCCGAGGCCTTCGCGGCGCGCGAGCGCGCCGAATGGGCGCTGGCCGACCGTATCGTTTGCCCTTCGGAATTCGTGCGCGACCATGTCGTCGCCGAGGGCGTTCCGGCAGAGCGCTGCGTGGTCGTCCCCTACGGCGTCGATGCGACGGATCATTCAAGCGCTAAGGTTCGTGCACCGGGACCGTTGCGCATATTGACGATCGGCGAGGTCGGCCTGCGCAAGGGCTCGCCCTATGTGCTGCAAGCCGCCGAACGCCTTGGCGCCGCCGTGCGCATGCGCATGGCAGGCCCCGACCGATTGCCTGAACCGGTCCGCCGCCGGCTGAGCCGGTCGATCGAGCTGAGGGGTATCGTCCCGCGTGCAGCGATCGCAGACGAGTATCGCTGGGCGGACGTCTTCCTGTTGCCCTCGCTTTGCGAGGGATCGGCGACTGTCGTCTATGAAGCACTGGCCTGCGGGCTTCCCGTTATCACCACCTACAGCACCGGAAGCGTCGTGCGCGATGGCGTGGAAGGGTTGATCGTGCCGGAGCGGGATCCGCAAGCCATCGTCGATGCGGTGCGCTACCTTGCCGACAACGAAGATGTGCGCGCGACCATGGCCGCGAACGCCCGGCTTCGCGCAAAGGAGTACACCGTCGAACAATACGGCGCGCGCCTTCTCGGCGTGCTGTCCTCACTCAACGGATCCACTGCATGAAGATCGTCCATGTCATCACTTCGATCGACCCTGACAGCGGCGGGCCGCAGGCCGTGGTGATGCGGCTCGCCGCAGCGCAGGCAAGCCTCGGGCACGATGTCCGCGTGGTCAGCCAGGCGGATGACCGGACCCTCGCCAGCGTCGCGCGGCTCGGGGCGGCCATTCCCGGCTTCCAGCGGGTCGTCTGGCACATCCTGCCGCCGCCGGGCACGATCGAGGCGATCCTGTGCCTGAAGGCACGCCCCTTCCTCGCCCGCGTTCTCGCCGACAGCGCGCAGGTGCATCTGCACGGTATATGGGAACCCATCCTCGCCTGCGCGGCGGCCATCGCCACGCGCAACGGCATTCCCTATTGCGTCTGTCCTGCGGGAATGCTCGATAGCTGGAGCCTTTCCCAGAAGCCCTGGAAAAAACGTCTCGCCCTTGCAGTCGCCTTCCGGCGCATGCTCGACGGTGCTGCCTTTCTCCATGCTCTGAACCGCGACGAAGTAAAGCTCATGCGGCCGCTCCATCTGAAGGCGCCGGCCGAGATCATTCCCAACGGTGTCTTCACCGAGGAATTCGAAACCTTGCCGGCTGCGGCTGACTTTCCCGCGCTGATCGGCTTGCCCGCCGGGCGGCGCTTCGTGCTCTTCCTGTCGCGGCTGCATTACAAGAAGGGGCTCGATCTCCTCGCAAGTGCCTTCCAGCTGGTGGCACGGCAATGCCCCGATGTCGATCTCGTCGTCGCCGGCCCCGATGGCGGCGCCGAGGACGACTTCGGCGACCTCGTGCGCCGCTTTGGTCTGGAACATCGGGTGTTCATGGTCGGCCCGGTCTATGGGGACACCAAACTGAAAGCCTTCGCGGCGGCCGCCTGCTTCTGCCTGCCCAGCCGCCAGGAGGGATTCAGCATCGCCATTACCGAGGCGCTTGCCTGCGGCACGCCCGTCGTCATCACCGATGCCTGCCATTTTCCGGAGGTCGCCGCCGCCGGCGCGGGCGCTGTCGTCAGCCTCGATCCGATGGAGATCGCCACCGCCTTGATCGATGTGCTTTCCCATCCTCTCGCGGCGACAGCCATGGGATACAAGGGCCGCCGACTGGTGTTCGAGAACTATACCTGGCCGCAGATCGCGCGTCGGACTATCAGCCTCTACGACGCCTACAGCCCAAAGACGGAAAACCCCGGCCTGACGGCAGCAACACGATAGGGCAGGACTTGGGTCAGATGCCGTCTGCGCTCCGCCGGCGGCTGGCGACAGCCTTTGCCGGATTGCCGGCATAAACCGTCCAAGGCTCCAGTGACTTCACCGCCACGCCCCGCGCACCCAGCACCGCGCCCTCACCCACGTCCGTTCCCGGTCCAACGAAGGCTTCGGCGGCCACCCATGCCTTGTGACGCAACATGATGGGCCGCGCCACCAGCGGAAAGGAAGCCTTGTGGATGTCGTGGGTGCCCGTGCACAGATGCGCGCGTTGCGAGACGACGGCGAGCGCCTCGAGCGTCACCGGCGCCACATTGTAGCAGATGACACCCGGCCCCATCGAGGCGTTGCGTCCCATCGTGAGATTGCCCGGCCACCAGATGACCGTGCTGCCATGCACGATCGCGGTCGGGTGAACCTTCGCACCGAACAGTCGCAGCAGGAGATTTCGCCAGGGATGGAAGGGCGACGGCGTCCAGGCCGCAAGGCAGCGCCACGCAACCAGCCACGCAAGCCGCATCAAGCGGAAGCGCAGCGCATAAGTCGGTCCACCGAGAAGCGGTGTGGCTCGGCCGCCCGCATCGAAGGCGGGATCGTCATAGCGCGATTTCATGAATGAACGAGCCTCCTTGATACGAACGGGTCAGCATGTCCGCTGCGGCCTCGTCTTGCGGGAACGGCCGCCAGCGCCAGCGACGGGACAAGAAACAGCACCATATGTACCCAGGCCATGATGACCCAGTCGGTCTGGTGTGACACGACATGCATCGCCGGCACGATCGACAGCATGTAGACGACCTGCCCTGCCGCCTGCCCTTCCTTGGCGCTCGCCCAGAGCCGCGCCAGGAGATAGGCGATGAGGAAGAACTTCAGCGCGCCGAAATACCAGAAAGACTGAAATGCATCGGCCATGCCGGTCTCCGTCGTGCCGGTCAGCGCGTTGTAGTCACGCGCCATGGCAGGCGTTCTCAGCATCAGCGACCGCTTCACCGCCTCACCGACGAGCTGGGAGGGGACATAGTTGAACACCAGCCGGTTCCAGTGGAACTTGCCGTAGTCGAATTCGAGCGTCTCGGCGGCATGGTCGATGCGCAGGATCGCATTGCGCACTTCCAGCCCGCCCTCTTTGAGGGTTGCCCTGAAATTCGCGGTGACGTCGATCTGGCTGATGTCCTGCCAGATCGGACTGGCGTTCTCACGCGTGATCGCGCGGTAATCGCCCATGCTGTTCATCAGGAACGTGCCCAGCAGGACACCCGCAAGTATGATCGTCCGCGGCGCGAGCCACCCGCGATGGAACCAGAACGCGACGGCAAAGATCGCGAAAAGCTCGACGGCTTCCGCACGTTTGCCCGTGACGACGATGCGGTCGAGATAGAAGACGAGATCGAAAACGACAATCGACAGGGCGAAGAGCGATGTCCGTCTCGCAAGGCACAGGACGCCGATTGCAAGCCCGTAGGTCATGAGACGGGCCACGAAGAGATAGATCACCGGCACGCCACTCATCTGCACGCCGACCACCATGTCGCCCGGCAGGCGGCTCAGCTTGAAATAGAAGTAGGCGCCAATGACGGAAAGCCCGGCCGAAACGATCAGAAGCCGTCCCTCGCTGAAATTCCCGCGCAGGAAGGCGACCGGCTTGCGTGTCGAAATCCAGCCGAGCCAGGCCGCCACCAGGCACAGGATCGTGAACGCCACCATCCGGTCGTAGGCGCCGCGCGGCAGGAAGCGGTCATCCATCAGGCCGGGAAGCTGCGGCAGAAGAAAACTCACGGCCATCACACCGACGAGGAAGGGAAGCTGGTAGATGCGGCCCGGCGCCAGCATGCCCCACACCAAGAGCAGGGCGACCGTCAGGCAAAGAAGGCAGGTCAATAGCAGGGTCACGGGCGGCCTCCTTCCCGGATGCGCGGGATCGCAAAACTCAACCGCCGGAAGGGGAGCCTCGTGCCTTCTTCTCCCGGCGGCGGCCGCAACACGGCTTGCGCCGGCTGCGACAATCGATCAGACCGGCAAACCTTCTTCCCGGCGCCGCAACTCTTCGGTCTTGATGACGATCATGTATTCGTAAGCGGCGAGCAGCCGGCAATAGTGGTAGCCTTCCTTGCCATCGAGAAAACCGCCGCGTAGAACATACATGTAGAGAAAGCGCGCCGTCGGCCGGAACGGCAGACGCATGGCCAATTCCTTGAGCGCCCGTCGTCGCACCTCCGGCACGCCGCTCAGGACATCGTGCCACGGCACGCGCTTCTCGCGCAGGCTGACGACGGTCTCGCGCGCTTCCGACGAGGAGTAGCGGTTGTGCTTGTCGTACCAGGCATTCATGCCCTTGTTGAAGCTGTAGTGGATGAAATGCGCATTGAGCCGGCCTTCCGGTCCTTCGGTCAGACAGCGGGAATGGGCGTCGCGCTCATAGCGCACGCGATCGGGCCGGACCAGCCGCGTGATCCAGGTCGGGTAGAGGCTGCTGTGCTTGATCCACCGCCCCATGAACATGTTCTTGTAGCGGATGCGGAAGGCGCTTTCGGGCCGCTTCCGATCGCACGCAATCGCAAGCATCTCGTCGCGCAGATCCGGCGGCGTCACTTCGTCGGCATCGGGCGTGTAGACCCAGGGATACTTGTATTCGATCTCCTTCAGCCCGTAGGTGCGCTGGTTCGATTCCGTATCGTGCACCCGTTGGTAGACGCGGGCGCCGGCAGCCCGCGCGATCTCCACGGTCGCATCGGTCGAATAGGAATCGAGCACGACGATATCATCGCACCAGTCCAGCGAGGCGAGGCAGGCGGGCAGGTTCTTTTCCTCGTTCAGCGTCATGATCAGCACGGAGATCGACATCGTGCTCCTCCTATATCTGCAGCTTGATGGATGGGCTGGCGGCCCGGTCGGCGCGCCGGTGCGTGGCGGTTTCGACGGCGAGCACGAAGGCACTGTGCGTAACCGCGACGAGGAGCAGGCCGCCCACCATCACCTGCTGCGGCACCGTAAACAGCAGGCCGAGATAACCAATGCCTCCACACAGGAAGGAGACGAGAATGATGATGTAGCTGGTCGCGGCCGGCGACAGACCGGAATCGATCATGAGATGGTGCAGGTGCCGACGGTCCGCCGACATGGGGCTGCGGTGATCGAGAAGGCGACGCACCATGAGGCTCAGCGTATCGATGACCGGAAGGATCACCAGCCACAACAGGGATGGAAACGGCAGTCCGTCCGCGCCATCCGACAGGCGCAGGATCAGATAGGCGATGATTGCGCCCAGACCGGTGCTGCCGGCATCGCCGAGATAGACGCAGGCGCGTGCGCGCCACGGGCTGCGCAGGTTGAAGACGAGAAAGCCGCCGACCGCCGCAAGCAGAGCGGCAACCGGAAAGACAAGCCCCTCCTCCCCGGTCAGGAGCACAAGCGCAAGGATCCAGACGAGAGTGGACGCGGCAATCCCGCCGGCAAGCCCATCGACGCCATCAGCCATGTTCCAGGCATTGATCAGCCCGACGACGAAGACGACAGAGATGACGAAGAGCAAGCCGTAGGCCGCGGGACCGGCCATCGGCAACAGGTCACCGAGCGAAATCCGTCCGAGGCCCTCGGCGGCGATCAGCGCCAGCGCAATCAGGACCTGCGCCGCGAACCGGAGACGCGCCGGCAGGGTGAAGCGATCATCCAGCACTCCAAGCGCGACGACAAGCATGGTCCCCGGCCAGAAACCCGGCCCGACGTCCATTCCATTGGCCGTGATCAGGTTCATGCCGGCAAAAGCCATGAAGATCGCGATCCCGCCGCACAGCGGCACGGCCCCTTCATGGATCTTCCGGTGGTCCGGCAGATCGATGAGATGAAGCGGCACCGACAACCAGCGTAACAGAACCACGAAAACCGTGCTCAGCACGAGAGATGCCGAGCTTTCGAGCAGCAAGAAGACCATCTGACGCCCCTGCAATCGCGCCGATGCCCTGACCATAAGCGGTGAGGTCGCATGGGCGACGATGCAAGCATAGCGTTTGATTCGCCGGTCACACCATTCGAGCAAAAGGCCGAGGCGAGCGACGCGAAGGGTGAATTCAACGGCGTGGCCATCCCTGCCTACGCCCTTTCCACCCCCTATATCCTCCCTTTGGTTGAGGGCGCCGGGATGTCGGCCAATGATCAAAGCGGTGGCGGAACGGGCCAGCGAGTGTAAGTCACCACATCACAACCAAATGACGAGATGGAATGGCGAAAAAACTAATAGTTGACGCACCTGTCTTGCGCAGGTACAAGTGCACATCGAATTTGCTTTGAGCTTTGCTTGTTGCGCGTCTGGCACCGCGCCCTGAACGAACTTCCTTTCAAAATCGCTATCATCCTCCGGCGCGCCTCGGCGCATCGGTTTCTCAATGTTGCTACGAAAGGGTTCATCATGACCACTGGCACAGTTAAATGGTTCAATTCCACCAAGGGCTTCGGCTTCATCCAGCCTGATAACGGCGACGCCGACGCGTTCGTTCACATCTCTGCCGTCGAGCGCGCCGGCATGCGCGAACTCGTCGAAGGCCAGAAGATCGGCTACGAGCTGGAGCGCGACAACAAGTCGGGCAAAATGTCGGCCTGCAATCTCCAGGCCGCCTAATTTCGGGTAGCGCTTCGCCTTGACCACGGATGTACTGGCACTGCCGGACGCGCACCACCCAAACAAGGCCAGGCAAATCGCCTGGCCTTTTGTTTTCAGCTCGACTGTCGAGCATCACCAAAGGAAATCCCATGACAGAGAAATATAGCCTGTCACGCCAGAAGGCCGAGATCGCGTTCAATGCGATCCAGACGCCCTTCTTCTCCAAGGCCGAGGCGGTTGAGGAGCTGGCCGCCATCAACGAGTCCCGCGATGCCAAGACGCAACGGCTTCGCGAAGCGCGCCTTGCCAAGAAGATGGAGGACAGCGCGTCCGCCACTTCCGCTCTCCTCGCAAAGCGCGCCGCTGCGCGATGACACCTCCCTTCCAATCAAGATAGACAGGACGAAAGTTTGAAGAACGCCAGAGATAACCAGCTTTCCGACCGCCGCACGGCATCTGCCGATGCGAAAGCAGCACTGCTGAAAGCCTATCGCAATGCCCAGGCCACCGCAGCACCCGCCAGAGCGGAGCGCCAGGCTGAACGCGCCATCGCCGCCGCAGCACGCGAAGAACGTCGTGTCGAGCGCGAGCGCGTGAAAAAAGAGGAACACGCCCGGATCGCAGCCGAGGAGGCCGCATTGCAGGCCGAAGCGGAAGCGGCGGCCGTTGCCGAGACACAAGCGCGAGAAAGCGCTGAAAAAGCGCGTGTTGCCCGTGTCATCGAGGATGAGGCGGCACGAAAAGCCGCCCGCGATCTACGCTATGCCAACCGGAAAGCCCGACAGGCATAGCATTCCCCAGCAGCCTGTCCGGAACGTCTTGCGTGCGAGAGCGTTGCGCCTGACCGCGGCTGTTCCAGGGGTATGCCAATGAAAATACGCGCCGGCTTCGATATCGGTTACGAATGCGAGAACGACACGGCCATGCTGCTGGTTCTCAACATCCATCCGAGCCGGCGCGCCGATCTGCTGACGGAGCAGGTCCTGACCTTCGACCGTCCGATCGAGGCATGGGAGTATCTCGACGGGTTCGGCAATGCCTGCAGCCGCATCGTTGCGCCGGCCGGCCTGACGACGATCTCCACCCGCTTCGAGATCTACGACAGCGGCCTGCCGGATCCCGTACCGGAAAACGCCGTCCAGCATGACATCAAGGATCTGCCCGACGACGTGCTGGTCTTCCTGCTCGGCAGCCGCTACTGCGATACGGATCGGCTGTCGGATTTCGCCTGGAAGCGGTTTTCCGCCATGCCGCTCGGCTGGCCGCGTGTGCAGGCCATCGTGGACTTCGTGCACGAACGCATAGAATTCGATTACGAGAAGGCCGATCCGCTGAGAACCGCCTATGGCGGGTTCAACGACCGAACCGGCGTGTGCCGTGATTTCGCACATCTCGCGATCACGCTTTGCCGCTGCATGAACATTCCCGCCCGGTACTGCACAGGTTATCTAGGCGATATCGGTGTCCCCAAGGATCCGCATCCCATGGATTTCAGCGCCTGGTTCGAAGTGTATCTCAGCGGTCGCTGGTACACGCTCGATGCCCGCCACAACACGCCCCGTATCGGTCGCATATTGATGGCGACGGGACGCGATGCGACAGACGTCGCGCTTTCGACGGCCTTCGGTCCCGCCCGCCTGACCCGCTTCGAGGTCGTGACGGAGGAAGCGGCAGGGTAGCTGCCGCCTTCGCAAGGACGGTTTCCCATTGTCCTTTGCTTGAATGTGCCTTTATTGTTCACCTGCGACGTCCTGCATCCGCAGGGTGAACCGCTCAGCCAGCAAGGCAACCATGTCTGTTCAACGTACCAGCTTCTACATTCTTCTGACGCTTCTGACGGTGGCGTTCGTCTGGCTCCTCCTGCCCTATTACACCGCGATTTTCTGGGCACTCATTCTCGCCATCATCTTCTTTCCGGTTCACGCGAAACTGGAACGGCGACTGCACGGCCGCAGCAGCATCGCGGCCTTGCTAACGGTGCTGTTGTGCGTCTGCCTCGTCATCGTGCCCGCCATGGTCATACTCGGCTCTCTCATCCAGGAAGGTACAAGCCTCTATGAGAAGATCAGCAACAAGGAAATCGACCTGAACGCCTATCTCACGGGCATTCAGAATGCGTTGCCGGCAAGCATCGAAAACTGGCTGACCTCGATGCGGCTTGGCGGCTTCGCGGAACTGCGCGAGCAGATCTCATCGGCCTTCATGCAGGCGGGTCAGTCCATTGCAGGAACCATTTTGAGCTTCGGCCAGAACACCCTGCAGTTCTTCGTCAGCTTCGGCATCCTCCTCTATCTGCTGTTCTTCCTGTTCAGGGATGGCGCCGCGCTCGGCGTGACGATCCGCAAGGCGATACCACTGAGCGACGACTACAGCCGCAAATTCGTCGACAAGGTGGCAGATGTCGTGCGCGCCACGGTCAAAGGCAACATCATCATCGCGATCGTCCAAGGCACCATTGGCGGCGTCAGCTTCTGGGCCCTGGGTATCGAGGGCGCGCTCTTATGGGGCGTCGTCATGACGTTCCTGTCTATGTTGCCCGCCGTCGGTGCGGCGCTGGTCTGGATTCCGGCCGCGATCTGGCTCTTTCTCGCGGGCGCCTGGCTGAAGGGCGTGATCCTGGTTCTCATCGGCGTGTTCGTGATCGGGCTGATCGACAACCTGCTGCGTCCGCCGCTTGTGGGCAAAGGAACACGGCTGCCCGATTATGTCGTGCTGATCTCGACGGTCGGTGGCATTTCACTGTTCGGCATCAATGGCTTCGTGATCGGTCCCCTGATCGCCGCCCTCTTCATCTCCGCGTGGTCACTCTTTACCGAGGAGCAGAACGCCCAGAAAGCAAGGCCCACGGATATCACCGCCCCGTAGATTTCTCGCATACTCCAGCTATCCGCATCGTCGGCCGAAAAAAGCAGCCAATTGATGGACTTGCCGCAGCAGCGACCTATGTCGCTTCGGACAGGGGCAATTCGGGCGGCGCGGCGACGCCGGCCGAAGCACGCGGGCCAGTCGGCCCGCTTGTGACGACGCCCAGGCGTGAAGCACCGAGCGGAGAGAACGATGCCGAACGACGAAATCTATTGCGGACCGGCGCCGGATCTTCTGTCGCTGCCCTGGCGCTGGAACTTCGATCCCGTTCTGCTTGCTGCGCTGGCGCTGCTCTCGTTCGCCCTTTATCGACATAGCCGCGACGGGGTTCATCGCAGCTATGCCGCCGCCGCCATGGCGGTACTGCTCATCGCCTTCGTGTCGCCGCTCTGCGCGCTGGCGTCCGCGCTGTTCTCCGCCAGGGTGCTTCACCACATTCTGCTCGTCGCTGTCGCAGCGCCTCTTCTGGTCCTTGCTCTGGGCCGACGGCCGTGGCGCCCTCGCGCGCCGCACGTGGCGTTTGCCGCCCACACACTGCTGTTCTGGCTCTGGCACTCTCCGGTTGCCTATCAGTTCGCGCTCTCCTCCCATGCCGCCTACTGGCTGATGCAGCTTTCGCTGCTCGGCTCGGCGGTCTGGCTCTGGATGGTCGCACTCGATCAGCGCACGTCGGCCGGCAATGCCTGCGCGCTTTTGTTCGGCACGGTCCTGCAGATGGGCATGCTGGCCGCCCTGCTCACCTTTTCACGCGGTCCGCTCTATGACGCGCACGTGTCGACGACTGCGGCTTTCGGCCTTTCACCGCTCGAAGACCAGCAATTGGCGGGTGTTCTGATGTGGGTTCCGGCCGCCGGTTCCTATCTGGTCGCCATGCTGTGGCGCATCCGCATTCTGCTTTCGCAGAACAGCCTTGACAGGCCGGCGTCGTGATTGCGCTTACCAAATTCGTGCATATCGCCGCCATCGCAATCTGGGCGGCCGGCATCGTCAGTCTGCCGGGACTTTATGTGCAGCGCGCCCACGCAAAGGATGAGGACGCGCTCCTGCGTTTGCAGCGGCTGGTGCGGTTCGCCTATATCGGCATCATCTCGCCGGCAGCGTTCGTGGCCGTTCTGACCGGAACGATGCTGATCTTCCTGCGCCAGACCTTCGAGCCCTGGTTCTCCGTCAAACTCGCGCTCGTGGGCCTCCTCGCCATCCTGCATGTGCTGACGGGCCTCGTCGTCATCAGGCTTTTCCGCGAGGGCGAAATCTATCCGACCTGGCGCTTCATCACGGCCACGATCCTCAGCGGCGGGGTCGTCATCGCGATCTTCTTTATCGTTCTGGCCAAGCCGGCGATGGATCTCGCGCTGTTCGACGTGCTCTCCGAACCGGGCGGCCTGAAGCGTCTCTACGATGAATTCAATCCTTTGCGGAAACCATGAGGCCGACGCCGTGATCGAAGATGAGCTTGCCGCCATGCCAACCCGCCATTCCCGTCAGGACTGCTGCCAGGCCGGAAAGCAGGAGGCCCTGCGGCAGAACGTCGAGTGGGTTCATGACGCGCGTGCCCCAGTTGGCGCCCATCACGGCAATGAGGGTCATGGCGGAAATGGCATGGGCCCAACTGGCCGCGCGCGCGCGAATGCCGGGTACCAGCAGCAGTTCGACCGTGCCGACGAGGCCCGCCGCCATTCCAAGGAAAAATGCGCCGCCGGAAGACCACAGCCCGACACGAAGCCAGAACGTATCGCCCGTCCACCAGTAGAGCATGTCGACGCCAAGCGTGGCGAAGACGAAAGCGATGGGAAAGTGCACGCTCATGGCATGCAGCGGATGCCCGCTGATGGCGACCAGCGAACTGGCGTCCTTCTCCTCGACCTTCTGGATGACGGGATTGTCCTTGTCCTGCGTTTCTTCCATGCGCATTCTCCCTTCCCGCCGATAACCTTACGACAAGCAATCGGGTTCCGTGCCGTCCTTGCCTTTTCGTTCCCCCTCATGCTCACCGGCTGCACGGGCGACCTTTCCGCGCTCGATCCGGCCGGCCCCTTTGCCGGCGCCATCGCGAACCTCTGGTGGCTGATGCTGGCTGGCGCGGCGGCGATCTTCCTGCTTGTCCTCGGGCTTTTCCTGCTTGTCATTTTCCGGCCGGGGAGCGGACGGCGGGTATCGCCTTCCCGCTGGATCTGGATGGGAGGGATCGCCTTTCCGCTCGTCACACTGATCGCGCTGATCGGCCACGGACTGATGCGTGGCGAGTATATCCTCAACCTGGGGATCGGCGGCGCGCCGTTCGAGGTGGAGGCGCGCGGCAGCATGTGGCGCTGGGACTTCCGCTACGCCGAGGATGCGCGAACGAGCGAAGCCATCCTTCACATTCCGACGGGCAGGACGGTCGTGGTGACGGCGACCAGCTATGACGTGATCCACAGCTTCTGGGTGCCGCGGCTTGGGGGCAAGATCGACGCGATCCCGGGTCACGCCGCCACAGTGCGCATCCTCGCGGACCGTCCGGGCATCTATGGCGGCATCTGTTCGGAATATTGCGGAACCGGTCACGGCGGGATGGTGTTCGAAGTGCATGCGCATGCACCCGAGGACTTCGCGGCCGTTCTGGCCGGTCTGCCCGAAGCGCAGGAGCCAGCCCGATGACGCAATCCCCCCGCAAATCGGCGCTCCGCCTCCATCGTGAATTGACGGCCATCTGGGGCACGCCGCCGGGATGGGGCCGCCTCCAGGCGGTCAACCATACCATCATCGGCAAGCGCTTCATGATGACGGCCCTGGTCTTCTTTGCCATCGGCGGCATCCTGGCCATGTTGATCCGCACGCAGCTCGCCACGACGCAGAGCGCGTTTCTCGACGCAGCCAGCTACGCGCAGGTCTTCACCATGCATGGCGTGGTGATGATGTTCCTCTTCGCCATTCCCTTCTTCGAGGGGTTGGCGATGTACCTGCTGCCGAAGATGCTGGGCAGCCGCGACCTCGCGTTCCCGCGCATGTCGGCCTACGGCTACTGGTGCTACCTTTTCGGCGGCACGTTTCTCGTCGGTGCGCTCGTTGCGGGCGTCGCGCCCGATGGCGGCTGGTTCATGTACACGCCGCTGTCGTCATCGACCTATTCGCCCGGCGTCAATGCCGATGTCTGGCTGCTCGGCATTACCTTCGTCGAAATCTCGGCGCTGTCCGCCGCAGTCGAGATCCTCGTGTCGGTGCTGAAGCTTCGCGCGCCCGGCATGTCGCTCACGCGGATGCCGATCTTCGCCTGGTACATGCTCATCGTGGCCGGCATGATGCTGATCGGCTTTCCGCCGCTCATTCTGGGGTCGATCCTGCTGGAGGCAGAGCGAGCCTTCGGCCTGCCCTTCTTCGATCCGACCCGCGGTGGCGATCCGCTGCTGTGGCAACACCTTTTCTGGCTGTTCGGCCATCCCGAAGTCTATATCATCTTCCTGCCGGCGGCCGGCGCGCTCTCAACGATCATTCCGACGCTCGCGCGTCGCCCGCTCGAAGGTTACGAAATCGTCGTGGCGGCGGTCATCGCCCTCGCATTCCTCTCCTTCGGACTTTGGGTCCACCACATGTACACGGTCGGCATTCCCCATGTCGCGCTTTCCTTCTTCTCGGCCGCCAGCGGGCTGGCGGCGGTTCCGACCGGCGTTCAGATCTTCGCCTGGCTTGCCACGCTCGCTCACGGAAAGCCGCGCATGTCGGTCCCCATGCTTCACATATTCGGCTTCATGTTCGTCTTCGTCCTGGGCGGGCTGACCGGCGTCATGCTTGCCATGGTGCCCTTTGACTGGCAGGCGCATGATACGCATTTCGTCGTCGCACATCTGCATTACGTGCTGGTCGGCGGCTTCGTCTTTCCCATGCTTGCCGCCGCCTATTACTGGCTGCCGCACATCTTCGGCCGGCAGGCCGTGCAGCATCTTTCGCACGCCGCCTTCTGGATGATCTTCATCGGCTTCAACCTGACCTTTTTCGCCATGCACCTGACGGGACTACGCGGCATGCCGCGGCGCATCTCGATCTATCCGCCGGAGGCAGGCTGGGAAACGCTCAATTTCGTCTCCTCGATGGGCGGCTTCATCATGACGACGGGCTTTGCCCTCGTCGCACTGGACCTGCTGCTGCTCGCCGTTTTCGGAAAGCCCTTCCGCCGCAATCCGTGGCAGGCCGGCACGCTGGAATGGGCCATGCCGACACCGCCGCCCGCCTATGCCTTCGCGTCGCTTCCCGAAATCTCGGCGCGCGCAGACCAACTCGATCCGGACAGGCTCGGGCCGGTGCTGGCTTCGGGACAAGGATATCTTGGTGCGACACGGCACGGCTGGATGGAGATTATCGGCGTCGACATGGTGACGGGAAAGCCCGAACAGGTCGTCGTCCTGCCGAAGAGAACCTACCTGCCCTTGTTGACGGCGATCGCGACCGGCAGCTTCTTTGCACTTATCCTCGTGAAGCTCTACTGGCTCGCGCCCCTCGCGCTGCTGATCGTCACGGCGCTGTTCCTGCTCTGGACCCGCGATTGCGGCCTGAAATCGGATCTTGCCGATCTCGCTGTCGGCCACGGCACCGACCTCCCGCATCACTACCAGACGGCGCAGCCTCCATCCTATTGGGCAATGGTCTTCACCCTTACCGCTGATGCCACGCTCTTCGCGTCGTTGTTGTTCGGCTCGCTCTTTCTCTGGCTGTCGGCCCCGAACTGGCCGCCCGAAAGCGTCATCCCCATAGATGCCACGACATCGGTGATTTCGGCGGTCGCCCTCATCGTGGCCGCAGGCTTCGGGCGTGGGACCTTCACGAGCCGAACCGTAGGAAATCTCTGCATCGTCGCGGTCGCCTATGCCGTCGCGCTTCTGGCTCTCGGCTATGTCCTCATCGAGATCCACGCCGAGGCGACACGGCACGCGGCGGTGGCCAGCATCTTTGCCGTCAAGGCCTATGCGGTCCTGCATGTCTTCATCGGCCTCATCCTGTCGCTGTTCTGTCTGTGGCGTGTCAGACGCGGATATGTCTCCGCCCGCAGGGACCTCGATTTGCGTCTTGGCCGCCAATGGCACCTGTTCACGCTCACCACGGGCTTAGTCGCCCTGGCATTTCCGTTCGTCATCAACCTCCTCGCCGGAGGGACAGGCCCATGAGCGGACGCGCGGTGTTTGGCATTCTCATCGGCTGGATCGGCTGGGCGGGCGGGTTCTTGCTTCTTTATGTCCTCCAGGCGACAGGGTGCCGGGCCGGGTGGGACGGGCATCTGCTCGGCCCGATCTCTGCGCTGCGCCTGTTGCTGATCATCACGACGGTGGCAATCGTCCTTGTGCTGATCTGGTTCACCGTGAAGGCAAACCGGCATGGCTCGACGTCTTCGTTGGCGAGGATCGGTGTCCTGGCAAACAGCGCGGCAATCCTCGCCGCCCTGTGTTTTACCGGCGTGATTTGGCTGCGGCTCTGCGCGTGAGGTGACAGAAAACGGTCAGTTGAGACGCTGCTCGGTTTCGGCGTCGAAGACATGAAAGGCCGTGGCATCGGCATTGATGGTGATCTCGTCCCCGGCCTTTATGCCCGCGTCCGCCGGCATGGCCGCCACGACACGCTGATCGCCGATCCGCGCGGTGACGACGAGCTCCGGTCCGGTCAGCTCGGCAACCTCGCAGCGCGCGTCGCGGAACAAGGGCTCGCGCGATTTGCCGATCGCTTCCGGGCGGATGCCGAGTGTGACGCGACGGCCCGGCGCGATGGCTTCCAGCCCCGCGACGGCTACCGTCGCCGTCGTCCCGTCGATCGTCACGCCACTGTGTCCCATCGTTCCGGCAAGCAGGTTCATGGGTAGCGCGCCGACAAAGGTCGCGACATAGAGCGTCGCCGGACGATTATAGATGTTTTCAGGCGTGTCGAGTTGCTCGATGCGTCCGTTACGCATGACCGCGATGCGCGTCGCAAGCGTCATTGCCTCGATCTGGTCATGCGTCACATAGACGACCGTCGTCTTGGTCAGCAGATGCAGGCGCTTCAGCTCGGTGCGCATTTCCAGGCGCAGCTTCGCGTCGAGGTTGGACAGCGGTTCGTCGAACAGGAAGACCTTCGGGTTGCGCACCAGCGCGCGGCCGATGGCGACCCGCTGGCGCTGGCCGCCTGAAAGCTGGGCCGGCTTGCGATCCAGCAGGTTTTCGATCTGCAACAGGCGTGCCGTCTCCAGCACCGCCCTGTCCCGCTCGGCCTTTTCGACCTTGCGCATTTCCAGCCCGAAGCCGATGTTTCGATGCACGGTGAGATTGGGATAGAGCGCGTAGGACTGAAAGACCATGGCGATGTCCCGGTCCTTCGGATGCACGCCGATGATCGAGCGCTCATCGATACGCACGTCGCCGCTGGTCGGTTCGCCGAGGCCTGCGATGATGTTGAGCAGGGTGGACTTGCCGCAACCGGAAGCGCCGAGCAGAACAAGGAATTCGCCGCTTTGCAGGGCGATGTCGATGCCCTTCAGCGTCTCGACCGGACCGTAGCTCTTGCGGATTGCATCGATGGTCAGGGTGCTCATGCCAGGGCTTTCTGCTGGGTGGCTTCGTAACGTCGCGGATGGGTCGAAATGGCGCGCGAGGCAACGCCTGTTCCTGCTTCAAGGCTCGCCTTCACACCCTTGCCATCCGCATAGGCCGCAAGAAAGGCCGCATTGAACACATCGCCGGCGCCGATCGTATCGACCACGGCGACCCGCGGCGCGTCCACATGGGTCACGGCACCATTGCCTTCGATGGCAATCGCCCCCTTTGGCCCGCACTTCACAACCACGAGACTATCGGCCGGCATTCCCTGCTGCATGATACGACCGGCCTCGACGGGATCGGAAACGCCGGCGAGGTTCGTCGTTTCCACTTCGTTGAGCAGCGCGATCCGGCAACGTGACAGCCATGACGCGGCGGCACGCCGGTTGCCGTCGGTCCATCCTTCCAGCGGCCAACCCGTATCAAGTGCGACGCAGATGTCATGGCGATCAGCCCAATCGAACAGGGCGAAATAGTCCTCCACCAGCTTGTCGGTGAGGAAGGAGCCGCAAAGAAGGGCAATACCGCCGCGAAGGCGTTCGCCGTCGAGCACCGCGAAGACATCCTCCAGGCTGAACAGCGGCAGGTGGCCACGCGTCGTGAAGAAGGTTCGTTCGCCATCCGGATGGGTGATGCCGACGGACAGCGTGGTGCTTTCGCCATGCACGGGCCAATGTCGTGCGTGGTCGCCGAAGCTTGCGGCAAGCCAAGTGCCGAACTGATCCCGGCCGATGCTCGCGGCGATCTCGAAGGGTGTGCCGAGCGCCATCCACGCCAGCGCCGTATTGCCCGCCGACCCGCCGACCCGCAGTTCGTCGTGATCGACGATAATTTCGGTGCCCGGCTGCGGCCAGGGCGCGGCCGGTCCCATGATGAGGTCGACATTGACGTTTCCGATGACGGCGAGCGGTCTCACTCATTCGCTCCGGGTAATCTTGGTCGACCGCACCGGCGTTCCCGCGTCGGGAACGCGTGCTTCGGCGAACGCGATCATCAGGCGCTGCGCCGTCGGCAACATCGCGAAGATCGCGGCAAGGCCGTTCGATGCCGGAAAGGCGATCGTCGAGGCGCCCGCAACCGGAGGCCGGCCGAAGCAATCGAACATCACGAGTTTGGCGCCGGTACCGGCAACGGAAACCGCCATCGCGGTCACCAGATCGGCGGTCTCGTCGTCACCGCGAAAGAGGATGACGCCCATCTCGGGAGAGAGCATTTCCATCGGCCCGTGGCGCAACTGCCCGCCCTCCAGCGAGAAGCTTGGTATCCGGGAGAGTTCCGCAAAGCCAAGCGCGATGGCTTCGGCCATGCCCTGCAATCGGCGCCCGGACGTCACGACCGATTGCACGTCCGAAAGGGTGGCGACAGCCTCGTCGATCGACGGCGCCAGGGGCGTCTCCAGGGCTGCGAGCGCCGTTGACATGTCCTCGCCCAGTGCTGCGAAAATGGCCAGATGCAACGCAAAACTGATGGTGAGGCTGCGCGTCGCGGCGAAAGCCTGCTCGGTGCCCCCCGCACCCACGAGGCAGGAAGCACTGCGGCCGAGGAAGGAGCCGCTCTCGAGCGTAAAGCCGAAGGTATCGGCATTGCCGCCCGTCTCCGCAAACCAGCGCAACACTTCCGCGCTTTCGCCGGACTGCGAAGTGATGAAGACCGTCCGCCCCTCCAGGGAAAGCGGTGCGGAAAGCTGCTCCGACAGGGGCACGGCGATGGCATCGATGCCAAGGGCGCGGTAGAGTGGCTCGACGGCCCGTCCGACGGCGTGCGAACCGCCCATGCCGAGCAGCAGAAGCTTGCCGGTCCGCTTCAGGCTGGCAGCGGCCTTTCCGGCCACCTCGGCGCTGCTGCGGAAGGATGCGATGGCATCGGCATGCTGGCGTGCCATCTCGCGATCGATTGCCTGAAGCCCCTCCGGCCGGTTTGTCGTCTCGATCATGGTCATCCTTTCACACCGCCGCTGGTAAGGCCCGAAATCAGGGCCCGTTGCATGATGAGGCCGACCAGCACCGGCGGCAGCGCGGCAAGCACGCCAGCCGTCGCGATCAGCCCGTAATCGGAAACCCTGCCGCCCGCGAGTTCGGCGATCGCCACCGTGAGGGTTCGGGCGCGCTGATCCGAAGTGAACAGCAGCGCATAAAAGAACTCGTCCCAGGCCAGCAGGAAGGCGAAGAGCGCCGAGGTCGCGACGATGGGCATGGCGAGCGGCAGGGTAATGATGCGCAGGGTCGCAAACAGGCTCGCGCCATCCATCATCGCCGCCTGCTCGATCTCGCGGGGAATACCGTCGAAGCCGGACTTCATGAGCCACGTCGTGAAGGGTGCCAGAATGGTCAGATAGACCAATGCCAGCCCGAAGACGGAGTTGAGCAGTCCGAAGGACGCGAGCGCCATATAGAGCGGCACGGCAAGCGCGACCGGCGGCAGCATGTAGGTGGCGATCACGAGCGACAGGGACCAGCTGATGGCGGGGGTGCGCGAGACGGCCCACCCGGCCGGCACCGCAAGCGCAATGGCAGCAAGCGTTGCCATGCCGGCAACGAGGACGCTGTTGACCAGCGATGCAACGAAGTTGGCGCCCGCACTGTTGGGTATGCTCGAAAGCAATGTCGCGTAGCGCGAGAAATCCATCGCGCTCGGCCACCAATTCAGCGGTCGGGCAACGAGATCGGCGGCCGGCGAGATGCTCATCACGAAGAGCCAGAAGACCGGCGCGACGATGACGACGGCGAGAAGCAGCGCCGCGGTATGAATGAGGATGGAAGCGAGAAGGCTGCGGCGTTCCATCAGGCGGCACTCCCCGCCGTGCGGCGCACCAGCATGCCGTAGCCGACCGCAAGCACCGTCACGATGAGCGTGACGACCAGGGCAAGCGACGCCCCGGAGCCCGCGCGCTGGAAGGAAAACGCCTCCTGGTAGACGAGGATCGACAAGGTCCGCGTCGAATTGGCCGGACCGCCGCGCGTCATCACCCAGATAATGTCGAACACCTTGAACGCCTCGATGGTGCGCAGCACCAGCGCAACCATCAACGGGCCGGCGAGATAGGGCAGGATGACGAAGCGGAAACGCGCGAAGGGGCCTGCGCCATCGACGAGCGATGCGGCCGTGATATCGCGCGGCACCGCCTGGAGCGCGGCAAGCGCGATGAGCGCCACGAGCGGAAAATTCTTCCAGCAGTCCGCGACGATGAGCGCGGTCATGGCCGTGCCCGGCTCGCCCAGCCAGGAACGATAGCTGTCGAGCAATCCGACCTGCGTGAGCGCGGAATTCAGCGCGCCGTATTCGGGATTGTAGATCAGCCGCCACAAAGTTGCGTTGACCACGGTCGGCAGCGCCCAGGGCAGGATCAGCAGGGCGCGCAGCACGGCACGGCCGTAGAACTGCTGGTTCAGAAGAAGAGCGGCCAGAACGCCGATCACCATTTCCGCGGTGACGGAGATGACGGCAAACCATGTCGTGGCAAAGAGCGCACGCTGGAAGTTGCTGCTCGACAACATCTTCACATAGTTGTCGAATCCGACGAAGGCGCCACCGGTCCCGACGAGCTTGGCGTCGGTGAAGGAAAGCCTGACGGTATCGACCATCGGCCAGCCGATGACGGCGGTCATGATGATCAGAAGGGGCAGCATGAGAAGCCACGCCCGGGTCGTCATCCAGGTGCTGGACATCACGTCTCTTCGTCGCTTGTCGGGTAATATCGTGCGGGTGGCCGAAGCCACCCGCAAGCGCTCAAGATCAGAGCCCGCTGTTTTCCGCGGCGGACTTCAGCGCCTCTTCAGGCGTCGCCTGATCGAGCAGCGCTTCCTGAATGCCCTGCTGCAGGGCCGTGGAAAGCTCCTGGTATTTCGGCGTCGTCGGCCGCGGATACATGGCCGCAAGGCCGAGCTTGGCGGCAGCGATCAACTCTTCCTGGCCAGCCGTCACGGCGGGATCCTCATAGGAAGAGGCCCAGATCGGCAGGCTCAGCTTCGCATAGGCGTTCTGCGTTTCCTGCGACGTCATGTGGACGATGTACTTCCAGGCTTCTTCCTGATGCTGGCTCGTGGAGGTGATGCCGAGGCCCATTGAGCCGTTGACGGCCGAAACCTCGCTCTTGCCCTCGACGCCGGGGGCGGGAACGATGCCCACCTTGCCGGCAACCTTGCTGTCCTTGCCGCTATTGGCCATGTTGTACATGTAGGTCCAATTCAGCGCGAATGCCGCCTCACCGTTCTGGAAGACGTTGCGCACGTCCTCCTCCAGGAACTCCTTGGAGTTCGGATTGGTGAGGCCGGACTTGTAACTGTCGACCATATATTTCAGCGCATCGAGACCGCCGCCTTCAGCGAAGGCCGGCTTGCCGTCCTTCAGGAATTCGCCGCCGTAAGCGCTGACCAGCGTGGTGTAGTCGCAGATCACCGCCTCGGCCTGCGCCCAGCTCCAGGCAATGGGCGTTGCCAGCAGGCCCTTGTCCTTGATGATCTGCGCCTGATCGGACAGTTCGGCCCAGGTCTTCGGCGGCGTCTTGATGCCGGCTTTCTCCAGGATTTCCTTGTTGTAGAACAGGTATTTGGTGTCGAGGATCCACGGCATGCCGTAGGATTTTCCATCATAGTTGACGGTCGTCCAGGCGCCCGGCAGCACACCCTTCTTCATGTCATCGGTAACGCGGCCGGTCACATCGACCAGAACGTTGTTGGCGGCATATTCGGCCGGCCAGATCACGTCGAACAGAACGACGTCGTAGCCGCTGCCGGACCCCTGTGCCAGCACGGTCTTGTCGTGCAGGCCCTCATAAGGAACGAATTCAAGGTTCACCTTGATATCGGGGTTCGCCTTCGTGAAGGCATCCGTCATGGCGCGCACATCGGCCTCGCTATAGGCGGCCTGCGCCATGAACAGAGCATTGAGCGTGGTTTCGGCGAACGCGTGCGGAGCCGAAACGGCCGCGACCAGCGCTGCGTACAACAGGGTCTTCTCCATCGATTTCAACATGCCTGCCTCCAGTTTGGTTTGAATCCGGAATGTCTTGCGGACACTCGTGATCGTTGCGCCTTATGGCTTCCGCCGGATCGCTCTGGGCTTGGCTTCGCCTCGCCCTTGTTCCCCGGAACTCTCTGGTTCCTTATTAAGTCAAATGTATTGACTTAAGTCTTGTGTAATATCCAAATGGTGTCAAGAGGGAATTGTCGATGAACGAATTGCGGACGATCCGCGCCAGGAGCGGGACCAATCAGGAGGGCACGAGCGCGCATAACCGGCGCGTGCTCATCGAGGCCATCCGCGTCAATGGCCCGCTCTCGCGCGCCGCCCTCGCCCGCGCCACGCACCTGACCAAGCAGACAGTCTCCAATCTCATCGAAAGCCTGGAAGCCGACGGTCTCGTCGCGTCCGAAGACGTTGTGCGCGGCGGGCGCGGCCAGCCTTCCACACCCTACAGGCTCGTTCCCGAAGGCGCCTTTGCGCTCGGCGTGCAGATCGACCGGGAACTGACACGCATCGTCGCCGTGGACTTTCTGGGGCGGGAAGTGGCGCGTGCCGTTGCGGACCTTCCGCCGGGCGAGCCTGAGGAAGGCAGCAAGGTCATCCTCCACCACATCGGAAACGTGCGGCGCGAACTTGCCGATCGTGTGCCGATGTCCACGCAGCGCCTGACCGGGCTCGGCATCGCCATGCCCGGCCCCTATGGGCTGAAGCCTTCCGGCGACGACCCCTGGATGATGGCCAAATGGCAGTCGTTTCCGCTTGTGGAAACGCTGGCCGCGGGCACCGGCCTTGAGACAACCCTGCAGAACGACGCCACTGCCTGCGCGACAGCCGAACGCATGAACGGTGTGGCGGACGGCATCGACCATGCCGTCTGCCTCTACTTCGGCTATGGCATTGGCGCGGGCCTCATTCTCGGCGGCGAGATTTATACCGGCAGCAACCGCAATGCGGGCGAGATCGGCATGGTCCTCTTCTCGCGGGGCGGCACGGTCGCGCCCTTCGAACATCGGTCCTCGTTCGCCTCGTTGCTCCAGCATCTCGGCCTCGGCACCGCAACGACCGATGCTTATGAAGAGGTCGAGCGGCTGACGCTCGCGGACGATCCGCGCATCCGCCAATGGCTGGAAGGCGCCGGCGCCGATTTCCGGCAGGCGGTTCATATGGTCGAGACGATCTTCGACCCCGAAACCGTCATCCTCAACGGCAGTGCGCCCCCTGCCCTCTCAAGAAGGCTGTTCGAGGCGATGCACCCGCCGCTGCCGTCGATCGCCGAACGTCCCGGCCGCACCATTCCGCGCGTCCAGCTCGGAATGATCGATCCCTGGGCCGTCGCACTCGGCGCCGCCGCGGCCCCCATCCGCCGCGCATTCGACCCGCTCTTTTCCGCGATCCTGAAGGAAGCTCCCTGATCTGCAGGATAGTCGCGCGACGCCGAGAATGACGACAACCATCGCCACCACCCTAGGATAAGCGGTGGATTGGCAGCGAAGCGCATCCAGAGCAGAACGCTGCGTCGCCGTTCGCCCCGTCTACCCGAACTGGCCGCTCTCGATCAGGGACTTGATCAGCATGCGCATCGCATTCGTCAAATGGCGTTCGCTTCGCGTGATCACCTGCGTTTGCGATGTGACTTTCGATGCGTAGTCGAGCGGCAGCGGCACGAGTTCGTCGTCCAGTTCCCGCTGCGGCGATGGGCGAAACGGCATCAGGAAGACACCTTCGCCGAGCAGCACGAACTTTCGCACGATCGCGTAGGAATTCGCCGTCAGCGACGGCCGGAGCACCACGTTTTCGGAGCGCGCGATTAGGTCCGTGACCTGCCGGCCGCCGAATTCGGGGTGCAGCATGCCGATCGGATAGTCCACCACGTCCGTCAGCCTGGGGTCACGTCCGAGACGTGTCAGCGGATGGTCCTGATGGACGACGACACAGATCGGCACATCGGACCGCGCATGGAACTTCAAATCCCGGTCATTCGGCGCAAAGTAGGTGACGCCGATATCGGCCTCATCCTCCAGAATGGCGCGGACGGTCTCGTCCGTCGGATGAATGCGGATATCGAGGTCGATACCGGGATACTGCGTCTGGAAGGCCCTAAGCGGTCCATTCACCACCCATTCCCCGAAGCCTTCCCCCATCGAGAGGCGGATGAGGCCGCGCTTGATGTTGCGAAACTCGTCGAGGCGCGCCCGCAACTGGATGTCGGCAGATCGCTGCGTACGGTAGTACTCGCACAGCGCGCTGCCAGTCTCGGTCACCTTCACCTTGCGGCCATGTTTTTCAAGGAGAGTAAGCTGGAGTTCCCCTTCCAGGACTGCGATCTGGCGGCTGATCGACGACGGATTGACCTTCAGCTCCTCCGCTGCCTGGCGGATACCGCCACAGGCATCGGTGTAGAACAGATAGCGCAGGCGGGTGGGGTCGAGCATTGTTTCTCCGGTCGACTGTTGCGCAATCGTTGCCTTTTGCGCAACATGCAATATGCCGCTCGGCAATTGTTCGCAACAGAATTTCCTTTTATGGCTGGCGACGAATGCGATGAAGGTCACGTCGCGTCCAACACGACCATCAGCGATTGGGAGATAGCTTTGCGTATCAGAAGAATTTTGGCGGCGGCGGCACTGGCGCTCGCCACGTCGGTTTCGGCTCTCGGCGGCACGGTGGGCACAGCCCAGGCCGAAACCTTCCGCTTCGCCTCCCAGGGCGATCTGAAGTCGCTCGATCCGCATGCGCTCGCCGAGACCTTCTCGCTGGCCATGATCGGCGGCGTCTACGAGGGCCTTGTGGCCCGCGACGAAAA
The DNA here is from genome assembly GCF_009826875.1 of Shinella sp. AETb1-6. NCBI lineage: Bacteria > Pseudomonadati > Pseudomonadota > Alphaproteobacteria > Hyphomicrobiales > Rhizobiaceae > Shinella > Shinella sp. AETb1-6. Next base: position 250,961 of record NZ_WUMM01000003.1, on the reverse strand, counting down.
TCTCAAGCTCGTGCCGGCGCTTGCCGAAAGCTGGGATGTCTCCGAGGATGCCCGCACCTGGACCTTCCATCTGCGCAAGGGCGTGAAGTTCCAGGGTGGTCAGGATTTCACCGCCGACGACGTCATCTTCTCCGCCGACCGCGTCCGCTCGGCAGGCTCGGATCTCAAGACCCGCGTTCCCGCCAATGCGGTGTTCAAGAAGATCGACGACTACACGGTCGAAGTCACGACGCCTGAGCCCTCTCCGCTGCTGCATGCCGTGTGGGACACGTGGTACATCGTCTCCAAGTCCTGGGCCGAGGAACATGGCGCGGCGGAAGTCGCGAGCGCGTCATCGGCACCGTCCTATATCTCTCTGAATGCAAACGGCACGGGACCTTTCAAACTCCAGCAGCATCAGCCCGGCGTTCGCACGACATGGGTCCCGAACCCGCAATGGTGGGGCACGCCCAAGCACAATCTCGACGAGGTGGTGCTGACGCCGATCGCATCCGGCGCGACCCGCGTTGCGGCGCTGCTTTCCGGTGAGGTCGACATGATCGACCCGGCGCCGCTGCAGGATGTCGACCGCATCAACGCGAGCGGCAATGCATCGGTTCTCCAGGGACCGGAAGTCCGCACGATCTATTTCGGCTTCGACCAGCGCCGCGATGAGCTGCTGTTCTCGTCGGTGAAGGGCAAGAACCCCTTCAAGGACGCCCGCGTGCGCCGTGCCGTCTATCAGGCCATCGACATCGAGGCGATCCACAAGCGCGTCATGCGCGGCGCGTCCGTGCCGACGGCGCTCGTCGTCGCCAAGGAACTGTTCCCGCTGGCCGACCAGTTCGAACGCCCCGCCTATGACCCGGATGCGGCCCGCGCGCTGCTGGCCGAGGCAGGCTATGGCGACGGCTTCGACGTCACGCTGGACTGCCCGAACGATCGCTACGTCAACGACGAGCGTATCTGCCAGTCGGTCGTTCCCATGCTGGCCCGCATCGGCATCAAGGTGAACCTGAACGCCGAGCCGAAGGCCACCTATTTCGGCCGCATCTTCGCCAGCGGCGGCTACCGCACCTCGTTCTACCTGCTCGGCTGGCAGACGAACGGCTCGGGCAGCCTCGGCGTTCTCCAGGACCTCTATCGTTGCCGCGACGATGCCGGCAATGGCGGCGGCTCGAATGTCGGCGGCTACTGCAATGAAGAGGTCGATGCGCTGATCACCAAGATCGGGCATGAGCCCGACGAGGCCACGCGCAACGAACTCATTCGCCAGGCCTACGACATCGCCCAGAACAAGGAGACGGCCTATCTGCCGCTGCACCAGCAGTCCCTGTCCTGGGGTGTCTCGAACAAGGTCAAGGTCGTGCAGCGCGCCGACAACGACTTCCGCTTCTACTGGGTCACGAAGGGCGAGTGACGCGCCGTTCGCCGGCGGCTTTCCGGCCGCCGGTCGATCCGATCGGGCGCCTGGGGCAGTCTTGCCCGGCGCATAACAGGATGAATTGAATGATTGCCCTTGTCATCCGACGGCTTCTGCAATCGCTTGCCGTGATGCTGGTCGTCTCGCTGCTGGCCTTCGTGATGTTTCGCTATGCCGGCGATCCCGTCAACCAGATGGTCGGCGCGGAGACCACGGCGGCGGAACGACAGGCCGTGCGTGAAAGCCTCGGCCTCGACCAGCCGACCCTCGTGCAGTTCGCCCGCTATGTCGGCCGCGTCGTCACGCTGGATTTCGGCGTTTCCTACCAGTTCCGCCAGCCGGTGACGAAACTTCTCGCCGAGCGGCTTTCCGCCACCCTGGAACTCTCCTTCGTTGCCGCGCTGATCTCGCTCTTTGCCGGCATCGTGCTCGGTGTCTACAGCGCGCTCAATCCGCGCGGCCGCATCTCGTCGCTGCTGCAGAGCGTGTCGCTGGTCGGCGTGAGCCTGCCAACATTCCTGATCGGCATTCTGCTGATCTACATCTTTTCCGTATCGCTTGGCTGGCTGCCCGCCTTCGGCCGCAACGGTCTCATCCCCGTGACCGAAAACTGGTCGACAGGCCTCCTGACGATCGAAGGCTGGAAATCGCTGCTCCTGCCGGCGGTCACGCTCGGGCTGTTCCAGATGACGCTGATCATGCGCCTCGTGCGCTCCGAAATGCTGGAAGTTCTGCGCACTGATTTCATCAAGTTCGGCGTCGCCCGCGGCCTGCCGCGCGCCCGGCTCTACTTCCGTCATGCACTCAAGAATACGCTGGTGCCCGTCATCACCGTCGTCGGCCTTCAGATCGGCTCGATCATCGCGTTTTCGATCATCACGGAGACCGTGTTCCAGTGGCCGGGCATGGGGCTCCTGTTCCTGCAAGCCGTGCAGAATGTCGATATCCCCATCATCTCCACCTACCTGCTCCTGATCGCGCTGCTCTTCGTCACGGTCAATCTCATCGTCGACCTGATCTACAACTTCATCGATCCGCGCCTCAAGGACGCTGCAAGCTGATGGCAGAGGCCTCTTCCGATACGACAAAGCCCGCCGAGCAGAGCCTGCGCGCGCGGATTGCCGATAATGACGTCTTCATCGACTTCAAGCGCAACCGGCTTGTCATGTTCGCCACGGCGCTGCTGGTGGTCATCCTGGGCGCATCGCTTCTGGCACCATGGATCGCACCGACGGACCCGTTCGACCCGCTGTCGCTCGACATCATGAACTCGAACCTGCCGCCAGTCTGGCAGGCCGACGGGCAATGGCCCTTCCTGCTTGGAACCGACGACCAGGGTCGCGACATGCTGTCGGCCGTGCTCTACGGCCTGCGCGTCTCGATCATCATCAGCGCGCTCGGGGTGTTTCTCGCCGCAGCCATCGGCATCTGTCTCGGCGTGCTCGCCGGCTATTTCGGTGGCTTCCTTGATGCTTTCATCATGCGCGTCGCCGATATCCAGCTCACCTTCCCCGCCATCCTGATCGCGCTCCTGATCGATGGCCTGCTGCATGGCATGCTGCCGTCGCTGTCGCGTGAGAGCAGTGCGTCCTGGGTGATCATCATATCGATCGGCCTTTCCTTCTGGGTGCAGTATGCGCGAACGATCCGCTCCTCGACCATGGTGGAGCGCAAGAAGGATTATGTGAACGCCGCCCGTCTCTTCGGCCTGCCGCCCGTCGCCATCATGGCGCGCCACATCCTGCCGAACGTGATGGGGCCGGTCCTCGTAATCCTGACCATCAATTTCGGGCTGGCGATCATCACCGAAGCGACGCTGTCCTATCTGGGCGTCGGCCTGCCACCGATGCAGCCTTCGCTCGGCACGCTCATCCGGATCGGCCAGGAGTTCCTGTTCTCCGGCGAATGGTGGATCGTCGCCTTCCCCGGCATCGCGCTGGCGGCACTGGTCCTGACCATCAATCTCCTGGGCGATTGGCTGCGCGACGCGCTCAATCCCCGACTGCGGTAAGGAGGAGAACCATGTCCGAGACGATTCTTTCGGTCGAAAACCTGCGCGTCGAATTCGAGACGCGCCGCGGAACGCTCGTCGCCCTCGACGACATCAGCTTCTCCATCGCCAAGGGCGAGGTTCTTGGCGTCGTCGGTGAGTCCGGTGCGGGCAAATCGATGACGGGTGCTGCGATCATGCATCTCATACCGCGCCCGGGCCGCATCGCCGGCGGCCGCATTCTGCTGGACGACCAGCGGATCGACAACCTGGACCGAACGGGCATCGAAGCCATTCGCGGCCGGCGCATCGGCATGATCTTCCAGGACCCACTGACCAGCCTCAATCCGCTGATGACCGTCGGCGATCACCTGACCGAGACGATCCGGGTGCATCTGCCGCTCAACCGGCGTCAGGCACGCGCCCGCGCGATCGAATTGCTCGAGGAAGTGGGCATTCCCGATCCGGCGGTGCGCATCGATTCCTACCCGCACGAGTTTTCCGGCGGACAGCGGCAACGGGTGGTCATCGCGCTGGCGCTTTGCGCTGAGCCGGAACTGGTCATCGCCGACGAGCCGACGACGGCGCTCGACGTTTCGGTTCAGGCGCAGATCATCAAGCTGATCCGCAAGCTGTGCTCCACGCGCGGCACCGCCTTCATGCTCATCACGCACGACATGGGCATGATCGCGGAGACGGCCGATCGCGTGGCCGTCATGTATGCGGGCAAGGTCGCAGAGATCGGACAGGTCAGCCAGGTCGTGGGCGCGCCGCTCCATCCCTATGCGCAGGGCCTGATGGGCGCCATTCCCTCGCTCGACAACGAGGAGCCGCGGCTTCGCCAGATTCCCGGCTCCATGCCATCACTAACGGCGCTACCGGGCGGCTGTTCGTTCCATCCGCGTTGCGAGCGCGCCATGGATATCTGCCGCCAGCGCGCACCCGCCCTTCTTGGCGCCATCGACCACAAGGTCGCCTGCCATCTTTACGAGCGCGAAGAGGTGGCAGCATGAGCAACAGCAGCAAATTCGTCAGGGTCGAGAAGCTCAACCGGGTCTTCGACGTCTCAAAGCCGCTTCTGAACCGCATCATCGAGCGCCAACCCAAGCGCTTCGTCCATGCCGCGACCGATGTCAGCTTCTCGATTGCCAAGGGAGAGACCTTCGCGCTTGTCGGCGAGTCCGGTTCGGGCAAGTCGACGGTGGCAAAGATGGTCGTGGGGCTCCTGCCGGCCACGTCCGGCACCGTGGAAATCGACGGCGTTTCGATCACCGGCAAGCATGACCGGGCACAGATGCGCGCGCTGCGCCGCCGTATCCAGATGATCTTCCAGGATCCCTATGCCAGCCTCAATCCCCGCTGGCGCGTCGCCAGCATCATCGCCGAGCCGATGCTTGCCCTCGGCATCGTGAAATCGAAGGCCGAGGCACAGCACGAAGCGGGCGAACTTCTCAAGGTCGTCGGCCTCAATCCGCTCGACGGGCGCAAATACCCGCACGAATTCTCCGGCGGCCAGCGGCAGCGTATCGCGATCGCACGTGCGCTTGCGGCCAAAGCGGAATTCATCGTTTGCGACGAGCCGACCTCGGCGCTCGATGTGTCGGTCCAGGCGCAGATCCTCAACCTCATGCGCGACCTGCAGGAGCAGTTCGGCCTGACCTATCTTTTGATCAGCCACAACCTTGCGGTCGTGCGCCACATGTCCTCGCGCATCGGCGTCATGCACTTCGGCAAGCTGGTGGAAGTGGAGGAATCCCGGGCCCTGTTCAAGAATCCCCGCCAATCCTACACGCGCATGCTGATCGACGCGGTACCGGACATTTCTGCGGCAACCCGCAGATAACCGCGCAACCGGTGACCCGCAAAACAATCCTGCCTCTCGCCGTCTCGCCACGGCGCAAGACCTTGTCGTCCTCCAATTCAAGGAAATGACCTTCCATGTCCTCCATCGACCGCAGCAAGCTCGACGCCTACATGCCGGACCTGATCGCCCTGCGCCACGACATCCACGCCCATCCCGAAACGGCTTTCGAGGAGGTGCGCACCTCTGCGCTGGTTGCCGAGAAACTTAGGGAATGGGGCATCGAGGTTCATGAGGGCATCGGCCGGACCGGCGTGGTTGGCGTCCTCAAGGGGTCGCGCCCCGGCCAGCGGCGCATCGGCCTGCGTGCCGATATCGACGCCCTGCACATCTTCGAACGCAACGCGTTCGACTACGCCTCCACCGTCGAAGGAAAGATGCATGCCTGCGGCCATGACGGCCACACGACCATGCTTCTCGGCGCGGCCCGTTATCTCGCGCAGGATCCGGATTTCGCCGGCACCGTGCACTTCATCTTCCAGCCGGCAGAAGAAAGCGCCGGCGGCGCACCGGCCATGATGAAGGATGGCCTGTTCGACCGCTTCCCCTGCGATGCCGTCTATGGCCTGCATACGGAGCCGGGTCGCCCCGTCGGCGAAATCGCCTCGCGCATCGGACCGGCGCTCGCCGGCTCGATGTCGTTCCACGTTACCTTCAAGGGCACGGCCGGCCATGGCGGCGCCGCTCCGCATCTGGCAGACGATTGCACCATCCCCGTCGCCCATTTCATTCTGGGGCTCCAGTCGATCGTCGGCCGCAAGGTCGCGGCAATCGATGCCGCGGTCATTTCCATCGGGCACATTTCCGGCGGTTCGAAGGGCTCGCCGAATGTGATGCCAGCGGAAATGCTGGTCTCCGGCACCGCGCGCTACTTCCGTGACGACGTGCAGCAGATCATCCTGCGCGGCCTGCGCGACCAGGCGGAACTCTTCGCAAAGGCCAGCAACTGCAGCGTCGACATCCAGATCAATGAAGGCACACCGCCGCTGGTGAACCACCCCGAGGCGTTCGAGAGCGCGCTTGCCGCAGCCGAAAAGACCTTCGGCAAGGACAAGGTCGAACGAGAACGTCCGCTGTCGACAGGGGGCGAAGATTTCGCCTACTTCGCCAATACGGTGCCCGGCACCTATATGTGGATGGGCGGCGGCGTCGGCCCCGATGGTCTGGTGCACGATGTCCATACGGACCGTTTCGACTTCAACGATGCATCGATCCCCTATGGCGTGTCCTATTGGGTCAATCTCGTTCATACCGAGCTGCGTTCCGATGAGACGCCGACGCAAGACGGCGAGGTCGCGTGACATGCGCGCATCTGAAGCGCCGCGCATCCGGCTCGGCCTGATCGGCGACAACATCGCCCGTTCCCAATCGCCCCGCCTGCATCGGCTGGCGGGCCGCATGTGCGGACTGGACGTCAGCTATGCCTCCCTCATCCCCGCCGATCTCGAAATGGACTTCGACGCGGTCTTCGAGCAGTGCAGGGCGGAAGGCTTTCGCGGTATCAACATCACCTATCCCTACAAGGAAACCGTGCTCGACAAGGTGAAGGTGGACGATCCCGCGGTGCGGGCGCTGGGCGCCTGCAACACGATTCTCTTTGAGCCGGATGGTGCGCGCGGCCACAACACGGATAGCAGCGGCTTTGCCAGCGCCTTCCTGGCCGCTTTTGGCAACGTTTCGCCTGGTCGCGTCGCGATGGCCGGCGCTGGCGGGGTCGGCAAGGCGATCGCCTTCGCGCTCGGCAGGCTTGGCGCCTCGCACCTCGCGCTGATCGATCCTGATCAGTCGAAATCCGAGGCGCTCGCGACGTCCCTGACGGCCCATTTTCCGGACCTTGAGGTCAGCCGGCCGGAAACGCTTGCCGAGGCCGTGGACAGTGCGGACGGACTGATCAACTGCACCCCGATCGGCATGGTCGGCCATGACGGCAACGTGTTCGATGGCCTTGACCTCAGGCATAGCCGCTGGGCATTCGATGCGGTCTATACACCCGTCGAAACGCGGTTCCTCGCGGCCGCGCGAACAGCCAAGGCCGAAATCCTCTCAGGCTACGAACTGTTCTTTCACCAGGGCGTCCAGGCATTCCGGCTGTTCACCGGTCAGGAACCGGTCGAAGCGGCCTTGCGTGCCGCTATGCTCGTCCCGGAACACAGCGAGGGTGCTCGCGCCTAGAGCAGAATGGCCCGCCGCTACGCGATCAATACCAGCCCGGCTTATAGCCTGTGCCGAGCATACGGTCGTAGACGTCCGTGCGCCGGTCGCGCAGGACCTGGTTGAAGTCGTTCCAGTTGCGCTTCCGGCGGGCGTCGGCAAGGTTTACCTCGGCGACCAGAACCTCTTGCCTGTCGGAACTTGCGGGACCGGCGGCGGGCCAGCCGGTGTGGCTGACGATCAGGCTCTGGCCGATGAAGGGCTGGCCGCGCTCGGTTCCGACCCGGTCTGCCGCCACGATGAAGAGGGAATTGCTGTGCGCGGCCGCCATGACGAGGATGTTGGCCATCGCCTCGCGCTTGGGGTCCTGTCCGGGGATCGGCACCCAATTGGTCGGAACGCACATGAGTTCGGCCCCCTGAAGCGCCGCCAGGCGAAAGCTTTCCGGGAACCAGCAATCATAGCAGATCTGGCAGCCGATCTTGCCGACGGGGGTATCGAAAACAGGAAATCCAAGATCGCCCGGCGTGAAGTAGAGCGCTTCCTCGCCCCAGAGATGGACCTTTCGGTAACGCCCGATATACCCGGACGGCCCGACGATGACGGCGGAGTTGTAGAATACCTCCCCGTCACGTTCGGTGATGCCGGCGACGATGTGCATGTCGAGGCGGCGGGCGGCTTCGATCCATGCCGCCGTCGACGGGCCGGCCGGGATTTCCTCCGCCAGCGCGCGCAGTTCGGAGCGGCTCTCGAAGACATAACCGGTGTTGCAAAGCTCCGGCAGCACCGCAAGCCTTGCACCCTTCTCCGCCGCCTCCTCGAGAAGCGCGATGGAGCGCGCAACGTTTCCGGCAGTCTCGCCGAAGACCGGTTCCATCTGGATGCTGGCGACCTTGAGGGCCGCTTCCTTCACGCGTTTGGCCATTGCGCACCTGCCGGCTTGAGTTGAAGATCAGTCGCGGCCGATCGCCCAGAGAATTTGCTGTTCGAAGAGTTTCTTGTAGCCCTGCCAGGCGATGAATTCCGGCGGCAGCCAGTGCGGACCGACGTCGGACGTCCAGACGACCGTGCGCCCCTTGCCATATGTGCCGGATACGAGCAGCGGCAGCGAACCGTAATCGGTGGAAACCGTGGCCAGCACCTCGGCGCCGTCCTTGACCACGACCTCGTTGAAGCCAAGCAGCATCGGCCATTCCGTGCCGAGACCGGCCAGGATCGGGTGGTCGGAGGAGCCTGTGACGACAGGCAGGAAGCTTTCCGGCACCTCGACGCGGTCGTCGACCGGCAGGCAGGAGACCGGAAGTATCTCCTCAATAGCGGTCTTATGATAGCGCGCGCCGCCATTGATGCCCTGGAAGCTGTAGTATCCGCCAAACATCAGCAGCGCACCGCCTTCGCGCACATAATCGCGCAGCAGGCGCAGACGGTTCGGCGTCGGCTTCGACTTGATCCAGGTATCGGGATGCAGAAGCAGCGTGTTGGCGCCGATGTCGGACAGCACGATGGCGTCATATTCCTGCATGGCTTCAAGCGATTGCGGGAAATCGGCCTGGGCCTCATGCGAGGGCATGAAGCGCACGTCGAGCGGCCCACCCTTCAGCGCCGCGAGAAGTTCGTCGGCGCCCGTGTGGTAGGTCGCTGTCGGGAACTGGTCGAAGCCCTTGATATGGGTGGAGGTCGAAACCCAGGATTCACCTGCGAGCAGGACTTTGTGAGCGGACATGACTTTCCCCGAATTCGGATTGCTTGTGGCGCGAGCGCCGGTTCATGGCCCATCAAGCAAGTTGCTTGAATTTTTGTCAAGAGACTTGAATGAAATCTCAGAAGGTCGGCGGTGTATTGACCCAGAAGATGCTGGCCCGCCCCTTTCCCACGTTGCGATAGTGATGCGGCAATTCCGACTTGAAGACGAAGGCGTCGCCCGGATTGAGCCGGAACACCTCGTCCCCGACGATGAGCTCGATCTCGCCAGCGATCACATAACCGACCTCCTCGCCCACATGTTCGATCGGCCCGGCACTTTCGCCATCCTCCTCGACATGGTGGATATTGCACTGGAGCAGATGGCCCGGAGAATAGGGAATGATCCGCTCGAGCGAGATGCCTTCGCCGCGGCGAAGCGGATCGAGGGAAATCAGCGGTCGCGTTCCGGCGCGGAAGACGATGCCCTCTTCGCCATCCGCCTCCTCGAACATCCAGCCGATATTCGTACCCAGCACCTTTACCAGCTTGTGCAGCATGGGCAGCGACGGTGAGGCCTTGCCGTTCTCGATCTTGGAGAGAAGGCTCTCGGAGCAATGCGCCTCGTCTGCCAGCGCCTTGAGCGTCAGGCCGCGCGTCTGGCGGGCGAGCCGCAGGCGCGTGCCGAGACGCGCCGCATTGGTCGGCAGAGCCGTGCCGTCACCATCGTTCAAGTCGTTGCGCTTCATCAAGTCCTCACATCCCCGCCGTCCGTTCAGGCGGACGACAAGCCGCACCGAATCCATATTCCTGAAATCGAAGCGGAATGCAATTCAAACGTATTGACATGAATTCAAGTCTCTTGAATATTGAGAATGGGCATTGCGCTGGTGCCCCTGATGCGAGCCGGGACTATGCCATGCTTATCACACCCTCGATCAACGGCACCCGGTTGCTCGGCAGGCTTGATGCCTTCGCCGCAATCGGCGCGACGGCTGACGGTGGTGTCGACCGGCAGGCTTTGACGGAGGGTGACCGGCGCGCACGCGCCGCCATCACCGAAATCGCCCTCGCCCGCGGATTTGCCGTGTCCCAGGATGGAGCCGCCAACCTCTTCATCCATCGGCCAGGCGGGCACGTCGGCACACTGCCCCTCCTGATCGGCAGCCACCTCGATACCCAGCCGACAGGCGGCCGTTTCGACGGCGCGCTCGGTGTTCTTGCCGCCCTTGAGGTCTTGGAAAGCCTTGAAGATGCGGATATCCAGACCGCCGCGCCGATCGAGCTGGTGGTGTGGACGAACGAGGAAGGCTGCCGCTTTGCCCCGGGCAGCATGGGCGCGCAGGCCTTTGTCGATGGCTCGCTCTCCGATACGCTGCTTAAAAGCCGATCGACCGATGGCTTGCGGCTCGCCGACGAACTTGCGACCACGCTGAAAGCCCTGCCGCAGGCGCGCCCATGTACGCTTGGCAAGCCGATCGCCGGATATCTCGAACTGCATATCGAACAGGCGCAGCGCCTGGAGCGCGCGGGAATACCGATCGGCGTGGTGACGGGCGTGCAGGCCACGCGCTGGCTTCAGGTAAGCGTTACCGGCGAGGCAGGACATGCGGGCACGACACCGCTTTCTGCCAGACGCGACCCCATGCACGCGACCAGCATGGGCCTTGCCCGCCTCTATGAAACGATCATGCGGCGCGACACGGATGCACGCTTCACGGTCGGCCGCATGACGGTGGAGCCCGGCAGCGTCAACGCCATTCCCTCGACCGTCGCCTTCTACATCGACATCCGCCATCCGGGTCTCAAAGAGCTTGATGCGATCGAGGCGCAGATCACCGGCACTCTTCACGACGCCGCGACCGGGACCGGTTGCACGATCGCCATCGAACGGGTCTTCGACATGGAGCCCGCCCGGTTCGACGACACCCTGATCAACGCCATAGAGGATGTGGCGAAAGCGCGCGGTGTCGCCAGCACGCGCATGGTCTCCGGTGCCTTCCACGATGCGCTGTTCGTCAGCCGCGTCGCGCCGACGGCAATGATCTTCGTGCCCTGTCGTGACGGCATAAGCCACAATCCACGCGAATTCGTCGAGCCCGAATTCTGCATCCTGGGCGCCGACATTCTCTTCCACGCGGCCCGGCGCGCCAGCGAGATGACCGTATCAGCGGCCGAACCAGGCATAAGAACAACAGCAATCTCCAACAACCATAAAGGAGTGGGAACATGAGCATGACATTGACACGCCGAAGCTTCGCTGCCGCCGCCATGGCGCTGGCGGCGATGATCGCTATGCCGCAGAAGACATTCGCGCAGGACCTGACGAAACTGACCTTCATCCAGGAATGGCCCGTGCCGGACGGGTTCTGGATCCCTTGGATTCTCGGGTCCAAGAAGGGCTTCTACGCCGAAGAGGGCCTCGAAATCGAGATCGTGACGCCGCCGACCGTCGCCGACACGATGAAGTTCCTCGGCACCGGCCAGGCACAGGTCGCCTTCACCACCGTCATGGATGTCATATTCGCCAAGGAGCAGCAGGCGCCTGTCGTCGCGATCGGCCGTTATGGGCGTAGCAACAACTGGGGCATCCTCAGCCCGGAGGGCAAACCGCTGACGATCGCCGATCTCAAGGGCAAGACCATCGGCATCTACAACGACGCCTGGACGCTGGCGCAACTCTCCATGATGCTCTCCGATGGTGGCATGACGATCGACGACGTCAAGACCGTCGCGGCCTCCGATGACACCGTACCGCTGCTTCTGCAGAACCGGGTCGACGCGATCACGGGCATCACCAATGCCGAGGGCACCGGCATGTTGACGACAGGTGGCCAGAAGGCGGAATTCCTGCCCGCCACCGCGCACGGCGTGCCGAACACGCCGATCTTCATGCTTGCCGCCAACGAGCCGTGGCTGAAGGAAAATCCTGAAAAAGCCAAGGCCTTCCTGCGCGCCACCCGCAAGAGCATCGAATATGCGGTCGCTAATCCCGAGGAGGCCATCGCCGCGTTCGCCGAACTCTATGCGAAGGCCTATGACGGCAAGTTCATCGACCAGCAGTGGAAGGACACGATCCCGCTCTTCGGCGCGATGGATGCGAGCCTGATGGTGAACGACGAGGCCGACTGGACGGCACTTCTCGCGGCATTGAAGAAATTCGATGTGGTGAAGAAGATCGAGGCTCCCTCGGCCTACTATACTAACGACTACATCGCCCAGTAAGCGACGGGAGACCGCCATGACCGCCACCGCCTCTTCGCGCCGCGTCGTTCCCGCCTGGACCTATCGGCCCGGTCCCGACGTCTCGGACCTGCCGCCGCCCGGACTGGTGGCGGCACAACGGATCGCAAAGGGCGCGGCGGCGGCAGGTCTCGCCGCCGCCTCCGCCGGCATCAGCGAGCAGGATGTCGAGCTTGCCGTGAGCGACTATCTCACCGCCCAAGGCATCGCCCATGTCTGGACGATCACCAATGTCGGTCTGGGCGAGAACACGCTCGTCTGCTTCCCGACCAACCCGCCGACGACGCTCAAGGCCGCCGAGCGGGATGTGCTCATGGTCGATGTCCACCCCATAACTGCCGATGGCTCCTGGGGCGACTGCACGCGCTGTAGCGTGATCGGCGACTGGCCGGAGGCGCGCAAGGCGCTGTCGGACCTCGAAGCGATCCATTACGAAACGCTGGAGAAATGCCGGCCCGGCATGCCGGCGAACGAACTTTTCGGCATGAGCCACGAACGGCTTGTCTCGGAAGGATATGTGCTGCTCGACCAGCTCGGCAATATCGGCCACTCGCTTACCGCCGGGGCGGCCTATCTTCACCAGTTCATCGATGCCGGCAATGCGACGCCGATGTGGGGCGCATGGGCGATCGAGCCCTTTGCGGCCCGAGACGGCATCGCCGTAAAGGTGGAGGACCTCGTGTGGTTCGGCCGCGAACGCTGCATCACGCTCTAGGGAATCGGGAACTTGAACGACATGGAACAGGCTCAAAAACTCGCATTGATGGGCGTATCACGCACCTTCGGCGACTTGACCGCGCTTTCCTCGACCGAGCTTGCGGTCAAGCCCGGAGAGTTCATCTCCGTTGTCGGCCCGTCCGGCTGCGGCAAAAGCACGATGTTCAACATCATCGCAGGTGTTCTCCAGCCCAGCACCGGAAAGGTGCTGATCGACGGCAAGGACGTGACGAACCAGTCCGGCCATGTCGGCTACATGTTGCAGAAGGACCTGCTGCTGCCGTGGCGGACCGTCCTGGACAACATCGTGCTCGGCGCAGTGCTCAAGGGCGGCGCTTCGCGTGCCGAGCGCGATGAGGGCGTGGCCCTCGCCCGGCGTTACGGCCTCGGCGACTTCATCAACCACTATCCGGCCGCCCTTTCCGGCGGCATGCGCCAGCGCGTGGCGCTGATGCGGACGCTCGCCATGCATCACGACGTGATGCTGCTGGACGAACCCTTTGGCGCGCTCGACAGCCAGACGCGTCTGTCCATGCAGCAATGGCTGCTCAGCGTGTGGGAAAAAGAAAAACGGACCATCGTCTTCGTCACCCATGACATCGACGAAGCGATCTTCCTGGCTGACCGCGTCGTGGTGATGACGCCGAGACCGGGCCGCATTCACGAGATCATCGATGTGCCGATCGAACGGCCGCGGCCCGTCTCAAGCCTGACGCGCCCGGAATTCGTTGCGCTCAAGCAGCGCATCTTGGGCACCATCTACAACAATGCATCGCCTGCCAACGAGGAGGCCGCACCCCATGCATGATCTGACGGAAAACAGAAGCGTGCTTCTCAAGATCTTCTATCCGGTCGCCGCACTCGTGCTCGTCGTCGTCGCCTGGGCTTTCCTCGTCTGGTTCTATGAGGTGCCGCGCTACGTGATGCCGTCGCCGTCGGACGTCGCGAACCACATTTCCGAGGATTGGCAGACACTGGTCAAAGGCTTCGGCGTGACCTTCCTGGAATTCCTGCTCGGCTTCACGCTGGGCGCCGGGACCGGTTTCGTTTTCGCGGTGCTGATGGACATGTCACGGACGGTGCGTGGCATCCTCTATCCCATCCTGATCCTCAGCCAGGCCATCCCGATCATTGCGATTTCAGCAGCGCTGACGATCTGGCTGGGCTTCGGGCTCGCGCCGAAACTTGTCATCGTTGCGCTGGTCGTCTTCTTTCCCGTCGTCGTCAACGTGCTCGACGGCCTTGCTTCCGTCGACAAGGACGTGCTCAATCTGGTGCGCTCCATGGGCGCGTCGAAGATCAGCACATTCCGCCACGTCAAACTGCCCGCGACCTACTCGCCGCTGTTCTCCGCCCTCAAACTCTCTGCCACCTTCAGCGTTACAGGCGCGGTCATCGCGGAATGGACGGCCTCGACCAGCGGTGGCATCGGCGCCTATCTGCTGCAGGCGAATTCCCGCCTCAATACGGCCGGCACCTTTTCGGCGATCACCTTCCTCGCCGCGCTCGGTATCGTGAGCTTCCTGTTGGTGGTGGCGGTGGAATATCTGCTGACACCCTGGAAAAGCGGCCACAAGGCCCGCCGGTGGTCGCGATCGTACTGGCAGGAGTAAACGGACGGATGCGGCGTGCGCGATCCCGCGTGGCCCTGTCACATCTGCCCGCCTGCCCCGCCGGCCCTGATCATGCTGAAATAGTCGTCGCCCCCGACCTGACCGCCCTTCAGGGCGATCTGCAGGCCGTCTGCGACGCCGCCATGCGCAATGCAGAGCGGCGAGCCCGGCGTCTGCGGAAGCGGCATTTTCAGCGTCAAGGCGCTGATGCCCATTTCGCCGAGCGCGTGGCTCGACGTGTCGCCGCCGGCGACGACGGCGCGCGAAAGGCCGGCGCGTGTGATCAGTTCGGACTGGATGCGGCCCAGTGCCCGGCCGAGCCGGTGGCGCGCGCCCGTTGAGGAATCGAGCTCGCCGCCGCGATCGGCGGATGGTCCGAGCGCGGTGTAGAGCACCACGCTTCGGCCACTCTCCAGCACCTTGAGACCGGCATCGACCGCTTCCGTGATGGTGCTTGCATTTTCTTGCACGGACAGCGCGACCGGATCGACCGTCACGCCTTCGAAGCCGTTTGCCAGGGCATGCCGAATCTGGCGTTCCGTCGTCGGGGACACGCTGCCCGACACGACGGCGATGCGATCCACCGGGCCGGCAGCGGCAAAAACCGGCGCCGGACCGATCAAGCCACTGTCCCGCCACGCGGGTATAAGCGCATATTCGACGCCCGAGGAACCGCAGACGAAACGGCTCTTCGCGCGCAAATGGTTCCAGAGCAGAGTACCGGCCGCCCGCTGCGTCCTGTCGTCAAGCACGTCGAGCAACAGGATGTCTGCTTCAGCCGGATCAGCGTGGCCGAGCAAAGCGACATTATCCACCAATGCGGAAGACAATGAGGTCTGCCGTGCGAGATGCAGCAGCACGTTCGCCTCATCCATCGGCGTGACGGGATGGCGTGACATGACCGGATGCCTGTCGATACGATAATTGCGGCCCTGATAGGCCGCGAACAGCTCGCCGAAGGCCGTGTAGCGACGAATCTGCGGCGCACCGACGATGAGAGGAACTGTAGCCTCGCCGAAAACCTTCCGGCCGATTTCCATGGCGCGGCCGATGCTGCCGACATGCGGCGCGGAATCGAAGGTCGAGCAGACCTTGTAATGGCAAAGTTCCGCGTCCAGCGACTTCAGCCAGGAAAAGGCCTCGGCCAGGTTCACATCCATCCATTCGGGCGTTTCGCTGCGGCTGGTGCCGGCAAGGCCATAAGCATGCACACCGGAAAAGCGCGAGAGCAGGTCCGCGTCCGGCACCTTCAGGAAAAGCACGGTCTCGACGCCATTCGAGGCAAGCGCCTCCATGACATCGGTGGAGCCGGTGAAATCGTCGCCGTAATAACTGATGAGGGGTCGCTTCATGCTCAGGCCGCCTTGCCGTCGGCAAATTTCTCGATGGATTGCGCAAGTTCCGGATGCTCTTTGGCATAGGCGTCGAGCGGTATACCTTCCACCGCCGCCTCCCAGGCCTGCTTCACGGCCTTGACCCCGGCGCCCGGTCCGCCCGGATGGCTGACGATACCGCCTCCGCAGAGATAGAGCAGGTCGGTCGAGCCGCCGGTGGCGGCAATCGTGTCGGGCGCCTGTCCGCCCCACTGGCCCGAGCCGATGACAGGAAGCGCCACGTCGCTTTCCGAGAAGAGCGGCGTGGTAACGGCCTTGTAGGATCGCACGAAACTCTCATCGGGCTCCCAGTACTTCACGCGGATGCCGTTGATCTGGAACTGGTCGACGCCGAGCAGACGCCAGAACTGCTGCCAGACCGAGAATTCGAAACCCAGGCCGGCATGGCGCGTGAGGATGTCCCAGCCATTGCGGTGAGCGTGCAGGACGAGGCCGGAACGCTTGCGCAGAAACGCCATGCCGCCAAAGCCGATCGAGTTGATGTTGACGACGGCGCAATTGCCGCCTGCCGCCAGAACCAGATCGTGATTGCGCATCATCTCGTCGGGATCGGCATGGCTGATACCGAAGGCGTACATCACCTTCTTGCCGGTCTTCTGCTCACGATCGAGGATCTTCGGCATGATCGCCGCCACGCGATCGCCCAGCGACGAATAGGCAGGGCTCATCAATTTCTCGTCGTCCTTGATGAAATCGACGCCGGCGTCGATCAGTTCGCCGACCATCTGCGCCGTCTCGTGCGGTCGAAGGCCGAGCGCCGGCTTGACGATGGTGCCGATGATCGGCCGGTCCTTTACCCCCGTCAGCGCAAAACTGCCGGGAACGCCGAACTGCGGGCCGGGATGGGCTGTGGCGAATTCCGGCGGCAGCTTCATGTCGACGATGCGGATACCCGTCATGCCCTTGATCGAAAAGACACCGCCGATGGCAATCGTCATCAGCGCGGCAAGATCGGTGCCGACAGCATCCAGCGGGAAATCGATATCGACATCGGCTCGGTTGAACCGCGTCGCGCCGCCCGCTTCGTCGGGAAACGAAGGACGATCGGCCGATGGCAGGGCGCGGATGTCGACGACTCGCGCCGCCACGCGGGCCTTCAGCTCTTCCGTCTCGCCCGGCAGCGCAACGAAGGTGCCGGTCGACTGGTCGCTGGCGATCTTCGCCGCCATCTTCTCCACCGAACCTGCTGTCTCTATCCGATAGGTCAGACGGATCATGTTTTCTCCTCCGCGGTTCGGCGCAATCAGCTTGTCCGGCATGAAAAACTGGTATAATGAGTATTCATGTTATTGCAAGCCGTTTGCGGCGAAAGCTGTTGCGACGATTGAACTTGATGCATATTCAAGCCTGTCGAAATCAGGTGACTCATGACCGTCGTTTCCGAACCGATCATCCGCAAGAAACTCTCCGATGAAGTCTTCGCGCGGCTGAAAACCATGATCGAGACCGGCGAACTGCAGGCCGGCGACGACATGCCCTCCGAACGTGAACTCATGGAGCGCTACGGCGTCGGCCGCCCCGCGATCCGCGAAGCCATGCAGGCGCTCGCCGGCAAGGGACTGGTCGAGATTTCGCAGGGCGAGCGTGCCAAGGTACTGCGCATCACGGCCGAGTCCATCATCCGGCAGGTCGACCTGCCGGCCAAGCTGATGCTCTCGGGTTCTTCCGACTCGCTGGAACACTTGAAGAATGCCCGCATCTTCTTCGAACGGGGCATGATCCGCGAGGCCGCCGTCAAGGCGACGCCGGAGCATATCGCTGAGCTGCGCACCCTTCTCGACAGGCAGAAGGCAAATCTTGGCGATGCGGATGCCTTCATCGAGGCCGACATGGATTTTCACCAGTGCATCGCACGCATTTCCGGCAATCCGATCTTCGCCGCCGTGAGCGGCGCGATGCTGGGCTGGCTGAAGTCCTATCACACCGAAATGCTGATCTGGACAGGCCGCGAGAATGTCACCCTCGCCGAGCACGAGGAGATCATCCGCGCCATCGAGAAGGGCAATGCGGATCAGGCCGAGAAGGTGATGATCAAGCATCTCGAACGTTCCCGCGCGCTCTATACGCTCAAGGGACAGAAATCGCCTCAGAGCACGGCTTCCACGCAGCCATAGGGCGGCAGGACGACCCTTTCGGCGGCCGGCAGCCCCTCGCCGCCGATCAGTGAAACCCGGTGCGGCGGAGAGGGCAGCACCACGGTCTGCGGTTCCGGCGTGATGTTGGCGAACAGGATCACCCTTTCCGACGCAAGACCCAGAACAGCGTCCGGCCGTGACGTTTCGACAGACCACACATTGTGCCCCGCCAGCGCGCCAAGGCGTGCGAGGACGTGGGCAAGCGGCCGCAGTTCGCCAGGAGCCGTCGCCTCGCCCGCCCCTGCCACCAGCCCGAAGGGGCCTGCGAGTGTGGAAAGCGTCAGCACTTCGAGCCCGGCCGTAGCAACCGTTGCGGCGTAAGCCAGCGTCCAGGCGGCACCGAACTGACCATTGTGGCGCGGATCAACATTGGCCATCGGAATGCGCCGGCCGGCAGGGTTCTCCTTGGTCGCACTGCCATAGGGGTTCTGGCGCATCGCAATCGTCGAAGGCCCGATGCGATAGGGCTTCTCGCCATAGAGTGCACGGACCGAGCCGACGACATAGCGCAGGGCCTCGAAGGTCTGCATGACCGAGAGATCGTCGGCCGCGTGCACGATGGGGTTCGTGCAATGGCTCACATAATCGATGCGGTCGCCCGGCACGCGCTTGCGGTTGAGCTCCGTGAAATAGCTCATCATGCCGCCGCCAAGCCGGACATTCGGCAAGGCAGCCCGTGCGGCGGCGTAAACATCCTCCAGCGGCGGGCATTCCGGCCATGCACTTCCCGGCGGCGTCGACTGACGGTCCACCGACGGGCAGACGAACAGGCTGTCGAGCGTCAATCCCGCTTCGCGAACCAGCGACGCGAGTTCGGACATTTCCTCGTCCAACGCACGCTGGCAGGCGACGGCAACCTCCAGAGTGACCTTCAGTCCCGATTTTTCCGCGATGTCGGCATAGCCCTTCAATGCGGGCAAGCTATGCCCCGCACCGGGATCGAAATACGCGATCAGGTGGCGTGCGCCGACGGTCTCTAACACCCCGAGCGCCGACCGTTCCTCTGCAAGGCATTCCGGACGCAGGCCGACGCCGATTTCGGGGAAGCGGCGGTCCGTCCGCGCGAGCGTCAACGTGACCGCATCGGACGCGTCCTTGGCGAAACCAGCATCGCCGACCGACTGAATTTCAACGAGAACCTTCTGGCTGAACGGCTCATGCTGCGCGATGCGGTAAGGCCAGGGCCGAGCCAGCGGGCGCACATAGGTCTTGTAGGAGCCATCCGTCCAGTTGCGCTGGTCTTCCATCTCGAAGATATCGCCGACGAACTCTGTCACCGCCGAGACGCCAGGCGCGACCTGGTGGGTGATCGCCGCGATATCCATGAAGGGCTGCCAGGGCTCAATCCGCTCCGGCCAATGCGCATGCTCGACGCTGCCATCGCCATGACGGACCGACACGGGTTGCCCTGCGACACCGGCGACGGGGTGCAATACCACAAACCCCGCACGCGCCGTCTCGAACGCCGCGTCGCTGACGCAATCGGCGGAGAAGGCAACGGTTTCGGCCGTACCGGATATGGCAATGGCGCAATCGAGATTGGCACCGTCGGGAGCGCTGAAGCGAGCCTTGTAGGTGACCGAGAAACCCGCGTCCGTCGCCCGCACCTCAAGATCGTTGATTGCGGCGCTGCAGGTACCCCAATCCTTGTCACGCACGAGGAAGGCCACGGCCCGCAGCACCTCATGGCCACGGAACCGCAGGGTCCGCAGATTGCCGTCCTGCAAGACCACGCTCAGGTCGCCGGCCACGAGCGTGCGGCTTTCCGGCTCGCGCTCGTTCGTGCCGTAAAGCCTGAGCAGGTCGCCGCTCATGCCAGCAAATCCGCAATCACGACGGTCTCGCCACTTTCGGCACTGAGATAGGCGGCCTCGACGAGGGCGAACGTCTTCAGGTTGTCGCGCCCGGACGTATCCGGCTCGCGGCCTTCCGCCAACCGTTCGGCCCAGTGTTTCTGGATGAGCGCGACACTTTCCTGAATGTTGTGCCAGGGCCGCGACGCCCAGGGCAGCAGGTTCGGCGCGACGACGCTTTGTACCGTGCCGTCAGGGCCATGGACCGTCAGCTTGTAATCCTTGCCCAGACGCAGCGTGCCCCTGGTACCGTCGATTTCGACGAAGGTTTCCGGGAACGGCTCTTCCGGCAGTTTCGTCGCATAGCTGACATCGACGATCGAGGTGATGCCGTTGTCATGGTCGAGCAGCATGGTCGCGACATCCTCGCCGGCGATGTCAGGATTGACGCGGCGCGTGCGGGCGGTCATGCGGCTGGCATCGCCGAACAGGAAGCGCGCGATGTCGAGCGAATGGATGCCGAGGTCCTCGATGATGAAGCGCTTGCCTTTGGCGAGATAAGGCTGGCCGGAGAAGACATCGAAGCCGGAGCGGAAGGAGACGCGCCCCCAGAAGGGCTCGCCGATGGCACCACTGTCCAGCACCGCCTTGACCGAGAGGATCGGCGTCTGCCAGCGGAAATTCTCGTGGATCATCAACGGAATGCCGGCGGCATCCGCAGCGGCGACCATGGCCTTGGCGTCGGCCAGCGTCGGCGCGAACGGCTTCTGGCAGATCGCCGGCACCTTGTGGCTGGTCGCAAGCTCGACCAAGGCGCGGTGGCTGCCGACGGTCGTTGCGATATCGACGAAATCGAAGCCGCCATCGGCAAACAGCGCCTCCGCCGACTGGTAGCGCCTTTCGACGCCAAACTGGTCGCCGACGACGCGCAGGCGCTCGGGATCACGGTCGCAGATCGCGACGATCTCCACGTCATCGAGATCCTGCCAGCCATGCATCTGGTTCACGGCGAAGAAGCCGCAGCCGATCATCGCACCCTTGGTCTTCGTCATGCTCAGCCTGCCTTTGCCATCTGCATCAGGGTGACGCGCTGCTGGAGGCGGCGCTGCGCCTGGTCGACCACAACCGCCACGATGATCACGAGACCCTTGATCACCATCTGCCAGAAGGAACTGACACCCATCATCACCAGACCATCCGAGAGAATCCCGATCACGAAGGCGCCAATGATCGTGCCGCCGATCGTGCCGCGCCCACCCGACATGGATGTACCACCCAGAACCGCTGCTGCAATGGCATTCAGTTCGAGATTGGTGCCGGTCGCCGGGTGGGAGGCCATAAGTTCCGAGGAGATGACCAGGCCAACGATGGCCGCGCAGAAGCCGGAGAACATGTAGACGAACATCTTGACGCGGTTGACGCGGATGCCGGACATGCGCGACGCGCGCTCATTGCCGCCAACCGCGAAGATATGCCGACCGAGCGGCACGAAGCGGGCGAAATAGGCCGCTCCGAGCGCCACGACGATGAGGATCCAGACGGAAACCGGAAGCCCGAGGATGGAGCCCGAGCCGAGATAGGCGAAGCCCTGGTTTCCGAGGTCTTCGCGTCCCGTCAGATTGGGCAGCGTCTGACCATCGGAGTACAGCAGCGCCATGCCGCGTGCCACATAGAGCGTGCCGAGCGTCGCGATGAAGGGTGCGACGTTGAGGCGGGTGATAAGCAGGCCGTTGATCGCCCCGATCGCGATACCGACGATGGCCACGATGATCGCAACCTCGACGACGTTGAAATAGACGGTGTAGCCGAGCGGCAGCGCCACGCCATACATGATGAGGCCACCGGCGATCATGCCGCAGAGGCCGACGATGGAGCCCACCGACAGGTCGATGCCGCCGGTGATGATGACGAAGGTCATCCCGATGGCGAGGAAAGCGTTCTGCGTCGCATGCTTCGACATCAGGATCATGTTGGCGGTCGACAGGAAATTGGGCGCGAAGATCGAGAAGAAGATGATGACCGCAAAGAGCGCGATGAAGGTTCTGAGCTTCATCAACGTCAGCAGGGCGGCGCCGGTGGAGAGGTGGTTGCCGGTGGCGGCAGTGTGCGTTGCTGTCGTCATCACGCATGCATCCTTTTGGTTTTGTGTCCCTCCGCGGAGGCCGAAATCACCATGTCCTCGGTCGCGTCCTTGCGGTCGACCACCATCACCAGCCGGCCGTTGCTCATGACGGCGATGCGGTCGGAGAGCGCCATGACCTCTTCGAGGTCGGAGGTGGAGAAGAGGATCGCAAGCCCCTCGCCCGCCAGCCGCCGCATGGTGCGGAAAACGTCCGCCTTGGCGCCGACATCGATGCCGCGGCTCGGCTCGTCCATCAAAAGCACCTTCGGCCCTGTCATCAGCGCCTTGCCGATGACGACCTTCTGCTGGTTGCCGCCGGACATGGAGGTGACGTCGAGGTCGGGGTTCTTTGCCTTGATCGAGAGGTTGCGGATCGCATTGGCAATTGCCTCCTTCTCGCGCTTCAGGTCGATATGAAAACCCGCCTTCAGGAACTGGCCGAGGCTTGCCATCGACAGATTGTCGGCAATCGACATGGACTGCACGAGGCCTTCGCGCTGCCGGTCTTCCGGGATCAGCGACAGGCCCTCGCGGATGCGTCGGGTCGTGTCGCGCCCCTTCAACTCCTCGCCCTCGACGAAGATCTTGCCGCTGGAATGCTCGTGCCGGCCCATGATGCATTCGAAAAGCTCGGAACGCCCCGCACCCATCAGGCCGTAGATGCCGAGGATTTCGCCCTTGCGCACACCGATCGAGACATGATCGACGGCGTAGCCGCCCTGCGCGCGGGGGAGGCAGATATCCTCGGCACGGAAGACCTCTTCGCCGGGTTCGTGATCCAGCTGCTTGGCGAAATCCTTGGCATCCGAGCCGATCATGGAGCGCACGATCCAGCGCGTGTCGATGTCCTTGACCATCGCATGGCCGGTAATCTGGCCGTCCTTGAGGACGGTGATGTAGTCGCCGATGCGCATCAGCTCTTCCAGCCGGTGCGAGATATAGACGATGGCCACGCCACGCGCCTTGAGATCGGCGATGACGCGGAAGAGCACGTCGACTTCCGCAGCGCTCAACGCCGAGGTCGGCTCGTCCATGATGAGGATACGTGTGTCGAGCGAGACGGCACGGGCGATCTCGACAAGCTGCTGCTGGCCGATCGGCAGGTCTTCCGCCAGCGTGTCGGCCGAAATGCCGGCTTCGAGGCGATTGAGGAATTCGTTGGCCTTCTCGACCTGCGCCTTGTGATCGATACCGCGCAAGCCGCGTGTGATCTCGCGCGTCGCAAAGATGTTTTCGGCGACCGAGAGATTGCCGAAGAGGTTCAGCTCCTGGAAGACGATACCGATGCCGTGGCGGACCGCGTCCGCAGGACTGTCGAGATGAATGCGCTCGCCATCCATCCAGATTTCGCCGAGCGTCGGGCGTTCGACTCCGGCGATGATGCGCATCATGGTGGACTTGCCGGCGCCATTCTCGCCCACAAGCACGTTGACCGCGCCGCGGCGCAGTTTCAGGTCCGCCTTCTTGAGCGCCACGATGCCGGAATAGGCCTTGGTGATGTCCTTCAGTTCGAAAATGACGTCGCCGTCATCGGTGGCGCTCATGTCAGCCTCCGACCGTGATGGTGACGGGCACGAAAAGCGGCAGCTGTCCCTTGGCCGGCAGCGGATAGGCGCCGAGCGCCTTGATCGTCTTGCCCGTCAGGTTTTCACGCGGCAATTTTTCGAGCAACAGGCCGTTGACATGGGTGTTGAACGACTTGCCGTACTGCGCCCATTCGATCTGGTTCTTGAATTCATTGAAGTTGACGAATTTCAGGCTGTCGCGGATCGCCGTGCCGCGGATGGCCGGGCCGATGGCAACGCGCACGTCAGCCTTCCGGTCGCCGTCGACGTCGACATCGACATAGCCGGCGCGGGACTTGGTTTCCTCTGCGACGATGACGCCGTCGATCCTGGCGGCAAAGGTCCAGGGCGCGTTGCCCTGCTTTTCCTTGTGGCCGTATTTTTCAGCTGCGGCGTCGAGATTTTCGGCCGCGAGTGCCGAGACCTCCTGGAAGGTGCCGGCGCGCTCCTGAAGAAAGGGCACGACCTTGGCATCCCAGATCTCGGCGACCATCTTGTCCGGGTTGAAGGCGCCGGCCGCCGCCTGTTTCTGCTCGTCTTCCGTTTTGACGAGCTTGCAGCCCGAAAGCGCGAG
The DNA here is from genome assembly GCF_009826875.1 of Shinella sp. AETb1-6. Lineage (NCBI taxonomy): Bacteria > Pseudomonadati > Pseudomonadota > Alphaproteobacteria > Hyphomicrobiales > Rhizobiaceae > Shinella > Shinella sp. AETb1-6. Next base: position 226,721 of record NZ_WUMM01000003.1, on the reverse strand, counting down.
CATCCCGGCAAGCACGAGTGTCCAGGCAGCCTGATACCTTGGCATTCCGATTCTCCGTCATGGAACAAGGAACGCGAGGCGGGACCGCACCCCGCCTCGCGCCATCGTGCGACGATTACTCTGTCAGCGCGAAGGTCTCGAGCTTGTCAGCGTTGTCGGCCGTGATGAGCACGCAGTCCATGAGCTGCTTTTCCTCGGCCGGCGCCTTGCCGGTCGTGATGTACTCATGCGCCTGGGTAACGGCGAGCTGGGCCTGCGCATAGGCCGGCTGCATGACGGTCGCCTTGATGCCGCCCGCCTTGATGGAGTCGCGCACGTCGTTGGATCCGTCGAAACCGACGACGATGACATCCTTGCGGCCGGCAGCCTGCAGTGCGGCGATCGCACCCATGGCCATTGTGTCGTTGCCGGCGATGACGCCCTGGATATCGGGGTTCGCCTGAAGGATGGTCTCCATCTTGGAGTAGCCTTCGGTCTGGCTCCAGTTGGCCGACTGCTGGGCGACCATCTTCATATCAGGATATTCGTCGATGACGTCGTGGTAACCCTTGGAGCGGATGCCGGCATTGAGATCGGCTTCGCGGCCGAGCAGCTCGACATAGTTGCCCTTCTCGCCCATCAGCTTCACGAACTCTTCGGCGCCGAGCTGCGCACCCTGGTAGTTGTTCGAAACGATCTGCGAGACGGCGACGCCCGTGGCGTTGATTTCGCGGTCGATCAGGAAGGACGGGATGCCGGCATCCTTGGCCTTCTGCACGGCGGCGATCGAGGCTTCCGAACCGGCATTGTCGAGGATGATCGCCTTGGCGCCGCGGCCGATCGCCGTGTCGACAAGCTGCGACTGCTTGTTGGCGTCGTCGTCATGCACCAGAACCAGTGTGTCGTAGCCTAGTTCCTTCGCCTTGGCTTCCGCGCCGACGGCTTCCGCCTTGAAGAACGGATTGTCGTGGCTTGGCGTGATGATCGCAATGAGGTCTGCGGCGAAGGACGGCATGGCGACGCTTGCGGCCATGACGGCAGCAAAGCCGACGGTAATCAGTCTGCGGGTAATATTCATAGGTCTCCTCCCGGTTAAGCACCGGCTCCCTGCGACCATCCCTCCATGAAAATGGCCGCACCGGTGCAATCTTTACCCGGCACACATGGCGCCGGATGCGGCGGGCCAGGCCCGCCGGAAAATCAGGTGATGCGCTGGATGCTGGCCGCGATTTCCGCGGGCTCGAACACACGCTTCCAGTCATCCTTCATCAGCACGGGCTTGCCGAACTCGATGGCCTTGTTGCAGGCATCGGAGAATACGCCCGGCGTCTCTTCGAAGATGACGGCGCCAAGCACATTCATGTGGCCGAGCAGGAAGTCGCGGGCGGCCTCCTTGGCAACGCCGCGACGCACGCACTCGTCCATGGCTTCGCGCATCACGACGAGCAGCGAGGCGCAAACGGTTTCCGAAAGGCCCGGTTCCAGCAGCGCCATCTGCTCGACGGTCACGCGATGCGAGCGCATGACCGGCGCCCAGATGACCTTGGCGATCTCTTCGCCGAGCACGTAGGCCTCCTCGGGACCCTGCATCAGCGCGGAAACGATGTGCTGCTTGGCGGCGATACCGCCGAAGAAGTCCCGCTTGGCCGCCGGGTCCGTCTCGTCGTTGAAGATCGGCGGATGGCAGGGATGCGTGACGAAGTAGGTGAGGTCCGCACGCTCCGGCAGATGACCGGCAAAAGGCGCGGCAGCATCGAGCGCCACGACCATCGTGCCCGGCTTCAGCTTGTCGACAATGCCGGCGGCAACCTTGCCTATTGCCGTGTCGGGAACGGCAAGAATGACGACGTCCGCGCCATCGAGGCCTTCATCGGCGGCGACGCAGGTCAGGCCCAGATCGTCTGACAGGCGCTTCTTGCCCGCCTCGCTCACCTCGATATGCCGCACATCGAACCGCGAGCCCTTAAGGTTCTTTGCGAGCCGATAGCCCATTTTGCCGCCGGCGCCGAACAACGCGATCGATGTCATCGAAATCTCCAAATGCGAGCGGCTGACCTGTAATTGGCCAGACCGAATTTCCTCCACCGGCAACCCGGCCTGAAGCTATATTTCGCAACTGGTATAACAAGTCAATAACTATCTCATGGAATATGTGATGCGGTGTCGACATCGTTGAAGAGCCGCCGCGAAAATCCGGCGACGGCCATCGCAACCGGACGAAAATGCATAACGGTGGGGATCCCGCAGCTGCGTATCCCACGGATTTCGGTATTGGGGCACGCCGACCACCCACCGCCGCGACGCACGACGGGGTTTGGCCACCTCTGACAAAAGGTAAGATTCGGTCACCGCGCGGCTATGCGCGCGAACCGCTCATTCCAGCCAAGGCCGCCGGGCCGGCCGCTGAGCGTTTTCCGGAGGCCGAAATGCCGGCCTCCGATGGCCCGGCAACCTCGTTGAGTTATCGGACCACAATTGCATGATGCCGCTTTACGGCTTCCTCAGGCTCTCGACGCCAGGAAATGGTCGATGCCCGCCTGGGCGCACTGGGTGTCCTGCGCGGGAGTGCCCGAGCTGAGGCCGATGGCGCCCACGACATCGCCATCGACTATCACCGGCAATCCGCCCGCGACCACCATCAGACGACCGCCAATTGCCGAATTGATGCCGTAGGCCGGGCTACCAGGCTGACTTGCCGAACCGTAACTCTCGGTCGTCCGCTTTGCGCCGGCGGCCGTGTAGGCCTTGTCCTGTGCGATGATCGTGCTTGTGATCTTCCCGCCATCCATACGCTCGAACGCGATCAACTGGCCCGATTCATCGGCGATGGCGATGCACATCGGCACCCCGATCTCCTCTGCTTTGGCGCGCGCGCCCGCAATCAGGATGCGGGCATCTTCGATGCTCAAACGGCGGATAGTCAACATGATGAAGGTCCTTCCCTCGCGAAGTCCGGGTTTCAGTGATCAGCGATTCAATAACACAATCGGCGGCACGCCGATCCCAGCAGATACACTGGTTTGGGTATCCGGCCGATGCAAATTCCTGATGCAGACCTTGCTGTCATCACGCATGCGAAGCCTCCAAGGCGGCGGCGAGAAGAGGTTGGGAGATCGGCGGCGTCGCCGCATGCCCCCTGTCGAGCATGGGCTTGATGCGCCGCAGTTTCTTTTCGGTATGGTTGCCGGCGATATCGGCCAGCCGGTGGTCGAGATAAGGATTGAGGAACCGCTCGCGCACTTCATCCACGTATCGCAGGGCGTCGTTCCGCATTCCCTCCAGAGCGAAAACAGGCACAACCTCGTCACGCCAGACGGCTTCCAGGTCGCGCCGGACGTGGGGATCGGCCATGATCTCGCGCACCGTCTCGCCTGCCGGTCGATTACCCGCGAGCCAACGTTCGGCCAGGTAGCTGTGGCCAAGGTTGAGGATATGCAGCTTGAGATGTTCGTAACGGTCGAGATTGTCGGTGACGACCAGCGAAGGGTGTCGGCAGGGCAGAACCAGACCTTCCTGCGCCTCGATGGCCCAAAGCGCATAGGGTTCGGCGACCGCCCCGACCGGCTCAAGCGGCTCGGATACGATGCGGTCGACCAGGCCATTGGCAAAGTGGCACCGCGCCTCGATGTAACCGAGAAAGTCGGATGACAGTTTCCAATTCCTGGCGATCGTCAGGACGATCGCTTTCAGCTTGTCGCCGTTGCGCTGTACGAGTTCGCACGGAAAAATCGAAACGGGCCGGCCCGGGCGCGCGCGCCAGCGCGCATACAGCAACACCAGGAGTTTTGCGGGAAAACTCACCGGCACCCTATCCGGCTCGGACAGGAGCACGACATCGTCGCTTTCGTCCAGATCGTAGCCCCGGTCCCCGGTATTGCTGAGGATGACGTCCGCGACGATCCCGGCGCTGACGATCGCAGGCCAGTCCGCGCCGGCAAACAATGCCCGCGCTATGGCCCTGCCTTGCCGCATCTCGTCGATCGTCTTCCCGTCCTTCAAGCCGCGTATCCGCACAGGATAGGCCCCACCATCGGCGAGAGCCTGGATCCGGCGGGCACTGGCTGGATTGCCGGTCGTCTGGACGACCGTGACGGGGCCGAGCGCCTCATCACGGTCCATCGCCTCGGATATGAACAGATCGGCATGGGCAAGAAGGAAACGGCTCGTTCCGAACTGGAGTATCGGGGTCGGGGCAACAGCCATCATCTCGTTCCTTGTGAAGAGGCGGGCCCGGTTGCCCGGAACCGCCGATCCAGATCTAGAGAGCCAGTTCGCGGCGCAGGGTTTCCAGACGCTCCATGGCGATGACACCGTCCGCGATCGTCGGCGCCGGGGTGGCTGCCCCACCAAGCGCCGGCACGACATCGGCCAGGAGTGAATGGTATCCCTTCGGATCTTCGTTGGCGGCCGCCGTGAAATTCGGCTTCCACGTCAGCGTGTCGCAATCTTCCGACAGGGTCGCACCGAGATCGTCGATCTTGAAGGGCGGATTGCGGTGCCACTTGATCTCGATCACGTCATCCACCTCGATACGCTGATGATCGCCCATAAGTTCGATGCGTTCGACCGGCGTGCCGCGCGACTGGATCGTGCCCATGGCGATGTTGCCGATCGCACCGCACTCGAATTCGAAGCCGACGTGGAAGAGCACCCGGCCGGGCGTCTTTTCAACCTTGCGGGCAGAGATCGAACGGACCGGCGAGACGAGGAAGGACACCAGGTCCATATAGTGCACGCAGTGGTGCAGGAAGAATCCCGTGTAGTCGACATTGCCGGCGAAATAGCCCGGCGCCGTCATGTAATAGCCGGTCAAACCGAGCACATCGCCGAACCGGCCGGATTTGACGATGTTGGCCGCCATCCGGTTGCCGATCGAGTAGCGCTTCATGAAGCCGAGCAGCAGCGGCTTCTTCGCCTTTTCGGAGGCTGCAAGGAGTTCGCGCGCACCGGCCGCCGAGCCGGACGGCGGCTTTTCCATGAAGACCGGCAGGCCGCGCTCCAGCGCCGCCTTGCCGAAGGCAAGGTGCTGGTCCGGCCCGACCGCCATACCGACGGCATCGATCCCCGGTGTCTTCAGGAGATCGTCGACATCGGCCACGAGGTTCCTGACGCCGAACTGGCGACCGGCATTCCTGAGGCGCTCGGCATCAATGTCACATAGCGCGATGATCTCCACGTCGTGACGCACGAGCTGCGGCAGCAGCATCTGGGTGGCGTGGATGCCGCAACCGATCCAACCGATTTTTATAGTCATCGACGATATTCCGTAAGCAGGAGGTGGGATTTGATGAAGGCACTGGATGCGGCGAGGCGATCGCTCTCGTCCTCATGCGGCGCGCGCCATTGGGCAAAAGGCACGCCGAAACGGTCATCGCTACGACGGAAGGGTTCAAGCGAGATCGGCCCCTTGTAGCCGACGTCATGAAGCGCGCGGCACACCTCCACCCAATCGGTCTGTCCCGTACCGGGAAAGCCCCTATGGTTCTCGTTGGCCTGGAAATGCACCAGACGGTCGCCGCCGAGCCGAATGGCTTCGCCGAGCGAGCTTTCCTCCATATGCATGTGGAAGGTATCGAGCATCAGCTTCACGGCCGGATGATCGACAGCGTCGAGCAGTTCCATTGCCTGCTGCGTGGTGCAGAGCACGTCGCTTTCGAAGCGGTTCAGAGGCTCGACTGCCAGAAGGACGCCGGCCTTGGCCGCATAATCGCCCGCCTCTTTCAAGCCTCTGACGCAACGATCCTTTCGAGCGAGGCGTTCGGCCTCGTCGACCGGCTGCGGAGGGCGGCCCGCAAACACGAGCGGGTTCCCGGTGAGTGGCCCGCCGACGATTGTCGCGCCAAGGCCGGCGGCGCAATCGACCGTGTATTTCAGATAATCGATCCCGGCGCGATGGGCTTCGGGTTCGGCCGAGGACAGGTTGCGCTGCAGGTTGACACGGGCGGCGAGAACGACGCCGAGGCCGGCATCGTCGAGCGCTTTTTTGGCCTCGGCGATATCGAGTTCACCGACTTCGGGAACAAGAAGTTCGACGAAATCATAGCCGTGGTCGCGCATCTTCGCAAAGAGCGGGAAGTGCTCCGCGGTGAACGGCCTGGCATACTGCATGGAAATCAACCCGACGGGGTTCATCTGTTTTTCCTTTTCAGTGCATACAAATTCAATTGCTGGCGGACTTTCGCAATCACCCTTTCACCGCCCCCTGGGTCAGGCCGCCGATCAGACGGCGCTGAACGAGCAGGAACAGGATCGTTGCCGGCATCGCACCGACCACGGCGCCTGCTGCCAGCAGGCCCCATTCGATCTGGTATTCCCCGATCAGTGTCTGGATCGCGACGGTCACCGGCCGGACGTTTCGGCCGCCAAGCGTCAAGGCGTACAGATATTCGTTCCACGCTGTGATGAAGATGTAGATGCCGGTCGAGATGATGCCCGGCATGGTCAACGGCAGGACCACCTTGCGAAGGGCGGTCAGACGGGAGCATCCATCCGTCATTGCCGCCTCGTCGAGGCTTTTGGGGATCGCGGCGATGTAGCTCGTCAGCATCCACACGGCGAAGGGAATGGCGACGGTCGCATTGGCCAGGATCAGGCCGAAATGCGTATCGAGAATGCCGACGCTGCGCATGAGAACGAAGAGCGGCAGGATCAGCAGCACGATCGGGAACATGTTGATCAGCAGAAACTGCATCATCAACAGCTTGCGGCCGGTGAAGCGAAAACGGGAGAAGGCATAGGCAGCCGTCACGGAAACAAGCAACCCGACAACGACCGTTCCACCGGCGATGATGAGGCTGTCGAGCATGTTCTTCAGGAACGACGTCTGCTCGATGAGCCTGACATAGTTGTCCATGCTCCAGCCCATGGGCGAAAGCGAAACCCCGGTGGCCGACAGCGTCGCCGTCGGCGTCAGCGATGTCAGGATCATCCAGACGAATGGAGCCATGGCGAAGAGAACGATCAGGAGAACCGGTAGGTCGGTGGTAATGATCCGGCGAAATGTGCTTTGCTGCGTCATCGTTCGACCTCACGCATGGTGCGGGCGAGATAAAGGACCACGAACGCCCCCAGAAGAATGGTGAAAGTGACGGCTATAGACGTGCCGTAGCCGAAATCGAGATTCTGGCGGGCCTTGATGAAGGCGTAGAGCGGTAGCGTGTGCGTCGCATAGCCCGGTCCGCCACCGGTCATAACGAAGATGACGTCCATCGAATTGGCCACCCATATCACCCGGAGAAGACCGGCCGTCGCTAGGACCGGCGCGATGCCCGGCAATGTTATGTGGATGAATTGCCTCCAGGCGGACGCCCCATCGATCGATGCGGCCTCGTACTGGCTTTTCGGAATGCCCTGCAGGCCCGCCAGGATCATGACGGCGAAGAAGGGAAAGCCCTGCCACGTCAGCGTCGCGATAATTGCGTAGATCGCGACATCGGGATCGGCGAGCCACGGCACCGCGGTTTGAACGATCGAGAGGTAGACCAGGATATCGTTCAGGACGCCCGTGTTCGGATCATAGATCCAGCGCCACATCAGCGCGATGACGACACTGGGAAGCGCCCACGGGATAATGATCAACGCACGCGCCAGCCCGCGCCATGGAAATTCCCTGTTGAGAAGCAAGGCAGCGAGAAGGCCAAGCCCCATTTGCAAGGGAACCGTGAGGCCGATCCAAAGCAGCGTGTTCCACAGCGCGGTCCAGAAGACCGGATCGTTGAAAAGTTTCACATAGTTGCCAAAACCGACGAATTTGCTGGCGTTCGGCTTGAACAGGATGAGGTCGTAGAAGCTCGTCCAGACCGCCTGCACCATGGGCATGAAGACGATGACAAGGGTGACGACGACGGCAGGCGCAAGCAGAAGATAGGGAAGAAGCCGCTCCGACCGCCACGCGAAGACCCAATGACGCTGTAGGGGGGAAGTATTCGACAAAGACATGAGTGCTCCTGCCTCCATTTCAAGGCCGGGAAAAGCGCCCCGACACGGATGCCGGGGCAATGCGGTAGCGTGTGTTACTCGGCAAACAGCGTCTGAAGTTGTTCCATCATCTGCGCCGCGGTGATCTGCCCGGTGAGCGCCTGCTGCATGTGCGTCTGCCATGCCGTGTTGACGAACTCCGAAACGGCGGAAGTCTGGGGCAGAACCTTTGCAAACGGCAGAGACTCGATCGTTGCATCGACAAATCGCCGTTCATGCAGCTTCCAGTCGGCGGAGCCGCTCTTGGTGACGGTCATCTGGCCTGTCGCGCTGTTGAATGCGACATTGTTCTCGCCTTCGGCCAGGAAGGATATCCACTTCCATGCGGCATCCTTCACTTCGGAATTCGAGAAGATCGCGAGCGACTCGTCACCGTAGGACGTCCAGCGTCCTTTTCCGCACGCCGGCACCGGCACGGCGGAAACCTTGTCGCCCAACGCGGCCACCAGGTCCTTCGAAGAGCCGATATGGTGAATGGTCATCGCCGTTTTGCCGGATTTGAAGGCGGCGATGATTTCCTGGAAACCATCATTCGGGGCGGACGGCGGAATGACCTTGTCCTTCTGGAACAGGTCGATCAGCCACTGGTTTGCCGCGATCGCTTCGGGATTGACCAATCCGCCCGGCTTCAGTTCGGCGCCCTGCGACATCACGAATGCGCCCCACTGGTCCCAACCGCCTTTGCCGCCGCGCAGGCCGAAGCCGTAAGTCTCGGGCGCCTTCGTCAGCTTGATGGCCGCGTCGCGGAACTCCTCGCAGGTCTTGGGCGGTTGCAAGCCGGCGGCCTCGAACAGGTCCGTCCGGTAGTAGAGATAAAGAACGACATACTGTATCGGCAGGTAATATTGCGTGCCGTCGGGCCCCTTGTTCAGATCAAGCAGGTTGTCGAGCAGGTCGGCTTTGCCTTGCCAGGCATCGATCCGCTCTGCGAGCGGTTCGAGCGCGCCCATCTCGACAAGACGAGGCTGGGCGAAAAGCTTGACCATCGCCGCGTCGGGCGCGTTACCGCCGACCAGCGATGTGTAGAGGTTGTCATAATAGCTGTTCCACGGCACGTTCTCGGCTTCGATGGTGATGCCCGGATTGGCAGCCTCGAACTTCTTGACAAGATCGCCCATGGGATTGGCCGGATTGTCGAAGTGATACCAGAAGCGAACGGTTTCCGCCTGGGCCTGGGTAAACGCGGCGGATGCCGCCAAAACCGCGCCGAGCGCCAATGTCTTCAAAAATTTCATGTGTTCCTCCTCCGAGTTGATAGTTCAAGAGCGGCCGGTTAGCCGCCTTGCTGCACGCCCCGCCGCCGCCAGAGCCTCCCGTGCGGCAGACAGTTCGTATGTGTTTTGCAGGAAGCCATGCATGACGCCGGGCACGATGCTCAGTTCGTCGTCTCGACCGAGCGCCTTGAGACGATCGCTCAGCATCAAGGTGTCCGACAGCAACGGATCGACTGCCGCCGCCATCAGATGCAGCGGTGGCAAGGCTGCCAACTCGGCATCGCCGGCAACCAGCGGGCATGCCAAAGGGTCCGCCTCAATTTCCTGCCCGCCGGCATAGAAAGACCAGTAGCGCTGCATCTTACCCCGGGTCAGGCCGGGCCCCTCGCTGAAGCGGATGTAGGACGGCGTCTCGAACGAGCGGGCGTAATTGCCATAGAAAAGCAGCGCGCCGTCCGGAAGGCCGCGTCCTGCGACCTGCTCGTGCAACATCGCCGCAAGCGCGAGGTTCGCACCGGCGGAATCACCGGATACCAGCAGGGGACCGCGCGAAACGCCAACGCTCTCCGTCGCATCGAAAATGCTGCGAAGGACCGAAATGACGTCCTTCAGGCCGGCCGGAAAGGGATGTTCGGGGGCCAGCCGGTAATCGGGCAATACGACAGGCAGGCCGCTTTCGATCGCCAATACGCGGGCGCAGCGCTCATGCGTTTCCGGCGAGCAGAAAGCGAAACCGCCGCCGTGTACAAAGAGTATGGCGCCCACGCCTGCATCCGGCGGCACAAGGACCCTCACACGACACCGCGCAGCGCCGAGTTCGGCATCTTCGTCGAGCCATATCTCGGACGCCCGGTGCATGGGCGGCAAGTCGACGTTGCAGCGCGCGTTGGCAAGCAGGGATTGAGCCCGCCCTTCGGCCGGCGGCAATGTCGTCGGATCCGGCAAAGGCCCGAGCTCCGCCAAAGTCCTTTCGACCAAGGCAACGGTTTCAGGCGACAGCACGCCGGTCAGGCCCGGACCGTCGCTCACTGCACCGCCTCCGGGAACACCTCCGGACCGAGGTCGACGATGGTTGCAATATGATGCTGCATGGAGACCGTTGCGCGGCGCGGGTCTCCGCTCTCGATCGCCTCGATGATGCTGCGGTGGCGAAGTGCGGTCGCTTCCAGATCGCGGGACATCGGACTGCGGGAGATCTTGAAACGATGGTTGTGAACCAGGCAACGATGCAGGATCGGATCGAGCGCCGGCAGATTGGCATCCTCGAAAATACGGCGATGGAAATCGCGGTCGAACGAAGCGAGCTCCAGCTCATCGGCGGCGGCGGCTGCCTTCAGCATCTTGTTCAGCAACTCACCGAGATCCTTGATCAAGGTGCGGCTCGGCGAGCGCATCACCCGCACCATGCCGTTGCCCTCGATCTGCTGGCGCAGCCGAAACATCTCGATCGCCTCGTCCTCCGTACACTCGGACACCTGCGTTCCGCGACGGCCCTTCCGCAGGACAAGCCCCTCTTCCTGCAACTGCAGCAACGCTTCGCGGACCGTCCCCTGGCTGCACTGGAAATGGGCGGCAAGCTCCAGCTCGGTCAAACCGGTGCCAGGCTCGAGCACGCCCAACATGATGTCGCGCTTCAGCGCATCGAACGCCGCGCCTGACTTTAGCGATTTGGTGTTCGTCTGCCGTGGTGGAAAATACGCCATCATGACCTGCCTGAGCTGTTGCGTATTCTTGAACTTATCATTATCGATATTGACATCGATAATGATCGTCAAGCACGAAAGTTGCGCTTAGGAGGAAATCGTGGCTGGAATTGCACTGAAGGAAATCCAGAAGTCATACGGCAATCTGAAAGTCATTCATGATATCGACATCGACATACAGAGCGGCGAGTTTCTGGTGCTCATCGGTCCGTCCGGCTGTGGTAAATCCACCCTTTTGCGCATGATTGCCGGCCTGGAGGAGATCACGGGGGGAGAACTCAATATCGAAGGCAGGGTGGTCAACCTGCTGCCGCCCGCCGAGCGCAATATCGCAATGGTCTTCCAGGATTATGCCCTTTATCCGCATATGAGCGTACGGGAGAACATGTCCTTCGGCCTCAAGATGCGGGGAAACAAGGACGAGGACATCAACGGACGCGTCCAGCACGCCGCGGAAATCCTGAAGATCACGGATTACCTCGAACGGCGGCCGGCCCAGCTGTCGGGCGGACAGCGCCAGCGCGTCGCCATGGGGCGCGCAATCGTTCGCGAGCCGGCCGCATTCCTCTTCGATGAACCGCTTTCAAACCTCGATGCCGCGCTGCGGGTCGAGATGCGCCTGGAAATCGCCAAGCTGCACAACCGGATGAAGGCGACCACCATCTATGTCACGCATGATCAGGTGGAAGCGATGACGCTCGCAGACCGCATCGTCGTCATGAACAGCGGGGTTGTCGAGCAGATCGGCAAGCCGCTGGAACTCTACCACAACCCGGCCAGCCTCTTCGTCGCGCGTTTCATCGGCAGCCCGACCATGAACACAATTCCTGCAAACCTCTCGGCGGGCGCGATCGAGGTCCTTGGCCGGACGGTCAAATTCGACGGAGCCGCGGGCGCTTCCAACGCGGGCAGACCGGTTGTTGTGGGCCTGCGGCCCGAAGATCTCGTGCAATGTTCGCCCGAGGAGGCATGGTTCAGCGGGGAACTGGTTGTCGCCGAACGCTTGGGAAGCCAGACATACGGCTACATTGAAATCGGGCATTCGAAGATGCTGAGCGTCGAATTTCCCCGCAACAGCACGCTTCAGGTGGGTGAGACCCTTCATTTCCGCGGCAACCCGGACAGCGTCCATCTCTTTGATGCGAAAACCGAGAAACGGTTGCCGGCAACCCACTAGAGGTTCGTGGTTCTGAAATGGTTGCGCACTTGCGTCTCCGGAAGCTTGCCTATCGGCAGTGACGGCAGGCGGCCCTCGGCGGGCCGCCTGCTTTGACGCACTCTACTTTCGGTGATGAACGGCCTGGAGGCCGTAGACCGGAGTGGGAATGTTCTCCAGTCGCGCCTTCAGTTGCAGGGCGAGGTACTGCGAATAGTGGCGCGACTGGTGCAGATTGCCGCCATGGAACCAGAGGGCTTCCTGCTGTGTCGGCTTCCACATGTTGCGCTGCTCGCCTTCCCACGGACCGGGATCCTTGGGCGTATCCGAGCCAAGCCCCCATACCTTGCCGACCTTGTCGGCCGTCTCCTGGTCGATGAGATCGGCGACCCAGCCGTTCATCGAGCCGTAGCCCGTCGCATAGACGATGACATCGGCCGGGATCTCCTTGCCGCCCGAGAGCTTCACGGAATTCTCCGTGATTTCCTCGACCTGGCCCGCCGCCAGCTTCACCTTGCCATCGATGATCAGCTGCGAGGCGCCGATATCGATGTAGTAGCCGGAGCCGCGGCGCAGATACTTCATGAAGAGACCCGAACCATCCGCGCCCCAATCCAGCTGAAAGCCCGCCTTTTCCAGCGCCGCGTAGAAGTCGGCGTCGCGCTCGCGCATCTTGTCATAGAGCGGGATCTGAAACTCGTGCATGATCCGGTAGGGCAATGACGCGAAGATGAGATCGGCCTTCGCCGTCGTCACCCCATTCGCCAGGGCCTGCTCGGAATAGAGCGAACCGAGGCCGATATCCATCAGCGTGTCGGATTTGACGATATGGGTCGTCGACCGCTGGATCATCGTGACATCGACACCGGCCTCGTAAAGGGCGGCGCAGATGTCGTGCGCAGAGTTGTTCGAGCCGATCACCACGACTTTCTTGCCCTTGTAGCCATCCGGTCCGGGATGCTGCGAGGAATGGTGCTGCTCGCCGCGGAACCGCTCGCGGCCCTTGAAGTCAGGGATATTAGCCTTTCCGGACATGCCGGTGGCAAAGACCAGCTGCTTCGGCCGCAGCACCACCTCTTCGCCATCGCGGTCGACGACGATGGTCCACTCTTTCGTTGCCTCGTCCCATTTCGCTGACTTGGCGGTGGAGCGCGTCCAGTAGTTCAGCTCCATCACCTTCGTATAGAATTCCAGCCAGTCGCCGATCTTGTCCTTCGGCGCGAAGACGGGCCAGTTCTTCGGGAAGTCGATATAGGGCAGATGATCATACCAGACGGGGTCGTGCAGGCAGAGCGACTTGTAGCGCTTGCGCCAGCTGTCGCCGGGCCGGTCGTTCTTCTCCAGGATAATGGTGGGCACGCCGAGCTGGCGCAGCCGCGCGCCGAGCGCGATGCCGCCCTGCCCGCCACCGATGATCACGACATAGGGCTGCTTTTCGTAACCGAGCGTGCGCTCCTCTTCTTCACGCTCCTCCTTCCAGGTCTTGGCACCGAGGTCCTGGCCATGCTTGGCGCCGAGCGGGCGGGTGAAACCCGATTTTTCCTCGTGGCCCTTCAGCTCGGAAAGTGCCGTCAACAACGTCCAGATCAGACCGTTCTTGAAGCGCACGAGGCCATAGCCGCGCCCGGTGGCCGTCTCGAAGGTAATCCAGCTTTCCAGCACGCCGTCGGCTTCCGTCGCCTCCTCGCCGGCAGCGACGCGCCAGCTGGACGGTTTGGCCGTCGACAGCTGCGCTTGCAGCATGTCGCGCACCTGATCGCGTCCCTCCACCGTCTTGATGTTCCAGGTGAAGGCGACGAGATCGCGCCAGTAGCATTCCTCGGCGAAGAGATTGACGGCCTCGTCAATACGGCCGGCGGCAAGGGCGGCGCCGAGCGTATCGAGAAGCGTCTGGACGCGGGTCGTGGGGGTTTTCTCGAGCATAGTTTCTCCTCCTGCTCAGTGGGAAAACGGGACGGCTCCTCAACCGTCCCGCAGAACGGACCGACCTATCGCGACAGGTCGATCAGGATCTTCAGATGTCGGCCGGCAGGGTCGAGCAGCTGGTCGAACCCTTCGGTGACAGCCTCGCCGAGCGAGACATACTTCGTGACGATCCGGCTTGCCGGGATCTGGCCGCTGGCAATCAGCCGGGCGACGCGCGGCCAATAATGGGTCGGATAGGCCCAGGACCCGCGGATATCGATGTCCTTGAACGTGACGTCGAACCAGTTCAACGGATTCTCACCCGGATGAAGCCCGGTCTGCACCACGACGCCCTGTTTGCGTACCGCATCGGCGCAGTTCTTCAGCGCATGCTCGTTGCCGACGCATTCGATGGCGACGTCGCAACCCACGCCGCCTTCGGTCTCGGCGCGGATGACGTCTCCCACCTTCTCCGTCTTCGGATTGATGGCGCGGACCTCGCCCAGCGCTTCACGGGCCAGCGCCAGCCGCGTATCGTTGAGGTCGGAAAGAAATATCTGCGAGGCCCCGGCCGCCCGCGCCGCCATGGCGACGAGAATGCCGATCGGCCCCGCACCGGTCACAAGAACGCTGTTGCCGGCGGTCACACCGGCGCGGTCGCAGGCGTAGACGGCAACCGCGGTCGGCTCGATGAGGGCGGCCTCCTGATCGCTCAATTCGTCGGGAATGGGTTGGACGTTGTAGTCGTTCAGAAGCGCGGCTTGCGCCATGCCGCCGGAATGCCAGGAAAGGCCGACGAGCGCGAGGTCACTGCTCAGGTGGAAGAGACCGCGGTCGGCGTAGTAGTCGCCGCGGCGCGGCATGATGAGCGGCTGGACCGAAACCCGGTCGCCCGGCTTCACGTGGCCGACGCCCTCGCCGACCGCCTTGACGACGCCGCCGAATTCATGACCGAGAACCTGCGGACCGTGCGCGCCGGTAAAGGGATGCGGTTCCCTGGGAACGAAGATCGGACCATAGGCATATTCATGCAGATCCGTGCCGCAAATCCCGCAAAAGCGGTTTTCGACCAGCACCTCGCCCGGGCCGGGCGATGGCGGAGGATCGATCGTATCGATACGCAGATCCTTGGCAGCGTGAAAGCGCAGAGCTTTCATGGGTATTCCCTCCTGATGTTGTCCTTGCACAGGAGGGACAGCAAGCGTCGTGCCAGAAACCGGAGTGCCTATTTGTTTAACATTATCAGGATCTTGCAAGGAAACGCCCTACACGCTTCCGACAAATGCAACAGATCGCCTGCAACAGGTGTTGCAGGTGCTGCATCAGTTGAGCCGCTTCAGGCGGCGATGGATCGTGGACCTGTTGACGCCGAGTTTGCGGGCGAGCGCCGAGACATTGTCCCCGCACTCGCTCAGGGCGCGGCGCAAGGAGGCATCATCGTCCGCAGCGATGGGCGCAGGCACGGTGAAGATGTGATCGGGCAGGCAATCCAGCGTGATGTGACCGCCGTCCGAAAGGGCCGCCGCAACCCGCAGCGCATTGGCAAGCTCCCGCAGGTTGCCCGGCCAGGCATGCGCCAGAAGCGCCGCGCGCGCATCCTTGTCGAGGCGATAGGCCTCGCCATTTTCTTTCTCGATGCGCCCGAGGAGTTGCCCGATCAGCCAGTCGAGATCGGTTCGGTCGCGCAACGGCGGCAGGCTGAGCGTCGCGGCGTTGAGCCGATAATAGAGGTCCTGCCGGAAGCGGCCCTCCTTCACAAGTTCGGCGAGATCACGATGGGAGGCGGAGACCACGCGCAGGCGCACCGGCCGCGCCTTGAGCGCGCCGACAGGCTGAACCTCGTTTTCGGCGAGCACCCGCAGGAGCCGGCTTTGCAGGGCAAGCGGCATATCGCCGATCTCGTCGAGGAACAGCGTTCCGCCGCTCGCTTCTTCGATCAGGCCGCGCTTGCCCTTCGGATTGGCACCGGTGAAGGCGCCGGGGGCATAGCCGAAGAGTTCGGATTCGATGAGATGCTCCGGGATCGCCGCGCAGTTGACCGCAACAAAGCTGCCCGGATTTGCGCAGCTGTCATGGATCGCGCGCGCCAGAAACTCCTTTCCGCTGCCCGTCTCGCCCTGAATGAGGATCGGAATGTCGCGGGCGGAAAGTTTTGCCGCACGCGCCTGCACGCGCTCCATGGCGACATCCCCGCCGCTCAGATCGCGCAGCGCCCGCGGCAGGCGCGGTTCGGGAGCGACGGGCGTTCGCAGATTGACGGCGGGCGCGATGGCGCTGGCAAACAGCACAAGTCCGTTGCGCGCCTGGATCAACCGCTCACCGTTGGGCCGGCCGCGCATGAACCGGGGCAAATCGTCGATATCGATATCGAAAACCTGCGAAATCGGCTGCCCCAGGAAATCCCGCGTGGAAAGGTCACGCAGGTTCATGGACCGCGCGAGCGCACCGAAGCCCCCGTGGGTCATACCCGTGATGCGGCCGCTGCCATCGAGCGCGATGGCCGCATCCGGGTCGACATCCAGAAATTCAGGCGAGCGTGCAAGCCGCAGCACCCAATCGTTGCGGGTACGGGTCATCAGGTTGGCAAGCTCTATGCGCCGCGCGGTGGAGGCCACGAGATGCAGCGCAAGCTGCTGACTAGCCTTGGCCGTCGGCGAGCGGAGCTGGGATATGTCGAGGACGGCGGTCAGGTCGCCCAGCGTATCGAAAACGGGTGCGGCGGTACAGGTGAGGCCGATATGGCTGGTGTCGAAATGGTCGTCCTGATGGATGATCACCGGCTCGCCGGAGACGAGGCAGGCGCCGACCGCGCAGGTGCCCGCCCGGCTCTCCGACCATTCAGACCCGAGATAGAGACCCGCCCGGCGCAGCTGGTTGTCGAAGGTCGGATCACCCATGAAGTCGACGGTCACGCCGCGCGCGTCCGACAGGAGCAGCACATAGTTCTGCTCGGCGATCTGGTTGAACAGGGTTTCGAGGCCGGACCGGCCGATGCGGATCAGCTCCTCCGCCTGCTCGCGATGTTCGCGCAGCTTCAGTTCGGGAACGATGTAGGCTTCCTGCGCGACCGTCGGGTCGAGCTTGTAATCGTTGAGGCAGCGCAGCCAGGACTGGACGACGGGCGCATCCCGCGGGCTGACCGCGCCCATGCCGACGCGCTCGATCTCCCGTATGTGCGACAATGTCGACACCATCCGCTTTTCCTCCTGCACCCATCGTGGCACAGGATCGGTTTGGCGGCAATTCGAAGAATGTGCGGAAGCCGCTGGGCCGCGATCCGGTCAGTTGATCACGGCATGACGGCGCTGAGCTTCCCGGGCGAGGATTTCCCGCGCCGCGTGGTCGGCGATGGGAACGTTGAGGTCCGCCGATATCTCGCCGGCTGCGATGAGCGCATGATATCGGGCACAGCACACCCGCAGAAACGAGGTGAAATTGCCGAGGTCGTGATCGGCATCCATCGCCTCGTGCCACAACCTCGTGATCAGCTGCGCGACGGTCATGCCGTCGCGCAGTCCGATTTCGGTCAGCGTATCCCAGAAATGGTTCTCGATGCGGATCGAGGTGGCGACGCCGTCTATTCTCAGGCTGTGCGTTCGACTTTGCCATTGGCTGGCATCGGCCTTGATGAAGAGTTCGCACATTGCAAAGGCCTCCTTCCCTTGAATGCCGGCGCAGTCCGGATATGTCTCGATCCGATGGAGCCACGCTGTTCGCATCACTCCACAGGTAACAAGCTCTACAGGATTGCCAGAAACTGCTTGAGCCATGCCGGATGCGCGGGCCATGCCGGTGCTGTCACCAGATTGCCATCCGTAACGGCTTCTGTCACCGCGATATCGGCGAATGTTCCACCCGACGCCGTCACCTCATAGGCGCAGGCCGGATAAGCCGAGCAGGTGCGCCCCTTGAGAACGCCGGCGGCTGCCAGCAGTTGCGCACCGTGGCAGATCGCGGCGACCGGTTTGCCCGCGTCGAAGAAGTGCTTCACCTTGGCGAGCACATCCGGGTTCATGCGCAGATATTCCGGCGCCCGGCCGCCGGGAACGACCAGTGCATCGTAGCCGGCGGGGTCGGCGGCGGAGAAATCGGCGTTCAAAGCGAAATTGTGCCCCGGCTTTTCCGAATAGGTCTGATCGCCTTCAAAGTCATGGATCGCGGTCTTTACCGTGTCGCCAGCCTTCTTGCCGGGGCAGACGGCATCGACACTATGGCCGCAGGCCAGAAGCGTCTGGAACGGGACCATGGTTTCATAGTCTTCCGTGAAGTCGCCGGTGATCATGAGAATCTTCGCCATCATATATCCTCCCTTGCCTTGATGGTTACCGCGGCAGGATAGGTCGTGTGACGTCGAAGCGGGTGTTATTCCGATACTACCGGTGCCTCCCAGGCCAATCTATGAGCATTGGAGCGACGATTTGCGTCAGATCTGCTTTCCGCCAAGCACGCAAATGAAATATGTGAGCCCTGGTGATCTTGCCGTGAGGCGCAGCGACAATATCTGGAGGTCTAATCCAACCTGACTCAAGGATCCCCTCATGCAATGGCTGCAGAGCATTGGTATCAATCTCGACGTGCTGCCTCATCTCGGCGCCCTGCTGACCGCCTATGTTCTGGCACTGCCTATTGGCTGGGACCGGGAACGTCATGAGCGCAGTGCGGGATTGCGGACCTTCCCGCTTGTGGCCATCGCAAGCTGCGGATTCGTGCAGGCGGCGGAACCGCTCATCAACGGCAACGCCGAGGCGACGGCGCGCATCGTCGAAGGGCTGATCACCGGCATGGGGTTCATAGGGGGCGGCGCGATCCTCGTGGTGAAAAACAGCGTGCGCGGCACCGCGACGGCCGCAAGCCTCTGGGCGACGGGCGCCATCGGCACCTCCGTCGGGCTCGGATCCTACGACACGGCAATCGTGCTGTCCGTCGTGACGCTGCTGACCCTTCGCGCCATGTCCACGTTCAAGGAAGAGCCGGAGGACTTCACCCGCGAACCCGACTGATTCCTCTTGCGAAACGAGCAAAACGAAAAGCTGGCGCGCCGGTTTGAGGAACCGATGGGTCCATTCGGCATTATCTCCGGAAGCATGCGACTGCGGAGGTTTTCATGGACAACAAGGACAGGCTGATCCTGGCGCTGGCGGCTTTGCTGCGGGCGGAGCGTGAGACCCGCGGTGCGCTTATGGACGCGATCGAAGAAGACTCCATTTCCCGCGAAACCCTGCTCGCCATCCTGTCCGATCCCATCCCGATCGTGACGCAGGAAGACATCGCGTTCGCCGAGCGTTTTGCTCTGTCCAAGCATCTGCCTCTTGAAAGGAAGGATTGATGGCACCGCGTGCCTTCTGGAAGGGCTATCTCAAGCTTTCGCTGGTGACATGCCCTGTGGCCATGTCGCCGGCGATTTCCCAGGAAGACAAGGTTCGCTTTCGCACCTTGAACGGCAAGACCGGCAATCCGGTGGTCAGCCGCTATGTCGATGCCGTCACCGGCAAGGAAGTCGGTGAGGACGACGAGGTGAAAGGCTATCCGCGCGGCGAAGACGACTACGTCATGCTGGAGGACGACGAGATCGAGGCGGTGGCGCTGGAAAGCACGCGCACGATCGATATCGAGACCTTCGTGCCGCGCGAGACGATCGAGTGGATCTGGTACGACTCGCCGCATTTCCTCGTACCGAACGACACGGTCGGCGAAGAGGCGTTCTCCGTCATCCGCGAAGCCATGGCATCGACAGGCACCGTCGGCATTTCCCGGCTCGTCCTCTATCGCCGCGAACGGGCAGTGATGCTCGAGCCGCGGGGCAAGGGCATCGTGCTGTGGACCCTGCGTTACGGCGACGAGGTGCGCAATGAGGCGGAGTATTTTTCCGATCTCAAGCAGGCGAAACCGGACTCGAAGGCGCTCGCCCTCGTCAAGACGCTGATCAAGGAGCGCACCAAGGCCTGGGATCCGAAAATGGTCGACGATCCCGTGCAGGCGAAATTGCTCGATATCATCGCCGCCAAGAAGAAGGGGCGCAAGCGCCCGGCCGCGCGCAAGGCTCAACCGAAAACGTCCGGCAACGTCATCAACATCATGGACGCCCTGCGCAAGAGCATCAAGGCCGAGGGCAAAGGCAAGTAGGATCAGGCCTTCTGCTTTGAAGCCTTCAACGGCCGGGCGGCCTCGGTGAAATCCGCCCATGGATCAGCCTTTAGCGACTGGAGACGGGTCGGTGTGTTGTCGACCGTGAAGTAGGCCGGGCCGATATCGGGGCTGAGTTCCTCCCAGGCCAGCGGCATGGAAACGGCGGCACCGGGCCGGGCTCGGGTCGAGTATGGCGCGACCGCCGTCATACCGCGCTGGTTGCGCAGGTAGTCGATCAGGATTTTTCCGCGGCGCTTCGACTTGGTGATGGTCGAGACATATTTGCCGGGGCTGTCTTTTGCCATGGCATCGGCGATGCCCTTGCAGAATGCCTTGACGGCCGGCCAGCGCGCAGACGGCTTGAGCGGTGCACAGACATGCAAACCCTTGCCGCCGGAGGTTTTTACGAAGGCATTCAACCCGGCCGCTTCGAGGCGCTTTCGCGTCTCCTCTGCAGCGTCGATGACAGCCTGCCAGTCGACGCCTTCACCGGGATCGAGATCCATGATGATGCGGTCGGGCCGCTCCCAGTCGGCGAGCGTCGAGCCCCAAGGGTGGATTTCAAGCACCGCAGCCTGAACGAGACCCATCAGGCCGTCGAGCTCGTTGATGGCGACATAGGGCTCGTCGTCCTTTTCCGCGGGGTCCTGCACCTGGAGAATGTTCGCATTGATGCCCTTCCAGACATGTTTCTGGAAGAAGGTCTGCCCATCGATGCCGCTCGGCGCGCGCAGGAGCGCGAGCGGGCGGCCGACGATATGCGGCGCGATATAGCGCCAGACCTCGGTATAATAATCCGCGAGCCCTTCCTTTGTGACGCCTTCTGCCGGCCAGTAGACCCGGTCCGGATGCGTGAGGCGCACGGTACGGCGCTGCGGCTTTGGCGCTTTCTCCGCCTTGGCTTTCGTCGACTTGGGCATCTCGGCAACGACCTCCTGTGCGGGCTTGTCTTCCCTCAGACCGCGGAAGGATGCGTGCCGAAGGTGGCCATCGGCCGTCCAGGCCCGGAATTCCACCTCCGCCACCAGCTCGGGCCGCACATAGCGGGCCTGGCGCGCCTCCTCCGCCGTCAGCTTTCGTCCGAACGGGCTTTCCTCCGTCCGCAAGCGCGAGAGACGCTTGAAGATATCCTCCGCGACGAGTGCGGAAAACCCCGTGCCGACACGACCGACCGGCTCCAGCTTACCCTTCTTGTAGACGCCGAGCACCAAGGACCCGATCGCCTTGCGGGAGACGGTGGACGGCACGTAGCCGCCGATGACGAACTCCTGTCGGGCCGAGCATTTCGATTTGATCCAGCCCTTGCTGCGGCCGGCCCGATAGGGCGCATCGCGCAGCTTCGATACCACGCCCTCCAGACTGAGGCGGCACGCATGGCGTAGAACGAGCGCGCCATTCTCGTCGAAATGGCCGCTGTAGCGCAAAGGTCCTTCTGTTCCCATGACGAGCTTTTCGAGCAGGCTTTTGCGTTGCTCAAGCGGCAGACGGGTCAGGTCGTACCCGTCGAGATAGAGAAGATCGAAAAGATAGAAGGTGAAACGATCGTCGCGGCCCGCGCTGAGATCGGCTTGCAAAGCGGAAAAATCGGATGCGCCGGCGCCAGTCTCGACGACAAGCTCGCCATCCAGGATGGCCGTACCGACAGGCAGGTCCCGCAGGGCATCCGGTACGGCCTTGCCGAATTTCTTCGTCCAGTCGAGGCCGCTGCGGGTGAGCAGCTTGACTCGGCCCGCCTCGATGCGGGCCTGAAGGCGATATCCGTCGAACTTGATCTCATGCAGCCATCGCTCGCCGGCCGGCGGCGCGCTGGCGAGCGTTGCCAGCGTCGGCGGCAGGAAATCCGGCAGTGTCGCCTTGCGCGCGCCCTTGATATCGGATGGGTCCGGCGCCGGCTCGGCCGTGTCCTCCCGCGTCGCGGTCTTTTTTTGCGTTTTCGCTCCCGATGGCTTCCGGATACGCCCGGTCTTCGACGACCACCCGGGCTCCTCTCCGGCGACATCCGCGATCTCGCGTCCCGTTTTCACCGATTCAGGCCGCTCCTCGAGCAGGTCGTCCTGGCCTTCAGGCATGGCGAATTCGTCATTGCCCTTGATCAGCAACCAGTTTTCGCGCTTCTCGGCGGGTTTGCCGTGCATGCGCACGAGATGCCAGCGCCCGTGCAGCTTTTCACCGTCGAGCGTGAATTCGAGATGTCCCTTTGCATAGGCTTTTCGCACGTCGCCGATCGGCTCCCATGTGCCACGATCCCAGACGATGACGGTGCCGCCGCCATATTCACCCTTGGGAATGGTCCCTTCAAAGTCGCCGTAGTCGAGAGGATGATCCTCCACATGCACGGCAAGTCGTTTTTCGGTCGGGACCAGGCTCGGACCCTTCGTCACCGCCCAGCTCTTCAGCACGCCGTCCATTTCGAGGCGAAAATCATAGTGCAGCCGTGTGGCATCGTGCTTCTGGATGACAAAACTGTTGCCGCCCGTTCGCACCTTCCTGCCGCGCGGCTCCGACGTGGCCTTGAAATCCCGCTTCTGCCGATAGACATCCAGCGTCGCCATGCTCATCCTGCCTTCCGACGGCCCGCCGCCGGTTTGCGCGCGGCCGCAGGCTTCTTCGTTTTGCGTTTTGCCGGTTTCTCGCCCTTGCCTGCGCTCTGGCGAAGCGCCTCCATAAGGTCGATGACCTTGCCTTCAGCCTTCGGCTTGACAGGCTTGATCTTCCGTCCCTCGATCTTCGCCTTCACCACCTCCGCCAGCGCCGCGTCGTAGCGATCATCGAAGCCCTTCGGATCGAACCGGCCCTTTTTCGTGTTGATGATGTGTTCGGCAAGCTCCAGCATTTCGCCCTTGAGCTTGACGTCGGGTACATCTGAGAATGCCGCCTCGGCCGATCGCACTTCGTAGTCATAGTTGAGCGTGGTTGCGACAAGGCCCTGGCCCTCCGGGCGGATCAGCACCGTGCGCATCCGTCGGAAGAGAACGGTTTCCGCAAGGGCGGCCACGTTCGACTTCTTCATTCCTTCACGGATCAACGCAAAGGCCTCATCGCCGTGACGGTCGGAGGGCGTGAGATAGTAGGGCTTGTCGAAATACAGGTCGTCGATGTCATCGCAGGCGATGAACGCCTCGATCTCCAACGTCTTGTCGCTCTCCGGGAGGGCGGCCGCGATTTCCTCCGGGTCGAGCGCGATATAATCGCCATCGCCGACCTCGTAGCCCTTCACCTGATCCTCGCGTTCAACGGTTTTGCCCGTCTCGCTGTCGATGAATTCCCGATGAAGCCGATGACTGGTCTTGCGATTGAGCATGTGAAAGGCGATGCGATCGCTGGTCGACGCGGCGGTGTAAAGCGCCACCGGACAGACCAGCTCGCCCACTTTCAGGAAACCTTTCCAGTTCGCTCTCGGCGCCACGCCCATTCTCCAGCTTCGACATCGGCAATGCTGAAGCAAACAGAATGTTCCGACTTCCGCCCGGAACCAAAGCCGCAAATCGGAATTCCGTCTCGCACTTGTGAGGAACAGCGGAGGACGGGGTGCCCTTCATCGCGACAGCAGCGTGGTCCATTCCCAAGACGGTTGCTCAACGATTTCCGGAGACGGGCACCGGCCTGGAACGATATGCCGCCGTCTTTAACGGCGTCGAAATCAACTCAACCTTCTATCGCCACCATCGGGCCAAGACGTTCGAACGATGGGCCGCCTCGGTGCCGGAGCAATTCCGTTTTGCTGTAAAAGTACCCCGCGAGATTACTCATGACGCAAGGCTGCACGACATAGGCGGGCTTTTCGACACGTTTCTGAACGAGATCCAGGGCCTGAACGAAAAGCTCGGTCCGCTCCTGTGCCAGCTGCCGCCAAGCCTCGCGTTCGACGCGAAGACCGCCAATGAAGCCTTTGCTGCCATGCGCCGCAATCACGCGGGTACGATCGTGATAGAACCACGCCACAAAAGCTGGGCGTCGGAGCCGGCAAAAATGCTTCTGCAACGCCATGCCATCGAGCGCGTTCTTGCCGACCCGGCGCCCGTCTGGCCGGAAACCGGTTTCGACGAGCCTCCGAAATATGTGCGATTGCACGGCACGCCGAAAATCTACTATTCCAGCTACAGCGAGGCAGACATCAGGCGCTTCGGCAAACGCCTCGACGAAGACAGCTGGTGCGTCTTCGACAACACGGCGTCCGGCGCCGCCATCGAAAACGCGCTGACGATGCGGGATCTTTTGAATTGATGGTCTTGGACGAACATTTCTTCGCACGCGACGTGCTCACGGTCGCGACCGACCTGCTTGGGGCGGACCTGCAAATCGACGGGGTCGGCGGGATCATTGTCGAGACGGAAGCCTACCATCGGGATGATGAGGCGTCGCACAGTTTCAGGGGGCCGACGGCTGCGAATGCAGCGATGTTCGGCGCGCCGGCGCGCGCCTATGTCTATCGCTCCTATGGGCTGCACTGGTGCCTGAATTTTGTCTGCGAGGAGGGCAGCGCCGTGCTCATCCGCGCCCTGGAGCCGGTGCATGGCATCGAGACAATGAGAGCACGCCGGGCTGTGAGCGAAATACGAAAGCTGTGCGCTGGCCCCGGAAACCTGTGCAAGGCGCTCGGCGTCAGCAGCGATATGAACGGGCTTTCCGTTCTGGCCCCTCCGTTCTCCGTGGAACTGCCGGCCGCCGTTCCCGCAATTACGAGCGGCGTGCGTATCGGCATCAGCAAAGCCGCCGAGCGGCCGTGGCGCTTTGCGGTGACGGGATCACCTTATCTCAGCAAGCCTATCCGACCTAAACGGACCGTCACGGGCTGACTGTTGCGCCCCCCTGGTTGGCAATGGTGTAACGCGTGAGCGCTCGCCAAACCGTCCTTATGTTTTCTTTATTTCCGCCGCCGGACTTCCCAATCGAAGCCTGAGCCGTAAGGCGCCTATCCTGCTCCTGCATCAACAGGAGACACTGATATGTCCGATCTCTTTTTTATCGCGCTTGGCGGAGGCACCCTTCTCGTGCTTGCGCTCTATGCCCGCGCGCTCGGCCGGCTTTGAGGAAGGCGACGATGATTGAACCTCTCTTCGGCTTTCTTGTCGCCGTCGGCCTCGGCGCCTACCTCGTCGTGACGCTGCTGCGTCCCGAGCGTTTCTGATCGGGAGTAGATCCATGACAACAGTCGGATGGCTGCAGATCAGCCTCCTCTTCCTTGCCGTCCTCTTCGTGATCAAGCCGCTCGGGCTCTACATGGCGCGGGTCTTCAGCGGCGAGCGGACCATTCTCTCGCCGGTGCTCGGGCCCATCGAGGGGGGCTTCTATCGCATGAGCGGGGTCGACCCGAACAAGGAGCAAGGATGGCTCGCCTACACCCTTGCCATGCTCGCCTTTTCGCTCGCTGGCTTTCTCGCACTTTACGCCATGCTTCGGTTCCAGGCCCATCTGCCGCTGAACCCGCAGGGTTTCCCCGCCGTTCCCGCCGATCTCGCCTTCAACACCGCCGTTTCCTTCGTCACGAACACCAACTGGCAGAACTATGCCGGCGAGACGACGCTCAGCCATTTCAGCCAGATGGCCGGGCTCACCGTCCAGAACTTCCTGTCGGCGGCGACAGGCATGGCGCTCGCGGTTGCCTTCACCCGGGCGCTCGCCCGCTCCAAGGTCACGACGCTCGGAAATTTCTGGGTCGATATGGTCAGGGCCACGCTTTACGTGTTGCTGCCGCTGTCCATCGTGGTCGCACTCACCTTTGTCGCCATGGGCCTGCCGCAGACACTCGATGCCTCGGTGACGGCCCGGACACTGGAGGGCGCAAACCAGGTCATCTCGCTCGGGCCGGTGGCCTCGCAGGAAGCGATCAAGCAACTCGGCACCAATGGCGGCGGCTTCTTCAACGTCAACGCGGCGCATCCCTTCGAGAACCCCACCGCCTGGTCGAATTACCTGAATATCTTCGCCATGCTGTCGATCTCGGCGGCCCTCGTCTACAGTTTCGGCCAGATGGTCGGCAATCGCCGGCAGGGCTGGGCCCTGATCTCGGCCATGGCGATCCTCCTGATTGCCGGCGTCACCGTCACCTACTGGGCAGAGGCGCAGGGCAACCCCATCCTGACTGCGCTCGGCGTCGACCCGGCTCTCGGGAACATGGAAGGCAAGGAAGTCCGCTTCGGTCAGGCCATGACCGCGCTCTATGCGGCGGTGACCACCGGCCTTTCGGATGGTGGCGTCAACGGCATGCACGGCTCCTTCACGGGCCTCGGCGGCCTGGTGCCGATGTTCCTCATGCAGCTTGGAGAGGTACTGCCCGGCGGTGTCGGCTCGGGCCTCTACGGGATGCTGGTCTTCGCGCTGCTTTCCGTTTTCGTGGCCGGCCTGATGGTGGGACGCACGCCGGAATTCCTCGGCAAGAAGATCGAGGGACGCGAGATGACGTTCGCCATGCTGGCCGTCCTGATCCTGCCACTGGTGATCCTCGGCTTCACCGCCATCTCGGCGATGCTGCCTTTCGCGGTGGCCAGCATCGGAACAGCGGGGCCGCACGGGCTGTCGGAAATCCTTTATGCCTATACCTCGACGGCGGGCAACAACGGCTCGGCCTTCGGCGGGCTCACCGGAAACACGCCCTGGTACAACACCACGCTCGGGATCGCGATGCTGCTTGGTCGCTTCGCCTATGTCGTGCCGGTCATGGCAATTGCCGGATCGCTTGCCGCCAAGGTGAAGGCCCCGGCCTCGGCCGGCACCTTCCCGACCGACGGCCCGCTCTTCGTCGGGCTCCTTATCGGCATTATCCTCATCCTCGGTGGCCTGCAATTCTTCCCTGCACTGGCGCTCGGCCCCGTTGTCGAACACCTCGCCATGCTCGCCGGCCAGACCTTCTGAAGGAACTCCCATGTCCCAAGCCAACAAGCCGAAAGACCACAGGGCGCCCGGTCTCCTCGATCCGTCGATCCTGTTTCCGGCAATGCGTGACGCCGTCGTCAAGCTCGATCCCCGCAAGCTCCTGCGCAATCCGGTTATCTTCGTGACGGAAGTCGTCGCTGCGGTCGTGACGATCCTTTTCATTCGGGACCTCGCCGCCAATCCTGCCGAGGCCGGCTTTTCCGGCCAGATCGCTGCGTGGCTCTGGTTCACCGTGCTGTTTGCCACCTTCGCCGAAGCCGTGGCGGAAGGTCGCGGCCGAGCCCAGGCCGACAGCTTGAAAAAGACGAAGTCCGATCTCGTCGCCCGCAAGGTTGGCGCAAGCGGGACGACGGAGACGATCCCGGCATCCAGCCTCAAGGTCGGCGATGTCGTGCTGGTTGCCGCCGGCGAGCTCATTCCCGGCGACGGAGAGGTGATCGAAGGCGTCGCCTCGGTCAACGAGAGCGCCATTACCGGTGAATCCGCACCCGTCATCCGCGAATCCGGCGGCGATCGCTCCGCCGTCACCGGCGGCACGCAGGTGCTGTCCGATGAGATCAGGGTGAAGATCACCGTTCAGCCCGGCTCCTCCTTCGTCGATCGCATGATCGCGCTGATCGAAGGGGCCCAGCGCCAGAAAACGCCGAACGAGATCGCATTGTCGATCCTGCTTTCCGGCCTCACGCTGATCTTCCTCTTCGTCTGCGTCGCGATCTGGGGGTTGGCGGGCTATTCCGGAACCGTGCTCTCCGTGACCGTGCTCGCCGCGCTTCTCGTCACCCTGATCCCGACCACCATCGGTGGCCTGCTCTCTGCCATCGGGATTGCCGGCATGGACCGCCTTGTGCGCTTCAACGTCATCGCCACGTCCGGCCGCGCCGTCGAGGCCGCCGGCGACGTCGATACGCTTCTTCTCGACAAGACGGGTACCATCACCTTTGGCAACCGCATGGCGAGCGACTTCCTGCCTGCCCCCGGCGTGACCGCCGGCGAACTGGCGGAGGCCGCCCTCCTCGCCTCGCTTTCCGACGAGACGCCGGAAGGCCGCTCGGTCGTGGCGCTCGCCACCGGCGAGTTCGGTGTCGCCATGCCGAATTCGGCCTTCGATGCCGTCATCGGCTTCACCGCGGAGACGCGGCTTTCGGGCGTCGACATGGGCACGCGCCGCCTGCGCAAGGGGGCCGTCGACGCCGTTCTGCGCTTCGCCGGCCTCACGGAACGGGACGCACCGGCCGATTTCCATAGCGCTGTGGAAAAGATCGCCCGCACCGGCGGCACCCCCCTCGCCGTCGCGGACGGCGAGCGCCTGCTCGGCACCATCCATCTGAAGGACGTGGTGAAGCCGGGGATCAAGGACCGTTTCGCCGCGCTTCGCGCCATGGGCATCCGCACCGTCATGGTCACCGGCGACAATCCGGTGACGGCTGCGGCCATCGCCTCGGAGGCGGGCGTCGACGATTTCCTCGCCCAGGCCACACCGGAGGACAAGCTTGCCTATATCCGCCGCGAGCAGCAGGGCGGCCGTCTCATCGCCATGTGCGGCGACGGAACGAACGACGCGCCAGCGCTCGCCCAGGCGGATGTCGGGGTCGCGATGCAGACCGGCACCCAAGCCGCCCGCGAAGCCGCCAACATGGTGGATCTCGACTCGAGCCCGACCAAGCTCATCGAAATCGTCGAGATCGGCAAACAACTCCTGATGACACGCGGCTCGCTGACGACCTTCTCCATCGCTAATGATGTTGCCAAATACTTCGCCATCATTCCGGCGCTGTTCGTCGCGACCTATCCGACCCTTGATACCCTCAACGTGATGGGGCTCGCCTCGCCCCAATCGGCCATCCTGTCGGCCGTCATCTTCAATGCACTGATCATCGTCGCGCTGATACCGCTGGCGCTGAAAGGGGTGGCCTATCGTCCCTCGGGTGCGGCGGCACTCCTGCGCCGAAACCTGCTGGTCTATGGCGTCGGCGGCCTCATCCTGCCCTTCGCCGGCATCAAACTCATCGATGCCGCCATCAGCGCTCTACATCTGGTGTAACCATGCTCAATCATCTCAGACCCGCCCTCACCCTGGTCGTTGCCCTGACCGTCCTCACCGGCCTTGTCTATCCGCTTACTATCAACACCGTCGCCCAGGCGGTGATGCCTCAAAAGGCCAATGGCAGCCTGATCGATCGCGGCGGCACGGTGGTCGGTTCAACGCTTATCGGGCAGAACTTCACGGCCGACCGCTACTTCTGGCCGCGCCCGTCTGCCACCGGCCCGGATCCGTACAACGCCGCTGCCTCGTCCGGCTCCAATCTCGGCACCACCTCGGCCAAGCTCCGGGATCGCGTCGCAGCCGATATCGCCCGTTTGAACGCCGCAGGCATGCCCTCACCGATACCGGCTGACGCAGTCACGACCTCAGGCTCCGGCCTCGACCCGCATATCTCGCCGGCCTTTGCCGAAGCGCAGGTCGCGCGCGTCGCCAAAGCACGGGGGCTGGAGCCAGCGAGCGTTGCCTCGCTCGTCAAGCAGCAGATCGAAGAGCCGACCTTCGGTATTATCGGCGAAGCGAGGGTGAATGTGCTAGAGCTCAACCTAGCGCTCGATGCGTTGAAGATGTGAGAGCCTGATGGCGGATGACGACCGCAGGGACGCGCGACGTCCCGACCCGGATGCCCTGCTTGCCCTGGCGGAGAAAGACCGTCGGGGCAAGCTCACCGCTTTCCTCGGCGCAGCACCCGGAGTCGGCAAGACCTATGCCATGCTGTCTCGGGCAAGGCGCCTGAAGGCCGATGGTGTCGATGTCGTCGTCGGGCTTGTCGAAACCCACGGACGGAGTGAAACGGCAGCACTGCTCGACGGGCTTGAGGTCCTGCCCAGGCGGCGGATTGCCTATCGCGGACGCATGCTCGACGAGTTCGATCTCGACACGGCACTGGCAAGGCGGCCGCGGATCGTCATCGTCGATGAGCTCGCCCATTCCAACCCCGACGACAGTCGCCATCCGAAGCGATACCAGGATATCGAGGAACTCATCACCGCCGGTATCGATGTCTGGACGGCCTTGAACATCCAGCATCTCGAGAGCCTGGCGGATGTCGTCGCGCAGATCACTGGCGTGACTGTCCGCGAGCGCGTGCCTGACATCGTGCTGAAGCGGGCCGACGAGGTGCTGCTGGTCGATCTTGCGCCGTCCGAACTGATCGAGCGGCTGCGGGACGGCAAGGTCTATCTGCCGGAAAGCGCGAACCGTGCGGTCGACCGCTTCTTCCGCCTCGGCAACCTGACGGCGCTGCGGGAACTGGCTCTTCGCCGCACGGCCGACCGTGTCGATGACCAGATGGTCGACTATCTCAAGCAGAACGCGATCGACGGCCCCTGGGCCACGGCCGAGCGGCTGCTGGTCTGCGTCGGTTCCGACCCGCTGTCGGAAAAGGTCGTGCGAGTGGCAAGTCGCCTCGCCTCCGGGCTCAACGCGCCCTGGCTCGTCGTATCGATCGAGCGGGCCGACCGGGAGGCAGACACGCCGGGGCACGTACAGCGAATCGAGACGCTCTTCCGGTTGGCCGAGCAACTCGGCGCAGAGACGCGCCGCGTGATCGGCAACGACTTCGTCGACGAGATCCTGAAGCTTGCGCGGCGAGAACATGTCACCCAGATCGTGATCGGCGCACCGAAACGCGCCGGCTGGCGGAAGCATGTCAAACAGGCCCTTCCAGAGGCGCTGGCAAACGATGCGGCCGGCCTCGGCATTCACATCGTGACGCCGGACAGCCCTTCGGGCGAACGCATGCGGCGTCCGCTCGCGCTCCCCAGGACGCAGGCGTGGCGACAATCGGCACTGAGCGCCGCAGGTTTCGTCGCGCTGACCGTGCTGCTGGGCAAGACGATCGATCTCTTCGTCGATCTGCCCAACATCTCGCTGCTCTTCCTGCTCTCGGTGCTCGGTGCCTCCGTCACTGGGGGCTACGTCGCCGCATTCCTGGCGGCGGTTCTTTCTGCCCTCGCCTACAACTTCTTCTTCATAGACCCGCAGCGCACCTTCACGATTGCCGCGCCGCATGAAGTCTTTGCGCTTTTCGTGTTTCTGATCGTGGCGATGATCGCGGGTGGTTTCGCCTCCCGCATCCGGCAACAGGCAGAGGTGGCAGGCCTGCGGGCAACCGAGCTTCAATCGCTTCACGACTTCTCGCGCAAGCTCGCAACGACGGAAAAGAGCGAGGATGCGATCTGGCTGGCCGTTTCGCAACTCCAGTCGCGTTTGCGGCGCAACGTCGTTTTCCTGCTTGCCCGGAAGGACGACCTCGGCGTGGCGGCGGCCTGGCCACCGGATACGGACCTTGACGTTACCGACCTCACCGCCGCGCGCTGGACCCACGACAAACGCGAGCCGGCGGGCCGCGGCACCGGGACGCTTCCCAACAGCCGTTTCGAGTTCCGCCCGTTGCTTGGCCCTCACGGCATCGTCGGTGTCTGCGGTGTCGAGCACGCCGACGAGCCGCTCGATCTGAATGCGGAGCGCATGCTGAGCGCCGTTCTCGACCAGACGGCTATCGCTCTCGATCGCGCCCGGCTGGCGGATGAGACGATCGTCCAGGCGGCGCGGCTGGAGGGGGAACGCTATCGCGACGCGCTGCTGTCATCCATCTCGCATGACCTGCGGACGCCCCTCGCCACCATCACCGGCGCCGTCACCGCGCTTCGCGAGCTCGGCGAACGGATGAGCGCGGAGAGCCGTAGCGACCTCCTGCAATCGATCGAGGAGGAAAGCGGCCGGATGAGCCGTTTCGTCGCCAACCTGCTCGACATGACGCGCATCGAGGCGGGCACGTTGAAACCGAAACGGGACTGGATCGACGTCACCGACGTGGTGCAGTCCGCCGTCGAGCGCACGCGCAAGCACGCCCCGGGACAGATCATCGAAACCAGCATTGCGACCGATCTGCCGTTGATACGCGGCGACAGCGTGCTCATCTCGCAGGTGCTGTTCAATCTGCTCGACAATGCCATCAAATATGGTGCCGGGGAGCCGGTGAATGTCTATGCGCGTCGTGAGGGCAAGGATGTCATCATCTCCGTCACCGATCTCGGCAAGGGCATTCCGCCAGAGGACCTGGACCGCATCTTCGAAAAATTCTATCGCCGTGGAAACCCGGACGGGCGCGCGCCCGGCACGGGGCTCGGGCTATCCATCGCGCGCGGCTTCATCGAGGCGATGGGCGGAAAGATCCATGCCGAAAGCCCGGCTCTCAGGAAGCGGGGAACGCGCATCGTGATGCGGTTTCCCGGAAGTGCAGAAGCAAGGGGCAATGCCTGATGAACCAGTCCCGTATCCTTGTCGTGGATGACGAGCCGCAGATCCAGCGCTTCCTGAAGCCCTCGCTGACCGCTGCGGGCTACGAGGTGATCGAAGCCGTAAACGGCGGCGAGGCTCTCAAGTTCGTTGCCACCCAGGCGCCCGATCTCGTGATCCTCGATCTCGGCCTGCCGGACATGGACGGCAAGGCGGTGATCGCGAGCCTCCGGGCATGGTCGGACATCCCGATCGTCATCCTCTCGGCCCGCGACCGCGAAAGCGAGAAGATCGCGGCCCTCGATCTTGGCGCCGACGACTACGTCGAAAAACCCTTTGGCATCGGAGAGCTGACCGCGCGCATCCGCACCGCGCTGCGCCATCGCGGCCGGCAGGACGCTATTCCCAGCGTCATGGACGTGGATGACCTGACGATCGATCCGATCAAGCGGCTCGTCTCGCGCGAAGGCGAGACCTTGCACCTGACGCCCAAGGAGTATGACCTGCTGCTTCTGCTTGCTCGCCACGCCGGCCGCGTGGTCACCCATCGAACCCTGCTGACGAGTGTCTGGGGTCCTGCCCATGGCGAGGACCTTCATTATCTGCGGGTCTTCATCGGTCAGCTTCGCCAGAAGATCGAACGGGATCCGACCCAGCCGCGGATCGTGCGCACCGAGCCTGGCGTCGGGTACCGCATGGCTGAGCCGGATTAATTCACGAACCGTCCGCCAGACGGCGGTCTAAGCATCGTGCTAAGCCAGAACCGACGACAGGAATTCGCGTGTCCGCGGCTCGCGTGGCGCGCCGAATATTTCGTCAGGCGAACCCTGTTCGCAGATACGCCCCTTGTCGAAGAAGCAGACGCGGTCGGAGACCTCGCGGGCGAAGCGCATTTCGTGCGTCACCAGCAGCATGGTCAGGTCATGTTCGTGCGCGAGGCCGCGAATGACCGAGAGCACCTCGCCCACCAGCTGCGGATCCAGTGCGGATGTCGGCTCATCGAAAAGCAGGACCCTCGGGCGCATCGCGAGTGCGCGGGCGATCGCGACGCGCTGCTGCTGCCCGCCGGACAGCTGCGAGGGGTAGAAATCCTTCTTGTCCGCCAGCCCCACCATGTCCAGCAATTGCAACGCACGGCATTCCGCTTCCGCGCGCGCAATGCCGAGAACGCGCAGCGGCGCTTCCACTACGTTGCGCAGCACCGTCATGTGCGGAAACAGGTTGAAGCTCTGGAACACCATGCCGACATGGGTGCGGATCTGGCGCAGATGACGTTCGGACGCCTTGAAGGGACCTTTGCCGTTCGGCTCGTGATAGGACATGCCCGACAATGTCAGCCTGCCGTCCTGAAAGGGCTCGAGCGTCATCAGGATGCGCAGGACGGTCGACTTGCCCGAACCGGACGGACCGATCAGCGTGACCTTTTCTCCCTTCCTGACAGTGAAATTGAAGTCGTCCAGCACCGTCAACGGGCCGAAGCGCTTGGCGACGTTCGAGAATTCGATGATGGGCGCGGTATTATCTTCGGTCATCGCAAGGGGATTCCTGCTTTTGGCAACGCTTTCTGCAGCCGGTGGAGACCGGCCGAGCAGATCAGCGTCAGGAGGAGGAAGATCAGGCCGACGAGCGTCAGCGGAACGAGATATTCGAAGGTGCGTTCGCCGATCATGTTGGCCAGCCCCATCATTTCCATGACGGTGACGACGGACAGGACCGGCGTTTCCTTGATCATCGCGACGAGATAATTACCCATCGCCGGCACGATCCGCGGAATGGCCTGCGGAATGATGATATCGCGATAGGCCTGCATGCGGGTGAGGTTGAGCGCCGTTGCCGCCTCCCACTGGCCGCGCGCCACGGCCTCGATGCCGCCGCGATAAACCTCCGATGTGTAGGCGGCATATTGCAGGCCGAGTGCCAGCGCGCCCGTGAGGAATGCCGGCAGCACGATGCCGAACTCCGGCAGCACATAGTAGAGGAAGAAGAGCTGGACCAGGAGTGGCGTGTCGCGCAGGAACTCCACGATGACAGCCGTCGTCCAGGAGATCGCGATCAGCCGGCTGCGGCGCAGCAGGGCGAAGGCCAAACCGAGCACCAATGCGATGGCAAAGCCCGCCGCAGCCGCCTTCAAGGTGACGGTCAGGCCGATCAGGATAATGGGCAGGATCGAGGTCGTGTAGGTGAGCCACGTCGTCGTATCCCATTCGTATCCGTACATCATCAGATCATATCCTCACGAACGGGGCATCTGCGGGAACGCCTGGCCGCGTCGCACGAGGCGTTCGACCACGCGGATCGCCACCATGAGGACGAGGGACATGGCGAAGTAGCAGAGAAGCGTGATCGAGTAGATGCTCGTGCTATCAAGCGTGATGTTGCGGATCGACTGGGCCGCGAAGGTCAGATCGGCAATCGAAATCAGCGATACGAGCGATGAAAGCTTGAGTGTCTCGATGGCCAGGTTCCCGAAGGCCGGCATCATCTCGACGATCGCCTGCGGCAGCGAGACCCGAAAGAGCGTCTGCAAGCGGCTGAAATTCAAGGCGCGCGCAGCCTCGAGCTGCTGCGTCGAAACGGAGGACAGCGCCCCGCGCACGATCTCCGCGCCGTATCCACCCGCATGGGCCGCCAGCACCAGGATCCCGGTCGTGATCGGATCGAAGCTCAGTCCGACAAGCGGCAGCGCGTAATAAAACCAGAAGAGCTGAACGAGCAGCGATGTGCCGCGAAACACCTCCGTGTAACACAGCGCGATGGTGGAGAGGATTGGTCCTCCTTCCACGCGCATGATGCCGAACACGAAGGCGAGCACCGCGCCGACGGCAATCGACGCGAGCGTGATCGTCATCGTGACGAATGCCCCTTGCCAGAGCATCGGCAGGTAGGCTGTCCAGTCCATGCAGAAGTCTCCCGGTCCTAAGGAGTGGCGCCCGACCGACGACGATCGAGCGCCTTTGCCGTTACTTACCGGCGCAGAGGTCTTCGACCTTCTTGCCTGCAGCCGCTTCGATACTCTGCTCGGACAGGCCGTACTTGGCGAGGATCGTCTTGTACTCGTCCGTCTTGCGGAACTCGACAAGCGCGGCGTTGAAGGCGTCGCGCAGGTCCTTGTCTTCCGGACGGAACGCGAAGCCACCATAGTTGCGAACCGGCGCGCCGTCGACGACCGGATCTTCGAACGGTGCGACCTGCTCGACCTGGGCCTGATCCTTTGCGAGCGCGGCGACGGTCAGTTCGGTTGCCGCATAGGCATCGGTCCGGCTTTGAACCGTCGGGATGGCGTCCGCGTTGGCCGGAATGAAGACGATCTGCTCGTCCTTCACGCCGACGGCGCGCAGGAAGTCGACATTGTTGGCGCCCGAGACGACGGCGACCGTCAGCGACGGGTCCTTGGCGATGTCGGCATAGGTCTTCAGGCCCTTCGGATTGCCCTTCTTGACCAGCAGGCCCTCGCCATACGACGAGTTCGGCTCGGTGAAGGCGACCTGCTTGCAGCGCTCCGGCGAGATGTTCTGCTCGGCAGCGGCGAAATCGAAGCGCTTCGCCTTGAGGCCGGGGATCAGCGTGCCGAACGGTGTGACGGTCCAATTGATCTCTTCGACCCCCATCGATTTCAGAACGGCTGTGGCGACATCCGGTCCGATACCCGCCGACGTGCCGTCGGGCTGCATGTAGGAATAGGGGACTTCATTGGCTGTTGCGGCGCGGATGTATCCCTGTTCCTTCACTTCCTCGAGCGTCAGCGCATTGGCCGACGTAACGGCGAAGATCAGCGCAAGGGCGGAAAGGCCGGCGATTTTCTTGATAGGCATGTGCATTCTCCTCTGGTTGGGGTTATGCGGTCCGTTTTCGGATCTCGCTGTCGTTTACGGGCTAGGTTTCCTCCGTGACGGTGGCGATCACGGAAAGGCAGTCGCCGGCCTTGATCAGGCCGGGTACGTGGCGCGCCGCGAGCACGCCATCCATGGCGGCACGATACGCGATGGGCGCAATGCCGGTTTTGCCGACAGGATAGACATGGGCGATCACGTCGCCCGTGCTGACCGCATCGCCGAGATCGGCGGCAAAGGCGATCAGCCCCTCGTCTTCGGCAAAGGTGAAGCAGTCGCTCGAGGGCATGTCCAACCAACGAGTCGGCCCCCTGTCGGGTTCGCCCGAGAGGATGCCGACATGTCGCAGGAGGTTGAGGCTCCCCTTGCGCGCAATCTCTATCGAGCGCGCCGTGGCAGTGCCGGCGCCGCCAAGCTCCGTCGTGACGAACACCTTGCCCATATCCTCGACTGTGGTGTCGAGCATCCCGACCGCATCGATTTCCAGCATCTTCATGGAAAATGGCGCCGCAAAGGCGGCGACGGCCGCAAAACAACGGGCTTCCTGATCCTTGTCCGGAAGTTCGTGCGCGGCGGCATAGGGGAGAAAATCCAGCGTCCTGCCGCCGGAATGAAAGTCGAGCACGATATCGGCGAGCGGGATGAGATGGCGCGTCACGTAGTCGGCGATCTTCTCCGTCACCGTTCCATCCGGCCGGCCCGGGAAGCTGCGGTTGAGGTTGCCGCGATCGATGGGCGACGTACGCGTGCCGGCCCGAAAGGCGGGATAGTTCAGTGCGGGAACGATAATGATGCGCCCGTTCACCTCGGACGGTTTGAGCGCCTGCGCCAGTTCGAACAGGGCGGCCGGCCCCTCATACTCGTCACCGTGGTTGGCGCCGGTCAGAAGGGCCGTCGGCCCCTCGCCGTTGGCGATGACGCAGATCGGGATCATCACCGAGCCCCAGGCGCTGTCGTCACGGCTGTAGGGCAGGCGCAGGTGCCCATGCTGCACGCCCTTCGCGTCGAAATCGACGGAAGGTGTGATAGGCGACGGACGCAGCGCGGCATTGTTCAGCATACCATCAGCCCTTCACGAACAGCTGGCGCGGCACATTGGACAGGCATTCGACGCCCGTCTCGGTAATCGCGATGCTCTCGGTGATCTCGAGCCCCATATCCTCCAGCCACAGGCCGGTCATGAAATGGAACGTCATGCCGGGCTTCAGCTCCGTCCGGTCGCCGGGGCGAAGGCTCATGGTGCGCTCGCCCCAATCCGGCGGATAGGAAAGCCCGATCGGGTAACCGGTGCGGTTGTCCTTGATGATCCCGTATTTCTTCAGCACGCCGAAGAAGGCATTGGCGATGTCTTCGCAGGTATTGCCGGGCTTTGCGGCGGAAAGGCCTGCTTCCATGCCCTCGAGCGTCGCCTTCTCGGCGTCGAGAAAGGCCTGCGTGGGTTTGCCCAGGAATACGGTGCGCGACAGCGGGCAATGGTAGCGCTTGTAGGCACCGGCTATCTCGAAGAAGGTGCCTTCTCCCAACCGCATCGGCTTGTCGTCCCAGGTGAGATGCGGCGCGGAGGCGTCGGCGCCCGACGGCAAAAGCGGCACGATCGCCGGATAATCGCCACCGAATTCCGGCGTGCCGCGAATGCCTGCGTCATAAATCTCGGCGACGAGATCGCATTTGCGCATGCCCGGTTCGACGACATCAACGATACGCTTGTGCATCAGCTCGACGATCTTGCCGGCCTTGCGCATGTAGTCGAGCTCGGTCGGGCTCTTGACGGCGCGCTGCCAGTTCACCAGACCGGCCGCGTCCTTGAAACGAGCGTTCGGCAGGTGCTTCAGCAGCGAGGCGAAGGCCGCGGCCGAGAAATAGTAATTGTCCATCTCGACGCCGACGGTGAGGCCCGACCATTTGCGCTCGTCGATGATCTGCGACAGCAGGTCCATCGGGTGGCGCTCGGTCGATTGCACGTAATGGTCGGGATAGCCGACGATATTGTCTTGATGGAGATAGGCGGTGCGCTTGGCGCCGTTGGCATCCTGCTTGCGGCCATACCAGATCGGCTCGCCGCTCGGCGGCACCAGAACGCATTGGTGCACGTAGAAGGACCAACCGTCGTAGCCGGTCAGCCAATGCATGTTGGACGGGTCCGTGACGACGAGGAGATCGATCCCGGCCGCCTCCATGGCATGGCGGGTCTTGGACAGACGCGCGGCATATTCCTCGCGCGTAAAGTTCAGCGTCACGCTCACGCGTCACCTCCCATTTCTCTTTCATTTTCGATTGTCTGCCCGCTACCGGCACCCGCTGCACGGCTGACGGCGAGATTGGCGATCGCGGTGTCCTGCACGCCGGTGCCGGTCAGGTCGGCGAAGGTAACGCCATCGGCGCTCGTCCGGCCCTTTGCCGAGCCGGCGATCACGGCGCCGAGTTCGGCGAACGGATCATCGGCACCGACCAGGCCCGCCTTGATGGCGTGGTGCAGCTCCCCGAGTATGCGGGTCTGCGGCAGACGGTCGGCAACATATGTGGCGCGGGCGAAGACGGCGGGATCGATCTCGTTCTTGTGCTCGGAATCCGATCCCATCGCGGTGAGATGCTGACCCGCTTCCAGCCATTCAGCCATCAGGATCGGCTTTTCCGCCGGCGTGGTGGTGACGACGATATCGCTGCCGCGCATCGCGTCGCGCGGATCGGCGACGGCGGTAACGTCGATGCCATACTGGTGTATGCATTCGGCGGCCAGCGTCTCCGCCCTGGCATGGTCACGGGCCCAGATTCGCGCCGACCTTATCGGACGAACAAGAGTCAGCGCTGCGAGCTGCATCCGCGCCTGCATGCCGGCACCGAAGATTGTGGCGACGGAGGCGTCCTCACGCGCCAGATGCCGGGCGGCGACGGCACCGGCCGCTGCCGTGCGCACATCCGTCAGATAGCCATTGTCGAGCAGAAGGCCTTCCACGAGACCGGTCTTCGCGCTGAACAGGATCATGAGACCGTTGAGGCTGGGCAGGCCGAGCTTCGGATTGTCGAAGAAACCGGGGCTGACCTTGATGGCGAAACCGTCGAAGCCCGGCACATAGGCGGTCTTGACGTCCACCTCGCCGCGAAACTCAGGAATATCGAGCCGCAGGATCGGCGGCATGGCGACCGGTTTGGTGGCGAGCGCCAGAAAGGCCTGTTCGACGCAATCGACGGCCGATGCATCCAGCCGAACCGCCGCGCGCAGGTCCTTTTCCGTCAGGATGAGAATGCGGCTCATGCGGCATCTCCCTCGATGATATGCCGATGAACGTCTGGGGCGATATTGCTTCCGGAGAGAATGGCGACCGTGGGGCCGGACAGCTTTACCTTGCCGGCGAGAATGGCGCCGACACCGACCGCGCCGGCCCCCTCCACGACCTCGTTCTCCTCGCGCGCGATATGGCGAATGCCCTCGGCAATCTCGTCCTCCGTCAGCAGCACGATATCGTCCAGCAATGCGCGGCAGATCGGGAAGGTCACATGGTTCGAAAGGCCGATGCCGCCACCGAGCGAATCCGCCAGCGTCTGCTCCTCGCGCACCGCAACCGGCCGGCCGGCAGTGATGGAGGCATGCATCGCCGCACCGCGCTCCATCGAGATACCGATGATCCGAGCCTGCGGCCTCAACGCCTTGACCGCGACTGCAATGCCAGCCGCCAGGCCTCCACCGGAGAGCGGAATGAGAACGGTGGAGAGGTCGGGCAGGTCTTCGACGATTTCGAGGCCGATCGTGCCCTGCCCGGCGACGATATCGACATGATCGAAAGGCGGGATCGGCGTCAGCCCATGATCCGCGACGAGGCGGTCGACCTCCTCCTGTGCGTCGTCCTGCGAGACGCCGACGATGCGGATGTCAGCGCCGAGCGCCCTGATGGCCTCGACCTTGTTGGCCGGAACCAGCGAAGACATGCAGATCGTCGCGGGAATGCCGAGCATCTGTGCAGCATAGGCGACCGCCCGGCCGTGATTGCCCGTGGAGGCTGTCACAAGGCCGCGTTCGCGCGCCGTCCGATCGAGCGCAACGATCGCGTTCGTCGCACCGCGCAGCTTGAAAGCGCCGATCGGCTGGTGCGTCTCGAGTTTCAGGTGAACGGGCTGGCCGGTCAGCCGGGACAGGGATGCAGAGCGAACGAGCGGCGTGCGCGTCACACGATCCCGGATGCGCGCGGCCGCGCGCTCGATGTCGGCGAGGCATACCGGCAGCGTCTGGTCTTCGATCGATCGGGCCTGGATTTCGCTTTTCATGATTGTCATGTTGAGAGCGAAATAAAATCATGTCAATTATTATATTGTAATGATTCAATGATTGTCTGTGAGCGCCGTCAGCCGATGGCGCCCACGTCGTAGACCGGGGGCAACTGCTCGAATGCATGCCGCACCGTCGTCAGCGCCTTTCTCAGATTCGCATGGCTCATGCGGCCGCCGAGGCAGATGCGGATGCCGCCGCCATGGCCGGGACCGGCGATGAAGGGTTCCGACGGCGTGACCGCGACATTCTGGTTGGCGAGCGAACGCACAAGGCCGTCCTCGGTCCATTGCTGAGGCAGCTTCAGCCAGGCACACAGGGAAAGCGGATGGCTTGACGCGAAATGATCACCCAGGATCTCCGCGGCGATGCTTTGGCGCACCCTCGCCTCCGCCCGCTGCAGCGAAAGCAGGTGCCGCGCCGTGCCGTTTTCGACCCAGCGCGCGGCGATCTCGGCGGTCAGGTAAGTGCCGCTCCAGCTCGACACACGCAGGATGGACGCCGCGCGGATGGAATAGGCGGGCGGCACGACGAGATAGCCGACACGCAGGCCGGTCAGCACGGTCTTGGTAAAGCTCGTGACGAAAAAACCGAGTTCCGGCAGCAATTCGGTGATTGACGGCAGATCCTCCTCGATCATCGGCCTGTAGACCTCGTCCTCGACGACGAAGACCCCATGACGCTGCGCGATCTCTGCGATGGCGCGCCTGCGCTCGGCGCCGGCAACATGGCCTGTCGGGTTGTTGAGCGTCGGGATAAGGACCAGTGCCCGAACACCACCCGCGGCACAGGCCGCCTCCAGAGCCTCGGGCAGAATGCCTTCCCCGTCGGTGGGCAGGCCCTTCAGGCTGAAGCCGAGGATGTTGGACAGGCCGATGATGCCGTGGTCGGTCAGATTCTCGCACAGGACGACGTCTCCGGAGCGAATGACGCAGCTGAGCGCAAGGAAGATGCTATGCGCGGCACCGTTCGTCACCAGGATGCGCTCTGCGCCCGCGCTGACCCCCAGCGGCTGCAACCAAAGCCGCGCGATTTCGCGATGGCGCTCCAGCCCCGCTATCGGACGGCAGGGGCGCATGAAGCTTGCGATATCGCTATCGGCAAGCTCATGGAAGATCTCGCGCGAAGCGGCGTCATGCGCGTCGAGATAGACGGCACGGATGATCGAAAGGTCGAGCACCTCATTGTGGCTCTGGTCGAGCATCATGCGACCGGCGCGATCCGTCACCCGCGCCTTGACGAAGGTCCCCCGGCCGATCTCACCGCTCAGATACCCGAGCCGCTCCGCCTCCTTGTAGGAGAGGCTGACGGTCTGCACCGACAGGCCGAGTTCGCGGGCCAGATCACGATGGGTCGGCATGCGGTCCATCGGCTTGAGAAGGCCGGAATCGATGTCGGCGATGATACGCTCCGTGAGGGCGGCATGTTTCGTCTCACCCTTCTGCTTTGCCAGGACCGGGCGCCACGCCACAGCCTTTGTGGCAGGAACCGGATCGACGGCAAGGGGATTGGCGTGACGACGCATAAATTGTCTCGCTTCAAAAGCAACTATTTCATGACATTATGCACTTTTGAAACAAAAGATGAAGCGTCGTGCGCCGCATTGGCATGACTTACTTTCGAAGTTTCTCTGAAAGAGCCCTTAGTTCGCCGCGCCGGCACACAATTCATCAACGCAAAGAACACTCGATCTCCCGTCTTGGCCGTTGCCGTTCAAGGCTCCCCTTCCAGCATCTCCTGGATATCTTGTCCCGCATCACCAGCCATGGAATCGGCTTTGGCGGCCGCATCGAGGAAGTCTTTCTGCGAAGCGACCGTATAATTGCAGCCGACAAACATCGTCTTGGGTTTTCCCGCGTCTGCCGGCATGCCGAGCATCATGGCCAAGGCGTCATCGGTTGGCGCAAAGGCGCCGATCATCGGCCCACTCTCGGGAT
This sequence comes from Shinella sp. AETb1-6, assembly GCF_009826875.1. Lineage (NCBI taxonomy): Bacteria > Pseudomonadati > Pseudomonadota > Alphaproteobacteria > Hyphomicrobiales > Rhizobiaceae > Shinella > Shinella sp. AETb1-6. The sequence goes on along the minus strand of NZ_WUMM01000003.1, from coordinate 184,476 downwards.
CGACGAAACGATAGTACTGCTCGGTCAGCTTGATCGGCGCGCGTTTCATGTCCTGCGTCCGGATCGTCGCGAGGGCAGCATCATAATCCCGTTCCGTCACGACCCATTCCTGGAGGAACGCGATCCGTGTCGCTGATGCGCCAAACACGGTGATCGGCGTCTTGAGGTCGAAGGTCTCGAGCCCCATCATTCCATCATGGCCGTCATCATCGACCGGCGAGAGCCATTCCGGAATGGCGCCGCCCATGAAGAGCGCCATTCCGGCTTCGCCGAGGGTTTCGCGAGGCGCGCGACACTCCGCGAGCGCAGAAAGGATTTCGGGCGTAAGCTCGAACGCATCCTGCTCCGCGGGCAGGTCTTCGGCACGGGCGCTGCCTGCCGGCTGGCACAGAAACGCAACAGCGATGAACGCGCTCAGGTAGGATTTGATCACGGCCACTCCGTTTGCACCTTTCGGATTGAGGTCGTCGCAGGCTTTACGACCCGGAATACTTCACGGTGACGCCACGCTGGCGAAAGTAAGCCTGCATGAGCTTTCTGCCGGAGCGGTTGTTCTGCACGAGCCTGGCGGGGTCGAACACGGCCTCTCTCACCCCTTCCCGCGCCAACGCGGCCTTCAGGGTCGCGATGTGCACATCGATGTCTGCATTATCGGCTTGAAGCGATCCATAAATGCGCTCCACTGCCTCTGCCACTGTCGGTTCGCTCATGTCGGTACTCCTGTCGTTATCCGGCGGAGGACCGCCACATTCCCCGCATTAGCAGCCCTGGCCATCCCGATCTACTGGCCTGCATGGACTTCAACAAGGGATTCCGGAAACGAAGCGTCGGCAGATATGCTGAAGATGCGATCGTCAGAACGCCGTTTCCAACCGTGCCTGCCGATGCCGTGTTGAAAAAATTGCGTGTATGTCGGGAATTGACGCCGGCAAACGTCTTTATCACAGTCGCGTCGAACTGCGCCCACCCAAACGCGATGCAAGACATTCTGCCCGGCCAAAACCGTCACGGAGAAACAGCATGCGCAAGAACGGATATCGTTGGGTTGTCGTGGCTGCCGGCGGTCTGCTCGGCTGCGTGGCCATAGGCTCCATGTTCACCCTGCCAGTCTTCATCCGCCCGATCGTGACGGAGACCGGCTGGTCCGTCACCGGGATATCCACCGCCATGACGATTGCCTTCCTCGCGATGGCGCTGGGCAGCATCGTTTTCGGCTCTCTGTCCGACCGGATCGGCGTGCGGCCGGTCGTGCTGGGAGGATCGGCGGCGCTCGCCGGCAGCCTGGCATGGGCGAGCCGCGCGACCTCGCTTTACGAATTCCAGCTGATTTTCGGCCTGCTGGTCGGCCTGTCGATCGCAGCGATCCTCCCGCCGCTGATGGCCTCGGTCATGGGCTGGTTCGATACGCAGCGCAGTCTGGCCGTTTCGCTCGTGTCAGCGGGCATGGGCATGGCGCCGATGACGGTGTCACCCCTCGCGGCCTGGCTGGTCTCGACCTACGACTGGCGCTCTTCAATGCTTGCGATCGCGGTCCTCGCGGCAGCCACCATGTTACCGATCTCGCTTTTCCTCCGGCAACCTCCGGAGACCGGCGAGGAAGGCAATGCGCCCCTTGCGGAAAGCGACGCCGGCACCCCAATGTCCGTTGGAACGGCGCTCAGATCGCAACCCTTCATCATCCTGATGCTGGTCAACTTCTTCTGTTGCGCCACCCATTCCGGTCCGATCTTCCATACCGTCGGCTATGCCGTCAGCTGTGGCATCCCCCTGATTGCGGCCGTGACGATCTACAGCGTCGAGGGCTTCGCCGGGTTGGGCGGTCGTGTTGCCTTCGGATTGCTGGCCGACCGCTTCGGCGCCAAGAACATCCTTGTTCTGGGTCTTCTCGCGCAGGCGATCGTGGCATTCTTCTTTTTCTTCGTCCGCCAACTGGAGGGATTCTATGCCGTCGCAGCCATGTTCGGCTTCATCTATTCCGGCGTCATGCCGCTCTATGCCGTTCTGGCGCGTGAAAACTTTCCGCAGAGAATGATGGGCACGATCATCGGCGGCACCGGCATGGCAGGCGGGCTCGGCATGGCGCTCGGCCCTTGGGCCGGCGGCCTGATCTACGACACCTTCGCCACGTATACCTGGCTCTACCTCGGCGCCTGCGGCATGGGTCTCGGAGCCTTCCTCATCGCCATGACCTTCAAACCGTTCCCGAAGACCGAAGCCCAGATGGTAACGGGTTAGCGGCGTAAGCGAGGCTGCGCGCGAACCGGCATCCGCGGACGCCCGACGAGGCGCGCCGGATACCGGACATGCGCAGCGGCAGCCTCCTCCACCGCTCAGTAGCGGTTGATGGCCGTGGGTTTGCCTTCCGCACCGAGTTGCCTGTCGCGTTCAGCAGCAGCCTGCCGCGCGCCGTTGACGATCAAAGACACGTCGTTGGGACCGATGATGAAGCGATAGCCGAGGCGTGCCAGATCGGCGAAATCGCGGCCCGCGCCAACAATCGTGCCGAGCGGTTTACCGGCTTTCGCCGCGCCGTCCTCGATCGTTTTCAGCAGAGCCTGGGGCTCAGGCTCCAGCATGCGCTCCATCTTGCCGATCGATGCGGCGAGGTCGTTCGGCCCGACGAAAAGCATGTCGATGCCCGGCACCGCAGCGATTGCCGCAAGGTTTTCGACCGCCTGGTGATGCTCGATCTGCACCATCAGCAGCAATTCGTCATGTGCATTGCTCGCATAATCGGGCCGCGCGCCGTAGCGCGACGCCCTGACGATCGGAGCGGCATAGCCGCGGCGTCCACGGGCCGGATAGGTGCAGAATTCAGCGATGGAACGCGCATAGTCGGCTGTGTTGACCTGCGGGACGATCAGGGATCGGATGCCCCGGTCGAGTACGCGTTTCAGCGTCGTCTCCGAGCCATCCGGTACGCGCATGACGACCTCGCCGCCGGCGGCTTCGACCGCGCGCGCGACATGAACCGCCTCCTCGATTCCGCCGATGCCGTGTTCACCGTCGATGACGATGACCGGCCAGCCGTTCATCACCATGGCCTCTGCATTGTCCGGGCTTCCCATCTCCGACCAGGCGGCGGTGACTGTTTCGCCAGCGAGGATGCGCTGCTTGATCGGGTTCACGATGCGGCCTCCACATCAAGGTCGATGACCTTGCCTGGGTTGAGGATGTTCTTCGGATCCAGCGCCTTCTTGATGGTCGCCATCAGGGCGAGTTCCTCGGCGCTGCGCGAATAGGGCAGATAGGGCTTCTTGACCGTGCCGATGCCGTGCTCTGCCGAGACAGTGCCCCCGAAGGCGCGCACCGTCTCATAGACGATCCGGTTGATATCGGCTGCAGGCTGCGTCGCGGCACCTTCGACGAGCGCGACGATGTGAAGGTTGCCGTCCCCGATATGGCCGTAATAAACCGACAGGCAGCCTGGAACTTCAACTTCCAGGCGCGACCGGCACGCCTTGGCGAAATCGTCCATGGCGTCGACCGGCAGGCCGATGTCGAAGGCGCAATGCGCGCCGAGCACGGTCTGGAATTCACCTGCAGCATCGCGGGTGCGCCAGAAGGCCAGCGTGTCCGCCTTGCTCTGGGAAATCGCCGCATCGGCGATAAGCCCTGCCTCGAACTGGCTCTCCAACCAGCTCTGGAACCGTCCGCCGTCCACCTGCTCGTCAAGGCCCTGCGCTTCGACAAGCACATAGAACGCGTGGTCGCCCTCGACCGGGCGGCGGATACCGGGCACACGCACCGTCGCGGCATGCCAATAGTCCGGCCACATAACCTCGAAGGCCGACAGGAGCGGACCAAGTCCGCGGCGCGCGCCGTTCAGGAGCTTGACCACGCTGCCGTAATCATCGACGCCGCAAAGCGCCGCCATCGTGCAGCCGGGTTGCGGATGGAGACGCAAGACCGTGCGCGTGATGACGCCGAGCGTGCCTTCCGACCCGATGAACAGCTGCTTCAAATCGAAACCGGCGTTGTTCTTGATCATCTTGTTGAGGCTGGTCATCAGCGTACCGTCGGCCAGAGCCACCTCGATACCCAGCACCATTTCGCGTGCCATACCGTACCGGATGACGCGGTTGCCGCCGGCGTTCGTTCCGAGATTGCCACCGATGGCGCAGCTGCCCCGCGCGCCGAGATCGAGCGGAATGAAGAAGCCGGCCTCATCCGCGGCCTTCTGGATCACCTCGAGCGGCGTGCCCGCCCTGACCGTCATGGTGGCGGCTGCGGCGTCAATCTCCTCGATGCCCTGGAGGCGCTCAAGGGAAAGGGCAACCGCTCCTTCGATTGGATGTGCGCCGCCGGCAAGCCCGGTCAGGCCGCCCTGCGGCACCACCGGGACATCATGCGCGGCGCATATGCGCAGCACATCGGCAACGCCTTGCGGGGTGTCGGGACGTGCGACCGCGAGGGGGCGGACAGGCGGCAGAAAGCTCGTATCAGCCGTGTTGCGGGCGGGAATGTCCGCTCCGGTCAGAAGCGCATTTCGATCCAGAATGGCGGAAAGCGCCTGAATGCATTCACCGGCGCGGGCTTGGGCGATCATATCGTGATGGGTCCTGAAACTGTTGACTGCGTCCGACGGCGCGGCGGACCGCGCCGTCGGTTGGGAGGATCGCGCTTATTGGCCGCGCATGGCGGCAAGCTGGTCCTGAACGAGTGTGAACGGTTCTTCGCCGATGGACGCCTTGTTGGCGTCGTAGACGGGCTTGATCGCTTCGCGCAGGCGCTCCATCTCGGCGTCACTCAGCGTTTCCACGACTTCGACACCGTGGCCGCGCAAGGCTTCGAGAGCCTCGAGGGCGGCAGCGCGGCTGCGTTCCAGCTGAGCGGTACGTGCTTCCTTCGCGCAGGTCTGCAGCAGTTCCTGTTCCTGCGGCGTGTAGCTGTCCCACACCTTCTTGGAGAACATGACCGGCGTCGGCGAATAGGCATGACGCGTCAATGTCAGATACTTCTGCACCTCGTAGAACTTCGAAGCCTCGATCAGCGGCAGCGGATTTTCCTGGCCATCGACGGCGCCGGTTTCCAGTGCGGTGAACACCTCTCCGAACGCCATCGGTACCGGATTGGCGCCGAGACGGCGGAAGGTATCGAGGAAGATGTTGTTCTGCATCACGCGGAAGTTGAGGCCGCGGAAATCGTCGAGCTTTTCGATCGGATGCTTTGAATTGGTGGTGTTGCGGAAACCGTTCTCCCAGAACGACAGAAGCACCAGCCCGTGATCGGGCATGCGCTTGGCGAGGTAGTCGTAGAAGGGGCCGGTCAGGACGGCATCCGCTTCGGCATCCGAGGCAAACAGGAACGGCAGGCCGAAGACGTTCATGGCCGGCTCGATGCCGGCAAGCGCGTCGGCTCCGGCGACAACCATTTCGAGCGAGCTGGACCGCACGGACTGTGTTGCATCCAGATCGTCGCCCAGCGCACCGGAATAGAAACCGCGAAGCTTCATCTTGCCGTCGGAGCCGGCTTGCAGGCACGCCGACATCGCATCGACGCCAGCCGCGACCGGATGGTCTTTCGGCGCACCGTTGGACACCTTGATATTGCGGCTGTTGAACTCGGCCGATGCCGCTCCGGCAAACATGGTGGCAGCCATCAAGGCGGCCGCGAAAATCTTGAGTTTCATTTTCACTTTCCTCCAAAGTGTGGCGTGGCGAAGGATTTCGCCACGCCGAAAAGCCTCACCGCAGGAAATCCAGCGGGACGAGAACGAGCTGCGGGAACATGACCAGCAGGAACAGCACGATGATCTGCGTCAGGATGAAGGGCAGCGAGCCCTTGATCACGTGGTGCAGCGGAATGCGCGCGACACCGCTTGCCACGCTCATCACGATGCCCACCGGCGGCGTGATCAGGCCGATCGCGCAATTGATGACGAACAGCACGCCGAAGTAGACGGGATCGATCCCAGCTGCGGTAACGACGGGCAGAAGCACCGGCGCCAGGATCAGGATGGTCGGACCCATGTCGAGCGCCATGCCAATAACGAGGATGATCAGCATGATCACCGCCAGCAGCAGTTTCGGATTGTCGGCGAGCGGCTCGACGAGATCCATCACGACGCCCGACAGATCGGCAATGGCAATGAACCAGGCCGTCGTGAGCGCGGCTGCCGCCAGCATCATGACCACGGCTGTCATTACGGCTGCGTTGCGAAGCGCCTCATACATCGCCGACACGGTCAGTTCGCGATGGACGAAGATGCCGACGAAGATCGCGTAAACGGCGGCAACCACGGCAGCTTCCGTCGGGGTGACGATCCCAAAGCGGATGCCCCCCAGGATGATCACAGGCATGCCGAGCGACCAGCCGGCTGCGCCCAACGTCTTCAGGCGAACATCCCAGCCCTGCCGGGGCATGACCTCGACATTGTCGGTGCGAGAGACGATCGCCCAGGCGATGGCAAGGCCGACGCCCATCATCAGGCCAGGCACGATACCGGCCAGGAAGAGCTGGGTAATCGACACGTTCGTCGCCACGCCGAAGATGATATAGGCGATAGACGGCGGCATGATCGGCGCGATCGTCCCGCCGGCAGCCATGAGGCCGACGGATCGACCCTGTTCATAGCCGGCCGCACGCATCATCGGCAGGAGCATGGCGATCAGCGCGGCCGTATCGGCGGCTGCCGAGCCGGACAGGCTTGCCATGATGACGGCGGCGAGGATCGCCACGAAACCGAGGCCGCCGCGGCGGTGGCCAAGGAACGAGCTCGCGAAGGCGATGATACGCTTCGACATGCCGCCGGCATTCATCAGCTCGCCCGCCAGCAAAAAGAACGGAATGGCCAGCAGCGGGAAGTTGTTGGCACCCACAACGATGCGCTGCGCGATGATCTGCGTGTCGAAGAGATCGAGATAGAGGCCCATCGTCAACGCACACAGGATAAGCGCGAATGCGACGGGGACGCCGACGGCGAGAGCGCCGCCGAGCGTGGCAATGAAGATCACAAGGGTCATAGCGCGCGCTCCACCAGCTCTTCGGTCGTCTGCGGGACGGCATAGGGATCGTAGGTGCCGCGCACCGCGCCGATCATGCGGTGGATGGCGATGATGCCGATACCGATGGCCGACGGAATGACGATGCCGAACACGAAGATCATCGAAAGCCCGGTGACCGGCGAGCGGTCGGTGGCGGTGACGCCGGATTGCTGCCACGCTCCGTCAAGGAGCAGCCAGCAGACGAAGACGATCAGCCCGTTCGCGATGAACAGAAGCACCCGCCGCGCAGCCGGGCCGGACGCGCTGACAAGCAGATCGAAGCCCATATGCGCGTGGTTGCGCATGGCAACGACGCCACCGATAAAGATCAGCCAGACGAAAAAGAAGCGCGACAGCTCCTCGGAGACATCCAGACCTGAACTGAAGACGTAGCGCAGCACGACATTGGCGAACACCATGACTGTCATGCCGGCCAGCAGCAGCACGAGAAGAACCTCGAGCAGCTTGAAAAACACATTGATCGAACGGTCGATCATTTCCTTCCTCCCGAAACGGTAACCACCTCTCCCGTGGTGTATGCAGCGCGGAAAAGCAGCCATGCGGCGGCTTCCGCAACGTCCGCGGCCTCGCCGAGACGATGAAGCGGTATGGTCGCAGCACGCGCATCCATCTCGGCGCGGTCAGCAAAGACATCCTTCTGGATGTCGGTGTCGATGATCCCAGGCGCGAGCGCATTGACGCGAATGGCCGGCGCGAGCTCGCGGGCCATCGCGAAGGTCAGCGACTGCAGGGCGCCTTTGCTCGCGGCATAGACCGCGTTGCCTGCCGCCCCGCCGTTTCCAGCCGCGATGGACGACAGGTTGACGATCGCAGCCTCGGGATGGTCAGCCCGGGCGCGCAGGAAGGCTTGCGTAACGACGAAGGCACTGCGCACATTGATGCCGAAAACCCGATCCACCTCTGCCGGGTCGATGTCGACGAGGGACATGCGGCGACCGATGATGCCGGCATTGTTGACGAGATGGGTCGGAGCCCAATCGTCGCCGATCCGGCCCGTCGCTTCCTGAACGGCCGCAGCATCCGAAACGTCCACCCGTTCCACGCGGACTTTCTCGCCGAGTTCGTTGCGAGCGGTCTCAAGGCGCTGCGCGTCGACATCCCACAGGATCGCGCGGGCGCCGCCGGCGACGACGGCGTCAGCAATGGCACGGCCGATCCCGGCCGCACCGCCTGTGATGAGAACGACGGCGGTCATCGTCCGTAACTTTCATCCAGCTGCTGATGGAAGCCGAGGTCGACGATCTCGCAGAACTCGGCGTAGCTGTGCTTGGCCGGGCCACCTTCCGGCGCACCGGTGGCGCGCAGCTCCGTCAGGGCGTCGTGCATGGCACGCGTGGCGCTGAGCAGTGCCGTGAGCGCGTAGAAGACGACGCTGAACCCCATTTCCTGAAGGTCGGCCAGTTTCAGCGCGGTGGTTTCGTTGCCATCGACGATGGAAACGACCTTCGGTCCTTCGATTGCCTTGGCAACGGCCTCGACATCGGCGATCTTCTTGATGCCGTCGACGAAGACGAGATCCACGCCCGCGTCCTGATAAAGCCTTGCCCGGTAGAGAGCCTCCTCGATGCCTTCCGCCTGCAGCGCATCCGTCCGGCCGATGATGACGAGATCGTCCGTCGCCCGTGCCGATATCGCCGCCTTCAGCCTCAGCGCCGATTCCTCACGGCCCATCAGTTTCACGCCGGCCATCTGCCCGCAGCGCTTCGGTGCGACCTGGTCTTCCAGATGGATCGCGGCAACGCCTGCCTGGATGTATTCACGCACCGTGCGATGAATGTTCGACGGACCGCCATAGCCGGTATCGGCATCGGCGATGACCGGAATGGAGACGGCGCGCGTCATGTTGCGGGCGTGCTCCGTCATTTCGGTCTGCGTCAGCAGACCGATATCGGGCGTGCCCAGTCGCGTCGCCGTTGCGCCGAAACCGGTCATGTAGACCGCCTCGAAGCCGGCGCGCTGCACGAGCCGGGCGCTCAGGCTGTCGGGTGCGCCGGGCGCAGCAATGATCCGCCCACCGTCGAGAAGACGGCGCAGGTTTTGTGCTTCATTCATGATTTCAGGATCTCCTGCTACCCGCATCCTCGGGCAGCGCATCGCGAGCGACACGCAGTGTTCGCCAGACATGTTCATCCATGACGGCGGCGAGAGCGTCGATATCCTTGGCGGCAATCAGTTCCGCTATCTGCTTGTGTTCCGCGTAGCTTTGATCGCCGGGCCGACCATAAGCCACGCTGAGAGAGCTGCGGATGGCGCCGAGCTGGCCCTCCGCGACCGTGTAGGCATCCCTGATCAGCCGATTGCCACAGAGATCGAAAAAGGCGCGGTGAAACGCGGCGTCGGCGCGGGCATAGGCGAACTGGTCGCTGGCTTCGAGCGCCGCGGTCATCGCCGTGACAGCGGACTGGATCGCGTCCGTGAGGTCACCATGGTTGCGCGTCATGGACAGTCGCAACGCCTGCATCTCAAGCATCAACCGGTATTCACAGAGGATTTCCACATCGGCAAGCGTCGGCGAGAACACGAAGGTTCCACGCTTCGGGCGCACGATGACGAGTCCGGACTGTTGAAGCTGCAAGAGAGCATCGCGGATTGGCGTCCGGCTGACCCCGAACGTCTCGGCAAGCTTGTCCTCCGAGATATTCTCGCCAAGCCCGAAATGCCCGTCGATGATGGCTTCCCGCAGTCGTTCCACCACCATCTGCGCGATGGATTGGGGCTGCTTGATACGGAATTGGCGAGTGCCTACCAACCGCGACCTCCTCCTGTCCGGTTCATGTTATGTGTTACATACAACAGAAAATGCGCGCACGTAAACAGGCAAATTCATTTGCGCGACGACGATGCAATTTAAGAGCCGCGACGAGCTTGAACTCGACATCTTGGAGAAATGACAGGAAAAATCAGGCCCGAGCGGCCACGATCGAGGGATCGACGGCAATATGTCGCCACAAAAAGACCCGGAGCTGCGCATGAGCACCGGGCCAACAAGCGTTCCAGCTATCTGGACGCGTCAGGCAGCCTTGCCGCCTGTCTTTCCGTCTTGGAGACCGTAGGTCGCGAAACCCTGGAGCACGCCGACGATCTCCTCGTCGGGCAGGATCATCGGGCCGCCGATGAGAAGCGTGTGGTAGTACTGCTTTGACAGCGTTTCGAGTTCGACCGCCGCCCACATGGCCTTTTCCAGCGTCGCGCCGGTGGCGATCATGCCGTGGTTCGCCATCAGGCAGGCCGAACGCCCTTCCATGGCCCGAAGCACACTGTCCGAAAGCGCCTTCGTGCCGTAGCGGGCGTAGTCGGCGATCCTGACATCAGGGCCGCCGAACGCCGCGATCATGTAGTGGCAGGCAGGGATGGGCTTGCCCGCCATCGCGAGGATCGTCGCATAGGTGGAATGCGTGTGCACGACCGCACCGACATCCGGCCGCGCCTTCATGATATCGAGATGGAACGGCCATTCGACGGACGGCTTTTTCGGGCCGTCATAATCCCCGTTCCCGGCGACCGGGAGCGACGCGATCATGTCCGGTTGCATCGTCTCGTAAGGGATGCCGGAAGGCGTGATCAGCATGCGGTCGCCGAAGCGCACGCTGATATTGCCAGACGTGCCCTGATTGAGCCCGGAGGCGTTCATGCCGCGGCAATGGTCGATGATCGACTGGCGAATGGAGAGTTCTGTCATAGGAGGCCTCAGCAGGGATTGACCGGCGGCTGGCCGGCGATATAGCGGCGCACCTCGTCGGCTGCCATCTCGGCAGCATATGTCACGGTGCGCACGGACGCGCCAGCAATATGCGGCGTGAGCGTGACATTGGGCAACTGCAATAGCGGCCAATCGGCCGGTACCGGCTCGACCGCGAAGGTCTCCAGCATGGCACTGCCCAGATGGCCGCTCGTCAGTGCATCATAGAGCGCGTCATAATCGCAAAGCGGCCCGCGCGCTGTGTTCACGAACAAAGCGCCGGGTTTCATTTTTGCAAAGGCGTCAGCGTTCATCATGTTGCGTGTCTCCTCCGAAACACGAGGATGCAGCGTGACGACGTCCGAGCGGGACAGCAACGTGTCCAGCGAGACATGCTCGACGCCGGCGTTCCGATCGTCGGCGGAAAGCTGGACATAGGGATCGCAAACCAGGACCTTCGTTCCGAAGGCCCGCAGCAGCCGCACGACCTTCGTGCCGATATTGCCATAACCAACCACGCCCACGGTCATCTCGGAGAGTTCGCGCCCGGTCACGTCTGCACGGTAGAGTTCGCCGCGCCATTCCCCCTTTCGCAGCGATTCGTGCCCGCTGCGGATGAGCCGCGTCTCGGCGAGGATCGCGCCGATGGTGAATTCGGCCACCGCGCTGGAGTTGCGACCGGGTGTATTGACCACGGTAACACCGGCCGCACGCGCCGCCTTCATGTCGATGTTCACAGGACCGCCGCGGGAGACGGCCACGAACTTCAGGCCCGGCATGCGCTCGAACATCGCACGCGAAAGCGGTGCCAGCTGCGTGATGAAGACTTCCGCGTCGCCGATGAAGTCCACGATCTCGTCGGCTGAGCCGAGATACTCCTTGAGCCCGTCCATGCCCGCGACTTCATAACCGTGCTCCATCGGCACGTCCGGCCAGGGCAGCTCGAGCAGCCGGATGTCGTGGCCGTCACCGCAGACTTCCACGAGCTTCTCCTGAAAGACCTGCGGAAGCATGAAACGGTCGCCCGCGATGGCTATCTTCTTCGTCATTGAACCTTGTCCTGTTGTTTGGTCATCGTCTCCCAGACGGGCCGAAGCACCTCCCGCGACTGGCGATAGGCGGGGAATACGGCATCGAAATGCCGGGAGAGCTTTTCGTCGACGGGTTCGGCCGGCCGCTGGCAGGGCGTCACCCATTCCTGAATGCATTCCGCCATCGATCCGTAAAGGCCAAGGGAGACTGCGGCGATCATCGCGGCACCCGCCGCGCCCGCCTCCTCCCGCTCGCTGGTCTGGATGCTGGCGCCCAGCGCACCGCCGAGGATGCGCCGGAGCGCGGCGCTGCGTGCGGCACCGCCGGTCAGCCGCACGCGTTGCGGCAACGGTCCCATGGCGAGATAGCAGTCGCGCGCGGCAAGCGCCAGACCGTCGAACACGGCGCGCACCATGTCCGGGAAACCGCTCGACACAGTAAGCCCGATAAAGGATGCCCGCGCCGATGCATCGACGAACGGCCCTCTCTCCCCGGCTTCCGATATGTAGGGATGAAAGATCGGCGGACGATCGTTCGCCTCGGCGAGCCACACTTCCATCTGTGCCAGAAGTTCCGCCTTCGTCTTCTCGACCCCCATGCTTTTAAGCAATCCGCCCGCCACCGACAATATCCAGTCGATATTGAGCGTCGCGGCCATGTTGGATTGCATCTGCGCATAGACGCCGGGGATCGGCATGCACATCGTGTAGCCGGTCAGGTCGTCATTGAGCCGCACGTCGTCGGGGCTCGTCGCAAGCCGCATATGCATGCCGGTCGAGCCGATGATCGAGCATCCCGTGTCGCTTCCAGGATCGTAGAGGCCAGCGCCAAGCGACGTGCAGACCACGTCGACATAGCCCAGCACAACGGGCGTGCCGGCGACGAGGCCGGTCAACGCCGCCGCGCTTTCAGACAGGCCATGATGCGTGACCGCACCGTCGACGATGTCAGGCAGAAGGTATTTTTGCCCGCGCAGGCCCAGAACGTCGATCACGGTCTCGGAATAGGCCCGCGTGCGGAAGTCTCCAAAGGTGAAGCAGGCTTCCGAGGGATCCGTCGCGCGTATTCCCGTCAGCTTGAAATAGAGCCAGTCCTTGCAATGGAAGCCGGTCGCCGCCCCTTCAAGCATTTCCGGCGCCTCGTCCAGCATCCAGCGGAGCTGCGATCCCTGCTGGCAGGCGGCAAGCCCGGAGCCCGTACAGCTGAAACGTTCGGCATCCCTGCCCTCGCCGCGAAGCCGCAGGACGGTGTCTCCCGCCCGCGCATCGAGCCAGAGCCACCCCTTGCCAACGGGATCGCCGGCCTTGTCGATGAGCCAGGTCCCGTCGCCCTGCCCGGTGACGGCGATCGCCACGACACGCGCGCCGAAATTCTCGATCTTCCCGGAGAGCTCGGAAAGCGTGCGGGCGGTGTCCGCCCAGGTCCGCGTCATGTCCTGGACCGCACCCGTCCGCCCTACGGTCTCATAGCTGTTGGGGACCGCCGCCGCCGCGATCTGCCGGCCCTTCAGATCGAAGGCGACCGACTTGATGACGGACGTTCCCGCATCGATGCCGATCAAGATATCGCGCATGTCAGGCGAGCTCCGGGCCGTGGCTGACGGCGACGCCGGTCTCGCCGTCGAAGACGTGCAGGCTGTGCGGATCGAGCTTCAACGCGATCGTGTCGCCCAGGCCGAGACGCACACGGTCGTGCTCGACGAGCACCATCGTGCCGCCTGCGAAATCCGCAGCGATATGCGTCTGGTCGCCGAGCCACTGGCTGACGGATACCTTCGCAGGCACACCGCCTTCCGCACGTCGCACTGCATAGGGCCTGATACCGAGAGACACCTTCTTTCGGTTCCGCAGCTCGGCAAGAACGGCCGGCGAGAAATCGGATACCGCATATTCGAGCCGCACACCCTCGTTGAGGCCGAAGACCGCGGTGTCGGCACTGACCGTCACGCTGGCATCGAACACGTTCATCGGCGGCTCACCGACGAAGGTGCCGGTGAAGAGGTTCGCCGGCCGCTCCTTGATCATCTGCGGCGTATCGAACTGCTGGAGCACCCCACCCTCCATGACGGCGATCCGGTCCGCGAGCGCATTCGCCTCGGTCTGGTCGTGGGTCACAAGGATGGCGGTCAGCCCCTTTTCCTTGATGTAGTGCTTGATACGGCCGCGCAGGACGGCGCGCAGCTGCGGCTCGAGCTGCCCCATCGGCTCGTCGAGCAGGTGCAGGTCGGCATCGCGGATCAGCGCGCGGCCGAGCGACGCACGCTGCTGCTGGCCGCCGGAGATCGAACTCGGGTAACGGCCGAGAATATCCTCGATCTCCAGAAGCTTTGCGATATAGGCAACCTTTTCGTCGACCACGTTCTGCGGCAGCCTGGAGGCCTTGAGCGCAAAGGCGATGTTCTCACGCACCGTCAGCGGCGGATAGAGCGAGTATCCCTCGAAGGCCATCGCGACATTGCGCTTGACGGGCGCGAAGGTATGGACCTCGCGGCCCGCAAGCGAGATCTGACCGCGCGAAACCGCCTCGAAACCGGCGATCATGCGCAGCGTCGAGGTTTTTCCGCAGCCGGAAGAGCCGAGCAGCGCGACGATCTCGCCTTTTTCGATAGTCATCGAAAGCTTCTTCACGGCGTGCACGCCGTAATCGACCGGCCCATAGAACTTGTCGACGCCCTTGATCTGAAGTCCTGCGCCGCTCATGCCGCTTCTCCTTGCGTCCCCGTATGGCTGCCGTGCCGGGCGATCAGTGCGCCCGTCTCCTTGTCGAAGAGGAATGCACTCGCGCAATCCACCGCGATATGTGCAGACCCGGACGCCGGTCCGGGCGTTCCCGCCGGCCGCGACACCAGGATTTCCCGGCCGCGCACCGTCAGGGCGAGCGTCACGGTCTTCTCGTTAAGCGGCGTTTCCGCTTCGACGCTAACGGGAATGGCGCCCGGCGTTCCTGCCGGCACGAAACGCAGCGCTTCGGGACGAAGTCCGATCACGCAGGACTTACCGGCGGTGTTCGCGGGAATGCCTGGCAATACGATCCGCACGTCGGAAAGCAGCACCGACACGCCGTCCGCCTCTGCATTGGGCGTAACGTCCAGCAGATTGATGGTCGGATCGCCGAAGAGGCGGGCGATATCGATATCCGCCGGTGCGTTGTAGATGTCCTCCGGCGTGCCGATCTGGCGGATGCGGCCGTCCGACATTACGGCGATGCGGTCGCCGAGCGCCATCGCCTCCTTGTAATCCTGGGTGACATAGACGACCGTCGCCCCCTGCGCGGCCAGAACACGCGGCAGCTCCAGCCGCATTTCGAAGCGCAGCTTTGCGTCGACGTTCCTGAGTGGATCGTCGAGCAGCAGAAGCGGTGGCGAGCCAGCAAGTGCTCGCGCGAGCGCCGTGCGCTGCTTCTGGCCGTTCGAAAGCGCCTTCGGCCGGTGCGTCAGCACATGGTCGATCTTGAGGAGCTTTGCCACGCGGTGCACACCGGCCTTGATGGCATCCGCAGAGGAGCGTTTCGCCTCGAGCGGCGTCGCAATGTTTTCGAAGGCGTCCATATGCGGGAAGAGCGCGAAATTCTGGAAGGCCATGCCAATGCCGCGATGCTCGGCATCGACATCGGTCATGTCCTCACCGCCGATGAGGATGCGGCCCTCCTCGGGGTCGATGACGCCGGCGACGAGCCGCAGGAGGACCGTCTTGCCGGCACCCGACGGGCCGAACAGCACGAGCGTCTCGCCGTCCTTCACGTCGAGCGACAGGTTGTCGAGCACGGTGTGGTTCTTGTAGCGCTTGACGATGTTTTCGAGTTGAAGCGTGGTCATGGTCTCACCCCTTCACCGCACCGAGCGACAGGCCTTCGACGAGGTAGCGCTGGGCATAGAGTGCGAGTGCGAGCGTCGGCGTGACGGACAGCACGATCGCGGCGGCGATCTGTCCGTACTGGATGCCCGAGGAGGTGACGAAAGCGAGCGCGCCCACCGTCACCGGCTGCTTGTCGGCAGACGCCAGCACCAGCGCGAAGACGAAGTTGTTCCAGGCGAAGATGAAGGCCAGCAGGCCTGCGGCCGCAATGCCGGGGCCGGCGAGCGGCAGCGCGATCCGGCGGAATGTCGCAAACCAGGAATGACCGGCGATGCGATAGGCGTATTCCACATCGGCCGAGATGTCTTCGAAATAGCCGCGCACGATCCATAGGATCAGCGGCAGGCAGATCAGCTGGTAGACCCATACGAGGCCGATATAGGTGTTCGCGAGGCCGAGCCACTGGAAATACTGCGTCAGCGGAAGCAAGACGAGGAGCGGCGGGGCAAAGCGAAAGGACAGGAGCGTGAAGGCGATGTCTTCCGAACCCTTGAACTTGTGCCGGGCAAAAGCGTAGGCAGCGGGAACGCCGAGCACCAGCGCCAGGGCGACCGAGGTCACCGACAGGAAGACGGAGTTGCCGAGGTTCTTCATGAAGGCGATGTCGAGCGTACCGGCGGCCGATGTCAGCTTGCCGGTTATCAGCGCCGTGTAGTTCGACAGCGTCGGCTCGAAGATGACCTGCGGGGGAATGCGCAGGATCGTCTCGTTCGTCTGGAACGACATGAGGAAGATCCAGACGATCGGGAACATGAAGAAGATGACGACGAGCGTGAGCGCGAGGAGGCGCAGCGTCTTTTCGAGTGTGGACGTCGTTTCCATGGTCAGGTCCTCATGCCTCACCGCGCGCGCGTTCGCGCAGGCGCAGCCAGTTCTTGATGAAGATGTTGGACAGGATGTAGGTGATGGCCCACAGGATGATGAGCAGCGCGGCCGATCGCCCGACATTCGTCGACTGGAAGAAGTTCAGATACGCCTCGACCTGGAACACCGTCAGCGTATTGCCCGGTCCACCTTGGGTCATCGCATAGATGATGTCGAACTGCTGGATGCTGTCGAGCAGGCGGAACAACGTCGCCGTCAGGATATAGGGTGTCAGCATCGGCAGGGTTATGCGGAAGAAGACGAAGAGCCGCGGCACGCCGTCGAGCGCGGCAGCCTCGAAGGGCTGGGTCGGCAGCGAGCGCAGCCCGGCAAGCAGCAGGATCATGATGAAGGGCGTATAGACCCAGATGTCGACGAGCACGACCGTCAGCAATGCCGTGGATGGCGAGGACGCCCAGCGGAAATCGTGCAGTCCGACGAGGCTTGCGAGATAGCTCAGGACGCCGAAACCCGGATTGGTCATCAGCTTCCACATCAGCGCGGCCAGGGCCGGCGCGATCATCAGCGGCAGGAGAAGCATGATCGAGATGAAGTTGTTGACGGTCGACCGACGCTGCAGAAGAAGCGCGATGCCGAGGCCGAGCAGCAATTCGAGCACCACCGTGAAGCCGGCATAGAGCAACGAGACCTTGAGCGTGTTCCAGAAAGCGGGATCGCTGAAGAAGTTGAGATAGTTCTCACCCCAGTTGAACTGGCGCGCCCAGGGCTGCGACAGCCGGTAGCGCTGGAACGAATAGACGACGGCGGTGAAGAATGGGATGAGGATACCGATGCAGACGAGCAATGCGGGAAGGCTGAGCACATAGGGCAGCGCCTTCTTGCTGATCCGGAAGCCGGGGCGCCTGGATTCGGGTGTTGCCGGAGAAGCCATGACAAGTCTCGTTCGATGGTCCGGCGCGGCGTCACGGTTCGCCGGGGCCAAGCCCCGCGTCCATCCTGCGCCGACCGGTTCTCATGTTCTGGTAATGGAGCCCGGCATGTTGCCGGGCCCCTGCGAGCGATGTGCGGTCTCAGCCGAGGCCGGCTTCCTTGAGCTGCCGGTTGATGCTTTCGGCCAGCTGATCGAGACCCTCGTCCACCGGAACCTGCTTGGCGACCATGCGCTGCAGCGTGGCGGCCCATTCCGTCGTCACGTCGAAGAACAGCGGCTGTGGGGTGAACTTGATCGAGGCGCCCGCGGCCGAAGCGTCGAACATTTCCACATAGCCCGGATACTTCTTGTTCAGCTTCTCGCGGAACGCCTCGTCCTTCCAGATCGAGTTGCGAACCGGATCGACGAAGTCCATCTCCACCGCACCGAAGAGCGCATGTTCCGGACCCGACGCCCATTGCAGGAAGTACCAGGTGGCGTCCTTGTCCTTCGAGAAGTTGGACATGGCGAGCGACCAGATCCAGATGTTCGGCGTGGACTGGGTGGCTTCGGGATTGGCGACGAAGGCGGCATAGCCGAGTTCGCCGGCCATCTTGTTGTCGCCGCCGTTCATGAAGTATCCGAGGCAATCGGCGTCGTAGATCATGGCGGATGCGCCGGCGCCGAGATCCGTGCCGACCTGATACCATGTATAGGTCGACCAGTCCTTCGGGCCGCTCTCCTGGATGAGCTGCACGAACTTCTCGTGATAGGCCTTGGAGCCGGCCGTGTTCATGGCAGCCGAAAGCTTGCCGTCGGCATCGACGTTGAGGTCCTTCTCGTTGAAGTTCGCATAGCCGGACAGGAAGCCCGGATGGATCGTCGCCCAGGAACGGGATCCGCGAAGACCGATGCCGTAGATGCCGGGCACGTCCTTCTGAAGCTTGGCGGCAACCGCGATCATGTCGTCAAGGTTCTTCGGAATCTGCACGCCGGCCTTGTCGAACATCGCGCGGTTATACGTGATGTTGTTCTGCTCGAAGGCCCACGGAATGCACCACTGCTTGGCGTCTTCCGATCCCAGCGCGCCGCCGGGCTGGCCATTCCAGGCGCAGGAATTCTTCACGCCCTCGACGAAGTCGCCCCAGTTGTAGTTTGGATTGGTCTTCGTCGGATCGTTGATCCATTCCTTGAGGTCGGTGATCCACCCCGCCGGACCGTAGGTCCAGGTCATGTAGGCGCCGGTCATGAACGCGTCGTATTCCGACGAACCCGAAGACAGCGCCGCCGTCACCTTGTCGAAATACACATCTTCCGGGAAGACGTCGTAGGTGACCTCGATGCCGGTCAGGTCCTTGAACGCCTTGAGATTGGCGATCATCGCGTCGGCATAGGGGTGTTTGTTGAGCAGCAGCTTCAGCGACTTGCCGGAATGCGCCTTCCAATCGAAATCGGCCGCGAGCGCTCGGGTTGCCATCATGTTGTAGAGCGTGCCGGCAGCCGCCGTGGTCATGCCGGCGGCCGCGATGCCCTTCAAAAGGTCGCGGCGGCCCATCTGTCCGCGCATGAATGCGCCGATAAGATCTTTCTCTTTATCATACATTCTTGTTCTCCTCCGTTGCGGGTACTTCTTGCTTGGACAAGCATGTCACCGGCTACCCAGACCGGTATTCCTCCCACCGGGGTGGACCAGCGCCCTGCCCCGGACCTGTTTTCAGAACGCCCTCACCTGTCGTGTCCCACCAGCGCGGACGCGGTCGCCTCGTCGGTGATGAGGCCGCTGAGCAGCCCGCTCGCCAGAACCGCCTTCATCGCCGGCAGCTTGATCCTGCCGCCAGAGACCGCCACCATCCGCCGGTCTCGAAGTTGGTCGCGCCCGAGCGTGAAGGTGCGGTCGGACAGCGCCGTCTCGACGGTTCTGCCCTTGGCATCGAAGAAATGACCGAGGATCTCGCCGACGCCTCCCGCGCGCTTGATCTCCTCGAGTTCCCCTTTCTCGATCATGCCGGTCGCCACTAGCGAGGCCTCGCGCTCGACGGTACCGACACCGACCATCAGAAGGTCGGCGCTCGCGGCCAGATCGAAGACATCACGCACGCCACGCTGGCTGAACAGGATGTCGCGATCCTCAACCGAGTTGGCGAAGAACGGCACCGGCATCACATAGGCCTCCGCGCCCGTGCGCTCGGCCAGCCGATGGATGACGTCATGCGGGTTGGCCGAGAACTTGCGGGTAAGGCCGCCCAACAGCGAGACGAAGCGCACGCCGCCCGTCGTGGTGCGCGGCAGGTATTCGACACAGGCAGCCAGTGTCCTGCCGTGTCCCATGCCGATCAGCATATCGCCGCCGCGCTCGATCTCGCGCTTGAGAAACTGTGCGCCTGCAATGCCGAGCGCCTTCAGCGGCAAAGCGTCCTGATCGAAATCGGGAACGACTTCGCAATAGTCCAGGCGATAGCGCTCGATCAGCGCCTGCTCCAGCTCCACGCATTCCGACACTTCGCCATCGATATAGACTTTGACCAGCCCATCCTGGTTGGCCTTCGTGATCAGCCGGTGCGCCTTCAGCGATGTGAGGCCGAGCCGTTTGGCGACTTCCGACTGCGTCAGGCCGCCCGCATAGTGCAGCCACGCCGCGCGCGCCGCCATGCTCGCCTCGTCATCCCGAAGGGATCCGCCACCGCCCGCTGCCATGCCTCCACCCTGGTCTGATAATTTTTGCTTTTCTTGAAATAATTTTCAGTCGAAAATTTTCACGACGCGTGGACAGTGTCAAGCAGATTGCATTCCGCGAATGCGAAGCGTGAGAAGCGAAATCGCGCGATAATTGGGCAGAAGCCGTCGCTATATGCATGAACAATTCGTGAATTCAGCGACTTGCCGCAGCGCGAACGCTGTGTGCACTGCAAGGTATTTTCTGCGCGACATTGAACAGCGCGGACCTATCACGCAGCGATGAGCAAGCCTCGCGAATTATGGCGATGTCGAAACCGTTGTTGTAGGCAAAGGTGCACCACGGCGATGCAATCATCGGAACGGCGGATGAGCTCAGATGTCGTCGTTATACAGGAGGTCAGGCATGTTCAACCAAGCACCGCGGAGAGCCATTGCGCTCACGGTCATGCTCATGGCGGGCAGCGCCGGGGCATCGGACGCCGATCTCACGATCGAGGTCGGTGGCGCATTGTTCGAACACGGCGGCGTGGTGACCATTTATCCGATCCCTGTGCCGTCGAAGGAGCTGTCCGTGCAGGAGGGTAAAGCCGCCGGCCGGGTTACGGTCACATCGCGCTATGCCGAGGTGCAGCTGAAATATCCCAAGGACGGCAAGTACGTCTTCCGGTTCCGGAACACGGAAGGGGCCGCAGATGATCAGAAGCTCGGCACGCAGGCGCTCTCCGTCATCGGCACCGATATGGAAGACCGCGGCCCGCAGATGACCGTCGGCTTCAAGGATGCCTACTCGTCCGGCGGACAGGTCATCCGCGTGCTGCCCCGCGCCGAACATGCCGGGGAAAGCGACGCGGCACGGACAAATGCCCGTTGGGGGAAACTGGAAGGCAAGGACGCGTTGCCACCGGCGGACGAACGCGGCGCCCGCTCCCTGGCGGCAATCCTTCGCTACGGCGTCTCCGATTTCACGTTCCATTGCGCTGGTAACACGAGCGTGCAGGTCTGCACGATCCCGCAGAACCAGTGGCCGACGCTCGACATGCGCTGGTGGCGCGATATCGCGGAAGCCCGGCTCGAACGGCTGGATTACCACGCGCTGCGGCGCTGCTACGACAGTTCATGGCTGGGCGGCGGCACCTGTGAGCCAGATCCCAAATCCGACGAGCCGGCCTATTTCCGCAAGTGAACTCGCCCGATCGAACGGCTCTCAGGCAAGCCCGCGGTGTGGAGGCACGCTCGGCTCTCAAACGTGCCGCTCTTGGTCGACCTTTTGATTTTTGCTCTATATCTGCTGTCCCGGAATACAGGTCCGATCACGTCGTCAGGTGTGCGGGCCGTCAGCAGTGGATGCCAGCATCATGTTCAAGCCGTTCGTCATCAACCCGCCCGTCTTCTTCGGATCGCTCGCGATCATCGGACTGTTCCTGGCGGTCGGCATTGTGTTTCCATCGCAGGCTGAGGACATATTCAGAAGCCTTCAGGCACAGATCCTGTCAGGCTTCGGCTGGCTGTACCTTCTTGCCGTCGGGGTCATTCTCGTCTCCATGCTGCTCTTGTGTTTCAGCCGGTATGGCGACCTGAAGCTCGGCCCCGACGATTCGACGCCGGATTTCAGCTTCCTGTCGTGGATCGCCATGCTGTTCGCTGCCGGCATGGGCATCGGTCTGATGTTCTACGGCGTGGGCGAGCCGATGACCCACTATCTCGCGCCGCCGACCGCCGAACCGCGCTCGATCGCCGCTGTTCGTGAGGCCATGTCCGTCACCTTCCTGCATTGGGGCATTCATGCATGGGCGGTCTACGCGGTGGTCGGCTTGTCCCTCGCCTATTTCGGCTATCGCTATAACCTGCCGCTCACCATTCGATCCGGCCTCTATCCACTGCTTAAAGAACGCATCAACGGCCCGATCGGCCATGCGGTGGATATCTTCGCCATTGTCGGGACCATCTTCGGGCTCGCCACGTCCATGGGTGCCGGCGTGACGCAGATCAATTCCGGCCTCAACTTCGTGCTGGGCGTGCCCATCGCGCCTGCCGTGCAACTGCTCATCATCACCTTTGTCACCGGCCTCGCCACGGTGTCGGTCCTGACCGGGCTCGACAAGGGCGTCCGTATCCTCTCGGAACTCAACCTGCTGGTGGCGATCCTCCTGATGATGTTCGTTCTCGTGGTGGGTCCGACGACCGAACTGCTGCGCGACTTCGTCCAGAATCTCGGCCTGTATCTCGATGGCCTTGTGCTTCGAACTTTCAACATATACGCCTACAACCCGACGCCGTGGATCGACGCCTGGACGCTCTTCTACTGGGCCTGGTGGATTTCCTGGTCGCCCTTCGTGGGCATGTTCATCGCCCGCATTTCGCGCGGGCGGACCGTCCGCGGCTTCATCACGGCCGTGCTCTTCATACCGGCCGGCTTCACCTTCATCTGGATGACGGTGTTCGGCAACACCGCCATTTCCATCGACAATGGCGTCGCCGCCGGCGCGCTTGGACAGGCGATCGTCAACGATCTTTCGGTCGGGCTCTTCGAGTTCTTCACCTACCTGCCCTTCACGGCCGTGACCTCGACACTCGCCATTCTCCTGGTGGCAATCTTCTTCGTCACATCGGCGGATTCGGGATCGCTTGTCGTCGATGCCATCGCGGCCGGCGGGGAAACCGAAACGACGACGCTGCAGCGCGTGTTCTGGTGCGCCTTTTCCGGCGTCGTCGCCGCCGTGCTACTGCTTGCGGGAGGGTTGTCGGCCCTTCAATCGGTCACGATCGCGAGCGCGTTGCCCTTCGTGATCGTCATGCTGGCGCTGCTGTGGTCTCTCCTGGCGGGCATGCGCGCCGACATGGCACAACAATGGGCAGGCCGATCCGCGGGCGGCGGCATGCCCGCCTATCCGGCTGCAGGGGTCTCCTGGCAGCGACGCCTGGGGCACATGCTGCGTGCGCCGCGCGAAGGCGAGGTCAGGGCCTTCATCACGACCCAGGTCCGTGCGGCACTGGAACAGGTTGCCAAGGAGCTCTCGGCTCGTGGCCGCCCGACTCATGTCGAAGAGGGCGAAAACGGCGCCATCGCCCTGCGGTGCCAATCCGAAGGCGTGCGCGACTTCGTTTACGGCGTCGCGGTCGCCAGCCATCCGCTTGCCGTCCTGTCGCCGATGGCCGCCGGCAAACCGGAAATGCGCTTCGAAGCACGCACCTATTTTTCCAGCGGCAGCCGTGGCTACGACGTCATGGGCATGGAACGAGACCAGATCATCGCCGATGTCCTGGGCCAGTTCGAGCGCTATCTCAGTCTCGTCCAGCTACCTGACGCGCAACTGGTCCACGGCGCGCCTGAACACGCGGGGACCTGACGCTGGACGCCCACCCTCGAACGGGCGTGACGTCGCTTCGCATTTAGCGATCACGCCTCATGGAACATCGAACGATTCAATGAGTTTGGCCACCATGCTGCGGGCCGTCGCCCGCGCTTCACAGGAGGTCTCTAAAATGGGTCGTGGTATTCTTCTCTGGCTTCTGGGTATTCCCCTGCCGCTCGTCATTCTGCTTGTCCTGTTTCTGCGATAGGAGGCGGACATGGCGCTTTACAGTTCGGATGTTTCCGACGTCGGTGTCGAATCCGGCCGGCCGGCCCTCGCATGGGGTCCGGTGATCGGGGGCGCGGTCGCAGCCGCCGCCACCACGATCATTCTGCTTCTCCTCGGCTCCGGCGTGGGCCTGACGATGGTGTCTCCATGGTCAGGTGACAGCGCCTCCCTCGCCACGGTGGGCGTCACGGCGGCGATCTGGTTCGTCGTCGTCCAGTGGCTCTCTTCCGCACTCGGCGGCTATCTCACGGGACGCCTGCGGACCAAGTGGGCCAATGTTCACACGGACGAGGTGTTCTTCCGTGACACGGCCCACGGCTTTCTGAGCTGGGCGCTCGCAACGGTTGTCGTCGTCGGCATGGCTGGCTCGGCTTTCACCGGGCTCGCCGGCGCAGGTGTCCAGGCGGCATCATCCGCCGCTGCGACCGCCACGGTCGCGGGCACGGCAGCCGCGGCAAACAGCGACGCTGCCACGCCTGATGCGGCGACGGGCTATTTCACGGATATCCTGCTGCGTCCGCAGGACGTCGCCAGCCGCGCCCAGGCGGACGACGCGTCGGCGGCAGCCGAGATCTCGCGCATTCTGATGCGTGGCGCCTTCAATGACGGCGTGCCGGAGGCCGACCGGGCCTATATCTCGTCCATCGTCGCTTCGCGCGCCGGCATTTCGCCGGAAGAAGCCCGCGCACGCGTCGATCAGGTCCTGACCCAGATCGAGGATGCAAAGAACGCTGCCCTCAAGGCGGCCGACGATGCACGCAAGTCCGCGGCCACGGCTGCCATGCTTGGTGCGCTGTCCTTGCTGGTTGGTGCCTTCATCGCCTCTGCCGCCGCCGCCCTCGGCGGACGCCAGCGCGACGATGACGAAGCAGCGGTGATCGTTGAACGTTGATGACCGTAGAAGCCGCCCGTTGGGCGGCTTCTCGCCTTCTGCGGGTTGGTCGCCAGCGGCGCGGTCGATTTTATTTCCAGCCTGAGGAACATCGCTTCAGTTCCATGGTTCAAACCTCGTCTCTCAAACTAGAACGGATACTCTCATGGCCACGGAAAAAACTTTGAACGACCTTTTCCTTGATACCCTCAAGGACATCTACTTCGCTGAAAAGCAGATCCTCAAGGCCCTGCCGAAGATGGCGCGTGCGGCCCAGTCGGAAGAAGGCAAGGCCGGCTTTCTGCAGCATCGCGACGAGACACAGGGCCAGATCGAGCGCCTTGAACAGGTATTCGAACTGCTCGGCAAATCGGCGCGCGGCAAGACCTGCGAAGCGATCCAGGGCATTATCGCGGAAGGCGAGGAGATCATGGAAGAATACAAGGGCACGGCTGCCCTCGATGCTGGTCTGATCTCCTCCGCGCAGGCGGTCGAGCATTACGAGATCGCGCGCTACGGCACCCTCAAGGCCTGGGCGAAACAGCTCGGCTTGAAGGATGCCATCCCGCTGCTCGACGCCAATCTCCAGGAAGAGATCGCCACCGACCAGAAGCTGACCGCGCTCGGAGAATCCTCGGCAAACGCCAAAGGTTCCATGAAGAAAGCCAGCTAGACCGTCAGCACGAACAATCAGGCCGCCCTCAAGGGCGGCCTCTTTGCTTCCGGGCCCTCGTTGCCCATCGACTTGTTGAGAGGGAGCCAGATCCATGGCCAAGAAAACAATTGCCCTGTCGCAGCGCCGTGCGGCCGATACCGCCACCATCCACGATGTGAAGCTGCAACGGGGGGAAGGCGGCGAACTTCACCAGACTGCTGATGACGGCGACACGCCGATCCTGACCACCGCCCAGGGCGGACCTGTCGCTGACGACCAGAACTCCCTGCGCGTCGGCCCGCGGGGTCCGCTCGTCATCGACGATTTCCATTTCCGCGAGAAGCTTTTCCACTTCGACCACGAGCGCATTCCCGAGCGTGTCGTTCATGCCCGCGGCTATGGGGCGCACGGCTTCTTCGAAACCTACGCATCGCTTGCCGCCTATACCAAGGCCGATCTATTCCAGCGGCCCGGCGAGCGGACGCCAGCCTTTGTCCGGTTCTCGACGGTTGCCGGCAACAAGGGCTCGGCAGACCTTGCACGCGATGTTCGCGGCTTCGCCGTCAAGCTCTATACCAAGGAAGGCAACTGGGACCTCGTCGGCAACAACATCCCGGTTTTCTTCATCCAGGATGCAATCAAGTTCCCTGACCTGATCCACGCCGCCAAGCAGGAGCCCGATCGGGCCTTCCCGCAGGCGCAGACGGCGCATGACACGTTCTGGGATTTCATCAGCCTGACTCCGGAGAGCATGAACATGGTCATGTGGATCATGTCGGACCGGACCATTCCGCGCTCGTTCCGCTTCATGGAAGGCTTCGGTGTCCACACCTTCCGCTTCGTCAACGCCAAGGACGAATCGACCTTCGTGAAGTTTCATTGGAAGCCGAAGCTGGGGCTGCAATCGGTCGCCTGGAACGAAGCAGTCAAAATCAATGGTGCCGATCCCGATTTTCACCGTCGCGACCTCTGGCAGGCGATCCAGTCGGGCAATTTCCCGGAATGGGAATTGCAGGTCCAGCTGTTCGACCAGGATTTCGCCGACAGCTTCGACTTCGACGTACTCGACCCGACGAAGATCATCCCCGAGGAAATCCTCAAGCCGCAGCCTGTCGGGCGGCTGGTGCTCGATCGCATGCCGGACAACTTCTTCGCCGAGACCGAACAGGTCGCCTTCATGACGCAGAACGTGCCGCCGGGCATCGATTTCAGCAACGATCCGCTGCTGCAAGGTCGGAACTTCTCCTATCTCGACACCCAGCTGAAGCGCCTGGGAAGCCCGAACTTCACACACCTGCCGATCAATGCGCCCAAGTGTCCGTTCGCGCATTTCCAGCAGGACGGCCACATGGCAATGCGAAATCCGGTTGGCCGGGCGAACTACCAGCCGAATTCGTTCAACGAGGGACCGCGCGAATCCCCCATGCGCGGCCATCGCCCCTACCCCGTCGAGGAGCAAGGCATCAAGGCGCGCTTGCGTCCCGAGAGCTTTGCCGACCACTACAGCCAGGCCCGGCAGTTCTATCTCAGCCAGACTCCGCCCGAGCAACGCCATATCGCAGCCGCGCTCACCTTCGAGCTGAGCAAAGTCGAAACGCCTACGATCCGCGAGCGTATGGTCTCGCATCTCCTCAATATCGATGAGACGCTGGCAGCGACAGTCGCTCAGAAACTCGGCTTCCAGTCGATGCCCAAGCCCGCCGACGCGGCGGTACCGACGCGGCAGGATCTCGAGCCGTCGCCGGCACTCAGCATTGTCGAGAAGGGCCCCAAGCGCTTCGAAGGCCGCAAACTCGGCATCCTCGTCACCGACGGCGTGGACGCCAAACTGCTGAAGGGCATGATGGCGGCGGTGGAAAAGGAAAAAGCCGTCTGTGAACTGATCGCTCCGAAGGTCGGTGGCGTGACGGCGTCGGATGGATCATGGGTGGAGGCACATCACATGATAGACGGCGGACCGTCCGTCCTGTTCGATGCCGTCGCACTCCTGACGTCCGCAGAGGCCATCGACGACCTTGTGATGGAAGCGACCGCTCGTGACTTCGTCGCGGATGCTTTCCAGCACTGCAAGTTCATCGGCTATGACGCATCGGCGGTCAAACTGCTGGAAAAAGCGGGGATCGGCGATACCCTCGACGAAGGCGTCATCATGCTTCCGGGCGAGGACGGCCTGGCAGGCTTCGTTTCCGAACTCGGCAAGCTGCGTGTCTGGGGACGTGAACCCTCGGTCAAGCTCGGCAAGGCGTCACCGCCAATCAAGTAGATCGACATCGGGCGCGGCAGAAATGCCGCGCCTCTTCTCTGTTCGTACGCCAGGCGAAATCAAGCGTGTTGCGGGGCGCAGAATATCCGGTCGGAATGCCCCGGCACGGTCCATGGCCTGCTGGCTCCCCCCAGGCTTTCGCCGACCGCCAACCCGGCCTGGATGGCATCCTCGTGAAAACCCGATCCGAAGTACGAGCCGCAGAACCAGGTGTTGCCTTCGCCTTGGAGTGACCAGAGCCGCTTCTGCGCGGCAAGGGTCGCGGCGTTGAAAAGGGGATGCTGATAAAGTCCCCGCCAGATGACCTTGTCCTCGGCCGGCGCATGGAGCGGGCTGAGCGTCACGAAGAATGGACGCTCATCGGAAATACCCTGTAGCCTGTTCATCCAGTACGTCACGCAGGGCTTGCGGGGCGCGGTACCATCGCGCCCGGACTTCGCCAGATAATTCCAGCTCGCCCAGACGCGGCGCCGGCTCGGCATGAGGCTTTCGTCCCGGTGCAGGACGGTTTCGTTGTCGCCGTAGGCGAAGGCGCCCAGCAGGTCGGACTCCCGTTGCGAGCGATCGGCCAGCATGCCGAGCGCCTGGTCGGCGTGAGCGCCGATCACGACATGATCGAACCATTCGGGCTCGGCACCCGGCGTGGAAATCTCCACGGCACCGTTCACCCGGCGGATCGACTTCACCGGCGCATTGGTGCGGATGCGATCGCGGAACGGAGCGATCAACCGTTCGACATAGGCACGGCTGCCACCATCGACGGTGCGCCAGACCGGCCGACGCGCGAATTTCAGAAGACCATGGTTTTCGCAGAAACGCACGAAGGAAAGAGCCGGATAATTGCCGATCTCCAGCGCGGGCGTCGACCAGATAGCGGCCGCCATCGGATAGAGATGATCCTCACGAAAGGCGCGGCCGAAGCCCGCACTGTCGAGATATTCGTTGAGGCTCGCCGACGGATCGAGATTTCTCACACCGCTCGGCGCCTGTCGATAAAAGCGCACGAGATCGCGCAGCATCGACCAGAAACGCGGGCTTGCCAGATTGCTGCGCTGCGCGAAAAGGCCGGCAAGATTTGTCCCCGCATATTCGAGCTGCCCCCCATCCATGGAAACGGCGAAGGACATGTCCGACGCCCGGGTGGGTACGTCGAGATGCGCAAACAGCGCCGTGAGGTTGGGATACGTCGCCTCGTTGTAGACGATGAAGCCGGTGTCGACGGGGGCGCCACCCGCCTCTACAGTGTGCGAATGGCCGCCCACGCGATTGTCAGCCTCGAAAACCGTTACCTCATGGCGCTGCGACAGAAGCCATGCAGCGGAAAGACCGGCAATGCCCGTGCCCACCACCGCAATTTTAAGGGGACGGTCCGATTGAGGAAAATGGCGCATGACAATCCTTCTGCGGCTGCCGAACTCATGAGAAACTAATAGAGCTCTTTACGAGCCCGGGCTTCTGACGGATCACTGCCGGAAACCTATTTCGTCCGGTGTGATCCACTCCGGAAAACGCCGCGTAGAAGGACGCATGAATGAAGTTTCGAGCCCCGTTGAGATTGATCACAAACCCATTGTGCCGACAGGCCGGCGGCTTGCCGTGGTAAGTTCAAGGGATACACAACAGACACCGTCGCCCGACGCGCTCGTGGAAATGATGATGCAGGTCGCCCAAGGCCGGGACCGTCAGGCCTTCGCGTTGCTCTTCCGTTATTTCGGCCCGAGGCTGAAGACGTTCTTCCTGCGCTGGACGATCTCTTCCAGTGTGGCGGAGGATCTTGTGCAGGAAACGATGCTGACGGTCTGGCGCAAGGCTACCTATTTCAATGCGGAGCGGGCGGGCGTCGCGACCTGGATTTTTACCGTCGCGCGCAACATTCGCATCGATCATCTGCGCCGGCAGCGTGATCCATCGGCGCTGCCGCCAGACCCCGAAGACGGGCCTGAGACGGTCGAGGACGAATTGCTCGGAGCCGAGCGCGACGCGCAGGTGCGCCGGGCGTTGACGGCTCTCTCGCCGGAGCAGCAGACGATCATCCGGCTTTCCTACTTCAGCGAGAAATCGCAGACCGAAATCGCCGATGAGCTGGGTATCCCCCTCGGCACCGTGAAATCTAGAACACGCCTGGCAATGAATCGCCTGCGCGCGCTGCTGGAAGACAAATCATGACCACCACACATCACGCAACCGACGAAACTCTGATGCGCTTTGCCGCCGGCACGCTTGCCGCGGGACCAGCCATCGTGGTCGAGGCGCATCTGGCGAGCTGCCCGACCTGTCGCGCCCGCATCGGCACGTTCGAGGCGCTCGGCGGCGCCGTCCTGGAAGATATGGCCCCCACCCCGCTTTCGGCGAAAGCATTAAACGATACGCTCGCCATGCTCGATGACGAGGAGGACGCAGCGGCGATCACACAGCCGCCGCTCGCGCCCGTGGAAATCGAGGGCATTCGCCTGCCGGACGCTTTGCGCGGCTGCGATATCGGGCGCTGGCGCTGGATCGGTCCCGGCATGAAGATGAGCCGCGTCGGCGTTCCGCAGGATCCCGACGCCAATCTCATCCTGCTGAAAGTCGGCCCAGGTCGCGCGCTTCCCGATCATGGCCATGTCGGCACGGAGTTCACCTACATCGTCTCCGGCTCGTTCTCCGACAAGTTCGGAACGTTTCGTCCCGGCGACCTCGCCGAGATGGACGACGACGTCGAGCACCAACCCGTGGTCGACCCTGATGGCGAATGCATCTGCCTTGCCGCCATGGAGGGCAAGATGCGTTTCAAGAATGTCATCGGCCGCATGTTGCAGCCGATTTTCGGGATCTGAATCATGACGGCGGCGGTGCTTTTCCTTCTCCTGGCTGCCGCCGCCGCGCTCGTGATGACCGCTGTGTGGTTTGCCGTCGTCAAGGGGGCGGCATCCGGCTGGGTGGACGCGGTCTGGTCGTTCCTTGTCGGCGCTGCCGGCGTTACGGCAGCACTCGCGCCCGTTGATGGCTGGGAAGGCGACTGGCAGCGCCGGCTCCTCATCGCCGCGGCCGCCGGGCTCTGGTCCTGTCGGCTGGGCATCCATATCCTGCGGCGCACTTTGCAAGGCGGTGAAGATCCGCGTTATGCCCGATTGCGTGAGGGATGGGGGGAAAGCTGGCGCTTTCGCCTGTTTCTCTTCCTGCAGATCCAGGCCGCAGCAGCCCTTCTCCTGGCCGCGACCATCTTCATTGCGGCGAGAAACCCGGCGGAGGGGCTGCAATGGAGCGATATTGCCGGCATCGCCATCCTCGCCCTGGCCGTGATCGGTGAGGGTATCGCCGACGCGCAGCTGTCACGGTTCCGCGGCAAATCCACCAACAAGGGGAAGGTCTGTGACGAGGGGCTGTGGAGCCTCTCCCGTCACCCCAACTACTTCTTCCAGTGGCTCGGCTGGTGCGGATATGCGGTCATCGCCATCGGCCCGGCTGGCGCGTGGAGCTGGGGCTGGGTGGCACTCGCCGGTCCGGCCTTCATGTACTGGCTGCTCGTGCATGTCTCGGGAATTCCGCCGCTCGAAGCTCACATGATGCGCTCGCGGGGCGCTGCCTTCACCGCCTACGCCGATCGCGTCAATGCGTTCTGGCCCGGGCTGCCAAACAGGGAGAAGACGTCATGAACCTTGCCGTTACCGCCATCACTGCCGCCGAGCGTTTGCCCGTTCCCGACCCTGCCCTTCGCTTCGGCATCAGCCGGCTGGTCGGCCGCACGCGACGCCTGCTGGCTGAGACCGGCGGCCCGACCGATCACGACTTTGCCCGTTCGATGACCGATTGGCCGATAGCCGTTCACACCGATGAAGCGAATTCCCAGCATTACGAACTGCCGGCGGCATTCTTCGCGCTGACGCTCGGTCCGCGCCGAAAATACTCCTCCTGCCTCTATTCCTCGCCCAACACCACGCTGGCGCAGGCGGAGATTGCGGCGCTTGAAGAAACGTGCGGCCATGCGGACCTTGCCGACGGGCAGGACATTCTGGAACTGGGATGCGGCTGGGGCTCGCTTTCTCTCTTCATGGCCGACCGCTACCCGGCCGCCCGCATCGTCTGCGTTTCGAACTCCGCCTCGCAACGCGCCCATATCGAGGCGCAGGCTGCCGCGCGGGGTCTTGGCAACCTCTCGGTGGTCACCGCCGATATGAATGTCTTTTCTCCCGAAGGCACTTTCGACCGGATCGTTTCGGTCGAGATGTTCGAGCACATGTCCAACTGGAAATCTCTTCTGGACCGGGCGCGCGGCTGGATCCGCGACGACGGCCGGCTTTTCCTGCATGTCTTCTCGCACCGCAAGACCGCCTACCGTTTCGACCATTCCGACAAGGCGGACTGGATCGCTCAATATTTCTTCACCGGCGGTGTCATGCCGAGCCACGGTCTCGTGTGGGAATTCAGCGACAGCTTCATCGTCGAAAAGGACTGGCGCTGGAACGGCAAGCACTACGAGCGCACTGCGCTGGACTGGCTCGATAATTTCGACAAGAACCGAGACGAGATCCGAACCATTTTCAATGCGACCTATGGGCCTGATGCCACGCTCTGGATGCGGCGCTGGCGACTGTTCTTCCTCGCCACGGCGGGGCTCTTCGGCCATGCCAATGGCGAGGAATGGGGTGTCAGCCACTATCGCCTCCGCCCCGCCGGCGCAGGACGGTGATCTTTCTTCTTGCAAAGGCAGCCGAGGTGGTTCGGGCCTACGCCCGCCATCCCGACCCGCGCGTCGCTGCCGCGAACGTGATCGCGTTGCTCGTCGCCTCGAACCAGCCCTTCTATCCGCTTTATCTTTTCTGGCTGGTCAGTGACGACATCACCGCGGCGTGGTTCACATTCCTCTCCACGCCCCTCTTCCTCGCCGTGCCCGCCGTTTCACGCCGGAACGGCGCGGCCGGCCGGGCGCTCCTTCCGTTGGCGGGCATAGGCAATACGGTGCTTTCGGCCTGGCTTTTCGGCACGGCCTCAGCGGTCGAGATCTTTCTCATTCCCTGCGGGGTCATCGCATTGTTGCTGTTTCGCCCTTGTGAGCGTCTGGCCGCGCTGGCGATCACCGCAATTGCTTTCGGCGTGTTTCTCTTGCTGCATGATGGCTATGGACCGCCGCTCGCCGTCTACGATGCGGTTGAGTATGCCGCGCTGGCCCGCCTCAATCTCCTAAGCGCCAGCACGCTGACAGCCTTTGTCGCTCTGCTGTTCTCCGGCATACTGGCCGAGGCGGAACGATCACCCGACGCGGCTGGCGACGAGAAAACCGGCTGACGCGCCAACGGCGGTCACGAAGGCACCCCAGGGAATGTCGGCAAGGGTTACGGCAAGCGGCCAATCCTTCAGCGTCGCTTGGTTGGTCAGGTCGTAGGTCGCATAGGCCACAAGCCCGAACACCGCGCCATTCAGCGCAGCCTTGGCGAGGCCGCCACCATCGAGTGCGGGCATCACGGCAAAGAAGACGATGCCGGCGACATAGATCAGATAGAAGACGATGGCCGGCGCCAGATGAAACTGCGGTGCGAGCTTATCCCCCATCAGCGGCCTGTATAGCATGTCCGCCATGGTCGACAGCCAGATGGCATCGACGATCAGGAATGCGATGCCGGTCGCCAGGTAAGCCGTTGCGATCGTTTTCATGGCGGTGTCTCCTGCGGTTTCCTCGTCTCTGACTACGCCATCCCGACTTCGGCGGATCACCGAAAGTGAACCGATTGGCGCGCACTTGCGTATTTCAAGCAAAGGCAAGGAGGATGGATCGATGAGAATAGCCGTTCTGACTGCATGCGCCGCCTTGATGTCGACCACCGCTGTGTCCCACGCGCAGCAATCTGCCGATCCCAGCGGCGTATGGCTGCGCGACGATGGCAATGCGCGCGTGCGCATCGCGCCCTGCGGCAACAACATCTGTGCCACCAATCTGTGGATTGGCGATACCAGCAAGGGTGAAGAGGCAGGAGACCGGCTGGTCATGTCGCTCAAGCCGAAATCGGCGGACACACTCGCCGGTACCGCCTATGATGCCAAACGCGACCGAACATATGCGATCACGGTTCAGGTCTCAGGCAAATCGCTTGTCACCCGCGGCTGCATCCTGGGCGGTGTGTTGTGCAAGAATGTCCACTGGCAACCGGCGCCGTAAAGGCTCGGCCAAGAGGAAAAAGATGAGGCAAGACCGCATTACCAGCATGGCCGAGAACGGACCGGCGCCAACGGCGGCGGGCACGCTTTATCCCGGTAAGGTCATGCACCAGCGGCTCAATCCGTTCGGACACCGTTTCAGCTACAGCGTCTTCTCCCTGCTGGTGGATATCGACCGTCTCGATGCGCTTTCCCGGAGCACCCGTCTCCTCGCCGTGAACAAACCGGGCATTCTTTCTTTCCGCGAAAGCGACCACGTCGAGGAAAAGGATGAGACGCTGCGCATGTTCGCAGACCGCCTGCTGGCGCGTGCCGGGCTCTACGAGCGGGTGGCGCGCGTTTTGCTGCTCGCCTATCCGCGCATGTTCGGGTATGTCTTCAACCCTCTCTCGACCTACTTCGCCTATGATGCAGACGAACGGCTGGTCGCGATCATCTACGCCGTGCGCAACACCTTCGGCGAGCGGCACAGCTATGTCGCGCCGGTGCTCGAGGATGAGAAAAGCCCTGCCGGCATCCGCCAGTCCCGAACCAAGATCTTCCACGTCTCGCCCTTCATGGACATGGGACTGCGCTACCACTTCCGCGTCCTGCCGCCCGGAAAAGCGCTGCGCATACGCATCCATGAAACCGCGGGCAAGGAGCCGGTCCTGGCCGCCACGTTCCATGCGCAGGCCGCGCCGCTGACCGACGTCAACCTCGCGCGATACCTCCTGCGCTTTCCCTTCATGACACTGAAGGTAATGGCCGGTATTCACTGGGAGGCGCTCAAGCTGTGGTTGAAGGGCGCGCGTTTTCGCACCAGCCCGCCTCCCCCCGAGACGGCGAGCTATCGGGATGCCGCTTGAACTGGCGGACTACGCCTTCATTCGACGCGCCTCCCGGAGGCCGTGGAGGTTCAGGTGGACGATGATCTCGTCCAGCCGATAAGGCTTGGGGATGAAAGTCTCGCCGGGCTCCAGATCTGCATCCGTGGGATGACGTCCGCCGGATGCGACGATGACGCCCACCCGGTTATCGTGGTGCCGAACGAAGCGCACGAGATCGAACCCGTTGAGCCCCCCCGGCATATCCACATCCGTTATCAGAAAATCGATAGGGTGCGTGCCGAAGGCTGCAACGGCCTCAAGCACGCTTGACGCCTCGATGACGTCATGCCCCTCATCCAGAAGGGCATCGGCCAGGGCCATGCGAATCAGCGGTTCGTCTTCCACGACGAGCACGGTTAGATGGGGCATGCTGAGACCTCCGTACTGCGGTTACGCGTTCAACGCGGTCTCCCCACAATCAGTCGGCCCCTGGAAAAGAGTTTTCTCCAACAAACTTAATAAAATGAGAATAAAAGTTTAAGCGATGCTTAACCCTGTCGGGCTGTCATGAACCGCCTTCGAGTTTGCTTGGCCGGCTAAAAGGCATGTCTACGTCCGAAGCCACGCGGATCGATACGACCGGAACAGCGCTATTTCATGTCGATACAGTGCTTTAGCAGCTTTGTTGCATGTTCGATTTCATCTTCGTTCGAGGCGGCGAAGCCGACGAGGAGCGCTTTGCGCGGTGATGTTCGATCCGCATAGTAGTAGGATAGTTGCTCGACCCCGAGATTCTGCTGACGGCACCGGATCAGAACTGCATTCTCGTCAATGGATTGATCCTTGAAGTAGCACAGGTTGTAGAAGCCTGATGCGAATTCCGGCGGCTCGAAAATGTCGGAGAAGTCCGACCTCAGGATTTGCAGCAGACGGGTCTGGCGCTTGGCATAGATCCGCCGCATGCGATGAAGATGCCGCGTATAGTGACCATCCTCGATAAGACGGCCGACGATCTGTTCGGTGAACTGCGGCAACGCCCTGTAGCGGACCTGGATCAGCCGGCGGCATTGCTCCGCCAATGCTCGCGGCATGATCATGTAACCGACGCGCAGCGATTGCAGCAGCGTCATGCTGAAGGCGCCGACATAGATAACCTGCCCGGCCTGGTCCAGGGCCTTGAGCGGCGGGATGGGTCCGCCGCGGTATCGGAATTCGCTTCCCAGGTCGTCCTCGATGATCAAGGTGTCACGGTCAGCGGCCCAATGCAGCATCTCCAGTTTGCGTTTCAGCGGCATGGCGACCGTCATCGGCTGCTGCTTGGCCGCGGTGACGAAGGCGAGCTTGATATCCCGATGTGCGACCGTCTCGGGATTTGGGCCTGATACGTCGACATGCATTGGAACGATATTGCAGGCAGCGGACTGGAAAATCGACCGAATGGCCGCCATTCCCGGTTCCTCGAACGCAACCGTATCTCCGGGGTTCAGCAGCAGTTCGGCAAGAAGCGTCACGGCGTGGTGCCCACCCAGCGTGGTGACCACTTCCTCCGGTTCGCAGCGGATACCGCGGCTTACCGCGATATGGCGGGCAATCTGCTCTTCGAGCAGAGAGGGTTGAAAGATTTCCCGATAGTTGACGATGCGGAAATCCCCCTCCGCATAAACTTCCCTCGTCAGCCGCGACCAGATGTCCACCGGAAACAGCCGGTGATCGGGGCTTGCCATATGGAGGTGCTGGGAGCCGTCGTTCAGCGTCAGTGAAGTGCGCCATGTCAGCGCCTGTCCGCGCCGCGACAGCATTTTTTCAAAGCGTCCGGTAGCAGCATCGTCTGGCTGCCTCCCCAAACCCGTTCCGGCCTCCTGCCGCCTCGGGACGGTTTCCACATAGGTGCCGCTGCCCCTCGCGGAGTGGAGATACCCTTCCGCGGCAAGTTGATCGAGTGCCGTGACCACGGTGAAGCGAGAGACGCCGAGGCTTTCTGACAGGACGCGTGATGATGGAATGCGTGTTCCCCCGGCAATTGCGCCCGAAAGGATCATTTCCCGCAGCCCATCATAAAGCTGAAGATAGAGAGGTCGAGCGCCCTGGCCATCAAGCATGAGCCCGTCCAGACTAAAACCGTCAATTGTTCGGCCCATGCCAGCACTCCACGCAGACGTGCCGGCCCGAAAGTGGACTGGTCATTCTTGCGATTTCTGGACATATACACGGTAATCTTGCCGTTTAGTATCCGCCCCGAAAACGATCGGCCGCGCGGCACGCGCACCGCTGTATCAGGGGAAAAAGCGATGGATGAACTGACCTATCTTTCCAAGCTCGTCGCAAAGGGCCGGATGTCGCGGCGCGATTTTCTCGGCCGCAGCGCGGTGCTCGGCCTGGGCCTCGCCGCGGCAGGATCCTTGCTGTCCACGGCGGCACGCGCGGAAGGCCCGGTGCGCGGCGGCACGATCAAGGTCGGCATGCAGGGTGGCGCCTCGACGGACAGCCTCGACCCCGGCCTGGCGACAAACCAGGTGAGCGCCATGGTGAACCATCTGTGGGGCGAAACCCTCGTTTGGCTGGCGCCGGACGGCTCGCCCGTCCCGGTGCTGGCTGAAGAATGGACGGCCTCCGCCGATGCCAGGACCTGGACCTTCAAGATCCGGAAAAACGTGCAGTTCCACGATGGCAAGACGCTGACGCCCGATGACGTCGTGGCAACGATCGAACGGCATTCGGACGAGAGCGCGAAGTCCGGCGCCCTCGGCGTTCTCAAGGGTATCCAGACCATCAAGGCGGACGGCGATGCCGTCGTCATCACGCTCAGCGAAGCCAATGCCGATATGCCCTTCCTGATGAACGACTATCATCTGGTCATCCAGCCGAATGGCGGAAAGGACAATCCGGAGGCCGCGATCGGAACCGGACCTTACAGACTGGACAGCAGCGAGCCCGGCGTCCGCTACAACGCGACACGTTTCGAAAACTATTGGGCGCGCGAAACGGCGGGCTTTGCCGAGCAGGTCGAGATCATCGTCATCAATGATGCGACGGCCCGCATCGCCGCGATGCAAAGCGGCCAGGTTCACATGATCAATCGCATCGAGCCGAAAACGGTCGCCCTGCTCAAGAACATGAAGAAGGTGATGATCAAGAACGTCTCCGGGCGTGGCTTCTATCCCTTCAACATGTTCTGCGACACGGCCCCGTTCGACAACAAGGACCTGCGCCTCGCCCTGAAATACGCCATGGACCGCGAGACGATGATCGATCGTATCCTGATGGGCTACGGAAGCGTCGGCAACGATACGCCGATCAACAAGGCCTATCCACTCTTCGAGGAGATCGAACAGCGGACCTTCGATCCGGAAAAAGCAGCCTTCCATTTCAAGAAGTCCGGTCATAGCAGCGGGATCGTGCTGCGCACGTCGGAAGTCGCATTTCCCGGCGCCGTCGATGCCGCGGTTCTCTATCAGGAGAGCGCGAAGAAGGCCGGAATCACGATCGATGTGAAGCGCGAACCCGGTGACGGATACTGGTCGAATGTCTGGAATGTCCAGCCCTTCTGCACCTCCTATTGGGGTGGCCGTCCGACGCAGGACCAGATGTATTCCACCGGCTACATTTCCTCGGCGGACTGGAACGACACGCGCTTCAAGAACGAGGCTTTCGACAAGCTCGTCGTCGCCGCCCGTGCGGAACTCGACGAGACGAAGCGGCGCGCCATGTATCGCGACCTCTCGGAAATGATGCGTGACGAAGGCGGTCTCATTTCGCCGATGTTCAACGATTTCATCGACGGCGTCAGCGAGAACATTCTCGGCTGGGAGGACAATCCGGCCGGTGAACTCATGAACGCCGATGCACCGTTGCGTTGCTGGCTGAGCGCCTGACGAACCGCATGTGGCGCACCGCTTCAGGCGTTGCGTCCTTCACTATCAGGGATACATGATGCCGCTTCGCAACAAACTCCTCATCATCATTCTCGACGGACAGCCGTGGCGCAATGCGCGCCGGCTCATGGGCAACCTGGAGGGCTGGGTCCAGGCCGGCGAGGCGCGCGTCTGGCGCATGCGTTCGGTTCTGCCCTCCACCTCCGCGTCCTGCTACGCATCGATCCATACGGGGGTCCCGCCGCAGGTGCATGGCGTGCTCTCCAACGAGACGCTGTTTCGCGTGGCACAGCCGGACATCTTCTCGGAGGTGACGAAGGCCGGCGGCAAGACAGGCGCCGTCACGCACTCCTTCTGGTCCACCTTCTTTCGCCGCGCGCCCTTCGACATGGTCGAGGACATCGAGTACGACGACGCGGAAGGTCCGATCCATCATGGCCGGTTTCACACCATGGCGGGCTACAACCATCAGAACCAGATGACGCCGAGCGACCTCGACCTGTTCGCGACGCTGACAATGCTGACCGAACGCCATCACATCGATTACGGCATCCTGCACACCTGTACGCTCGACAGCATGGGGCATCGCTACGGGCACGACTGCTCGCAGATGGATCATGCCTGTTTCGCCATCGACGCGCAGCTTGCCGCCTTCCTGCCGCGCTGGCGCAAGAACGGTTACGAGGTCATCGTGACGGCCGATCATGGCCAGACCGATCGCGGCCATCATGGTGGACATGACCCGGAAATGCAGGACTTCGCTTTCTACTGGTTCGGCGGCGGCGAAGGCCCGCCCGAGGATACGCTGCTCAACCAGTTGCAGGTCGCACCGACGATCCTGTCACGCCTCGGCGTCGCCGTGCCCACGAGCATGACGCACGCCGGTTTTCTCGAATAAAATATCTCCAACCTGGATCGAGCGGAATCTGGTCTGGCCATCGCTGGCGTCGGGTGACCGCCGGCGACGACCGTGAAGCAATAGGAGACGGGCGCGGTTCGGCTTCTCAATCCGCCGATAAACGCTGCTTCACGCGATGGATATGCGCGGCGCCGACACCGCAGCAGCCGCCGATCATCGTCGCACCGCTTTCCACCCAGTCACAGGCGAAGCTTGAATAGCGATCATCCGAAAGATCGTCACGAATGGCATGGAGCGTTTCGTTCGCTGCCCCCTCGTCGTCCGTCGTGAAGGCGTTGGCATAAACGCCGAGCGGAACGGTCCGGCCGTCTTCCGCTAGGACCCTGCTTGCCACGGCGATGGCGTTTCGCATCACTTCTGGACGGCTGCAATTGAACAAGAGCGCAGCGGCATTCGAGCCGGCTATCCAGCGCGCTGCCTCTTCGACACTTTCACCCGAGCGCAAGACGGGCGGCCGCGCCTCGGCCCCGGGGTCGTCCTGCAGCGTGAAAGAAATCCAGAACGGCTTTCCAGTCGGAGCGACGGCCTGCTGGACCGCTTCCGCCTCTGCAATCAAGCTGAGTGTTTCTCCCAGGAACACGTCGACCGAAGCATCCAGCTCCTCTACGAGAACGGAGAGGTAGTCGTGCACACGGTCCGGTCGGAACAGTTGCGGTTCATAGGAGCCGAAGATCGGCGGCAGCGAGCCGGCGACGCGGACCCGGCCGTCACCGGCGGCATCCGCCGCCTCACGCGCCAACTGTCCCGCAAGAGCGATCAGGCGCCTGCCGTCCTCGCGAAAACGGGTCTCGCCGATATGAAATGGCACCAGCGCATAACTGTTGGTCGTAATCACATCGGCGCCCGCCGCGATGAACTCCTCATGCACGCGCCGAACGATATCAGGGCTTTCCATAAGAGCCAGCGCCGACCATTCGGGTTGCCGGAGCGTCGCGCCGAGACGCACCAGTTCACGGCTCATGCCGCCGTCGAGGATCGTGATTGATGGCATGTTTTTCTCCTAGGTCCGGCATCAGCGATGCAGGTCGACGTGACCTCGATGCAGTTGGCCGCAGCGAACATATCCATGAAAGCCGACGGTACCGGCCGTTTTAGTAAGCCGGGATGGATATGGCAAATCGCGACGATGTGCTCGAAGGCAAGCCGCCGCTAGCCTCGATGTTACAGCTTTTTCCGAAGAGAGCGGAGCGTCTCGGATCGCAAAGGACCTTTTATCGTCACTGCGAATCAAAGACGTAACGGAGGCACGGGACGTCCCGTGCCTCCTCGAGTATCAATCGCCGAAGCCGACGATGCTCTTGATCTCCAGGAAATCGTGGATGCCGAAATCGGCATATTCGCGACCGTTTCCGGATTGCTTGTAGCCACCGAACGAGGCCATCGTGTCCCATGCCGGATAGTTGAGATAGACCGAACCGGCGCGCATGCGCGATGCCACCCGGCGGGCGCGTTCGATATCGGTCGACTGGACATAGGCAGCGAGACCGTAGAGGGTATCGTTTGCGATGCGGATTGCGTCGTCCTCATCCTCGTAGGAGATGATGGAGAGAACCGGTCCGAAGATTTCCTCGCGCGCGATGGTCATATCGGGTGTGACATTGCCGAAAATCGTCGGCCGGACATAGTAGCCGCGATTGAGACCGTCGGGGCGGCCGAGACCGCCGGTCACAAGGGTCGCACCCTCTTCGATGCCTTTCTCGATCAGGCCCTGGATCTTGCTGAACTGCACGTCGCTTACGACGGGGCCGAGATTCGTATCCTCCGAATTCGGGTCGCCGGTGCGGAATTCTTCCGCCGCCACCTTGGCGATCGCGAGCGCCTCGTCATGGCGATCGCGCGGAACGAGCATGCGGGTCGGCGCATCGCAGGACTGTCCGGTATTGCTGAAGCAGCCGCGCACGCCCTTGGTGACGGCCATTTCGAAATCCGCGTCGGGCAGGATGATGTTCGCCGACTTGCCGCCCAGTTCCTGGGCCACACGCTTCACCGTATCGGCCGCTGCCTTCGCGACGATGATGCCGGCTCTGGTGGAGCCGGTGAAGGACACCATGTCGACATCGGGATGGGAGGCCATGACCTGGCCGACATCCGGGCCCGTGCCGTTCACCAGATTGAACACGCCCTTCGGCACCCCCGCCTCATGCATGATCTCGGCGAAGACGATGCCGGAGATCGGCGCGATCTCCGAGGGTTTCAGGACAACGGTGCACCCTGCCGCAATGGCCGGAGCAACCTTGCAGACGATCTGATTGAGCGGCCAATTCCAAGGCGTGATCAGCGCGCATACACCGATCGGCTCCTTGACGACCGTCGTCGTGCCGCGCTTTTCGCCGAATTCGTAGGTCTCGAAGGCCTTGATGGTGGATTCGAGATGTCCGCGGCCCGCCCAGGCCTGCGCATCCCTTGCGAAGGCCAGCGGCGCGCCCATTTCGGCCGATACGGCCCGTGCGATATCCTCGAAGCGCTGGAGATAGACCTCGTGGACGCGCTTCAGAAGGGCAAGCCGTTCGGCGGGCGTCGTCCGCGAAAAGGTCTCGAAGGCCGTCTTTGCGGCGGCGACAGCCTTGTCCACATCGGCGGCGGAACCGACGGAGATGCGGGTGAAGGCCTCTTCGGTTGCCGGATTGATGACATCGAGCGTCTTCGGCGAAACCGGCGATACCCATTCGCCATTGATGTAGAATTGTTCGTGATGGCTCATCGAGCTGTCCTTCCTGTTATTGTTTCAACGCGTTTTGCGGCATCTCACGCAAGGACGATGCCGCCTTCGATGATCGGCCCCGTCGTCTCGAACCGGTCGAGCGCGAACGGTTTCATGCGGTGATCGATGCGGCCCTTGGCAATGGCTTCCGCCAGCAGCCGGCCGGCCGCAGGCGCGCCGGCAAACCCGTAGGACCACCCGGCCGAAAACCAGAGATCCTTGAGATCAGGATGCTCGCCCATGAGCGGCGCATAGTCCGTCGAAGCATGGAACTGCCCCGCCCAGTGGCGCAGGATGCGCACCTCGCCAAGCTGGGGAAACATCTCCAGATAGACCTTCGCCATGTTGGCCATCACGGGCAGGTCCACCTTCAACGACATACGCGGCCTCTCCGGCACCTCCGTACCGCCCACTACCTCGCCGCGCGAGGTCTGGTGGAAATAGGCAAGGCTATCGATCAGGGCGATCGCAGGCTTGATGAGCGGGCGTGTCGGTTCGAGCGCCATCGCTTCAATGCGCATGCCGAAGCCGTTCAGGGGAACCTCAGCCATTGCCGCGATATCGGGGTTGTTCGGGCCGGCACAGGAAACCACGCAATCGGCCTCGATCCGGTGATCACCGACGAGCACCGCGCTGATGCGTGACCCGGTCCGCTCCAGACCGGAAATCGCAGTGCGGTAACGAACGTCCACGCCGTTCCGCTGGCAGAAGGCCAACAAGCCCTTCATCACCGCGTGGTGAGGTGCCACGCCGCCATCCGGCTGATGTTGTACTGCCTGCACGCGGGATTTGTTGATTGCGGGAAGCAGGTCATCGATCTCGCGGCGCGACAACATCCAGCTGTTGACGCCAAGACTCCGCTGCACCTTCAACCCTTCGCGCAGCATGGCCTCACTCTTTTCGGTTTCTGAAACCACCGAGTAACCGCGCTGCGTGAACATGACGTTTTCACCCAGCCGCCTCGACCAGCTGCGCCATTCATTGACCGTCAGAACGAAAAGCTCCGTCCACGCCACGGATGCGAAGCCGGGGCGGATGAGCGTGCCGTTGCGGCCGGAAGCTCCGCCCTGCCAATAGCCGGCGTCAAGCACCAGAATGTCCTTCTGGCCCTGCTCGACGAGGTTGAAGGCAACGGAAAGCCCTTGAACACCGCCACCGATGATGACGACGGATGCCC
Source organism: Shinella sp. AETb1-6 (assembly GCF_009826875.1). Lineage (NCBI taxonomy): Bacteria > Pseudomonadati > Pseudomonadota > Alphaproteobacteria > Hyphomicrobiales > Rhizobiaceae > Shinella > Shinella sp. AETb1-6. The sequence goes on along the minus strand of NZ_WUMM01000003.1, from coordinate 141,513 downwards.
GTTTGGGAAGCGGCAACGTGTTCATCTGTCGGGCTCCACCAATGAGGCGAGACCCGCGGCCTGCGCGACGGTGATCGAACGGCGCGGTGGCCGGTGGGTCGGACGGGCAAACACTTCGGGTTCTGCACCCACCCGAGCCGCGAGCAAAGCAAGCATGTTGTCCCAGCAGGGGAAACCCTGGCAGGTTCCCATGCCGCACGAGGTCAACCGCTTCAGGACCTCCGGATCCGTCTCGCCGGCGTCGATATGGCTGTAGAGCTCGCCGGCCGTCACGTCCATGCACGGGCAGATCAACGTGTCTGGGTGCACATACCGTGATGCGTGGATGCGCTCGTCGCCACGCGCGGCGGCGCCTGCGATGGACACTGAGTGCGGCAGAGGGCGAGCCTGCACCTGGTAAAGGCCCTCGCCAGCGGTCTGGAAACCGAGGCTAGGATCGGCCCGCCAGGATCCGGCATGCACGACCGCATCGCACCGGATGTGCGCATCGGCGCGGACGCCCGTCACGCGGCGGCGTCCCGAAATTTCGATGAGGTCTGAGACCGGGCCGCGGTGGACCACATCGACACCAAGCGCGATCAGCTTTTCTGCTACGTCCACCTCCGCTCCCGTGCCAACGACCGCGACACGCTCGCCCGGCTTGACGCCGTGAACGGCAGCCAGTTGCAGTGCGGAGTGAGCATCGAACACACCCGGCAGCTGGCTGCCCTTCACCAGCGGCGGGATCGAACGGCGACCCGTTGCAAGTACCGTCTCTTTCGGAAGGAAGGCGACAGCGCCGCGACGGTGGTCATGCGGCGCCGCGACCATAAGAGCGCCGTCGCGATAGGCGCCGAAGAGTTCCATCCCGGAAAAAAGGCGCACATCGGAGTTCAGTTCCTCTAGGGCCGCTCCCATGGATGTGGCGAACCGGGCAAGGCTCTCGCCGCGGGTAACGAGCACCACCGTCTGACCAAGCGCGACGCGCCTGTTGGCTTCGGCAATCCCAGCAGGACCGCCGCCTACGACAAGGCAGTCCATCTCCAAACGTTCACCGGGGACGACTGCCGGCACAGTGGCGACGTCCGCAGGGCGTGCGACACCGGCAAGGTTTGCCATTGCCCGTTCCGCAAGACGATAGGCCACACCACTTTTCGGCATCCACGCGCCATGCTCGAACCCGCCGTAGACGAGTTTGGCCGGCAAGGCCTGCGCCAGACGAAGAACATCGAAACGCGGCGACGGCCACGTGTTCTGCATTTCGACGACAAGCCCTGTCTCGACGGATAGCTGATCGAGGCGCACATTCGGTCGGCCGTTGACGCGCGCCAGCACACCGGTCGGGTAGGAGCCGCTAAAGCCTAGCGGGCGATGGACCTTCCGCGAGCGGGCGAGCGTGGTAATGCCCGCTCGCCACAGCGCGGCCGCAACAGTATCCCCGCGCTGCCCGATGACAGACGCGCCGTTCCAGAAAAAGGTCACCGCGGGGTGACGGCTGTCTCGATCCATCTCTTTGCCTGTCCGTCTCTTCATGCACCGATGATGACGATGTCCTCGGGGGCCCAGGCCATGCCGATCCTGTCTCCCGCCTTCATGCCGGCGATGGCCGCAACGTCACGGCTACGGATATTGACCTTGCTCCCGTCGTTCATGCGCACGACCAGTCGATACTCAACGCCCAGGTAGATCTTGTCTTCGATCACACCTTCGCCGGCATTGCCGCCCGGCGATCCGGCCGCGACAGCGCGGATGCGCTCCGGACGAAGGACAACGCAAGCTGTGTTCGTCGCCGTGAGGGCCTGCCGCTGCGGGTCATCCTTCGGCAGGCTGACATTCCAACCGTCGCCTTCGACGACTATGCCGTCCGGCGTCACGCGCGCCTTGCCGTGCAGGAGGTTCGCCTCGCCGATGAAATCCGCCACGAACTCGGAACGCGGCTGCTGGTAGAGCTCGTGCGGGCTGCCGATCTGCTCGAGGCGGCCATCCTTGAAGATGGCGATCCGGTCGCTCATGACCAGGGCTTCTTCCTGGTCATGCGTGACGGAGACCACGGTCGCGCCGACCTGCCGGGTAATGTGCATGATTTCGATCTGCATCTGCCCGCGTAGCTTCTTGTCGAGGGCCGCCATCGGCTCGTCCAGCAGCACGATATCGGGCTTGAAGACAAGAGCGCGTGCAAGCGCCACGCGCTGCTGCTGGCCACCGGACATTTCTTTCGGATAGCGTGTCGCGCAATGTGCCAGACCGACGATCTCCAGCATTTCCATGCTGCGCTTCTCGCGCTCCGCACGCTTGATGCCGCGCGTTTCGAGAGGGTAGCCGATGTTCTCCAGCACCGTCATATGGGGGAAGAGCGCGTAATCCTGGAACATCATGCCGATATTGCGCTTCTGCGGCGGAACGCCGGTCATGTCACGCCCGTCGATCAGAAGACGACCGGCCGTCGGCTGGATGAAGCCCGCAATTGCGCGCAACGATGTCGTTTTGCCGGAACCCGACGGGCCGAGCATCGTCAGGAACTCGCCCTTCCTGAGCTCGAAGGATACGTTGTCGAGCGCCTTCACGGGGCCGTACAGTTTCGAAACGCCTTCGAGCTTCATTGCCGTTGCGGCGTTGTTCTGGAGAACAGCGTTCATGATCTCGCGTCCCTGAATTTATATGAAAGGAGGACGCCGAGCGCCGATAGCAGAATGAGAATGGCCGCAACGGCGGCCGTTGCCGGATCGAGATTGGTGCGAACCTGGTTCCAGATCATGATCGGCACGGTACGGGTCTGTGCATCGGCAAGGAAAAGCGCAATGACGACCTCATCCCACGACGTGATGAACGCGAACACCGCACCGGAAAGCACGCCCGGCATGATGAGCGGCAGCGTGACGCGCCTGAAGGTGAACCAGCGGCTCGCACCAAGGCCAAGGCTGGCGGGCACCAGTGAGGGGTTCACCATGCCGGCGCTGGCCAGCACGGAGACGACGACAAACGGGATCGCCAGCACCGTGTGGGCGAGAACGAGCCCGAGCCGCGTGGCGACGAGGCCCCATCCCGAAAATACCATATACATGCCGACGGCAAGCACGATGACCGGCGTGACCATCGGGCTAAGCAGCAGTCCCATGACGACGGCCTTGCCCGGGAAGCGATGCGCGTGCAGTGCAAGGGCGGCCGCCGTGCCGACGACAGTCGCGAGCGCTGCCGCAGCAATCGCGACGACGAGGCTGTTGATCAGCGCGCTCTGCCAGTCGGCCGCGCCGATGACCTTGCCATACCAGTCCAGCGTGAAGCCGACAGGGGGGAACTCCAGCGTGGTGGTCGTCGTGAACGACATCGGCACGATGATCAGCGTGGGCAAAAGCAGGAACAAGGCCGTGAGGCTGACGATGAGCCAGAAGAGCGCGCGTCTCAGACGATCCATGTCACACCCCGCCCTTCGCGCGGCCACGCGACTGGAGCGCAGCACGCGCGGCGCCAAACAGCCCGAAGGCAACGGCCGTTAGAACCATGAGGACAACGGCGAGCGCGGCGCCGAGGCCAAAATTAAGCTGCTCGTTGAATTGCCCGGCGATCATCTGCGCGATCATCATGTCTCGTGGACTGCCGAGAAGTGCGGGCGTGATGTAGAAGCCCAAAGCAAGTGTGAAGGCGAGAATGGCGGATGCGGCCACACCCGGAAGAGACAGCGGGAAATAGATCCGCATGAACCCCTTGAGCCAGCTGGCGCCGCAGATGGAAGAGGCTTCCATCAAACGCAGATCGATCTTCTTCATGACGGTATAGAGCGGCAGGACGGCATAGGGCAGGAGAATGTGGACCATACCGATCATTACGCCGAAGGGTGTGCGTATCAGGCGAACGGGCTTCTCGATCAGACCCATAGCGATCAGGAAATCATTGATGAGACCGCTGTTCTGAAGCAGCACGATCCAGGAGAAGCTGCGCAGCAGCAGGCTCACCCAGAACGGAATGAGCAACGCCACGGTGAGGAGCAGGAGAACCCTGCGTCCGCCGTGCGCCATGGCGTAGGCATAGGGATAGGCCACCGCGATGGTGACAAACGTCACGATGAGCGACACCCGAAAAGTCTCACCGATCACCCGCAGGAAGACCGGGGTCGTGAAGATCTGCTCGTAGTATTCCAGACTTCCGCCCGGCAGCGAGATCGCGACGAGCTTCAGCAAGGGGAATACGAAGAAGAGCGCGAGAAACAGGACCGCCGGTGCAATCAGCCAGAACGCTGATGGCACAGGAAGCGACCATGGTGCACGCGCTGATGCCGGCGCGCCGCCATCCTGAGCTGAAACGTTCATCTTAAACCCGAAATACGAGGTTGTGCCTTGGACCCGCCCGCTTTCGCGGGCAGGTCCCTGCCATATCCGTTACTGAAGAAGCCATTCCTGGAAGCGCAGGTCGACCTTCGCGCCGTTTTCGGCCCACCAGTCAGCATTCATCATGACGCGCGTGTCGAGATGATCCGTCGGCAGGCTACCCTTGAACTTGGCATCAACAGAAGCCAGCGCGTTCTTGTTGGACGGGCCATAGGGCATGTACTTCGTGAAGGCGATCTGCTGGGCCGGCTCGGTGAAGAAATTGATCGCCTTCATCGCCGCTTCCTTGTTCTTCGTGCCCTTGGGCACGACCCAGTATCCGGTCTGCGACGTCCAATTGGTCCAGTCGATCTTGATGCCCTTCTCGGCAACGTTGACGGCACGGCCGACCCAGACGAGCGCCATGCTCGCTTCGCCGCTGGAAAGAAGCTGCTCGGACTGCGAACCGCTTTCCCACCAGACGAGGTCCTCCTTGATCGTATCGAGCTTCTTGAGCGCACGCTCGACATCGATCGGGTAAAGATCCTCAGGCTTCACGCCATCGGCAATGAGAGCGGCTTCAAAAATGCCCGACGCCGCATATTTCCAGACCGCGCGCGAACCGGGAAACTTCTCGGTATTGAAGAAGTCGGCAAAACCCTTCGGCGCCTCGCCGCCGAATTCTTCGGCATTATAGGCAAGCACGGTCCCTTCGATATCGGCCGCCACACGATACGTGCCGGCAGCGCCTTCGATGAACTTGGACTTGTCGACCACGGAGTAGTCGATGGGCTCCAGCCACTGCGCGTCGGTGTCGAGGCCGAAACTGTCATCGGTCACCAGGAGGTCCAGCGTGACGTTGCCCGTTTCCACCATTGCCTTGAGCTTGGCATTGCTCGACGAGCTGTCTTCTACGATCTTGATACCCGGATTCTCAGCCATGAAGGGCTGGAAGTAGGATTTCGACTGGGCCTCCTGGTAGACGCCGCCATAGCTCGATATCGTCAGCGTCGTATCAGCAGCGTTGGCGACCGTACCGGCGAGAAGCGTCGCCATGGCAGTCATTGCAAGAAAAGTACGCATGTTCAGTTCCCCATCCTTTGCTTGGAATTCTTCGATTGTGAATGCGCTTGAACGTTACACAGCCGCCTGGACTGCGATCTCGACGAGAATGTTCTCTGCTGCGAGATTGGCCTCGACGGTTGCACGAGCCGGCAGCGCCGTTTCCGGAATCCAGTCTTCCCAGGCCTTGTTCATCGCCGCGAAATCCGAGACGACGTGCTTGAGCCAGACCTGTGCGAAAAGGATCTTGGACTTGTCGGTTCCGGCCTTGGCGAGAAGCTCGTCGATGCGCGCCAGAACCTGGCCGGTCTGGCCGGCGACATCCTGACTGCGATCGGCCGGCACTTGCCCGGTGACATAGGCGATGCCGTTGTGAACGAGCACATGGCTCAGGCGCTTGCCGTTCGGTTCAAAGCGTTGGATGGACATTCGATCTCCTTACGAAACTACGTTTGTTGCTTGATTGTGCCAGCGGGCTTCAGCCCCTTCGCGGCACTCGAAATCGCTCGTGCCGTGTTTACGAGCTGCGGGGCGAGATCGGACAGGACCTGTTCCGGCCGCCACCGGCTGAACGGCACGGAGATATTGATCGCGGCAAGCGGCTGACCATCTGCATTGACGATGCAGGCGCCGACAGCGATGTCGCCGACGTAGATTTCTTCGGTAATGAGTGAGAAACCGTCGGTGTGGGCGCGCTGCAGCAACGCCATCAAAGCGTCGGGATCCGTCACGGTGTGGGCGGTGAACGCCGTCCTTTTTGACCGCTCTATGTATGCGCTCGCCGCCTCCTTCGGCAGCGCCGAGAGATAGGCGCGGCCTGCCGCCGTGCAGTACATCGGAAGACGTTGACCGATCGGAACATGGATCGGCATTTCCTTGTGGCTTGTGAACCGGGCCACATACACCATGTCCGTTTCCCATGGCTCAAGCAGGTTACAGCTCTCGCCCGTCTGGCGGTTCAGCTGCTGGATGAAGGGGTTGGCCCTCTCCACCAATTCCGCGGTCTGGAGGTAGCCGGTCCCCATTTCCAGCGACTTGACCGTCAGCCGGTATCGCTTGGAGCCGCCGTCACGCGCGAGGTAGCCGAGCGCTTCCAGCGTGAACACGGAACGCTGAATGGTGCTCTTGTTCAGGCCGGTGGCATCCGCGAGTTCCAGGAGGTTCATCGCCGGCCGTGACGGACCGAAGGCCGTCAGAACGGAAAGGCCTTTTGCAAGGGCGGTGACGTAGAGAGGTGAATCTTCAGCTTCAGTCATGGTAGCCAATCGCGTCAGGTTGGAGAGACCTGCAGTCATAGCACTCCCCTCCCCGCTGTCACGATGCGATGGCGATGGGCGGTTTGCCCGTCCGCGTTGGATCGAACCGAGCTCGCGCGACGCTGCTCTGTAAAGCCATTGAGCATGTTCAACCTGCCCGACGCGCTTCACGCGCGTCCTTGGCATGCAACCAGCGATAAGCCATCCACTGGCCAAGCCGGATGAACGACGCGAACGGATAGCGCTCCGGTTCACGGGTCAGGAATGTCGCACCCGTCTCGAACGGCTTGCCGGCCGCCATCATCGCCAGCTTCGTGCCGAGATGAATGGAGAAGGAGACGCCGCTGCCCGCATAGCCACCGGCGGTGAAGACATCGCCGAGACCCGGGACCTGATAGCAGAACGGCAGGGAGTTACGGGTGACTGCGACCCATCCACCCCACCAGTTCTCCACGGCGATCCCGGCAAGCGCCGGAAACTTCCGCGTCATCGCCTCGTAGAGATATTGCCGGTGACGGGGCGCCGCCGCGTCCGCACCCGAAATCGCACTACGCCCGCCGAACAGCATGCGATTGTCGGGAAGACGGCGATAGTAGAAGAGCAGGCCACGGGTATCGAACATGCAGCTACCGGAGGGCAGGCTGGCATCGACTTGCGCTTGTGTCATCGGCGCCGTGACGATGATCTGGGAATGAACGGGCAGAACGCGGCCAGCTAGTCTCGAATGCAGGTGCGATGACGTGTAGCCATTGGTCGCAACGATGACCCGTCTGGCGCGAACGGTTCCGCCGGGTGTCGCGAGGTGATGTACATTGCCCTGCGTCTTCCAGCCGACGACGGGAGAATTCGTGTGAACGCGCGCACCATGGCTGCGCGCCATGTGATGGACTCCCTGCGCAAATTTCAGGGGATCGAGGGAGAACCCGTCGGGCAGATAGAGCGCGCCGTGACTTTCCGGCCCCTCATGAATGCCACGCACCCCCGCGGCATCGACATAGCGTGCGGAATAGCCGAGAACCGTGTTGTAAAGTTCCTCTTCCCGCTTCAGCGCAGCCGCATGGCTGGCAAACGTCGCGACCTTGTAGACGCCGTCCGGCTGCTTGTCGCAATCGACGCTGCCATCCGCGATTAACGCGCGAACGGTATCGAGGCCCTGCCGGAGTTCCCCGAAGTAGGCCCGGGCAACCTCCGCACCATATGTCTTCACCAACGTCGACCACGGCACACGCCCACCGGAAATGCGGGCAAAGCTGCCGTTCCGTCCGCTGCATCCCCATGCGGAAGACCGTGCCTCGAGAACAGTGGCCTTGATCCCGTGATCACGCCCCAAAGCCAATGCCGCCGACAGGCCCGTGTAGCCACCACCGATGATGGCGACATCCGCATCCAAATCTTCTGCGACGACACCATCATCCTCGGGTTCGCTTCTGCTGACCTTCAGCCAGTATGAGTCCGGATTGGACTGCTGCTGATCTGGAAAAGGGTGAACAAGAGGATCATACATACCGGCCTGCTATCGCTATGCGATATTTATATATCGATATACACATATCAAAGTAAAATTTTCAATTTGTCAACATCGATAATTCTGAAGCTGTTGACGGGTACGCAGAGTGCCCTGGGGAATGCCCCTCATGCGCTCAGGCAATTTCGTCGCCCGGAATTATCATGCTGGCCGTCAGATGGCTTTGAACGCACGCTTCGACATTCAAACCACCGCTTATCGATGGACGATAAGAGGGGCGTTCCGCATACGGAAAAAAGCGCCGTCAACAGGAGTTTGGTGGTCTTTCAGAAAGCTGGGCTCGCACGTGAGCCCGGACTGTATATCGCCTCCGCGATACGCAAAAATATCACCGTTTCCAGACGTTTAGCAGGACCTCGATGAACTTTTCAGCCGCAGGCGAAAGCGGTGCGCTGCGGCGGCGGACGATGCCGATGGTTCTGGTGACGACGGGGTCGATGATTGGGCGGGTCACCAGATAGGGGTGCTCCTCCTGGGGCGTGGCAAGCCGCGGCAGGACGGAGATGCCGAGCCCGGCTTCGACCAGGCCGAGCGATGTGTTCAGATGCGTCACCTCGTAGAACCAGTTGAGGCGCAGATTGTGCTTGGCAAGCGCGCCATCCAGAAGCGCCCTGTTGCCGCTGGAGCGGTCGACCACCACCAGGGGATAGCCGTCGAGCTGGCGCCAATGGATCTGATCGAATTCGGCAAGCGGATGGTCCTTGCGCATCGCCAGCACGAACGGGTCGTCGATGAGCGGCTCGAACGACAGGTCCGGATCCGAATTCCCCATCAGGTTGATGCCGAACTCGACTTCTCCGCGCGCGACGGCCTGCAGACCTTCATTGGCGGTGAGATCGCGGATGCGAAGCCTTATGTGTGGGTAATCGTTGCCGAATGTCTTGATGACCGTTGGCAAAAAATAAAACGCGGCGGTGGGTACACACGCCATCGTGATGAGTCCGCGGCGCTGGGAGCCGCCCTCCTTGAGAGCGAAAAGCGACCCGTCGAACTCCTCCAGCATGCGGCGCACAAGCGGCAGCAGTTCCTGTCCGGTCGCCGTCGGCGCAACGTGCCGGGTGGTGCGATCGAGCAGCGGCGCGCCAATGGATTGTTCCAGTTTTTGGATGCGCCGCGTCAACGCGGGCTGCGAAATATGAAGGGCCTCGGCAGCGCGGTGAAAACTTTCGAGATCGACGACCGCCTGAAAAGCACGCAGATCAAAAATTTCACAATTTATGCTCATGACGCATCAATCCCTTCAAACATTGCATTTCACAGCTATCCCACATTTCGCATATTGCAACAAGACACCCGATTAATCCGGGTTATGCAATATTGAGGTGAGGAAATGAACGATCTGATACGCATTCCATGCGTCCTGATGCGCGGAGGCACGTCGCGCGGTCCGTTCTTTCTTGCTTCCGATCTTCCTGCCGACAGAGAACAGCGCGATGCCGTACTCCTGTCCATCATGGGCTCCGGCCACCCTCTCCAGATCGACGGGATCGGCGGCGGAAATCCTGTAACATCGAAGGTCGCTATCATCGGTCCCGCCAGCGTGGACGGGGCGGACGTCGATTATCTCTTCGCTCAGGTGCGAACCGACAGGCAGATGGTCGACTATTCGCCGAACTGCGGCAACATGCTTGCAGCCGTCGGGCCCTTCGCAATCGAGGCCGGGCTTGTCCAGGCCACCGGGACGAGCACGCTCGTGCGCATTCACAACGTCAACACCAAGAAGATCATCGAGGCCAAGGTGCCGACCCGCAACGGCGAGGTGATCTATCTCGGCGACGCGTCGATCGACGGCGTTCCGGGGCTGGCGGCACCGATCGCCCTCACCTTTCTTGACGCGGCCGGCGCGAAGACGGGCAAACTGTTTCCCACGGGAAATCCTTCGGATATCATCCAGGGCATACCCGCGACCTCGATCGATTGCGCCATTCCGATGGTTCTGATGCGCGCGGAAGACGTTGGTGTCACCGGTTACGAAGATGCCGCCTCCCTGTCGGCCAACAGTGAATTGATCGCGAAGCTGGCATCCATCCGTACGGAGGCCGGGCGCTTGATGGGCATGGGCGACGTATCGGATATGGTGATCCCGAAACCGGTCATCCTTTCGGCGCCGCGAAAAGGCGGCACGCTGTCCGTCCGCTATTTCATGCCGAATGACTGCCATCCTGCTCTCGCGACCACCGGCGCTGTCGGAATCGCAACGGCGGTGGCGAGCATGGGTACCGTCGCTTCGTCGATTGCCGGCGCTACGAAACTGCCGGCCCTGATTCGTATCGAACACCCCGGCGGACGCATCGACGTCCAACTGGAGATACGAAACGGGGCCACTGTCGCGGGCCTGGTGAGGACCGCAAGACGACTTTTCGAAGGTTATGCCTTCGCAAAGCCCAAAGAGCGTGTGGATCACGCTGCTTAACGCGCTCTGGTGAGGACCGGAGCATTAACGGAGGAAATTCATGCGCAAACTACTTCTGGCGACTGCCGCTGTGCTCGCCCTGACCACTGCCGCCCACGCCGATTCCGTTCGTATGAGCGTCGGCTCCTATAACCTGAACAACCTGCCCTTCCCGGTTGCCGAAAGCCTCGGCTTCTACAAGGAAGAAGGTCTCGACGTGACGATCGAGAACTTCGCCCAGGGCGGTTCCAAGGTGCTTCAGGCGCTGGTTGCCGGCTCGACCGACGTCGCCGTCGGTTTCTACGACCACACGATCCAGATGCAGGCGCAGGGCAAGCACGTCATCGGCTTCATCCAGCTCGCACGCAATTCCGGCCTCGTGCTCGCAGGCAAGAACGACACGGATTTCGACCCGGCCAAGCCGGAAACGATCAAGGGCAAGAATGTCGGCATCACCGCGCCGGGTTCGTCGTCCGACTTCTTCATCCGCTACTATCTCAAGCAGCACGGCCTGACCGACGATGACATCTCGATCATCGGCGTCGGTTCGGGTGCTGCCGCGGTCGCGGCGCTCCAGCAGGGCAAGATCGACCTTCTGGTCAACTACGACCCGGCCGCGACGATCGTCGTCGAGCGCGGTCTCGGCAAGATCCTGATCGACGCCCGCAGCGACGAAGGTGCAAAAGCCGTCTACGGCGGCATCTATCCCACGTCCGTGCTCTATGCGAACCAGGACTATATCGAGGCCAACCCGCAAGTCATTCAGAAGGTCACCAATGCGACGCTCAAGGCGCTGCACTGGATGAAGGATCATTCGGCCGAGGAAATCGTCGCCAAGCTGCCGGAGGACTTCGTGTCCGGCGACAAGCAGACGTATATCAAGGCCGTCGAGAACGCCAAGGCGATCTTCTCCGAGGACGGCAAGTTCGTTCCGGCCGATCTGGAAACCCCGCTGGCCGTGCTGAAGAGCTTCAACGAAAGCGTCGGCAACGCCACCATCGATCTGGGCGCGACCTACACGAACAAGTTCGTCGAGGCTGCAGGCCAGCCCGCCAAGAACTAAGGAAAACCATCATGTCTATTGCAGCAGCTAAAATCGAGGCTGTGCCGCAGCCCGGTCTGCCCCCGATGGTCACGATCGACGACGTCACGATGGCGTTCGGGTCGTTCGTCGCAGTCGAGAACGTCAACCTCACCGTTGGAAACGGCGAGTTCCTGTCGATCGTCGGGCCGACCGGGTGCGGCAAGTCCACCATCCTCAACGCCATCGCGGGCCTTCTGAAGCCCGCGAAAGGCCAGGTTTCCATCGACGGCGCACAGGTCAAGAGCGTTCAGAACAACATCGGCTATCTCTTCCAGCAGGATGCCCTCCTGCCCTGGAAGACCGCGTTCCAGAACGTCGAGCTTGGCTTGATGTTTCGCGGCGTGCCCATCGAAGAGCGCCGCGTCAAGGTCATGGCGTGGCTGGAGAAGGTCGGCCTGAAGGGCTTCGAAGGCCGCTTCCCGCACCAGCTTTCGGGCGGCCAGCGCAAACGTGTCCAGATGGCGCAGGCGCTGATCACCGAACCCAAGGTCATCCTCATGGACGAGCCCTTCTCCGCGCTCGACATCCATACGCGCCACCTGATGCAGAACGAACTGCTGCGCCTGTGGCAGGAAGACCGCCGCGCCGTCGTCATGATTACCCATGACCTCGAGGAAGCCATTGCGCTCGGCGACCGCGTCGTCGTGCTGGCGGCAGGTCCGCGCAGCCGCGTCATCGAAAGCTTCGGCGTGGATCTCGAACGTCCGAGAAACGTCTCCGAAATCAAGCTCGACCCGAAGTTCATGACCCTTTACCGCGACATCTGGGCGTCGCTCAGGGGCGAAGTGGAGAAGTCCTATGCAAGCCGTTAACGTACGTCTCATCCAGATCACGCTTCTGGCCGTGATCCTTGGTGGCTGGCAGCTCGGTGTGACGACCGGCGTCATCGACCGCTTCTTCTTCCCGGCTCCGCTCGACATCGTCCAGCAGGTCGTCACCTGGGTCATCGATCCCGGCTTCTACAAGCATGTCGGCATCACGCTCAGCGAAACCGTGCTCGGCTACCTGATCGGTACCGGCCTCGGCGTCGCCGCAGGTGTCTGGCTTGGCCTGAGCCCCTTCACGGCCCGCATCCTCGATCCGTTCATCAAGGCCATCAACGCCATTCCGCGCGTCGTGCTCGCACCGATCTTCGTGCTCTGGCTCGGCCTCGGCCTGTGGTCGAAGGTCGCGCTGGCCGTGACGCTCGTGTTCTTCGTGACGTTCTTCAACGCCATGCAGGGCGTGCGCGAAGTCAACCCGGTCGTGCTGTCCAACACGCGCATTCTCGGCGCACGCCGCTCCGATCTGCTCCGCCATGTCTACTTCCCGGCGGCAGCCAGCTGGATCCTGTCGTCGCTGCGCACCTCCGTGGGCTTCGCGGTCGTCGGCGCGATCATCGGCGAGTATCTCGGCGCTTCCGCCGGCCTCGGCTACCTGATCGCCCGTGCGGAAGGCAACTTCGATGCGGTTGGCGTCTTCGCCGGGATCATCATCCTTGCGGTGTTCGTCCTGATCATCGACCTGCTTCTCGACGTCGCCGAAAAGCGCCTGATCACCTGGCGCCCCAAGGCCGGCGAAGAACGCCCGGCCTGAGCAAAATACCGGAACATCCAGTCTATGGGCGGCCTTGTGCCGCCCATTTTCTTTTGGAGGGACGCGCACACGCTCAGCAATCTGCGTGTCCACCTGAGCCTCCTGCCCGGCTCCACATACACGAGGGCCGAGCGCGTACGGTCCGCGCAGGCCGAGCGCGAGGAAATCGTGGACGCAATCGCACAAGGTGATGGCGATCGCGCCGAACGAGCCGCACGCCTGCACATTTCCGAAGGTTTTCGGATACGTCTGAAAATGCTGGCGGAGGGAAGCGACGATTGAGTTTCCAACGGCCACATGGTTTGACAGACTGCCGGCCACACCAGGCGTTTGGTGCGTTCAGCCGCTTTGGAACGCGAAAGCGATCAATACATGTCGTAAGCTAAAGCACGTACCTCAGCAACATTTCCAGCCCGAGAAGCGCGAGCGCGATCAGGAAGCAGCGCTTGAACGTTGCGGGACTGACGCGCCGTCTGACTGACTGCCCCGCCCACATGCCGAACAGTGCCGGGACAACGGCGGCCGACGAGAGCAGGAGCGTATACGAGCGACGATCCGCCTACGCGCCAACACGGCCGCCATCGCGGACGTCCTCCCGGCACGCCTCATTCCCTGGGTCGCGATGCATCAGCAGGTCGATATCGATCTGCAGGAGCGCCAAAGTCACGAAATCGCCCGAAGCGTTGCAGCAGGTTTCGCCGACATCGGCGTGTTGTCCGATGCCGCTGCCACGGATGGGCTGCGGCTCAAGCCCTTCACCGTGAGCAGGCTTGTCATGGTGTCGGCGCAGTCGCATTGGCTTGCGCAGGAGAAGGACGTTCCGTTCTACAAGGTGGCCGACGAGTATTTCATGGGGTTGGAAAACGGCGCGTTGCAGGATCACATAGACCTTCAGGCCGACAGGCTTGCGGTGAAGCTCCGATACCGGATCCGGCTGCGCACATTCGAGTCCATATGTTCCGCGGCTGCCGCCGGTATCGGCGTGGCGGTCGTTCCCGAGACGATCGCCCGACGATGCAGGCGCTCGCATGCGCTTGCCATCACGCCGCTCGTGGACAGCTGGGCGAAGCGGCATCTTTCGGTCTGCATACCCGCAAGCCTCGACATCACGCCGATGACCCAGGACCTTTTCCAGCATCTGGCAAAGGCGTGACAGATGAGAGGCTTGGCTTCACCGAGCCTCATCTTCGACATCCCATGGACAGGGTTTACCGTGTGTCAGCCTCGTTCGGGAAAGAGTGTCTTCAGACCCTCCGGCGATGGCGTGGCGATGCCGCGTTCCGTGATGAGGCCGGTGATGAGGCGGGCGGGCGTCACGTCGAAGGCGGGGTTGGCCGCCGGGCTGCCCTCCGGCGAGATGCGCACGCTGGCAATAGAGCCATCGGCGGCGCGGCCCTGCACGAAGCTCACCTCGTCGCCGGCACGCTCCTCGATCGGGATTTCCTTGACGCCGTCATGCACCGTCCAGTCGATGGTCGGCGACGGCAGGGCCACATAGAAGGGCACGTCGTTGTCCCGTGCAGCGAGCGCCTTGAGATAGGTGCCGATCTTGTTGCACACATCGCCATTCGCCGTGGTCCGGTCGGTGCCGACGATCACCATGTCGATATCGCCGTGCTGCATCAGGTGGCCGCCGGCATTGTCGACGATCAGCGTGTGCGGCACGCCGTGGCCGTTCATCTCCCAGGCGGTGAGATACGCACCCTGGTTCCGCGGGCGGGTCTCATCGACATAGACGTGGACGGGGATGCCCGCCTCGACGGCCATGTAGATCGGTGCCGTCGCTGTGCCGTAGTCGACCGTTGCGAGCCAGCCGGCATTGCAATGGGTGAGGATGCGCACGGGCTCGCCCGGCTTCTTGTTGGCCGCGATCTTGCGGATGACGTCGAGACCGTTGGCGCCGATGGCGCGGTTGAGCTCGATATCCTCTTCGGCAATCTCGGCGGCGCGCACATAGGCGGCACCGGCGCGCTGGTCTTCCGGTAGCGGGGCGAGATGATCACGCATCGCATTGAGCGCCCAGCGCAGGTTGATGGCGGTCGGCCGGGTTTCGTTCAATTCCTCCCAGACGGCATCGAGATGGGTGTCCGACGGATCCTTGGCCATGGCGATCGCGACGCCATAGGCGGCGGTGACGCCGATCAGCGGCGCGCCGCGCACCCACATATCCCGGATGGCGATCGCGACATCGGCGACGGTCTTGAGCGTGACGACACGGAATTCATGTGGCAGCCAGCGCTGATCGATGATGTCGACGGAGCGGCCATCCTCGTTGAGCCAGATCGTACGGTAATGGCGTTCTTCGACTTTCACGCGATGATCTCCTTTTCAAGCCGCTCCACCGTCTCGCGGATATCGCGAAGACCGTGGATGCGCTGCCGGTTGACGGCGAGGTGACGCCCGAGCTTCAGGGCCTTGCTTTCGCAGGACGCGCGGCGGTTGGGGTCGGCGATGGTTTCGAAATCGGCATTGTGGGCAAGCCCGAGGATGCGGCGGTGGATCTCGATGCCGGCAAAGCCCAGCATCTCGCACCAGATCTCATCGATGACGATAATGAGCGCCTGTTCAGCGGCGAGTTGGTCGTTGCGGTCCTCAAAGAGGCTGGCCTGATAGAGGATGCCCTTGCGCTCGGTGCGCCAGAGATGGGAAAATTCCGCGCGAAACGTCTCCCACAGCGTATCGATCGTATCGAGGAGATAGGCGCGCATGCCGTCGCGCGCGCCGGGGGATGCCTCGTGGCCGGCCTGCGAGAAATAGCTCATCCAGAAATTGGCGATCAGCATGCCGACGTCGAAGCTGATCGGGCCGTAGAAGGCGAATTCCGGGTCGATGACGCGGGTCTCGTCGTCGGTCACCATAACGGAACCGGTATGCAGATCGCCATGGCAGAGCGTCTCGGCCTTGGCGGAGAACAGATGCTTCAGCCGCTGCGCTTCGACCTTGAGGTCACGGTCGGCGCGCAGTTCGGCAACGAGCGGATCGAGCTGCGGCGTTGTGTGGCGATTCAGTTCAGCTTCGAAATAGGGATCGGAAAAGACGAGGTTTTCCGTGATGTCGCAGAGCTCGACATTGTCCGAAAACAGCGCGACATCCGCCTTCTTCTCGCGTGTGACCATGGAAAGGTCGGAGCCGCGGAACAGCGTGCGGGCGACGAACAGGCCGAGGTCCCGACCGATCTTCGGCAACTCCCGGCCATCGATCAGCGCGCGGCGCAGGATGACATGCGGCGTCAGGAATTCCATGACGATGATGGCCTGCGCCTCGTCGAAGAACAGGATCTCCGGCACCATGCCGGGGTCGCGTGCGCCCTGGCGCTTCAACGCGTGATATTCGAAGAAGGAGCGCTTCAGCGGCAGCGGCCAGCTCTCGCCGACGAGGCGCACATAGGGCAGCGCCTGCTTGACGATGACGGCGCCCATCTCTCCCGTGACGATGAAGACCAGATTGAGGTTACCGTCGCCGACTTCCTTGATCGTCCAGCGCGACGAATCGTTGCCGATCCTGTCTTTCAGGGCGGCGTTGCCGCCAAGCCTATCTGGCAATGTCTCGGCGCTCAGCGCCTCGAAGACGGGACTGTCCATGATGCTCTCCTCCTGCGCACGGGGCTGCCTCCATCGCCTGCCGCCATGCCGTCCTTGCCCACAGCTAAGGCATCATTCTGTCAATTGTCAACGGCCTTGACATTTGATGATAGCCTATCCTAACGTGGCGTCATTGGGAGGAGTAAATGAGCGAACAGGCAGTGTTTCGCATTGAGGGCGTGCGCAAATCCTTTGGCCCGGTTCCGGTGCTTCAGGGTGTGAACCTCGACCTCAAGGCAGGCGCAGTGACGGTTTTGATGGGCGCCAACGGCGCCGGCAAATCCACGCTCGTGCGCATCCTCTCGGGCGTGTACACAAAGGACGCCGGCGCGATCACGCTGGCCGGCGCCGCCTTCGAACCGGCAACGCCGGCCGAGGCGATCCGCGCCGGTGTCGTCACCGTGCACCAGAACATCAATGACGGCGTGGTCGCCGATCTCGATGTCGCGACCAACCTGACGCTCGACCGGCTGAACGGGCGCGGCGCGCGGTTGTTCTTCAATCCGCGCCGGGTGCGCCGCGAGGCGGCCGCCGTCGCCTCCCGCATGGGCCTGTCGATCGAGCTTGCCGCCAACATCAACGACCTGACGCTGGCCGACCGCCAGATGGTGGCGATCGCGCGCGCCATGGCGCATGAGCCGAAAGTGCTGATCCTCGACGAGCCGACCTCGTCGCTGTCGAGCGCGGAAGCCGACCGCCTGTTCGAACTCGTCGACCGCCTGAAGGCGCGCGGCGTCGCCATTCTTTACATCTCGCACCGCATGTCGGATATCCGCCGCCTTGCCGACAGCATCCTTGCATTGCGTGACGGCCGCATCACCGGCCGTTTTGAGGGGCCGGAGCTCGATTACGAAGGTGCGGTCAATGCCATGCTCGGCCGCAAGGTCTCGGCCGGTGCCGTCGCGGTGCGTGAAGCGGGCCGCCCGGTCTTCAGTGTGCGTGGCCTGAAACTCTCCGAACAGACGCGGCCATTCGATTTCGATCTCGGTGATGGCGAGATCGTCGCCGTCACCGGCCTAGTCGGCGTCGGCAAGACGGCACTTGCGGAAACGCTTTTCGGCGTCCGTGCACCGGCAGCCGGCGAGATGACGCTGGACGGCAAACGCTATGCGCCGAAGACGACAGGCCAGGCGATTGCCCAGGGCGTCTTCCTTGTCGCCAAGGACCGCGCGATCAGCGGCATCGTGCCGGACTTCAATATCTACGAGAATATCAGCCTGCCGTTCCTGCGCCGTCTCTCGTCCTTCGGCATCGCCAGCCGGCGCGCGGAAAAGACCAAGGCGCGCCAGCAGATCTCTGCGCTGGGCGTCGTCTGCCGCAGCGAGCGCGACGAGATGCAGACGCTGTCGGGCGGCAACCAGCAGAAGGTCATGGTCGGCCGGTGGCTGTCCGAACCGTCGCGTCTCTTGATCCTCGACGAACCTTTCCAGGGCGTCGACATCGCCGCCCGCCGGGATATCGGCGAAAAGCTGCGCGCGTCCGCCGCCGGGCGCTCCACCATTCTTTTCCTCACGGAATTGGACGAAGCCTTCGAGGTCGCCGACCGCATCTTCGTCATGTCTGAACAGACCATCGTGGGCGAGCATCGCAATGCCGACATCGATGTCGAGCGGCTGCTCTCCGAGATCGCCGGACAATTCTATCAACAGGTCAGTGCATGATGACGAGCCAACAGAGCAATTCCACCGGCGCCGTCCCGCCGGCTGCCTTCAACATCCGGGAAACCGCGATCAAGTACGGCTTCCTCGTGCTGCTCGCCGGCATGGTGCTGTATTTCTCTCTCGTCACCGGCGGCTTCGCCTCGCCTCAAAGCGCGGTGTTCATACTGCAATCCGTGTCGATCACGGGTATTCTGGCGCTCGGCGTCACCGCAACGCTCGTGGTCGGCGGCTTCGACCTGTCGATCGGATCCGTTGCCACGACGGCCATGATGGCATCGTCCTATGTGATGGTCGTGATGGGCGGCGACGCTTTGACCGCGACGCTCGTCTGCCTTGCAGTCGGCGTGCTCGTCGGCCTCGTCAACGGCATCATCATCGTCTATATGCGCGTGCCGGATCTGCTGGCGACGCTCGGCATGATGTTCCTGCTGCTCGGACTGCAACGCATCCCGACCGAAGGGCGTTCGATCGCGACAGGCATGACACTGCCGGACGGCTCGACGGCGACCGGCGCCTTCAGCCCGGCCTTCCTGGCGCTCGGCCGCCACCGGTTCGACCTGATCCTGCCCAATCTCGTGCCGGTGTCGGTGGTCGTTCTGATCGTGCTCGCCGTCGTCATCTGGTTCTTCCTCGAATACACCCGCTTCGGCCGCATGATGTATGCCGTCGGCTCCAACGAGCGGGCGGCGAGCCTCGCCGGTGCGCCGGTCAATGCCTACAAGATCTCGGCCTATATCATCTCCGGCGTCTTCGCTTCGATCGGCGGCATCCTGCTTGCCGCCCGCCTCGGCCGCGGCGATATCGCCTCGGGCAACAACCTGCTGCTCGATGCCGTCGCCGCCGCGTTGATCGGCTTCGCCGTGCTTGGATCCGCCAAGCCAAATGCCTTCGGGACGGCCGTGGGCGCCCTCTTCGTCGGCATCCTGCTGCAGGGCCTGACGATGATGAACGCGCCCTACTACACACAGGATTTCATCAAGGGCGCCGTGCTTGTCATCGCCCTGATCTTTACCTTTGCGCTCTCGAAAAGAGGCAAACGCTGAGGCGGGAGGCCTGGCGGATCACCAAAGTTCACCAGTGGAGGAGACTGACCATGAATTTTACGCGTAGAACCCTGGGCAAGATGACGCTCGGGCTGATGGCCGCGGCATCGTTTGCCGTGCCGTCCTTTGCGGCTGACATGCCCAAGCCGTTCGACAAGCCCGGCGACGTGAAGATCGCGCTCGTGCGCTATCTCTCGACCGGCGACTTCTTCCAGTCCTACCTCGCCGGTGTGGAAGCGCAGGCCAAGGCGCTCGGCGTGCAGCTTCAGGTCTTCGACAGCCGCCAGGACGCGGCACTCCAGGCCGACATGGTCGATCAGGCCATCGCACTCGGCGTGCAGGGCATCATCATCCAGCACGGCCTGACGGAATCCATGAAGGAAGCCGCCCAGCGTGCGGTCGATGCCGGCATCAAGGTCGTCGCCTTCGACGTCAATGTCGAAAACGACAAGATACCGCAGGTCGAGCAGTCCGACCGCGACCTCGCCCGCCTCGCGCTGGAGCAGGCGATCAAGGACAATGGCGAAAGCTTCAAGGCCGGTTACGTCTACGTCGCCGGCATCGCGCCGCTCGACCGTCGCGACGAGACCTGGAAGGAATTCAAGAAGAAGTATCCCGGCATCAACGAGGCTGCCCAGTTCGGCACGATGGACAACCCGATCGCGAACTCCGTCGCCAACCAGGCGCGGTCGGTGATTTCGGCCAACCCCGATATCACCGTGATGTTCGCCCCCTATGACGAATTCGCCAAGGGCGTGAAGATCGCCGTCGACGAAGCGGGCCTGTCCTCCAGCGTGAAGATCTACTCGGCCGACATCTCGACCTCCGACATCGCCGCCATGCGTGAATCCGGCTCGGCCTGGGTCGCGACAGCCGCCACGAACCCGGCCGTGGTCGGCCAGGTCTCGGTACGCTCGCTCGCCATGCTGCTTGCCGGCGAAGACCCGGGCAAGCAGGTCATCGTGCCGCCGACGCTGATCACCCAGAAAGACCTGAACGATCAGGACATCAAGAACATGGAAGAGCTCGGCGCGAAGCTGCCCCAGTTCGCCCATGCCGACGTCGCCATGCCGGCATGGATGCCGAAGCCCTGATTTCGGCATGTGGATGAAGAAGGGCGGTCCATCGGGCCGCCCTTTTTGTTTGCACGCGAGATATCTGGCGTGTATATCTGGATATCTATAGGAGATATCCGATGGCGCTCTTTATTCGTGACGACGAGGTCGACGCGCTTGCCGCCCAGCTGCAAAAAGCCATGAACGCCCCGACGAAGAAGGAAGCGGTGCGCCGTGCGTTGCAAAACGAACTGGATCGCGAAAAGCACAAGGCGTCGCTGCGGGAGAGACTTGCACCTCTTCAGGAGAGGGTCGCGTCATGGGGCAAGCCCGATCCCAACTTCGACATGAAAAAGTTCACGGATGAGATGTGGGACGATCTCTGATGTTTATCGATGCCTCCGCCATCGTCGCGGTGATGACGCGCGAGCCGGGCTGGGAAGAGATTGTCGAGCGGCTTGACGCAAGTGAAACCAGCTTTTCGGTCAGTTCACTGGCTCGTTTCGAGGCCGTGCTCGCGCTCGCAAGAAAACAGCCTTCGAGCCCGGACAAGCGGCAAGCGATTGCATCCGCGCGGGACGCGGTAGCGAATTTCCTGTCCGAGATTCGAGCGAGCGAACTAACGGTAACGCCCCGGATCGGTGAACTCGCCCTTGATGCCGCAACGACCTATGGCAAAACCGCCGGTCGCCCGGCGGCTCTGAATTTCGGCGATTGCTTCGCCTATGCGTGTGCGAAGGCGCTTGGCGTCCCTCTCGCCTACAACGGCGACGACTTCGCGCAGACGGATCTCGCCTGATCCGCGCTAGCGCATTGCCGCTGCGATATTGCCGCCGTCGACGGTGGTGACATCCGCGGTCGTGCGTTCGGCGAGCGCGTGGTGCACGAAGGCGCGCGCCACGTCTTCCGCCGTGACCTCGAGGCCGAGCAGGTTGCCGCCCATATATTCCTTCACGGAAAGGCCACGCGCAGCGGCGCGGTTGGCGATCATCTCGTCATTCAGCAGACCGGAACGGATGCGGTCGGCATTGACGGCGTTGACGCGGATGTTGTCGGCGCCGTGCTCCAGCGCATATTGCCGCGACAGGAAGAGCGTTGCGGCCTTCGGCAGGCCATAGGCGCCGAACTTCGCGCCGGGATTGACGGCCTGCTTGGAGGCATTGAACAGCAGCACGCCACCGGTCTTCTGCACCTTCATGATCCTTACGGCATTCTGCGCCACCGTCTGGTGTGCGAAGAAGTTCAGCTCGAAACTCTTGCGCAAAAGCGCGTCGTCCATCGTGGCGATCGGGCTTTCCCAGGCCGCACCCGCATTGGAAACGACGATATCGACACCGCCGAAAGTGGCAACGGCTTTGTCGAACGCCATGCGGACGGAGACGGGGTCGGTGATATCGCAGGCGATGCCGATCGAGTTGTTGCCGGCCGCCTTGGCGACGGCCGCCGCCTTCTCGCCGTCGAGATCGAGGGCCACGACATGGGCGCCCTCGGCCGCGAAAGCCCTGACCACCGCGGCGCCGATGGCACCCGCCCCACCGGTAACGACCGCCACCTGACCGGTAAACGGCTTCGGCTTGGCGCCGGCGAGCTTCGCCTGCTCCAGCGACCAATACTCGAGATCGAAGAGATCGGGACGGCTGACCGGCTCGAAGCGGCCGATGGACTCTGCGTCACGCGCGGCTTCGATCCACATCTCGCCGACATCGACGGCAATGGTCGCATCCTTGAGCGTCCGACCGTGGCCGAACATGCCGAGACCGGGCACCAGCGTCAGGCGCGGCATCGGGTCGAGCATGATGCGCTTGACATCGTCGCGGGCGTCGTTGCTGCGGAAATATTCGGCATAATCGGCGGCGAAGTCGGCGACGTGCTGATCGATGACAGCGCGATAGCCGTCGAGATCATCGCTGGGGGGTGCCGGCAGCACCATCGGGCCGGTCTTGATGCGGATGGAGAGGTCGGGCGTCGAGACGCCGCGCGCCGCCATGTCCCGGACTTCCGCTGCATTGACAAAATCGAGAATGGCCGGCGACGAGCGAAAGACGCTGACCATTCGATCAAAGCGGCCCTCGCCCTTGTCGACGGCCACTGCGCCACGCAGCATCGGGGCGATATCGGCTGGGCTTGCCAGCTTCGAGGGGAGAACGGCCGGCGTGAACGGATTGCGGCCGTTGACCTTCACATGGTCTTCGGCGACCGTGACGTAGTGGATCATCCGGTCATAGGCTTCCTTGGCGGTGTCTCCAAAGGTGAAGATGCCGTGCTTGTCGAGGATCAGGCCTTCCACCGTCGGATCCTGCTCGAATACTTCCACCGCGGCCTTGGCGAGCGCGAAACCGGGCATGATATAGGGTACGAAACCCATTTTCTTGCCGAAGAGCGCGGCGCTCATCTCGCGACTCTTTGCCTGATCTGCGATGGCCAGGATCGCGGTCGAGTGGGTGTGATCCACAAACTTGTGGGGCAGGAATGCATGCAGCAGCGCTTCAACGGAAGGATTTGGCGCACCGGGATCGATGAGATTGGCACGCAGCAACGTCACCATGTCCTCATCCGACAGCTTGTCGAGCTTGCGGCTTTTGAGGAGCGGGGCGATCTTCACGGCCGGCAGGCCGGGCGGCTCGATCGTACCCATGTCCCAGCCGCTGCCCTTCACACAGAGCACCGCATGGGTGTCGCCGACGAGATCGGTCACTTCGGTCTTCACGGATGTATTGCCGCCGCCGTGCAGCACCAGCCGCGGCTCACCGCCCAACAGCCGGGTCGTGTAGGTGCGCAGCGCCAAGTCGCGGTTCACGCCCTTGGATGCGTAGCCGGCGACGACTTTTTCCGCTTCGTCGTCGCGCCAGAGATTTTCCATGTTTCATCCTCCCGATAACCGGTCCAGCCGGCACCGGCGGACCTTTAAACCTTCTTCAGACCTCGCTCGGCCCGCTGTCGGCCAAGCCCCTTCGGCCACGTCCTTCCTTGGACCAGCGCTCCAGAATGCGACGCGCCATCGAGGTGGTCACGACCAGATGCGAGGCAAATCCTCCCTTCAGCGCTGCCATCAACGGCTCGAACTTGTTGTCTTCCTGCACGACCAGCATGCGCTTCTCGATCGACCGGATGGAATCGAGGTCGGCGGAAATGCAGCGGCGGTTATGGTTGCAGTCCAGCCACTGGCCGTCATGATCGATGAGTTGGCCGGCGATGACGCCGGCTGCCCCGTTCTCTCCCAAGGCATGCATGTCGGCGGCGGACAACGCACCGCATTTGACGAGGTGGCTATCATCCTCGATGCCGCCGACGGAATAGAGCGCAAGGTTGCAGTCCGAGATCGTCGCAAGCTGATCCTTGATGACGGGCTCCCTTCGCAGCTCCTCGGCGAGACGTTCGGAAGACAGGACGAGCGGTGCGTAAAAATTGATGCCTTCGGCATTCAGGCGCCGGGCGATTTCCGTCGTGCACTGGTCGGGGCGATAGGAATAGGGTGCGCCGAGATTGCCGCAGAGCTGCACGACGGTGACGCCGCGCAGGTCCGCAAACGGCATGACATCGGCGATATGGTAGACCGTGCGGCCCCAGGCAACGCCCACCCTGTCGCCCTTGCTGAGCAATTCCAGAAAGACGGATGCCGCGACAACCGGCATCTCCGATGCAGGGTCCATTGCCTGACGGTCCTCAGGCACAAGCCAGGCCGTGCTCAGGCCCGTGGCATCCTCCAGCTCCCGAGCCAGGACATCATCCGAGAACAGCTCCGAAGATGTCGAGATGGTGACGATGCCCATCTCGCGTGCCTTGCGGAGATACATGGCTATGGATGCGCGGGAGATCCCGAGCCGCTGCGCCACCTCATCCTGCCGCAGGCCGTGCGTATAGTACAGCCAGGCGGCCTTATGGATGATCTGGTCGTTGACTCGGATTGGCATCGGGGCTCCATCGGCGGAGCTCTGACATTAGTCAACATGGCTGACAAAAGTCAACACATGGCTTCATTTTCACCGTGTCAGGTGAACGCGCATCGCAACGTCTTCTGCTAAACTGCCTTTCGTTTCAACCTGATCGCCACAAGCAATGCGATGATCATGGCAAACACGATGATGTTGATGAGGCTTGAAAGGGCATAGAGTTCCGGTTTGACGCCATATCGGAGCGCACCCCATGCGACGGACGGCATGGTCGGCGTCGCCCCCAAAAGGTAGAACGACACATCGAGACCGTTCAGGGAAAGCACGAATGCGGTGATCAGGCTTCCCATGATGCCCGGCCACGTGATCGGCAGCATGACCTCGAAGAAGGAACGCAAGGGCGAAGCACCGCAGACGATCGCCGCCTCATTCATGCGCCAGTCGTATTTGTAGAGCATCGCCGCCATGATCAGGAAGCAGAAGCTGAAACAATGCACGGCATTCGCGATGATCGCAGTCAGCATGTTCCCCTGAAGTTCGAACAGCATGTAGTAGAGCGCCATACTCGATATCCCCAGGAGAATTTCCGACACAAACAGCGGCGCGGCGAAGAATATCGCGTAAATCAATGCCCGCTTTCCAGCGAAACGCAAGACGCCGACGGTGGCGAGAAAGCCAAGCACGGTGGACAGTACAGCCGTGCAGGACGCGAGAAGAAGACTGTTGAGGAAGGCGCTTTGGTAGACGGTGTTGGTCGAAAGGCGGACATAGCTCGCAACGTTGAATTCCGGCGGATAGGGAAAATTCGGCCGTGTCGAAAGCGACGCGAACAAGATGTGCACGATCGGCATATAGAGGAAGGCGAAGACCAGGACGAGGAAGGCTGCCAGCGTCCATTTGATGAGGGAATCTGTAAAGCTCGGGCTCATGCTACTGCCTCCCCAATCCCGTAAAGCCAGTGCGGCGGAGATCCACGCCATAACTCAGGATCGCGAGCGCGATCGCCGAGAACAAGAACAGGACGACGCCCATGGCGGCTCCAAGAGCCCATGTGCCCGACTCGCCAAATTGCTGCGCCATGGACATGCCATAGAGCGTGCCGTTCGGTCCGCCGAGGAAGCGCGGTACCAATGACGCCGAGAGCGTCGGAATGAAGGCGAGCATGAAGCCGACGATCGTGCCCGAAAGATTGAGCGGCCAGACCACCTCGGTGAAGATCCGGAACCGGTTGGCGCCGCAGGCGCTGGCGGCGTGCGCCAGCCTGAAGTCGAAGTTGATCAGCGACAGGTAGACCGTCGTCACCACGAGTGGCAGATACAGATAAATAAAGGCGATGAAGGACGCGGCATTGGAATACATGATCATCCTGAGCGGTGCGGCGCCCATGCGGATCAGCGCACCGTTGACCAGGCCGGCCGGTCCAAGCATCCCCTGCAGCGCGATGAGGCGGAGAACCTCGCCCGACAGAAAGGGAATGACGAGAAGAAGCGAGAAGATGATGCGGTAGCGCCCACCGTAACGAACGATGAAATAGGCGATCGGCCACGACAGGGCCACCAGCGTGACGGACACGCCGACCGCCATGACAAGCGAGCGGAGAAAGAAGGTGATGTAAGCACCCTCCGTCGCGAGCGTGGTGTAGTTCATCAATGTCCAGTCATGGACGATCTTGTAGTTCTCGGTTTGCCAGAAGCTCAGGACCACCAGTGCGGTCAGCGGCATGACGAAGAAGAGCAGCAGGAAGGCCGTCGGGATATTGAGGATGAGGCGGCGCTGGAGATTAGCGTCTTGCATCGTCAGCTCCGTCCTTGAAGATGTGGCAATCGGCCGGGTTCCATGACAGCAGGACCCGCTCCTGAAGTGGGATCGGATCGTTCCGCTTCGGTTTGACGGCGATCACCGTATCGCCGCGATCGGTCTCGAGCACATATTCGAGGAAGGGTCCACGCAGCACGACGTCCACCACCTTGGATGGAATGCCTGTGCCGCCATGCTGTTTAAGCGTAATGTCAAACCGCTCGTTCTTGACGAAAATTTCGACCGCGTCACCCGGCTTGAATGTTTTATCGGACGGCAACGCGAATTCGTAATCGTGTCGGGTCAGGCGCACGGTCGCACCGTCCGGCTCGACGACACCCTGGAATTTGCTCGATTTTCCGACGAAACGAGCGACGAACGGTGTCTGCGGGTGATCGTAGATCGCCTGCCGCTCACCCAGGGCTTCGAGACGCCCATTGTTGATGACGGCGATGCGATCGCTCATCGAGAGCGCTTCTTCCTGGTTATGCGTCACATAGATGAAGGGAATGCCGAGCTGTTTCTGGTACCGCCGGATTTCGATTTCCATTTCCTGCCGGAGCTCGCGGTCGAGATTGGCCAGCGGTTCATCGAGAAGCAGGAGCGTTGGACGTGCCACAAGGCCGCGGCCAAGGGCGACGCGCTGTTGCTGGCCACCCGAAAGCTGGCTGGGATAGCGGTCCAGCATCGTGCTCAGCGACAGGATGCCGGCCACCCATTCGACCCGTTCCTCGATCTCGCCCTTGGCCTCGTTGCGCATTCTCAAGGGAAAGGCGAGATTTTCGCGCACCGTCCTGTGCGGAAAGAGCAGGAACTCCTGGAACACCATGCCGATCCCGCGTTTGTGTGGTGCGAGCTCGGTGACGTCCTTTCCCTCGAAATGGATGCGGCCTTCCGTCGGGCGATCGAGGCCGGCGATGAGGCGCAGCAACGTGCTTTTGCCCGACCCGCTTGGCCCCAGAATGGCGATGAATTCTTCCTTGGAGATGTCTAGACTGACATCGTCCAGTGCTTTGAAGGCGCCATAACGCCGCGACACGTTGTCGATGCGGATGTAGGAACTTGCGTTGCTCATGAGATTTCCTGCGTTGCAGGCGGCCAGGGCAACGGAATGCCCCGAAGCCGCCCTACCCCCGTGAGGATGAACCGATCGCTCAGGCCGCCTGAACGTTCGACCAGACGCGTTCCCACTTCTCGGGCGAGGAAGGCTGATCAAACATGAAGAGGTCGGCGATCTCGTTCGAGCGATCCATCAGGAAAAGCTTTCGCTCGGTTTCGTTGGAGATCGAGCGCAGATCGACTGTCGTCGAGCATCCCGCCACCTCGCCGATCTTCTTCATGACCGCAGGCGAGATCATGAGATCGATAAAGCTGTTGCAGAGATCGAACTTCGTGCCGTCCTGGACGCCTGAAGTCACCAGCCAGGTGTCCACCCAGCCGAGACCACCTTCCTTCATCTTCAGCGCATGCCGGAAATCGACTGGTGCGGCGCCTTGAGCTTCGGCCGTCAGCAACTGCCGGAAGACCTGTGCGAATTCGGTCGCGGCGACGACCGCGCCGCTCTGCAGAAGCTGGAACAGCGTCGGATTGTCCTGGTAGCGGGTGAGAAGCAGGCTCTTCTGCTGGATCAGAAGCTTCTCGACCTCCGCAAGCTCTTCATCGGACAGGACATACGGATTGAACGGCTTTCCGTCCGGACGCGGCTTGTCCCGGCTGCCGAGGCGATCCGTAACCAGGAGTGCCGCAAGCGCGATGTTCTCCTCGAAGCGCGCGCTGGTCGACAGCATGCCCGAGTAGTCGGAACTGAACATGCATTCGAGCGTCTCGGTTCGTTCCGGCGGGACCTTGCCGGCATCATAGGTAATACCGTACGCGCCCCAGCAGAACGGGAAGCCGATCTTCTTGCCGGATTGGGGATCGGAAAGGACCTTGAACGCTTCGGCTTCAAATTCCGGCAGATAACCGGAGGCGTTCGGGACCTTGGAATAGTCCACCGCCCGCAACAGCCCCTCACGGAAATACAGTTGCGGCCAAAATCCGTCGGCCTGCACGAGGTCGAATTCCTTCGAACCGCCAACGCGAAGCTTGTTGTAGGCTTCGGAATTGCCGTCGAAGAAGGAAGGGACGAACTTGACCTTGTTTGCCTCCTCGAAGGCCGTGATCTGGTCGGGAAGCAGATAGGCTTCCCACATCAACGCACGAACCGTATCCGGGGCCGCCCAGGACGGGCGCACAAAAGGCATAGCGAGCGCTGTTGTGGCGCCGGCGACAAGAACGCTTCTGCGCGTAAGCTTGGTGTCAAACATGTAGGAATTCCCCTTCGTTGTTCTGGTTCGACATATTGCCTGCAATTAAAGAATGATGCGCCGTTGCCACTTGGATGGCGGCGCCGCAACGTTGACCTGCGCCGATGGCGCGATGACGTCATAGGCACGGAAATCTGTTGCACTGGCGACATATGGCGGGCGCCAAGACAAAGTCTCCAATATCCTGACAGACCGTCATTTTCCCAGCACGCCCCAGGCCAATCCTCGACGCAATTAAGAACCAGAAAGCCGCTGGCAACAAGGACGATTGACGAATTGATTAATTCACCGAAATTATTAATTCGTCGACTCTTTTCGCCAACGTCACGATGCCACCTCGACCTGCTTTTATGGCCGGTTCGGGACGACGACAATTGACAAGGAAGGGTTCGCAAATTTATCGTCCCTGCTTATGAATATTCAATTGCGGCATATAAAGTCGTTCATCGTCGTTGCGCAGGAGAAGAGCTTCTGTCGGGCGGCGGAGCTTCTCAACGTGTCGCAGCCGGCCCTTTCCCAGACCATCATTCAACTCGAGACGAACGCCGGTTTCCCATTGTTCACGCGCACGACACGCGCGGTCAGCCTCACCCCTTTTGGCGAACAGATGCTGACAAAAGCGCTGGCCGTCAGCCGGTCCATGGATCTGTTCCAGGAGGAGGCACGGCGGGTCCAACTGGCTCTCAAGAGCGAGCTGCGCGTCGGCTTCATGATCGGGACGGCGGTGGAGTTCATACCGGCGATCGTCAAGGAATTCGAGCGGGTGCGGCCCGATGCAATCCTCAAGCTGAAGGAATACGACTTTTCGGACCCGACCGCCGGCCTGATTTCAGGCGAGGTCGACTGCGGCATCATCCGCCCTCCGATTGGAGACGAAGACATCAACATCGTCGAAATAACACGCGAGAAGTGTGTCGTGTGCCTGCCGACAGGACACCCGCTGGCGGCAAAGGAAACCGTTGTTCTCGCGGACATTCTGGACGAGCCGTTGATCGGCGCGCCGACGCCGGGACAATGGCGCGACTACTGGCTGGCCGGAGAATACCGGGATGCACAACATCCCGCGCAAGTCGTGCTCGAGGTGGCAACCGTGGAGTCGGAACTGCAGGCCGTGGCAATGGGCCGGGCCATCAGCATCACGGCAGACAGCACGGCGCGTTACTATGCCCGGCCGGGTGTCGTCTTCCGCGACATCACCGACATGCGCGAATGCATTATCGGAATTGGCCACCGCGGTTCTCCCACGGCACTCATGGCTGACTTCATCGACGTCGTCAGGCGGATTTCGTCATCCATTTGACGGAAATTCGGAGAAGACCGGCCCGAGTGAATCGTACAATCGGCAGAACAAGCGATATTGCCGCTCGGCTTGGGAATTTGTCAGATCCGGATAGTAAATCGTCTTCATCCGGACACAGTGCTCGGCCGCCGCCTCATAGGTCGCATAGTACCCGCAAGACACCGCGCCGATGATGGCCGCACCGAGACTGGGAGCCTCTTCCTCGGCCGGGACTGCAACCGGCAGACCGCAGATGTCAGCCTTGATCTGCGACCACAGGGCCGATTTGGCGCCGCCGCCTGTCGAGATGATTTTCTCGAAGGCGATGCCCGACGACTGAAGGTTTTCGATGTTCTTCCGCAGAAGGCAGGCGACGCCGCACATGATGGCCAAGGCGAAATCATAGGCGTCATGGGCAATGGTCGCGCCGAAGAACACGCCGGTTGCATTGGGATCGAACTCGGGTGGATTCACACCCGTCAGATAGGGCAGAAACGTCAGGCGGGGATCGATCGCCTTTCGGCTGCATCGCGCATCCAGGTCCGCGAAGGGGGTGTCCGGCAGACATGCGTTCTTGAACCATTCCAGGCTGATGCCGCCGGATTCGCAGACTGGAAGATAGATGTAGCTGTCTTTGAAAGGTCCGCAGTAGACCGGCACGGTCGTGGCTGCCGAAAACGGGTTTTCGACGAGGGTCGCGATCGAGGACACAGTTCCCGCCGACTCGCTTACAATACCTTGCACGGCATTGCCGGTACCGATCATGGCAGCGAAGTGATCCAGCGTGCCGGCGTTGACGAGACAGGCCGGTGGCAGGCCGGTCATTGCGCGGATGTCGGGCAGGATTTCTCCGACCACGGAGCAAGGTTCCACGAGCACAGGTAGCCGGGAGACGTCGACTCCGCAGTATTCCAGCGGTGCTTCCCAATAGGTTTTGCCGACGATGTCAAAATAATGGGAAAACGGATAGATCGAGTGCTCGCCGACGAAACGGCCGGTCAGGAGGAAGATGATATAGTCTTTCAGGAGAAGAAATTTTTCAGCGTTCTGGAAGCATTCCGGCTCGTGGTGCTTGAGCCACAGGATCTTGGTCAGAGGCCAGGTGGGGATGATCTCTGGCTGTCCTGTGATCCGGTAACAGGTATCCTTGTCGAACAGCGCCGACAGGTCGTCGCATTCGCTTCGGGAGCGCATGTCCAGCCACGAAATGCCGTTGCGCAGCGGCTCCCCATGCGCGTCGATAACAACCAGCGATTCCGCCTGCCCGGTAATGACCAGTTGATCCGGATGCCAGTCCTGAACAGCAGCTGATTTTTGGACACAGGAGCGGATCAGGCCGACGATTTCGCTGAAATACTGCTTTGCATCGAATTCGACAAAGCCGTTCACATGGATATAGGCCACCGCCTTGCTTTCCATGGCAATAGGCCTCAGGTCGCGCGTATAACAGGCGACCTTTGTGTTTGTTGTTCCCAGATCGAGGGTAATGATCCCCATCGGCGGCACAACTCCTTCTTCCACCGTATCGTCGTTGTCAGCCGGCGGCGCATTGCCGACGCCGTCGCGAGAGCAGGCTGCGGCTCGGCTATTCGCCGACGATCTGCACCCGGACGGTGCGCTCCCTCGGTCGGGTCTGATCCAGATCGGCGAAGTAGATCCGGCCGAACTCACCCAGGGTCATTTTCCCGTCCAGCAGGGGGATGCTTTCCGAGCGGCCAAGCAGGGAAGACCGAATATGACCATCGGTGTTCAGGCACCAGGCATTGAGCTCGCCGCGGAGTTCGAAGGCCTGTTTGGTGTGATAGGCGCCAGGGTGGAGATACTGCCCTTCATATTTGCAATCAGGGATGATCTTCTCCAGGCAATTGATCGTGTCCTGCAGGATGAGCGGGATCTTCGCATATGTCTCCGCCTCCGAATCTTCTTGGATCAGCACGCTGCAGCTGGTGTGCTGGCTGAACACGACGACGATGCCATCCTTGATGCCAGCCTCTGCGACGATCGACGCGACCTTGTCGGTGACGTCCTCGAAATAGATGCCATGGGGCGAATTGACCGGGATCGTTTTATGAAACACGGGCATCCATTCAACTCCTTTAATCTGTGGTTCTCTCGCGATACGCTTGGCTCATCGCTTCGATCATGCGCGAAAGCATGTCCTTGGGATCCGCGGCGCGCATGATGGCGCTCGTCGAGCCCGTGCCGTCGGCACCGGAACGAATGATCTGGTAGACGTCATGCTCGTCGCTGATGCCGGCCCCGTGCAGGACGAGAATGTCGTTCCCGACAGCCTGCACGGCGGCATTTATCCTTGCGACTTCCAGCGCATCGTCCTCGCTGCGCTTGCCGCCGCCGATAAGGGCCGGAGATTCCGCCAGCACCATATTGGGCCGCAGCATCGCCACGGCCGCGCTCTCCTCGACGGTGGCGGCGCAAACGAGCGTGGCAAGGCCGACATCGTCCGCGCGACGGATTGTCTCGTTGAGAACCGACAGGCCCAGCGGTTTTTCCGCATGGTTCAAGAGAACGCCGACAGCGCCCGCCTGCTTGAGGGCTTCCGGCAAGACCGCGCCGACGCCCCGGCCAACCGGATTGGCATCCATGTGCTGGGCGAAGACCTTCAAATGCGTGGTGGCGTGCGCGATCCTCGAAATGTCGGTGTACTGCGCCGTAAAAATAATTTCGACGTCGAACTTTCGGCACAGCGCATCCGCGTGGATCGCCAGATCAAGCGCCTCATCGCCATACATGTAGACCTTGGGACCGATCTCGAAATACGGCGCTTTCAGCTTGAACGGCCTGAACATGACCGTCAGATCCTGGCGAGAATTCTGTTCAGGTAGTCGGCAGCTTCCGGCAAGGTCACGTCAGGCTGCCCCATCGTGCTGCATTCGAGGCTGATGAACTTGTCGTAACCCGTCGCCTTGAGGGCCTTCAGGCCACGCTCCCAATCAATACTGCCCCTGCCCGGCGTGCACCGGTTGTTGTCGCCCAGATGGACATGCCGGATCGAGCCGGCGACCGCAGCAATGGCGTCCGCGATATCGGCCTCCTCAATCGACATGTGGAAGAAGTCAGGCAGGACGCCGACCTCTTTCATGTCGAGCTTCGCGGCAACGCGGGCGCAATCGACGATACTGTTCATATAAGGGCTTTCGTAGCGGTTGATGCCTTCCAGCAGAACGGCCGCTTCGGTACCGGCAACGGTTTGCGCAATCTCCCTGTATGCGGCAAGGAAGCCCTCTTCCTGCTCCGGCGTCATCTGCTTGTAGACGTCGAACAGGGGCAGAGGGTCCTGGGGGCCCAGGAGATATTCGATTTCGGTAATCGCACCGATCCGGGCGCAGACTTCCGCCGCTTCGATGTAGAGCGCCTTCGTCGCGGCCCGCTCATCGGCGTTCTCGCTCATCAGCTTGCCGGCTGCGGGCGCCATGAAGAGGAACTCGCAGGGAACGACACCCGTGTTGTTTTCGAGTGTCAGCAGTTCCTCGAGTTTCTCGTCATTCCAGCCTGCGCGGTCCGCGAAGACGGTCACGCCGCTATAGCCCCAGCGCCGCAGGAGATGCGCCTTCTCGGTCAGCGTCTTTCCCGGAACCATGATATTGGTGCACGATAAAATCATTTCATTTCCTTCGGGATATCGCTTCCGATGCAGCGCGCTCAAAAGCAGGTGTAGGCGCCATCCACGATGAAGTCGGAACCTGTCGTGAAGGAGCTGGTGTCTCCCGCCAGATAAACCGCGATCGATTGCAGTTCCTCCGGATTGCCCATGCGCTTGATGGGCGAAAGTTCGTTCCATTGATCGATGAGCGGAACGAGCGCCGGCGAGTTGAGGGTCATTTCCGTCGCCATATAGCCGGGGCTGATCGTGTTGACGCGGACGTTTCGCGTTGCCCATTCCACGGCCATTGCCTTGCACATCTGAATGACCCCCGCCTTGGACGCCGCGTAGGACGCCTCCCGCTGCGGAACATTGACGATGTGCGCGGACATCGACGCCGTGCAGATGATCGACCCCTTGCCCTGCTTCAGCATGACACGACCGGCAGCCTGCGCGGTCAGGAACGTGCCGTTGAGATTGACCTCGATGATCTTCTTCCAGTCATCGTACGTGTCGTCCTCGACGGCGACTTCGTTGGAGATGCCGGCATTGCAGAATGCGATATCGAGCCTGCCGAGTTCCGACAGGATGCGATCGATCATTTCGTTCACCTGCTGCGGGCTGGTAATATCCGTCCTGATCGCGATCAGCTTGTTCGAGGTCGCCGAAGATATCTCGGCGCATGTTCTTTGCGCCTCGTCCAGATCGAGGTCGACAATGGCGACCTGCGCGCCCGCTTCCGACAAGGCCGTCGCGATGGATTTTCCGATGCCCCTGGCCCCACCGGTGACGAACGCGACCTTGCCGTCCAGCCGCATTTTTTCGAGAATACCCACAGTGAACCTTTCCCCACAGTGACTTTGCCTTTTGTCCATGGACAAATGGCTTTGAGAACTACGTCGTACGACATTCCGGGCGCGGAATTCGGCGGATCGGAAGGCGGCAACAGGCGCAGACGCGCACCGCCACAGGTGAGCCCGCCGGCAATGAATTTGCAGCCGCTCAGGCTGTGTTGCCGGACGTCGCGACCGACCGGCCATCTAACCTGGTCAAATTATGCATGCGGCGATGGCGGCAACAATGACGAAGAGTGGAATGACTAATTTGCCTGGATTATTAATTGGACTTAGCCCGTGACCACTGTGTCTTGCCAGTTGACGGGCCGGCCGTTGGCGGACTGGACGACAAGTCTTGCGATTGGCACACCGTTTTCCCGATCCACCAATGAGGAATGCGCCTCCCCGGCCGCAAACAGGAAATCCTCACCCCACTGACGTAGCGCGACGATGACGGGGAACAGGCCTCTGCCTTTTTCCGTCAGGACATATTCGCGGTAGGCGGTTCCATCGGAGGCGGGCGCAGTCTCGAAAATTCCGCGTATCACGAGGTCGCGCAATCGAGTGGCCAATACGCCCCTGCTGATACCAAGCCCGGTCTGGAACTCGCCAAAGCGGCGCTTGCCATCGAACGCATCACGGATGATCAGGAGCGACCACCAGTCTCCGATCGCGTCAAGCGAACGCGCCACGGGACATCCCGAGTTCCACAGGCTGACGCGTTTTACCATCCTTCCAAACCTCCACTACGCAAACCAGTTCTATCTTAGAACTAGATTTGCATCAGGCCAAGTGGTCTCTCGGTGAAACTGAAACAGCACTGCGAGGTATACGGAATGGTTGGGAAGATCGCGCACGACGTGCCGGTAAAGGGATTGTCGAGGGTCACGACATTGGTTCTCGCGGCCGCCGCAGGTTCGAGCGTTGCAAACATCTATTACGCGCAGCCACTGCTCGACTTGATGGCTCAAGACCTCGGGATTTCGGCGGCCACCATAGGCATGATCGTGATGGTCACCCAGATCGGATACGGCTTAGGGCTGATCTTTATCGTGCCGTTGAGTGATCTTGTCGATCGCCGCAAGCTTATCGTTGCGCAAGGGTTGCTGTTGGCGATTGCCCTTTTGATCGTCGCAGCGGCGGGAGCAAGAACGATGCTCTTGCTTGGAATGACTGCTGTCGGCTTATTGGCCGTTCTCGTGCAGGTCCTGGTCGCCCAAGCCGCCGCTCTGGCTACGCCAACTCAACGGGGCAAGGTGGTCGGCACGGTTACCAGCGGCGTGGTGACGGGCATCCTCGCCGCCCGATCCGTCGCAGGCATCGTTGCCGATATCGGCGGGTGGCGCGCTGTATATCTTGCATCCGCATTTGTGACACTTGTGATGGTCGGCATTCTCATGTCGGTTCTGCCGCGGCGATCCCAAGAACGCGGTTCGGAGACATATATTCGCGCACTCATCTCGACGCCGGGCCTGTTTCTGCGGGAACGCATGCTTCTATCGAGAGGCGCAATCGCGCTTCTCATCTTCGCGTCCTTCGCCACTTTCTGGACCGCACTCGTTCTCCCGCTCAGCGCACCGCCGTTTTCCTACTCTCACACCCACATAGGCTTGTTCGGGCTGATCGGGCTGGCAGGAGCGATAGGCGCAACATGGGCCGGAACACTTGCGGATAGGGGTTATGGTCGATGGACCACCGGCATTTCCTTGGTGGTCCTGGTCGCGTCATGGGGATTGATCGCCCTGCTTCCGCTCTCAATGACCGGGCTCGTTATCGGCGTTTTCCTGCTGGACCTGGCGGTCCAAGCCGTCCACGTCAGCAATCTCAGCGTCATCGTCGCTTTTAGTCCGGAAAAGAGCGGACGCCTGATTGGAGCGTATATGGTGTTTTACTCGGCCGGCAGCGCTCTCGGAGCAATTGGCGCCACCTCAGCCTATGCACAGTTCGGTTGGCAAGGCGTTGTCATGCTGGGCGCTACATTCAGTGCGATTGCGCTCATAGCGTGGATCGCCAGCCTGTTACCCGAGAACACCGATCGCTCAACCGCGTAGCAGAGCCTTCCGGCGAGTGCGCGCGTTGGGCTGACGTGTGGTTCACACCATCCCGCCGACCACATTAGGCCTCAGGGTTTCCACTGCTCCTCGGGGCAGACACCGCGCGCAGTTTACTCTTGTATTTTAAAACTTACATGTGTATCTGATAACGCGGAGGCTGAGGGTTACGGGATTCGAGGCCGCCATGCACCATTCAGGCGGGAGGAGACTTCGCCTGATCCAAGGGAGATCATCATGAAGAAAATCGCCATACTGTTGGCTTGCGCGACCGCGCTTGCCCTGCCCTTCACCGCGACCGCACAGGACGCGGAAGGCACCACCAAGAAGGATGCCTATCGCTTCGTCGTCGTGCCGAAAGTCGTGCATCCCTGGTTCGACAAGGTGAACGAAGGCGCCCAGGCTGCCGCTGCGGCCATCAAGGCCCAGACCGGCTCCGACGTCGAAGTCATCTATTCCGCACCGCAGGCCGCCGACGTGGTTCAGCAGAACCAGATCATCGACAGCGCGCTTGCGACCCAGCCTGATGGCCTGGCGCTCGACCTGCTCGATCCCTCGGGCAACCGCGCCTCGCTCGAAGAAGCGCAGAACCAGAAGATTCCGCTGGTCATCTTCGATTCCGTTCCGCCGGAAGGCATGGCCATCCCTTACATCGGTTCGGATTTCTGCGAGCAGGCGAAGATCGCGGCCCGCCGCCTCGTCGAGGTTCTCGGCGGCGAAGGCGAAGTCGCCATCATGCAGGGTGTTCCCACGGCGCCGAAC
The DNA here is from genome assembly GCF_009826875.1 of Shinella sp. AETb1-6. Classification (NCBI taxonomy): domain Bacteria; kingdom Pseudomonadati; phylum Pseudomonadota; class Alphaproteobacteria; order Hyphomicrobiales; family Rhizobiaceae; genus Shinella; species Shinella sp. AETb1-6. The sequence continues at coordinate 104,477 of NZ_WUMM01000003.1, read as the reverse complement.
CACTCGATCCGTGCCGAATGCCACCGCCAGGTCTTCGCCGAACATCCGGGCATCAAGGTCGTCGCCGAAGGCATCGACAATGACAGCATCGAGACGGCCCAGCAGCAGGCTGCCGCCATCATGCAGGCAAATCCGAACCTGAAGGGCTGGGTTGCTTCGGACGCCGCGGGCCCGATCGGCATCGGCCAGGCGATCGTCGAAGCCGGCAAGCAGGGCAAGGTCACGCTCGTCGGTCTCGACAATCTGCCGGAAATGCTCGACATGATCCGTGACGGCGTCGCCGACAGCTCGTCTGCTTCGCAGCCGGAGCTGCAGGGCTATTGGTCCGTCATGCTGCTTTGGGCGCAGGCGACCGGCGCCAAGGTGCCCGGCTATCTCGACACTGGCAACGCCTTCCTGACCAAAGAAAATGTGGGCGGCTGATCCGGGAGGATCGGATGCCTGAGGCGCGGGATTCCCGCGCCTCCTCCATTTCTTACAGGCGCTGAGGTGCCCCATGGCTTATCTTGAAACCCGCGGCCTCGGCCGGGATTTTCCCGGTGTGACCGCGTTGAACGGGGTCGATCTTTCGATCGAACTCGGCCGCACGCATATTCTCGCGGGCGAGAACGGTGCGGGCAAATCCACCCTCGTGAAGATCCTGACCGGTACCGACCGGGCCTCCCGCGGCGATATCCTCATCGACGGCCGCAACCCCGTCGAGGATCCCTCGCTTTACAAGAATGTCGCCTACGTTCCCCAGGAGCTCAATCTGTTTGCGCAGATGAGCGTTGCCGAGAACCTGTTCATGCCGTTCAGCCGGACGGGCCACGGCGGGCTCCTGGTCAACCGCGGCGCCCTGGTCGAGGAAGCGCGCGGCTATCTCGAACGCTTCGGCATCGAGGCCGATCCGCGCGAGCTCGTGGCCAACATCTCCGTTTCGGACCAGCAGCTTCTTCAGATTGCCCGCGCCTGCACAAACGCAGACATGAAAGTGCTGATCCTCGACGAACCCACGTCATCCCTGACGCGCGTCGAGGTCGACAGGGTCTTCCGGGTGATCCGTGGCCTGCTCGACCGCGATCACGCCATCGTCTTCATCAGCCACAAGATGGACGAGGTCTTCTCGATCGGTGACGACTACACGGTCCTGCGCAACGGCGAGAAGATCGAAAGCGGAAAGATTGCCGACATTTCCGAGGCCGACCTGATCCGCGCCATGTCCGGCCGCGACATCGCGTTCGAGGAGCACTTCCGTCCGCAGGTGCCGGTCAGCGATACGATCATGACCGTGCGCGGACTTGCCGGGCCGCGCTTCCAAGATATCGACTTCGAACTGCGCCGCGGCGAAATCCTGGGGTTTGCCGGGCTCGTGGGCGCCGGCCGCTCGGAGGTCATGCAGACGATCTTCGGCTTCCTCAAAGCCAAGGCGGGCACGGTCACCGTCGAAGGCAAGCCGTGGGCACTGAACGACACGGCCGCCTCCGTTGATGGCGGCATGCTCTATCTCTCGGAAGAGCGCAAGCATCACGGAATCTTCCCGCTGCTTTCTCTGCGCGAGAACATCGGCATCTCCATCCTGTCGCTGACGAAAGGTACGCTCGGCATCAGCAGCGGCCGCGAGCGTGAGGCCGTGCAGAAGATCATCGACGAATACGGTATCCGCACTTCGGGCATGGGCAAGCGCATATCGCAGCTTTCGGGCGGCAACCAGCAGAAGGCCATCATCGGCCGGGCGATGGCGACGCGGCCCCGCGTGCTGATCTTCGACGAGCCGACGAAGGGCATCGACATCCGCACGAAGACCGAGATCTACCGGATCATGAAGGGCCTTGCGGAAGAGGGCGTGGGCGTCATCCTCGTCTCGTCGGAACTGGACGAACTCAAGAAGTGCGCAAGCCGCATCATCACGATGCACCATGGCCGCATCACCGGCGCGTTCGATACCGCCGAAACGAACAATGAAACACTCGTAGGCGCCATCTTTGGCACGGAGGCGAAAGCCGATGCAAACTAAACCCCTGGCACTTTTGACGCGCAGCCCGCTTGCCGGCGTTTTCGTCGCGCTGGCCGTCATCTTCACGCTTTCCGCGCTGATCTCCCCCTATTTCCTGACGCCCTATAACCTGTCCGTCATCGCGCGTGGCCTCGCCTTCGTCGGCCTCATCACGATCGCACAGTCGATGCTGATGGTTCTCGGCGAACTCGATCTCTCGCTCGGCGTGATCGGCGGCCTGTGCGGCGTCATCTCCGGCATCCTCATGGTGCGGCTGGGTGTTGAACCCTATTCTGCGATGCTTCTGGCCGTTCTGCTCGGCGCCACGCTCGGTCTCGTGAACGGCCTGCTCGTAACCATGCTCAGGCTCCATTCCCTGGTACTGACCATCGGCACGGCCGGCATCTTCGGGGGCGCGAACCTGGTGCTGACGCGCGGCGTGGCAATCACCGGCATCCCGAAGGACGTCCAGTATCTCGGCCGCGGTGATGTGCTTGGCATGCCCGTCCCCTTCGTCATCATGCTCGCGGCGCTCGCTGTCGCCACCTTCGTGATGCTGAAGACGCCCTTTGGCCGCTACATGTATGCGATCGGCAACAACCAGGCCGGCGCGCGCATGCTCGGCATCAAGGTCGACAAGGTCCGCCTCCTCGTGTTCGTCGTCGCCGGCGCGATCGCCGCCCTGGCCGGCGTGCTCATGGTCGCCCGTCTCGGCACGGCGCAGCCATCGATCGGCGAGACATGGGTGCTCGCGCCCATCGCAGCCTCCGTCATTGGCGGCGTTGCCACGACCGGCGGCGTCGGCAGCCCGATCGGCGCCATCTTCGGTGCAGGCATCATCGCCATCATCGAGAACATCATCGTATTGTTCGGCGTCTCGCCCTACTGGCAGGGTATCGTCTCGGGCGCGATCGTCGTACTCGCCATTTCCTTCGACGCCATTTCCCGCCGCTATCTGCGTCGCGACGCGTGACGCATCGGCTGCATCGATCTGACGAAAGACAAGAGAATGAACCAGGAAGTCAAAACCAAGAAATTGATCAACGCCCCGGAAAACATCATCGCCGAGATGATCGAGGGCATGGTCGGCGCGCATCCCGACATGCTGCGGGTGGAGGGTGAAACCGGACGCGCCGTTGTTGCGGTCGATGGTCCGCGCGACGGCAAGGTCGGCATCGTCGTGGGGGGAGGTTCGGGCCACGAACCGGCTTTCGCGGGCTATGTCGGACGCGGCCTCGCCGATGCCGCCGCCGTCGGCAACGTCTTCGCATCCCCCTCGCCGTCGCACATCGTCGAAGCGGCCCGCGCGGTGGATGGCGGTGTGGGCGTGGTGATGCTCTACGGCAATTATACCGGAGATGTCCTCAATTTCACCATGGCCGCGGAAGAGCTGGAGCAGGCCGGCATCGCGGTGCGTCATGTGGCAGTCGCCGATGACGTCGCCTCCGCGCCGATCGAACGCAAATCCGAACGGCGCGGCATCGCCGGCGACTTCTTCGTGTTCAAGATCGCAGGCGCCGCCGCCGATCTGGGCGAGCCGCTGGCCCGCGTCGAGGCGCTCGCGCACGCAGCAAACGACGCAACCCGTTCGATGGGTGTGGCACTCAGCCCGTGCTCGCTGCCACAGACGGGCAAACCGAACTTCACGATCGGCGACGATGAGATGGAAATCGGCATGGGGCTTCACGGCGAGCCCGGCATTCGCCGCCAGAAGCTCGCGACGGCGGACCAGGTGACGGACGAACTTGTCGACGCCATCTTGGGGGAACTCCAGGTCGAGGCCGGTCAGCGCGTCGCTGTTCTGGTCAACGGGCTGGGCGCCACCTCGCAGATCGAACTCTATGTGATCTTCCGCCGCGTCAAGCAGCGCCTGGACGCGCTTGGCGTCGAAATTCACGCATCCTGGGTCGGTGAGTACGCGACATCGCTGGAAATGGCCGGCGCATCGGTCACGATGATAAAGCTCGACGATACGCTCCAGGCCCTGCTGGATCATCCGTGCCGAACCCCCGCCCTTGTCGTCGGCACCTTCGAGAAGACGAGCGGCGTCGCATCGCGCACCCGCCAGAGCGCCAGACTGGTCGAAAGCGCGGCCCCGTCTGAAGGAAAACCCGGCGTTCTCGTGACGGAGGGCGACGTGACGCCCGCCATTTTCAAGGCGATGATGGATGCGGTAGGCGAGCAGATCATCGCGGAGAAAAACTGGCTCTCCGAACTCGACGGCGTGATTGGCGACGGTGACCACGGCGTGACGATGGAAATCGGCTGGAGAGCGGTCCAACTGGCGCTCAAGGATGCCCAGGACGACGAAACGATCGAATCCATCTGCAAGCGAATGGCCAAGGCATTTCTCGATGCGGTCGGCGCATCCTCCGGCCCGCTCTATGCCACCGCGTTTCTGCGCGCCGGCACAGCCGTCAGCAACCGTCTCAATCTCGACGGCGCCGGCATGGCCGAATGGCTGATTGCCGCCTGCCAGGGTATTCGCGACCGAGGAAGGGCCGAACCCGGCGACAAGACGATGGTCGATGCATGGGTCCCGGCCGTCGAGGCAGCCGCAAAGGCGGCGGCCAATGGCGGCTCGTCGCTTGACGTGCTGGTCGCGGCAAGAGATGGCAGCGAGGCCGGAATGAAGGCGACCGCCGCGCTGGAATCGCGCCGGGGCCGTTCCGCCAAGCTCGGCGAACGCTCCGTCGGCCATATCGACCCTGGCGCGGCATCGACCTACGTCACCCTGCGCGCCATGACCGCCGCCCTCGAAAAGGCGCGTGGCTGATCGATATCAGCGCGGGCCCTGGAGAAGGGCCCGCGCGACCCCCTCATTCGTAACGAGCCGATTGACGTAGCCGGCGCGCAAAATGGCGCGGATGATCGGGATCTTGCGGATGCCACCCGACACCAGCACGGAAATCGGCTTGAGCTTGAGCTTCTCCGGCGGGAGCGCAATGATCGACTCGTTCAGGAAGTGATCGATGGGCCGGCCCTGGGCATCCAGAAACCAGCCCATGAACTCCCCCACCGCGCCACGTTTCAGGACGGTATCGAGATTATCCTTCACGACTCGAATCTGGGTGAGCGAGGTATCCTGCGTCAACGCCCCGCACGAAACGATGCCCACATCCGCGATCTCCGTTCGCGCGAGGACGTCGGTGAGTTCATCGTTCAACAGGATGGCATCGCGGCTTTCCGGGTTGGCGCAGTAGATGGGCGCGGTCAGATAATGACATTCGATGCCGAGCGCGCGTGCAAACGCCGTCGCGACCTCGAATGTGTTCGTCGACGAGCCACTCGTCACACCGCCGGTCAGCCCCACGACCCAGCTTTCGGATCGCGGACGCGCCCGAAGCGCGCGGACCGCAAAGCTCAGGGTTCGTCCCGACCCGATGCCGACACCCATGTCACGATCTTCGATGAGCTCGCTGGCAAGCGTCCCGGCCGCCTCGCCGATGACGCGTTTCTGCTCGATGTAATCGTCGAGGTCCGGCACCACGACGGCGTCGGCGAGACCATAGCGATGGGACACTTCCTCAGCGAGTTCGATGCAATCCGTCAGGGGCAGCGAAACGCTCACCTGAACCGCGCCGGAATCACGAACCTGGCCGATGATCTTGTTGACCTTCAACCGCGTGATATTCATCCGCTGAGCGATTTCCTGCTGGGTCTGCCCGCCTATGAAGTAGAGCCAGGCGACGCGCGCACGCTCGAGGTCCTCATCCAGAAATCCCGGTTCATTTGGCATTGAGCGGCACACTCCATATCGCGCCTCCTCAAATAACCACTTCACTCTACGCGGGCAACCGTGGTGCGAACCGTCGGCGGTATCGGTATGGACGGGAGCCCGACAATCGCTGCCGTTCACACGCGCCATTCGCGATGACCGAGATGCCGGCGGACTTGCCGCCGGCATCCTATTCACATCAGAGCACGAGAAAACCCGCGTCGACCGGATCATCGCGGTTTATGGTCCAGGCGGCCGTACCCAGCATGCCGGCAGTGCCCTTGACGGTGGGGCGCACAGCGCGGACTTCACCGAGCTTTGTCTCTCCGATCAGGCAGCCTTCGAACACGCCCGATCCCAGCAGGCCTTCAGACGTGATCGTCTGGTTGAGGCTGATCACGCCACGCTTTTCGAAATACGCCATCATTGCCGACGTGCCGGTCCCACCGGGCGAACGGTCGAGCTGGCCTGCCGAGAAAACGTGGACGTTCTTGTAGAGGCAACCCTCGATCGTCGGCTCGTGCCAGAAGGTCACGAAGTTCAGATTGTTGATGTGCGCTTCGGTCGGGTGCTGCACCTTGACTTTCTCGCGGATGGCTTCGCGTGCGATCAGGCCCATGCGGGAAAGCTCGGAACCGTTCTCCGGCGCGATACGCAACGTCGTGTTGCGAAGATCGATGATGCCGAAGTAGTTTCCGCCCCAGACCAGATCGGCCTTGAGGCGGCCGTAGCCCGGCAATTCGAATTCGATATCCTGCTCGGCAACATAGGCCGGAACGTTCTCGAAACGGGTCCAGAGCACGCGATCACCTTCGTGCGCGACTTCGGCCACGACCAGGCCCGCCGTCGTCTCGAAGCGGATCTTGGTAAGCCCGTCCGGCGAGCGCCGCACCAGGCCGTTTGCGACCATCGCCATTGCGACCGCAATGGTTCCATGCCCGCACATATGCGAATATTCCTTGCCGTCGATATAGATCAGCCCGGCATCGAATTCGGAAGATGATGGCGGTGTGAGAAAGACGCCGAACATATCCGCATGACCGCGCGGCTCGCGCATCAGCGCCTTGCGCAGCCAGTCGTAGTTCTCTTCAAGAAAAGTACGCTTCTCAAGGATGCTCGAATTGGCCGGATAGGGAATCCCACTGTAGATGATGCACAGCGGCTCACCTTCCGTGTGGGTATAGATCACGTTATACACGTCCTGAACGCGCATTTTTCTTCTCCTGACGATGTTTGGGTGAATACGTTTAACTTCCGGACAGGAAGTCCAAGCCAATCAGCCAATCGATCAATATGATTGCTATGGCTGCTGCCAAGATGGTTAGCGACGAGACCGCCGCGATGGAGGGATCGACCGAGTACTGCACGTAGTTGAACAGTTGAACCGGGATCGTGTTCAGGGTCGACGTCGTATTGAAGATCGATAGCTCGACATTGATGAACGACGTGATGAAAGCGAATATTCCACCCGACACCAGTCCCGCCTTGATCTGCGGAAGCGTAACCAGAAAGAAGGTGGACCACGCTGATGCGCCAAGATCACGCGATGCTTCTTCCTGGGACAGCTGGTCGTGGGAAAACAACGGCAGAAGCGTGCGCAACACGAAGGGGGTCACGATGATGACATGCCCGACCAGCAGTGCCGGAAAGTTCCTTACCAGCCCGATCGACGCACCGAATTGCAGCAAGGCCGCGCCGATCACGATATGCGGCAGGACAAGCGGCGACAGGAGGACGGCGGAAAGCGCTGATTTGCCCGGAAAGGTGTAGCGCGTCATCGCAATTGCGGCCGGCAGAGCCACAAGCATCGCCGCCATCGTCGCCAGGGCAGCAAGACCGGCACTGGTGAGGAACGAGCGAATGTAGGTCGGGTTCTCCAGGATCACCGCATACCAGGAGAGCGTCAGCCCCTGAGGCGGAAAGGCGAGGAATTTGGTTTCGGTGAGCGACACGCCGATCACCACCACCAACGGCAGCACGAGATAGGCCAGCGTGGTCAGCGCTATGAGACGAATGATCATCTCAGTTTCCCTTCTTTTCGTGCACGCCGATGCGCGTCATCCAGGACGAAATGCCGATAAGGGCCATGGTGAACGTAAGCAGCGTGATGGAAAGCGCGCCGCCATAGTTGAAATCGAAGACAGTCGAGTATTGCTGAAAGGCGAGCATGGCGAGCACGGTGACCTTGCCACCGGAAAGGAGCGCGGGCGTCACATAGGCGCTGATTGCCATCGAAAAGACGATGATGCCCCCGGCCATGACCCCATGCATCGTCAGCGGAAACGTGATGCTGCAGAAGGTGCGGAGTGGTCCGGCCCCCAAGTCGCGCGAGGCGTGCTCGAGCGATGGTTCGACGCGGGCAAGCGCGTTGCCGATCGTTAGCACCGTGAACGGCAGAAGAATGTAGACTAGGCCGATGAGGATGCCGGTCTCTGTTCCGAGGAAACGAATGGGACGTTCGATCAGGCCGGCTCCCAGCAAGGCGTCGTTGACCAGTCCCGTCCGTCCGAGGAGGACCATCCAGCCGAACGAGCGAACGATGTTGGACGTGAAAAGCGGAAGGATCAGCATGATGACGCATGCCCTACGCCAGCTGCGCCATTTGACGATGCGCACGAGGTACCACGCCAGCGGATAACCGAGCACGATGCAGATGATCGTGGAGAGAATTGCCAGCCGGAAGGTAACGGCAATGACCTGCCAGTGGTAACCATCCAAAAGCACGCGCCCATATTGGGAAAGCGTGAACTGCCCGTCCTGCGTCGTCAGCGATGCGACGAAGACGACACCGAGAGGAATGAGGAAAAAGGCGGTGAAGACGCAGAGCGGAAGCGCCAGCAACCAGAGAAGGGTGAGACGGGAGGTAAACATCTGCCCTACCCTTCCAGGATATGGATGTCGGCCGGATCGAATCCCGCGATGATCTCGACGCCTTCGCGGATGTCGCCGGGCAGGACGCCGTAGCTGCGCGCATGCAACGACCGGCCGCCGGAGACCATGTAGATGTTGGAGGTGCCGCCAACATATGTGCTCGCCGAAACGGTCGCCGGAAGCGAAAGCCAGCCGTCCGGTAGGCTGTCGGCGCGCGTAAAGACACGAAGGTTTTCCGGGCGCAATACGCCATCGAAAGCAGCGTCGCGCGCGAGCGAACGCCCGTCTTTCTGCATCGGCACGATGTTCGCCTCACCGATAAAATCGGCGACGAAACGGGTGCGCGGCCGACGGTATATGGTCTCGGGCTCGTCGATCTGTTCGATACGGCCGGCCGACATCACTGCGATGCGGTCAGACATGGCCATCGCCTCATCCTGATCGTGTGTCACGAAGATGAATGTGATACCGAGTTGGACCTGCAGCTGTTTGAGTTCGATCTGCATCCGTTTGCGCAGCTGCAGGTCCAGTGCCGACAGCGGCTCGTCAAGCAGCAGCAGCTTGGGCTTGTTGACGATGGCGCGGGCGAGCGCAACGCGTTGCTGCTGACCGCCCGACATCGCACGCGGGCTGCGCGGTGCCATCGCGGCCAGGCCAACCATTTCCAGCGCCTCATGCGCCCGCACTTCCGCTTCCTTGCGAGAGGCGCCGGCACGCCGCGGGCCATACGAGACATTCTCCAGAACCGTCATGTGCGGGAACAGCGCATAGTTCTGGAAAACAGTGTTGAGTGGCCGCCGCTCCGGCGGCAACGACGACACATCCTGCCCATCGATGATGATGCGCCCACCGTCGGCCGACATGAAGCCGCCAATGACGCGCAGAAGTGTCGTCTTGCCGCAGCCGGACGGACCGAGCAGAGAAATGAACTCGCCCTGCATGACATCCAGCGACACGCGATCGAGCGCTCGGTGGCTTGAGAAGGACTTCGAGACGTCTTGGATGGCAAGCAGGGTCATTGGCTCAGTTCGCGATTTCGCGGTTCCAACGGTCGGTGACTGCGGGACGCTTGGTGTTAACGTCCGACCAGTCGAAGAGGCGCAGGCTTTCGATCGATCCGCCGGCACCCCAAGGCAGCTTTTTCTCCACGTCGGGTGAAAGTTTCACGCCGGTGACAGCCGGACCAAGATAGAGCTTTTCGGCAAGGCAGCTCGCCGCCTCGGCGGTCAATGCGGTGTCGATAAACTGTGCGGCAGCATCGGCATTTTTCGTTCCCTTTACGATATGCATGCGAGCGTCCGTTGCCCACACGCCCTCCTTGGGAACGGTGAAGCCGATCGGAAGGCCGGCGTCGATGAGGTCCCATGCGCCGACGTTGAAATGGGCGCCAATGACTACTTCGTTGCTTTGAAACGCGTTCGATGCCGCACCCGACGTATCATAGAGCAGACCGGTGTCGAGCGCCTTCAGCTTGGCGAAAGTGGCATCCATGGTTTCGGATTTGTCGCCGAAAGCCCCGGCGAGGAAAATCACGAACGGGACGCCAGCCGAATTGTTGGGCGAAGGGATGGCAACGGCGCCCGCATAGCTCTCGTTCCAGAGCTCTTCCCAGCTCTGGGGCACGTCGCTGACCTCGGACGTGTTGTAGATGAGGCCGAGCGAATAGTAGCCCGCGCTGACAGCGAACGCGTGGTCGCCGTTCTTATAGATCGCCTGCGGCTGAAGGGCGCCGGCATTGGAGAGCTTTTCCAGATCGATCGGCGCCAGAACGCCAGCGGCCTCGGCGATCTCGCTGATCCCGCCATCCATATAGGCGACGTCGATGACCGCTTCGCCCGTCTGCTGCTGCAGCTTGGACAGCGTCGTCGTGGAATTGCCGATCTCGGCGACGACCTTGATTCCGGTTGCTTTCGTGAAAGGCTGGGCGACACACGCGTCGAATGCTTCACCCCAATTGCCACCGTAGTAGGCGACCGTAATCGATTGCGGCGTCGTCTGGGCATGGGCTGCATGCGACAGGCCGACAAGTGCCGCCGCCGTGCTCATCAATACTTTATTCCACATCTCGTTCTCCGTCTCTGGGGTGTCGCGTTTTGCGCTTGGGATCATTGTCCGGGGAGGACCATAGCAGTAAGAAGACGATCTCTATTGAATAATATGGCCACATGGTTGAACATTATCGACAAATCTGGACGGACGAGCCTTGATGAGAACACCGGAGAATAGCTTGGAGCTGCGTATCGCCTTCGTCTTGCAGGACAAGTTCACGCTGGCGGCCTTTTCCGGCTTCATAGACGCGCTTCGGCTGGCGGCGGACGACGCGGCCAAAAGCCGGCAGATCCGTGTCGGCTGGAGCGTATACTCGCTGAAGGGAGGCCAGGTTCACGCCAGTTGCGGTCTGTCCGTAACAACGCTGGCGGCCCCGCGCGATCCCACCGGTTACGACTACATCGCGATCTGCGGTGGCAACAGTTTCGACGATGATACCCCGTCGCCTCAGTTGCTCCACCTCATCCGGTCGGCCCACAATCTCGGTATCGGCCTGCTTGGAGTCTGCACGGGAAGTTTCGCGCTTGCCCGAGCCGGCCTGATCGACGCCCGGAGATATTGCATCCACTGGAACGTTCTTGAGGCCTTCAAGAGCCGGTTTCCACGGGCGCAGATCTCCATGGACAGAATTTTTGTCGATGAAGGCGATGTCATCACCTGCGCCGGATCGACCGCGGCCATCGATCTGGCGCTTTATCTCATCGTGCGGCACTGCGGATCAGAACGGGCGCGGCAGGTCATGCGCCACATGATGCTCACATCGATGCGACCGGCGAGCGTACCGCAGGCGCACTTCTTCCAGTTGCCGCCTGATGGAACCGACAGCCGCGTGCGCAAAGCGTTGCATTTCATGGAACAGCAGCTCGACCAGCCGCCCAACAGCCTTGCGATTGCACGGTACTGCGCGATTTCCCACCGCCAGCTTGAGCGCCTGTTCCGTACAAATCTCAATCAGACGATAGGACAAGCGTTCAGAAGCATGCGGCTGAACTATGGGCGCTACCTTCTATCGGGCGGCTCGCTCTCGGTGATGGAGATCGCAAACATCACGGGCTTCGCCGACACGGCGCATTTTTCACGCGAGTTTCGCAAGGCTTTCGGACAGACGCCCAGCACCTTCCGGGCGTCGTCGAGCCCAAGCAGTGCAGCCTGAAACCGGCCGCCAAGACGTCCCGTTCTGCGTGGCGTCATGCACCCAGCCTCGCCTCGCGCATATCACGGCCGGGTGGCATGCCGAACAGCCGCGCGTAATCCCGCGTGAACTGCGGCACGCTTTCATAGCCGACGAAGTGGGCGGCGTGGGCGATGCCGGCACGATCCATGAGCATTATCCGGCGCGCCTCGATCAGCCGCAGCTGCTTTTGGAACTGAAGCGGCGACAGCGTGGTGACAGCGCGAAAATGCTGATGAAAGGACGATTCGCTCATCCCCGCCTCTGCTGCGAGATCCCCAACGCGCAGTGTGCCGGCATAGTCCTGGCGGATCAGTGCCACCGCCCGTGCTATACGATCGGCGTGGGTATCGGCCCTGCCAAGCGAACGGATCGCGGCACCATGCTGCCCGGTCAGCAGCCAGTAATGCATCTCGCGTATCAACGCGTCACCCAGCACCGGCAGAGCGGAGGGCCTCTCCATCAGTCGCAGCAACCGCTGCGCCGCATCCATCACGTCGGCGTCCGCCGGCTCGACATGGATCGGGCCGGCATCGACCGGACGCAGATCGGCCTCGGTGGTCAGCGCGCGCAGGAGTGCGGCATCGAGTTCGAGCGCGACCGCATAATACGGAGCTGACGGGCTTGCATCGAGAATCTGGCTTATCGTCGGCACATCGGCCGTGATGACCAGGGCTTCGCCTGCACCATATTCGAAGCTCTTCGTGCCCATGGTCACGCGTTTGCGGCCCTGAAGGCAGATCGCTATCAGCGGCTTTTGCACCGCGACCTGCAATTCGCCCGGATGCAGCACACGAACCGCACCCAAACCGCGAAAGGGCGTGGGCGCAAAACCGGACCGGTCGGAATGGCCATTGGTATGACGGCGAACAAGGTCAAGAAGAGTGTGCATGAGACGGTCTTATGAAAATTTCGTTGCCGTATCAGGCAAGGATATCGGCTCATTTGCAAGCCATATCGTCGAGATTCGCAGAAACAGGCAAAACTCGGCGAGGAACAGGCAACTCTTCGGGGCGCTTCCGCGCCATCTTCGGCTCACCCCAACGACGGAAGGAGCATTCCATGAGTAAAATCGCACTGATCACCGGCGCCAATCGCGGCCTTGGCCGCAACACAGCCATCGCGATTGCCCGCCACGGCGGTGATGTCATCGTGGCCTATCGTGGCAACGCCGCCCAGGCGAGCGAGGTCGTCGCGGAAATAGAAGCCATGGGCCGCAAGGCCGTTGCCCTCCAGCTCGATGTTGCAGACATAGCAAGCTTTCCGGCTTTTGCAGATGCGCTGCGTAGCAGCCTGCGGGAAATCTGGAACCGCGAAACGTTCGATCATCTGATCAACAATGCAGGCCATGGCGAATTCGCCCCGTTCCGGCAGACGACCGAGGCACAGTTCGACGGGCTGTTCAACGTGCACGTGAAGGGCGTATTCTTCCTGACCCAGGCGCTTTTGCCACTGATTGCCGATGGCGGCAGGATCGTCAATTTCTCGACCGGGCTGACCCGCTTCTCCTATGAAGGGTTCTCGGCCTACGCGTCCGCCAAGGGCGCGGTCGAAACGCTGACACGGTATATGGCGAAAGAACTGGGCCCGCGCGGCATTGCCGTAAACGCCGTCGCTCCAGGCGCCATCGAGACCGATTTCGGCGGTGGGGTCGTGCGCGATAACAGGGATCTGAACGCACAGTTCGCCCAGCTGACGGCACTCGGTCGCGTCGGCCTGCCCGACGATATCGGTCCGATGGTCGCGAGCCTGCTCTCCGATGACAACCGCTGGGTGACCGCACAGCGCATCGAGGTTTCGGGCGGCCAGGCTATCTGACTTCGGCCGGAGCGGTGAGCGAGCCAAGCGGCGCGCCCACCGCTCTGTTGGCCATGTTGGCAACGGCGGCGCTGTCCCATTTCGTTCAGTGAGCGCCGGTGGGCAATTGGCCATCACCGCCGGGAGCGCGAACGCCCCACGTTTTCGCGAGGGACAGGCACTCACGCCACGGCACGATCGCACCGGTCGTGGAAATGCTGCGAAGGGACGCCGCGGCGGCGGCATGAGCCAGTTGCAGTGACTGCGAGATTGTCCATTCCTCGTGGAGGCCATAGATCATGCCGGCGGCAAAAGCATCGCCGGCGCCGTTTGCGCCCTGGATCTCGCTCTCGGGAATGGCAACGGAGGGCAGGACCGTATGCTCTCCGTCACGCGTCACGGCGATCGCGAAGCCCGGGCAATGCACGGCAACCAGCGTCATCGCGCCACACTCCATGACGGCCTCCGCCGCTCTTATGCAGGCATCCCTGTCGGACATCCCGGTCCGAGTGGTCTCGATTCCGGCAATCGCCCCGATCTCCACGTCATTGACAATGAGATAATCGAGATGCGGCAGGCATGGTGCAACAAGCGCGGCCATCAGGTTCGGCTCGATGCTCGCCAGTTCCATATTGGTGAGCAGGCCAGCCGCGCGCGCTTTCTTCAGGACGGCCACCCAGCCATTCGGCTCGTCATGCCAGGGTGAATCGAGAATACGATGCACGCCGGGCAGACCGAGATGCAGAAAGCGCATTCGTGTTTCGGAAAAGTCGAAGTGCTCGGGCGTGAGCAGTGCACCTGTTCCGGCATGGAAGATGTGGGTGCGCCTGTGCGTTGCGCGCGACACGAAGGCATCGCAGAACTGGGTAGCGGCACCTCCCGTCGTCCTCATCTGCCGCGTATCGATCCCGGCGGCCGTGGCGGTCGCCATGAGGAAGCGGCCGTCGTCATCGTCTCCGACAAGAGCGATCGTCTCGACCGGGATGGCAGGATCGAGCAGCTTGATGTCGACGGCGAGATTGCAGCCCGATCCGCCGCCGTGACGCTCTTCCTCGAACAGTTCGGCAAGGCCATCCTCGCCGGGCCAGTGGCTGACCGTGCGATTGTAATCGACACACCACGTGCCGGCTGTGAGAATACCCCGCCGGCCGCTGGTCATTTCGACTGTTCCGCCTTGAGAACCGCTTCGGTGACGACGTTATCCTCGGCAAGTGCGCGGATAGGCGTGATCCCGTCCTTCGAAAGGCTGGCATGGTAGGCTTTTACGGCCTCGGACGGGGCAATCGTTCCCGAAGCGACTTCGCGCATGAAACGCACCATCTCCAGCGGATTTTCGGCAAGGTTGATCTTGCGGCCGAACAAGGCCACCCGCGCGCCGAAACGTTCGGCCTGGTGCAGGAGTTCGAAGCAATCCCGCGTCGTTCCCGCTCCGCCGCCCAGGACGCCGACGATGACGCTCGGGTCATAGGAGGCGAGCTCTTCCATTGCCTTGGCCCCGTTGAACGGGATTTTGAGGAACTGCGGCCGGTCCGCCTTCGTCACACCGGCAAGGCAGCGCATCATGACGTCGTTGACATAGTGCGGCACCATGTCAGGCGCGATACCGGAATCGACATTCGGATTGAAGACTTCGAGGAAGTATTTGAAATTGTTGCGCGCAGCGTCCTCCCGGAACGCATGGAACGCTTCCAGCGCCTGATAGTCATGGTCGAGATCGTTGTTGAACGTGATGGAATAAAGCCCGAGGTCCGTGCCGGTGATCGGAGCGCCAGGCGCCGGGTCGATGGTGCCGGTGGCAACGCGCGAAAGGGATGCCGTCCGGAAAGGCCGCGACGGCTGTTTCGAATAGGTCGCGCCGCGGCAGACCCAGACATCGGTCGTGTCGTTGGCGCGGATTGCAGGCTTCACCGCGCTGTTGCGGTAGACGCCCATCTCGATCAGCGCCTCCATGTTGGAGGCTGATGTCAGCATGATATCCACGAGGTCCTGCTCGACCACGGCACGGATGTTTTCCAGGAATTCTGGCCGGGTGTAGTGGCGCGACCAAGTACCGTCCTTGGCCCGCTTGGGGCCGCACGACGTCATGCTCGGCCCCATATCACCGTCCTTGGCATCGGCGATGATGAAGTCGTTGCGCGTGTACTGGCCGGCGCGGATGCGCGCGAGCTTCTGATCGAGGCGGTACATGAGGCTATTTCCTTTCGTTGCGGCCCGGCCCGAAGGCGGGCGGAAGACTTAGGCCGTCGCGGCACCGGTCATGATGGCGACGACATCGTTCATGGTATGGGTTTTCGGCGACACGACCGCCGCACGCCGGCCAAGCCGCATGATGTGAATGCGATCTGCAATGTCGAAGACATTGGGCATGTTGTGGCTGATCAGCACCACCGGCAGGCCGCGATCGCGGATCGAGCGGATGAGTTCCAGCACCTGCCCGGTTTCGCGCACGCCGAGCGCGGCAGTCGGCTCATCCATGATGACCAGCTTGCGGGCAAAGAGCGCCGCACGCGCAACCGCCACCCCCTGTCGCTGGCCGCCAGAGAGTGACTCGACAGGATTGTCGATTGCCGGCAGGCGGAACTTCAACTCGTTCATTGCGCGTCGGGCTTCCTCGCGCATCCGTTTCTTGTCAAGGCGACGGAAAAGGCTTCCCAACAGGCCGGGCGCACGCAGTTCACGGCCAAGGAAGAGATTGGACGCGATGTCGAGCGCCGGGGCGACGGCCAGATCCTGATACACCGTCTCGATACCGGCATGACGCGCATCGAGCGGACCCTTGAAATGGATGGGAACACCATCCAGCAGGATTTCCCCGCTGGTGGGGTGCAGCGCGCCTGTCAGCGCCTTGATCAGCGTGCTCTTGCCGGCGCCATTGTCGCCGACGACGGCCAGGATTTCCCCGGCGCGCAGTTCGAAGTCGACGCCATCAAGTGCGGTGACATGGCCGTAGGTTTTCACCACATTGCGTGCTTCCAGCACGATATGGGGCTTTGTCTCGGTGGCCTGAAGGGGCGTGGTCTCGGCAGACATCAGCTTTTCCTCCGGGACATCTGATCGAGTGCGACAGCGATGATGACGAGGATGCCTGTGACCAGGTCCTGCCAGAGCGGATCAATGCCGGCGAGCGTGAGGCCGTTGCGCAGCACACCGACGATAAGGGCACCGATCAGGGTGCCGGTGAGGCCACCGCGCCCGCCGAAAAGGCTGGTGCCGCCGATCACCACGGCGGTGATCGAATCGAGATTGGCGCTCTGCATCGCATTGGGATCGGCGTTTGGAATGCGCCCGAGCGCGAGCCAGGCGGCAATGCCGTAGATCAGCCCGGCGAGAAGGTAGACCGAAAGGAGATGCCGCCGCACCGGAATGCCGACAAGGCGCGCCGCCTCGGTATTGTTGCCGATGGCATAGACGTGACGGCCCCATTTCGTCTGGTTCAGCAGATACCAGACGACGGCGTAGAGCGCGAACATGATCAGCACGCCATAGGTCAGCACGAAGCCGCCGAGCTTCATCGTGTTGCCCGTCCACGCGAGAAAGGGATCGCGCACCGGAAACGCGCCACCTTCCGAGATCAGCCGCAAGGCGGCGGTCAGAATGCCGAGAATGCCGAGCGTGACGATGAAAGGCGGCAGCCTGAGCCCGCTGACGAGACCGCCAGCGGCAAGGCCGGCTGCTGTGCAAAGCAGGATGGCAAAGCCCATCGACAGAACGGGATCATAGCCGAGGTTGACCAGCTTGCCCGCAACGATCGTGCCGAGAACGCAGATGGCGCCCACTGCCAGATCGATGCCGGCCGTCAGGATGACAAGTGTCTGGCCGATGGCCAGCACGCCGATAATGACGGTCTGCTGCAGGATAATCGACAGGTTGTGCGTTGCCAGGAAGCGCGGATTGCTGAGCGCGAAGATCAGGCAGAAGCCGATCAACACCAGCAGCGGCCCCGCCGAGGGCGCACCAAGGATGCGCGATTTCAGGCTTCGCGACGTCTCGACTGGAGAAACGGTGGCTGTTGTCATGGCGATCTCATGCTGATGGTCATCTTGCGCGGCGCGCCCCACCCGGGAAACGTCGGCTGGACGCAGCCGGCGGTGTGCTCACGGATGCAGCGATCCCCGAACGGGGCCACGCTCGGCATAAGCCTCACATGGCCCCATCGGGAGAAAGCGTTCAGTCACCCCAGCAGTTTTCGAGACCCCAGGCGGTATCCTTCGATTCCAGCCCCTCGACCGGCTTGTCCGTGATCAGGAAGGAACCGGTGTTGACGAAGCCGCTCGGCTTTTTGCCGGTGGCTGCATATTCCACAACGGCATCGACACCCATAGCGGCCATCTTGTAGGGGAACTGCATGACGGTCGCCGCGATCTTGCCGTCCTTGACGTCGCGCACACCCGCGCAGCCGCCGTCGATCGATGTCAGCATGACATCGCCTTCCTTGCCGAACGACTTGAGCGCTGCATAGGCGCCAGCGGCGGCAGGTTCGTTGATCGTATAAACGGCGTTGATGTCGCCGTTCTTGGAGAGCAGGTTCTCCATGCCGATCTGGCCCTTGTCCTGCGCGCCGTTTGTGATCGCCGCACCGGCAATGGACGGATCGCCTTCCGCGATGCCGAAGCCCTTCAGGTAACCGTCGTGACGGAACGTGTCGACGGTGCCGCCGGGCGTGCCGTCAAGCATGGCGACGACGGCCTTCTTGTCGCCGAGCGCCTTGCGGGCATAGCTGCCCTGCTGCACGCCGGCCTCGAAATTGTCGGTCGCGAAAGTGGCATCGACCGCATCCGCCGGGTCCGTTGCCGTGTCGAGTGCAATGACAAGCACGCCAGCCTCGCGTGCCTTCTTGATGACATCGAGCATGCCGGAGGAATTGTTCGGGGTAACCAGGATGCCCTTGGCGCCCGCGCTGATCAGGTCCTCGATGGCCGCAACCTGGCCTTCATTGTCGCCGTCGAACTTGCCGGCGCGCGCGATCAGCTTGACGCCCTTTTCCTTGGCGCGGGCGTCGGCCGCCTGCCGCATCTTGACGAAGAATGGATTGACCTCGGTTTTCGTAACGAGACCGACGATGACGTCTTCCGCTGAAGCGGACCCAGCGGCAAAAGTCAGGCCCAGCGCAAGGCCGAGCGCGCCGAAAGCCGTCGAACGCACGGATGTGCGAATGCTATGAAGCGACATGAAACCCTCCCAAATTTGATGACGCCGCCGAGCCTTCTGGCTCTCACGGCCGGCACGACCTCTCCTCAAAGGCCGAGGGAATTTGCGCATCTCTTTTGGATAAAGTCAAATGCTAAAAACTTATGTTTTGTATATTTTTATGCAAAATACGCAGGCTGCCGAAATCGTGCCTGGTCACAAATCACGAAGCGCATGCATCGCCGAGTGAACGGTTCCACCCGATGTCAGGCCGCGGTAAATTTCATAGACGGATCGATAGCGCGATGCCTTCATCGGTTGCGGCTCGACACATGTAAAACGTTGGGCACCGAAACGCGCGGCGCCGTCGGCGTACGTCTCGACAGCGCCGCTGGCCACAGCGCCATGGATGGCAGCACCAACGGCCGTGGCATTTTCGATGTCGGGGACTTCGACGCGGCAATCGAGCACGGCTGCCATCATCTGAATCAACAAAGGATTTGCGCGCGCCAGGCCGCTTGCCATCAACACGCGGTCCACCGGCAATCCACCTGAGGGAAAAAGATCGAAGATCGTCCGCGCGCCAAAGCACAGGCCTTCCATCAGCGCGAGATAGATTTCACCAGCCGTTGTGTGGCGCGTCAGGCCGGCAAGCAGGCCGGTCAGATTGCCATCAGCGAACGGGACACGGTTGCCGCCCAGCCAGTCGATCGCCACAAGACGGCCGGCCGCAGGCGCGAGCGCGGCCACCTCTTCGTTATAGGCAAGGAAGCTTGCCTGCATGCCCTTGCCGCGCGGAAACGTCCGCACGAACCACGCGAGCGTGTCGCCGAAACTCGGCTGGCCGGCTTCGTAGCACCAGAGCTGCCGCATCGATCCATCGAAGGCGACACCTTCGATGCCCGGAGGTAGTGGCCTGTACGCGTCCCCTAGATAAAGATAGGCGGCGGACGTCCCCAGCGCGCCGACAAAACAGCGCGGCGAGACAGCACCGATGGCCGGCAGCAAAACATGCGAATCGATGACCGCGACGGCGACGACTGCAGCACCCTGAATACCCGTCACGTCACGCCATTCCGCCGATAACGTTCCCGCCGCCGACCCGACGGGTAGCGGGGCTGAAAGCCGCTCGTGAAGGCCCCCCACTATACCCTCGGGATAACCGGCTTCGGCCGAAAACTGCGCCTTGAAGGCGGCAAAGCCCAGGCCCCGCGCCTCCTGCCCGGTCAATTGCCAGACAAGCCAGTCGCCACTTTCGATGTACCGGTCCGTCGCCGCCCACAGCGCCGGCGCTTCCGCCGCAATCTGCGCGGCCTTCGCCAGCAGCCATTCGCCGGAGACACGCCCTCCGAAATTGTCGAGAAACGGGGCCGGGCGGGCATTGATGCTGTCCGCATAGGCCTGCGCGTTGTGCTTCCAGAGCTTTACATAGGCGTGCGGATCGCCAGGGTACCGTCGTGACAGCGGCACGCCGTCGGCGCTGGCAGGAAGCGGCGAACTGGCGGTAAAACCGAGCCCGATGCCTTGGATCGTGCGCCCGCGCCCCAGCCGCGAGAGAATGTCGGCCGCAGCCTCCGTGTAATCATCGGCGTTCTGCAGCGTGAAGCCGGAAGGGATGCTGCTTCCTTCAGGCAGCACAGTCGTCATGATCCCGTGCCGATAGGGATGGACGTGGTGGGCCACCTGTTGCCCGCTTTCCGCATCGACCAGCACGCCCCGCGCAGACTCGGAACCGTAGTCCAACCCGATAAGATATGTACGCACGAACGAACTCTCCACCCACAATCACCCGATACATACAAAATAATACATAAATAGCAATCTTATGTATTTTATTATACATAATGAGCCGTTGCACGGAAATCCTCGCTTTATTTCGCCGGCCTTTCCCGCTAGAGCGGGCTGACGGGAGCTTTGCATGAAAAAACCAAACCAGAGTATCGACGCGACGATGATCGACGGGGCGGGAAGCCTGCTTTCCCTGATCGCCTCGGGAGCGGCAACATCACGCGCCGAATTGCTTGAGGCGTCGGGCCTGTCGCGGGCTACGGTCACGCAACGGTTGAACGGGCTTTTGGCAAGCGGGCTCGTATGCGAGACGCAGGACACGCTGCCGAGCGGCGGACGTCCCACGCGCGTCCTCGCGATCAACGCGGAAAGCGGGTTCGTGATCGTCGCCAACATCGGCGAAACGCACATTCATCTTGCAGCCATGGATTTGCAGCCGGCTATCCTTGCCGAGACGACGCTGCCCTTTTCGATTACCAGCGGGCCGGATGTAACGCTGGCACAAATCGGCGATGCGATTTCTGCACTGGCGAAAGATGCTCAGAAGACGAACGGCCTGTTTGTCGGCATCGGACTCAGTCTGCCCGCGCCGGTCGATTTCAAGCGCGGCTGCGTCGTCGGCCCGTCGGTCCTGCCCGGGTGGGATGAGTTCGATATCATCGGCTGGCTGAAGCGCCGTTTTGCCGTGCCGGTTTATGTCGAGAACGACGTGAACCTGATGACGATCTGTGAACACAAGCGCCGATTTCCCGCCATCGACGACATGGTCTTCGTCAAGATCGGAACGGGGATCGGAAGTGGCATGATTGCCGGTGGCCGGCTTTTTCGCGGCGCACAGGGCGCTGCAGGCGATATCGGCCATATCCAGTTCCTGTCGGACGATGCACCGCTCTGCCGCTGCGGAAAATTCGGCTGCATAGAGGCGCGCGCTGCCGGTTGGGCAATCGCGCGCGATCTGAATGCACGTGGTTTTCACGCGGAAACCGCCCGCGATGTCATCGACCATGTCGACCAGCGCAAACCGGAGGCGCTCATGCTGCTACGGGCGGCCGGTAGAACCATTGGCGAGGTCGTTTCCGATGTCGTCAGCATCCTCAATCCCAGCCTGATCGTCATCGGCGGCACGCTGGCGCGCGGTGGAGACTTGCTGCTCTCGGGCATTCGCGAGCTCGTCTATCAGCGCTGCCTGCCGCTGGCGACGCGTAACCTCTCGATTGTGCTGTCGACGGCGCAAGAAGACAGCGCCCTGTTCGGGGCGGCGTATCTCATCTTGGACGACCTTTTTGGTGTCGCGAAAGTCGAGCAATTGCTCGAGCGATACTCCAATTCGGACGGCGCGCCATTGAGAGCGGACGGTTGAAACGCGCGGATTGATCGACAAGCAAGTCTCTGACGCCCGAGGTCTTCACTGGCTAAGGAATGAACGCATAAGAGATCCAATGGATCAGAGACGGGAACGAATCCGCATTCGACGTCGTCATGGAGCATTGCGATAAAGTGAGAAGCGCCTTCTCCGAGCGCCGACACTCGATACAGGTCGGCTCTGCCTATCCGTTGGCTCGATCGCGATCTTTCCGGCTTACGCCAAACCGACGGACCACGCGGGCAGCTTAACGTTCGTAACGCTCCAGCATCGTCCTCAGCTGTGCGTTCTGGAGGCGAAGCTTGCTCGCCAACTGCTCGCGGAAAGTCCTGATCTCTTCGTCCAGACTGGTCATCTGCTCGGAGACGGTAGGGGCAACCTGCGGAGGCTGCGCGGCAGCAGCGGGCGGTTCCACGTTTCCGGCACGGCCTTTTCGCTTGGCCGATGCGGGTTTGGCAGTGTTTCTGGTTTTGTTTGGTTTCCGGGTTTTGTTTGGAGAGACATCGGCAAGGGAACTGCCGACGTCTTTCGGGACGTCGGCGTTATCGTTCTCCACCGTCCCGTCAGCAACGGTGCCGCCGGCAGCATCGTCAAGCTGCGAGCGGACGGTGGAAGGGCCGTCGGGTTGATCGACGGCCGCCGGCTTTTCTGTCGAATCCGCAATCGCCGGAACGTTCGGCTTTTCGACCGGGTCATCTTCCTGCCGTTGCTGGCGTCGCGGCGACACAAGCCGGGCAAGGATGTTCCAAGGAGACGCCATTTATCGACCCCGCGTTATCCGCCTGCAGACTACGAGTTCACACGCTGACGCGGTCAAACGTCATCAGAACACTCGTCAACACATGAACCCGCGGCCGAACATCGGCCGGCTGCCGGCATTAATCGAGCTTAAGCCGCTTGCGCAGGTCGGCGTTTTCGGTGCGAAGCTTCTCAGCAAGCAGCTTGCGCAGCTTCTGGTTTTCTTCCTCAAGCTGCAGCAGGTCCGAGATATCGTCGGTCGCTTTGGAGACGGCAGGCGTCTTCTTCACGGGCTTTGGAGTACGCTTCACGGGCTTGGGCTTTGCGGGAGCAACAGCTTCGACCGGTTTCGCCTTGCGTCCCCGCTTCTGCTTTCCAGCCGTGTCGTTCGAAACGACCGCTGTTTCCGATGCGGTGCCGGCGGAAGCCACCTCAGCAGCCACCTTCTTAGCGCGCGGTCGGCGCTGCTTCTTCGCCGGGGTGGGCGTGCCAACAACAGTCGGTGCATCTACAGTGGTCGTCGTTTCGCTTTCGTCAGCCATGGTCGTCTCCTCGTTGGTTGCTCCAGTTGTGTGCTGCCGAACCGGTTCTGTCAAGAACGGTTCAACTGCCTCAGCTTTCGAGGCAAGCACATCGCCGGCGGATCTGTCGTCCGATTGATTGCCTGGAGCATATGGCACCGCCTCTTCCTCAACATCGCGGGCAACAGATTTGAGATCAATGCCGCCCCATATCGAGTTGGACTTGGGGTCTGGCTTGCGTCGACCCTTGTATTCGACTGCAAAACTACGTTGCGTTTTTTTCAAAGTTGGAAGCCCTACATATCCAAGGAAATGTTTGACGGCACATCAGCGCAGCCGCAGGCCTACTCCATAATGATTACGCATCTCTCAGTCCAGCCCGTTATACATCTCGTGTCGGGGCCGCGCCCCATCGCGACGGCGGACATCTGATCGACAACAATTCTCGGGTCATGCTTCTGTTCGCGTCACCTTTCTCATCAACGCGAAATTGGCATGAAAGCACTCTTTGCGAAGATTGTTCAAAGCCAACAACAATGAGGTGAACTGTGATGAATGTCTGCTCCTTAGTGGCAACGCTGCTTCTGACTCTCGTGTCAACCGCCGGTCATGCTGCAGAAACGGCGGTGAGAATTGAAAGTGGCGGAAGAGGGCTCGCCGGCATCCTGAACCTGCCGGACAATGAGAAGAACCCGCCCGTCGTCCTCATGCTCCATGGCTTCACCGGCCAGAAAAACGAATTTCCCATCGCAGGAGGCACAACGGGACTTTTTGCCTATACCGCTGCACGGCTTGCGGATAGCGGTATCGCCAGCCTGCGCATCGACTTCAACGGATCGGGAGAGAGCGACGGAAATTGGGAAGACACCACGTTTTCAGGACAGGTCAAGGACGCTGTTCTCGCATTCGATTACCTGCAAGCCCTTCCGAATGTTGACGTCTCGAAGATCGGTATTCTCGGCTATAGCCAGGGCGGTCTTGTCGGTGGGCATCTGGCCGCTTTGAGGCCGGAGGCATCCGCCGTCGTCCTCTGGGCACCGGTCACCAATCCCGTCGCGACCTATAGCACCATCATGGGAGTTGATACGGTGAAGAGGGCAATGTCCGGGCCGGTGGAAACCGTTACGACGGCCAAGCTGTCGTGGGGAGGCGAAACAAAGCTCAAGGGTGCCTTTTTCAGCGAACTTCCAAAAGTGACGCCGGTGGGCGCCATTGGTGGCTATCCCGGTCCCTTGCGGGTCATCGTCGGGCTGAAGGAGACGGTCGTGACACCGCAGCCGGCGGCCGGGCATATTTTGCTCGATTATCACAAAGGCCCCGATGATCTCATCACGGTCGATTCCGACCATGACTGGAACGCCGGAACCACGACAAAGACGGTCGACGAGGTCCTGCTTCCCGCGACGATCGAATGGTTCAAGACCAATTTCTAGGAATCATGAACGTGCCCGTCGAGAAACGTTGCATCTCCCGCGCGGGCGCGTGCTCATGGCAGGTCGCTCCTGCCATGAGCGCCGAACTCAGTGCTCCGATCGGGAGCGCTTGAGACGACGATCAAGTGGCACCGTCATACCGGCTATTACCAGAAAAGCGATCAGGATCACCACGAAGCTCACGACGAGCGTGGTTGCCTGCGCAAGAAAGCCCAGCACGGCCGGCCCGAGCAGCAGGCCAGTGTAGCCCATGGTCGTTACGATGGAGATGGCGCGGCCGGCAGCCCTCCCGCCGACACGTCCTGCACTGGCGAAAACCGCCGGCACCATGTTCGCAACGCCGAAGCCGCACAAGGCAAGTGATGCGAAGGACAGAAATGCATGGTCGACAAACAGCAGGATGGCGATCGCGACAGCGCAGATCAGCCCGCCTGCCCGGATGATGATCCCATGGCCCAGCCGGCGCGCGAGGCCATCGCCGGCGAAACGACCAACGGCCATGGCCGCGGCAAAGGCCGCAAATGCATAGGCGCCATGGCTTTCGGGCCGACCGAGCACATCGATCATGTAGATCGCTGTCCAATCCATCACGCCGCCCTCGGCAAGCATGGCCAGAAACCCAATCGCACCCAGCAGAAGGATCAGAGCTCGCTGTGCGGCACCAAGACCGGCCGCAGGCTCGCTTCTGCCCACCCCGAAAGAAACCGCCGAATACTCCACCCGACCTGCGATCAGGCGGGAGACGAAGGAAAACGACAGAACCAGCAGACCGGCAATGCCCAGGCATGCGAGCAGGCCGCCGCCGTACCCGATCAGCTGGCCGACGAGAAGCGCGCCAACAAGGTTGCCGACGCTGAATACCGCGTGGAAGGACGACATCAGATGCCTTCCCGTTTCCTGCTCGATCCGCGAGGCGCCCGTATTCATGGCGACGTCGAGTGTGCCGAAAGCGGCACCCGCGACGACAACGGCTCCACCGAGCGCAACGGGATTTTCGATGAAGGGAATGGCGAGGAAAGTCGCACCGAACACCGCGCCGCCGCAAAGGCTGAGCGTTTCGTTGCTGATCACCCGGTCGATGTAGCGGCCAATCGTCATCATGAGAACGATCGCGCCAAGGGCGAAGCACAGCAGGACAAGCCCGAGCTGCCCCTTGTCGAGCCCGACGCCCGATGCCAGGAGCGGCAGGCTGGACGCCCAGGCACCGATGCCGAGGCCGGCGGCGAGAAAGAAGAGCGTGCATTGCAGCCGGCTTGAAGACCGCCATGTCGATGGAACAGCTTGATTGGAGGTCATGTCACACACCGGTCGCGTTCTGCCTGACGCGGGCTGCCGCTTCACCGAGACGCTCCCGCGTGATGCGCCCTGCCCGCGTCGCAGCTGCTATGCCCTCACATAGCGTGTCGAGATGCGGACCACCGCCGACAAGCAGCAGGTCAGCACCGGCATTAAGGGACGCAGTCGCGGTTTCCAGCAGTGTGCGGCCGCGCAGGGTTGCGGGTGCATCGAGATCATCGCTGACGACCAGCCCCTTGAAGCCGAAGTCGTTCCGCAGCATCGCCATGACCGCCGGCGACGTGCTCGCGGCGTTGTCGGGGTCGATCGCGGCCACCGGCGCCGGACCCGTCATGATCGCCTTTGTGCCGGCTTCAATGGCGGCGGTGAACGGGAGTGCATTTTGGAGAATGCGTTCGCGCGGCGACAACAACGAAACGTCGACGAGCGCCGGATCTTCAACAAGATCGTTGAAGCCGGGGAAGTGCTTCGTCACCGCCGTGACGCCTGCCGACTGTACACCCTTCACGAAGGCCGACACGACCCGTGCCACGGCTTGCGGCTCGACACCCATGGTACGGGCGCGCAGCCAGGGGTTCTGGCCGTCGACGATATCGGCAACGGGGGCGAGGAACATCGTAACGTCGAGTTCGCGCGCCGCGGCCGCAGTGACCCGGCACCGCTCTGCCAACGCCTCGTCGTCCAAGGCCTGCGCTTCCTCAAGGGTGGGAAGTGCCGGCACCAGGCCCTGTAACCGCTGGATACCGCTGAGTTCCTGATCGACAGCGACGATAAGATGAGGCGTCACGGCTTTCAATGCAGCGATGCAGGCATGAAATCGCTCCGGCGTTTCTCTCGCCAATCGCTCCGGCGACATGGCGCGGGCGACATATTCCGCCCGGTTTTCTCCGATCAGCACGGAGCAGCCGCCCCGCTCGAGAAAGGGAAGCATGACCTCCGCAAAATCGAGGCTATCGAAAGCGGGGAGGATGACCGCCCTTGCGTCCTGATCGACTGAAAAATCCGTCATCGTCTCATACTCCGTCAAACCGCTTCCACATCGATGCCAACATCACGTATGGCCTTGAGGATCGCTGTATTCTTGCTGCTGGTGAACAGCGTTGAAATCATGGATACAGGCGCCACCTCATAGGTCGCCGTCTGGCCGAGCTTTTCGGCAGTGGCCAGAAGCAGGGTCTTGTTTGCTGCGCGGATCATCGCTGATTTCAGGAGCGCGTCCTCGTAATCGTCAGCGCGCAATGTCATGTCCTCGGCAACGCCACAAGTGCCGAGAATGCAGTAGTCGACGCGCAGGGCGCGGATCGCATCGATCGCCGCAACGCCTGTGGCGCTACGCGTCAACCGGCCGAGACGCCCGCCGAGCATGATCACCTCGGCGGATGGATGGTCCAGCGCCGCGGCGGCTACATCGACGGCAGTCGTGATGATGCGCACGTCAAGCGTCGGCGAAAGGGCGCGCACGAAACGCACGATGGTCGTGCTGGAATCCACCAGGAGCGTCGCGCCTTGGGGGATGGAGGCCGCGGCCGCGCCGCCAATCGCCTGTTTCTCTTCGGAATGGAGCGTTTCACGGCGATGAAAATCAAGTGCCGGCGTGACAAGCCGTGCCGCGCCACCGTGGAACCGTTGCACGAGGCCGGCATCCGAAAGGTCGCGCAGATCGCGGCGGATCGAATCCTCGGAGACACCGAACTCCTGCGCCAATGGCGCGGCGAGCACGCGCCCTGCGGTATTGATCCTCTCGATAATGACAGCCTGCCGCTCCTCCGGAGAGAGCGCCGCCAGTTCCTTTCTGTCTGCGTTCACCCCATCGCCTCCGTTTCGCGCGCCAAAAGGCCAAGCGATATCAAACGCGCTTCAAGCACCTCTGCGCTCCGGAAATGCTCTGTGTGAAATCCCAGCGCCGCTGCCGTGGCGATGTTCGCAGCATTGTCATCGATGAACAGGCATTGTTCCGCACGAACGCCTGCGCGCTCCAGAAAGCGCTCGAAGATCGGTGCATGCGGCTTGACGAGTTTTTCCGTACCCGAGACGACAAGAACCTCGAACACATCCAGGAACGGGAAAATCTCCCTGGCGCGTGGGAAAGTCTCGGCCGACCAGTTCGAGATCGCATGCACGGGAACGCCACCCGCCTTCAGGCGACCGAGCAACTCCGCGGTTCCAGCAATCTCGCCGCCCAGCATTTCATGCCAACGCAGCCAGTAGGCCTCGATCAACTCGGCCTGTTCGGGATGGCGCGCCGTAAGTTCGGCAATACCGTCGGCGAAGGGGCGGCCAGCGTCGAATTGCTCGTTCCACGCGCCCGTGCAGATATCGCTCAGGAACGCCGAAACCGCCACGTCATCCGAAAGGAGCTTGCGATAGAGATAGGCCGGGTTCCAGTCTATCAACACACCGCCGATATCGAAGACCACGATGCTCGGATTCATTGTCTTGCCTCTTCGTGCACAAACTCGATTCACTTATGCACGAATAGGCGAATTTACGCAATAAAACGCAACGCCATTTTTGTTCAAGTCCGCAAGAAATCCGCGGCGCGCTCGCCGATCATGATGCAGACGGAATTGGGGTTTCCGGAAATCAGCGTCGGCATGACGGACGCATCGGCGATGCGAAGGCGCTCGACGCCGTGCACGCGAAGCTTCGGATCGACCACGGCCATGTCGTCGCGGCCCATCCGGCAGGTTCCAGCCGGATGCAGGGCAGCGTGGGCGTCCTTCACGCAGAAAGCCCGGATCTCCTCACGCGTCCGAAGCGAGGGGCCCGGCGTGTGGCGCGCCGCCACGAATTTCGCGATGGCGGGCTGTTCCATGATATCGAGCGCCGCCATCGTTCCATCGGTGATGGCTTCGAGATCGTAAGCCTCGGAGAAATAGCGAGGCGCCACGCGCGGGTTCGCTGCCGGATCGGCGCTCAGCAGCGTAACCTCACCGCGCGACCGCGGCCGGATCTGCCCCAAATTGACCGTGCAGCCGTTGCCGCCCGGCACCGCATCGACCCCCTCCTCGATGCCGGCGCCGACAACCATGAAATACTGGACGTCCGGCGTCGCCTGTGTTTTGTCACCCCACCAGAAGGCACCTCCCTCGATGAGGTTGGATGCCGCCGGTCCGTTGCGGAAAAGCGCATAATTCAGGCCGGCAGCAGCCTTCCAGTGCAGCTTCTTGTACTTGTCGTAGCTGTGCGGTCCGTTCAACTGGTAGACGAGGGAAATCTCGATATGGTCCTGCAGGTTCTGACCGACGCCGGGCAGGTCGGCGTGGACCTGGATGCCGTGCTTTTGAAGTTGCTCCGCAGGACCGATACCGGACAGCATCAGAAGCTTCGGCGTGGCGATCGCGCCGGTCGAGATAATGACCTCCTGATCCGCGCGGTAGACGATGCTGCGCCTTCCCTTCACGCACTCGACGCCGATGGCCCGTCCGTTCTCGATGATAAGGCGAGTGACAGTGGTTCCCGTCTCGATGCGCAGATTGCGCCGTTTGCGGGCCGGTCCGAGATAAGCGACGGCAGCGGAACTGCGCCGGCCGTTCTTCGCCGTGATCTGATAGAGGCCGCAACCGGCCGGGGCGCCCGAATTGAAATCCGGGTTGTATGGTAGTCCCGCCTGCTGGCAGGCCTGCAACCACGCGCGGGTCAGCGGGTGGATATACTCGATATCGGAAACGCCGAGCGGCCCGCCGACGCCATGCGCCTCGTTGCAGAAGCGGTTATTGTCCTCGGCACGCTTGAAGAACGGCAGCACATCCCGATAGCCCCATCCCTCCGCGCCAAGCTCCACCCACTGGTCGTAGTCGTCAGGCACGCCACGGATGTAGATCATCGCGTTGACCGAGCTGCCGCCGCCCAGCACGCGCGCCTGTACCATGGTCGGCGTATCCGTCCGTTCCTGCTCTGGCATCGGCTCCCAGGGAATGCGCTTCAGCAGATCCCCCTGCGCCGTTTTGTAGTAGGCGCCGGGAATGTGGATATAGGGACTGAGGTCGCGCGGCCCCTCCTCGATCAGGAGAACACGCGTATCCGGGTCCTCCGACAGCCGCGCAGCGACGACGCAGCCCGTCGAACCGCCGCCGACGACGATATAGTCGAAGGTGCGAAGTTCTTCCGGCTGACGCGGAGAAATGCCGTAGCGTGCCGATCCCATGTCGCGAACCGTCATCACTTTCCTCCCGCAATGGCGGCACCCGCCTTGATAGCGAGCGCGGCAATGGTCAGCGCCGGGTTGACGGCAGCCGATGTCGGCAGCACCGAGGCATCCGTGATGTAGAGGTTCTCCACATCGTGGCTGCGGCAGTTCACATCGACGACGGAGTTTTTCGGATCGTCGCCGAGGCGGGCCGTGCCGCATTGATGCGACGTCGTCTTGCGGCCGAAGGTATGTGTCAGCACGATCGGGAAGCCGGCTTTGCGCATCACTGCGCGGGTTTTGCGAATGAGCGCCTCATGCGCACGCATGTTCGATCGGATCCAGTGCATAACAATCCGCCCGTCGCGAACCATGACCCGGCTTTCAGGATTGGGCAGGTCCTCGCTTGTCAGGAACCAGCCATAGGCGTAGCGCGCCATGAGCCGCGCAAACCATGCCGGCGCCGGCATCGGCAGATTGGCCTTGAGGATGTTGCCGGTGATGTGGCCAAGAAGCTGCACATTCCCGAGAGGAAAGCCGTACTCGTTGTCTTCGTTATAGAAATCATTGAAGGCAATGGTCTTCTGATAAACGCAGCTGTTGGCGGCGAAGGGATCGATCGTCAGCATCGCGGTCGTGTTGTGGTTCATGAAGTTACGGCCGAGCTGGTCGGAGCCATTGGCGAGGCCTGACGGATGCGCCTTGCTGGCCGAGCGCAGAAGGAGCGCCGCGGTCTGAACGGCACCGGCCGCCACGGCAAAGCGATCCGCCGAGATCCGATGCTCGATCCCGTCCTTCCCATAGACGGCTGCAACGACACGACGCCCGCTCGGATCGGTCTCGAGGCGGCTGACGCTGGCACCGGTGACGAGGCTGACATTCGGATGCGCAAGCGCGCCGGCGAGCGGGCCGACCTCCGCATCGATCTTGCCTGTTCCGGTGTTCGGAAAGGCGTCCCAGCCGGTCTTGGCCCGCTTCAGCCAAGCCTCGATATCGATCGACAGGGGCAGGGACGCGGGATGAACCCCGGCCTTTTCAAGCCGGCGGCGCACCGCAGCCATGGCCGGTTCGTCGGGAACCGGCGGATAATCGTAACGCTTTTCGTGCGGCGGTTCCGTCGGATCGCCGGAGACGGAGCCGCGCACCTTGAAGATCGCCTCGGCAGCATCATACCACGGCGACAGATCATCATAGGTGAGCGGCCAGCCCGGCGATGCACCGTCCATGTGACGGCGCGGGGAAAAATCCTCTCGGCGGTAGCGGTACATGACGGCACCGAAGAACTTCGAATTGCCGCCGACATAGTAGTAGTTTCCGGGCAGGAAGCTTTCGCCGTCCGTCCCCAACCACTCCTCGGACGACCGGTAAAAGCCCTTCTGGAAGATGGCAATGTCGTCACGCGCCTCGGGGCTGTCCGTCAGATGCCCTCCCCGTTCGAGAATGACGATCCTGAGGCCCGAGGGCGCAAGGCTGTAGGCCAAGGAGGCTCCGCCGATGCCGGAGCCGATGATGACGATGTCTGCCGTCTCGGTCATGAAAGGTCTTTCAGTCGATGCGCGTTTCGGTTTCACTGTCGAACAGCACGATCTTCGAGGTATCGACCGCCAGCGCGGCTTCGCGACCCGCATGGGCCTGCCGTGGCGGGAGACGGGCGGTCACTTCCACGCCGCCAAGCTGGAAGACGGCCAGCGTATCCGGCCCGGTCGGCTCGACGACGTCGAAATCGATGGTCAGCGAAGGAGCGGGGCTGCCGGTTGAAGCAATGGAGAAATTCTCCGGACGGATGCCAACCAGGACCTTCTTCCCGGCATAGCGACGCAGGGCATCCGCCGAAAGCGCGATCCCGCCGATGCGCGCCGCCGGCCGGCGCGCGATCCCGATCACCGCCGTGCCGTCCGCTTCCAATAGGGCCGGCACGATGTTCATCGCGGGCGAGCCGACGAAGCGTGCGACATAGACATTGGCTGGCCGGTCGTAGACCGCCTGCGGTTCGTCGAGCTGCTGCACCACGCCGTCCTTCATCACGGCGACGCGGGTGGCAAGCGTCATCGCTTCGATCTGGTCATGCGTGACATAGACGATCGTCGTACCGAGACGCGCGTGCAGTCGTTTGATTTCTGTGCGCATGTCCACGCGCAGCTTGGCATCGAGGTTCGACAGGGGTTCGTCGAACAGGAAGAGCTTCGGCTCACGTACGATGGCGCGCCCCATGGCGACACGCTGGCGCTGACCGCCCGAGAGCTGCGAGGGTTTGCGGTCGAGCAGATGGGTGATCTGAAGCAGATCGGAGGCTGTTTTCACGGCCTTGTCGCGGTCGGCCTGCGCGACCTTGCGGATCTTCATGCCGAACTCGATGTTCTGCCGCACGGTCATGGTCGGGTAGAGCGCGTAGGACTGGAACACCATGGCGATGTCTCGATCCTTCGGCGACAGGTCGTTGACGGTCCTGCCGGCGATACGGATCTCGCCGCCGGTTACCGTTTCCAATCCGGCGATCATGTTGAGCAGCGTGGACTTGCCGCAGCCGGAAGGCCCGAGCAGCACGAGAAAGTCGCCGGTGCCGATGGAGATGGAGACTTCCTTCAGAACCTCCAGATTGCCGTAGGCCTTGCGGACGCGATCGATTTCAAGAGTGGACATGGGCTCAGCCTTTCACGGCGCCGGCCGTCAGCCCGCGGACGAAATAGCGGCCCGCGACGATGTAGACGACCAAGGTTGGGATGGCGGCGATCATGGCGGCGGCCATGTCGACATTGTACTGCTTGCGGCCCATCGTGACGTTGACGATGTTGTTGAGCGCAACGGTGATCGGGGAGGACTGGCCGGCCGTGAAGGACACGCCGAACAGGAAGTCGTTCCAGATCTGGGTGAACTGCCAGATGCACGACACGACGATGATGGGCAGGGCCGCCGGCAGCATGACGGAGAAGAAGATGCGGAAGAACCCTGCCCCATCGATCTGCGCCGCCCGCGTCAGTTCATCGGGAATGGTGATGAAGTAGTTGCGGAAGAACAGCGTGGTGAAGCTGATGCCGTACACCGTGTGCACCAGCACGAGACCGGGGATCGTGCCCGACAGACGCAGGCTGCCCAGAAGCTGAGCCATCGGCAGGATGACGGCCTGGAACGGCAGGAAACAGCCGAACAGCATCAGGCCGAAGACGAAGTTCGCCCCGGGAAAGCGCCATTTCGTCAGGATATAGCCGTTGATCGCGCCAATCGCGGTGGACAGCGCAACCGCCGGAATGACCATCAGCAGCGAGTTGACGAAATAGGGGCGCAGGCCATCGCAGGCCGTACCGATACAGGCCTGCCCCCAGGCCTTTTCCCAAGCCTCGAAGGTGATCGCCTGCGGCAAGCCGATAAAGGAGCCCGAATAGATTTCGTCGAGCGACTTCAGCGAGGTGACGATCATCACCCAGAGCGGCATCAGATAGAAGATGGCGAGCGCGATCAGCGATCCGTAGATGAAAAGGCGGCCGAACTGATGCGCGCGGCGCGCGGAGCGAGCCTCAGTGCTCATTGCGCGCCTCCTTCAGCTCCGAATAGAGATAGGGAATGATGATGGCGGCGACCGTCATGAGCATCATGATGGCGCTTGCAGCCCCGACACCCATCTGGTTGCGCCGGAAGGTGGCGGAGAACATGAACGTGGACGGCATCTCCGTCGCATTGCCGGGGCCGCCGCCGGTCAGAGCCAGCACAAGATCGAAGCTCTTGATCGAGATGTAGCTCAAGAGGACGATGACACTCAGGAAAGCCGGGCGCAGCATCGGCACGATGATGTTGAGATAGATGCGCGGCAGGCTCGCGCCTTCGATCTGTGCGGCCTTGATGATCGACGTGTCGATGCCGCGTAGGCCGGCCAGGAAGATGGCCATGGCAAAGCCGGTCGATTGCCAGACAGCGGCAATGACGACGCAGTAGATGGCGTATTCGGGCCGCGTGATCCAGTCGAAGACGAAACCGGTCCAGCCGAGATCGTTGACGACCTTCTCGACGCCGAGATCCGGGTTGAGAATCCACTTCCAGGCCGTCCCCGTCACGATGAAGGACAGCGCCATCGGATAGAGATAGACGGCGCGCAAAAACCCCTCGGCGCGGATCTGCTGATCGAGCAGGATGGCGATCAGCAGGCCGATCGCGATCGTGATCGCCAGGAACAGCACGGTGAACACGAAGAGATTGGCGACCGCCGTTTCCCAGCGTGGCGTCGACCACAGGCGGATATATTGCTCCAGTCCGACAAAGTCGTATTTCGGAACCATTTTCGACGACGACAGGGAAATCCAGCCCGTCCAGGCAATGAAGAGATAGACGCCGACGATGATGGCGACGAGGCTTGGCGAAAGGACCAGCCGCGGCAGCCATCGCGAGAATCTATCCTTCAGCGAAAGTGTACTGCGCATGACAGTCATCCCACCGTTTCATAATATTCATGCCCGAAATGCCCGCCGGAATTGTCCGACGGGCATTTCGGAACGAGCGATCAGCGCGCGTTGTTGATGCCGTCGACCAGAGCCTGGACGGCGTCCTTGGAGGACATGTCGGTGACGAAGAACTTGCCGACGACGTCGCTGAACACGCCGGAGAACTGCGGCGGGGCTGCGAAGCCCTCCGTCAGGCCGCCCACCATGTTGCCACTGGCAACAGCCGCTTCACGATCGGCGAAGCTGCGCTTGGCGCAGGCGTCGAAATCCTCGACCGAGACATCCGACCGGGCCGGAATTGAGCCCTTGATCTTGTTGAAGTTCTTCTGGACCTCCGGGTCCATGATCGATTCCGCCCAGGCATCCTGCGCAGCGATGACGGCCGGATCGTCGTTGTTGAACACACCGAAGGCATCGATGATGAACTTGAAGTTCGCGGTTGCGGCCGGCGTCGGGAAGCACAGGAAATCTTCGCCGGGCTTCATGCCCTTGGCCAGAAACTCACCCTTGGCCCAGTCGCCCATGATCTGCATGCCGGCCTTGCCGCTTGCGACCATGCCCGTCGCCACCGCCCAGTCGCGGCCGGTGAAACCATCGTCGACGAGACCGCGCACCTTGCGCAGCTTGTCGAAGGCATCGATCATCTGGTCGCTGGAAAGAGCGGCTTCATCGAGATCGATGACCGCCTTCTTGTAGAACTCCGTACCATTCACATCGGTCACGATCGCTTCGAAGACCTCGAGGATCTGCCAGGGTTCGTCGCCGATGGCCAGCGGCACGACGCCGGCTGCCTTGAGCTTGTCACCGGCCGCGATGAGCTCGTCCCAGCTCTTCGGTTCGGCAATACCCGCCTTGTCGAAAACGGCCTTGTTGGCCCATACCCAGTTCTGGCGATGCATGTTGATCGGCAGCGAGATGAAGGTGTCGTCGCTCTTGACGAAGGCGAGCAGCTGCGGCGCCAGCGCCTTGTCCCAGCCGTTCTTGGCATAGAGATCGTTGAGGGAGCGCAGGACGCCCTCCTTCGCCCAGTCCAGGCCTTCGTAGCCGAGGAACTGCATGGTTGT
Source organism: Shinella sp. AETb1-6 (assembly GCF_009826875.1). NCBI lineage: Bacteria > Pseudomonadati > Pseudomonadota > Alphaproteobacteria > Hyphomicrobiales > Rhizobiaceae > Shinella > Shinella sp. AETb1-6. The sequence continues at coordinate 69,007 of NZ_WUMM01000003.1, read as the reverse complement.
CGGCGGATTGCCTGCGGCAAGGCGCGTCCTGAGCGCCTGCAAGGCGTTCGCACCGGAAAGGCCTCCGACGGCGCTGTCCTGCCAAGTGTAACCCTTCGAAGCGAGCTTGTCCGTAATCACTTTCAGCGCGTTGACTTCGCTTTCGGAAACCCAGTGATGGATGCCTTCCACAGTTCCCTTGCTCTCGGCCATTGCGGCGACCGGAAGAAGCGAGATTGAGGCGGCAAGAAGCGTAATCAGTTTCATTATGTTCCCCTGTATTTGCTCTGGTGGTTGAATGTGGATGGCAGGTGCGAACTCCCGGCACCTGCCGCATGGACTATGCGTCGGCCGGTTCGACCGCCGCCGCATAAGGCACGTTGCGGCCGCCATAGCGGCGGACGCGGATGTTGGCCTGCTCGGCATGGCCGGCAAAACCTTCCATGAGGCAAAGCCGCGAGCCGTAGGCTCCGATCATGGCGGAAGCCTCGTCGGTCAGGATCTTCTGGTAGGTGCAGGTCTTCAGGAATTTTCCAACCCACAGGCCGCCGGTGTAGCGGGCCGCCTTGTTGGTCGGCAGCGTGTGATTGGTGCCGATCACCTTGTCGCCGAAGGCGACATTGGTGCGTGCGCCGAGGAACAGCGCACCGTAGTTGCGCATGTTGTCGAGGAAGTAGTCCGGATCGCGGGTCATGACCTGGACATGCTCGGAGGCGACACGGTCGGCTTCCGACAGCATCTCTTCGACCGTGTCGCACAGGATGATCTCGCCGAAGTCTTCCCAGGCCTTGCCGGCAACGACCGCTGTCGGCAGGATTTTCAACAGCCGCTCGATCTGCGCGAGCGTGTCGCGCGCCAGCTTTTCCGAATTGGTGATGAGCACCGCCGGAGAGTTGACGCCGTGCTCGGCCTGACCGAGCAGGTCCGTTGCGACGAGCTCTCCATCAACGCTGTCGTCGGCGATAACAAGCGTTTCCGTCGGGCCGGCGAAAAGGTCGATGCCGACGCGGCCGAAAAGCAGGCGCTTGGCTTCCGCCACATAGGCGTTGCCAGGGCCGGCCAGCATATCGACGGGCTCGATCGTCTCGGTGCCATAGGCCATGGCGGCAATCGCCTGCACGCCGCCGAGGCAATAAATCTCGTCGGCGCCGGCAAGTGCCTGCGCCGCGACGATCTTCTCCGCAATTTTTCCCTGGAATGGCGGTGCGCAGGTGATGACGCGCTCGCAGCCGGCAACCCTCGCCGTCAGCACGGTCATGTGGGCGGAGGCGAGCAGCGGATATTTGCCGCCCGGAACATAGCAGCCGACATTCTGGATCGGCACGTTCTTGTGCCCCAACACGACGCCGGGCAGGGTCTCGATTTCGATATCCTTCAGCGCCGCCTTTTGCGCCTCGGCGAAGCGGCGGATCTGCTCCTGGGCGAAATCGAGGTCTTCGCGTTCGCGGATCGACAGCGCATCGATACAGGCTGCGATTTCCTGCTTGGTCAGGCGATAGGAGTCCCGGTCGAACTTGTCGAACTGGACGGAGAGTTCCCGAACCGCCTTGTCGCCACCGTCCCTGACCTTTGCCAGAAGGGCTTCGACTGCCTTGGTGACCGCGCTGTCGGTGCCGCCGTCTTCGATGGTGGCCGTGGCCGTTTTGATGTGCCGGATCATGACAAAGTCTCTTCGTTCGCGGCCACCGGTGGCGCCGCGTCATCAATGGTCTTGGGAGGGTTGCAGGGAGGCTGTCGCCTCCCCGCTCAAGCAATCAGAGGTGCTGCTCGCGGGCGCGCATCTCTGCGTAGGCCGCCTGTTCCTTCTCGTAGTAGGCCGGCGACGGGAAATCCCACCAACCGGTTGCGAAGGGGCCGGCCGCGTCTCGCGAGACGATGACCTCCACAAGCGCGGGGCCGCCGCATTCGAGCGCCGCCTTCAGGCTGCTTTCGAGATCCTCGTCCTTTTCGACCTTCCAGGCCTGCAGACCGAACGCCCGGGCAGAGGCCGCGATATCCGCCGAATAGGGGGCGCCATTGCCCGCGTGATGGTTGAATTCGGAGGCGATGTGACGGCCCATGAACTTGCGCATGCCGCCGCGGATCGACATGTAGCCTTGGTTGTTCAGGACAAGGAAGACGACGTTGATGCCGTTCATGACCGCCGTGCCCATTTCCGGCAACGACATCATGAAATCGCCGTCGCCCACGATTGAAACGACCTGACGGTCCGGGCAGGCGAGCTTGGCGCCGAGTGCCGCCGGAACCGCCCAGCCCATCGGCGAATAGGAGCCGGACGTGATATGGGTACGCGGCTCGTAGACCGGGAAGCTCTGCTTGACGGAACCCTGGGTGTTGCCCGAGCCGACGACGACGATGCCGTCGCGGTCGAGCACCTTGCGCAGCGCCACGAGCGGACGCTGCGAGGTGAAAGGCGTCTCGCGGCTGTTTTCGCGCGGCTCGACCAGAGCGCGCCAATCGGCCTTGGCCTTCTGCACGTCGGCGAGGAACGGTTCTCGACGTGCCTGCATTTTCTGGGCATCTGCGTCCGAGATCAGTGACAGGATCGCCTCCAGAGTCACCTTGGCGTCCGCGACGATGCCGACTTCTGTCTCGTAGTTCTTGCCGATCTCACGCGGATCAAGGTCGATGTGAATGAGCTTGGCCGAAGGGATCGAGAACGAGACGCCCTTGGCATAGGAGGACGCCGACCAATCGGTGAATCGGCAGCCGACGGAAACGACCACGTCGGCGGACGCGGTGATCTTGTTGCCGCAGGTCGTGCCCGTCTGCCCGACTGCGCCGATGAAAAGCGCATGGTCTTCGGAAATCGCGCCCTTGCCGTTCCAGGTGATCGAGACGGCCGCACCGAGCTTTTCGGCAAGACGCGTCAGCTCGGCCGAGGCGTTTGCCGTGATCGCGCCGCCGCCGGCGACGATAACCGGGCGTTCGGCGGAAAGAAGAACCTTCAACGCTGCTTCGACGGCCTTGGGATCCGGATAGGCGACACCGACCGGCAGGCGCTTGCCAAGCGGATGGATGGTCACATCCGCCGCCTCGACCTGCACGTCCATCGGGACTTCGACATGGACCGGACCCGGTCGGCCTGTCAGCAATTCGCTGAAGGCACGGTGCATAATGCTTGGGAGGACCTGCACCGAATTGGCTTGCCAGGCGCGCTTCGTCACCTGTTCGGTGATGCGCGGGAAGGCGTTGTCCTGCTGGCGCTCCAGCTCCTGCATGGTGCCGTGGCCGTGCATGTAGGTCTGGGGCGAACCGGAAACGTAAAAGAGCGAGGTCGAGTCGCAATAGGCGGTGGCAAGGCCGATGATGGTGTTTGCGGCGCCGGGACCGACAGAGGTCGAGCACGCCATCGGCTTGCCCGAAGCGCGATAGTAGCCATCGGCCATGTGAACCGCGCTCTGCTCATGCATGACCTGGATGAAGGGAATTTCCGATCCCTCCTGCAGGAATGCGTCGAACAGCGACCAGATGCCATGGCCCGGCACGCCCGCGACATATTCGACGCCGTATTCCTTCAAAGCCTTCGCGACGACTTGGCCACCTGTCAGTTTCATGTGATCGACCCTCTGAAATATCGTTATGGTGCTTACAGGAAGATCAGCAGCTCGGGGCGTCTTCCGATGAGAGCCGCATTCTTCGGCGGAGCGTGACGCATCGCAAGTTCGCAGCAATTGAAACGCTGACGCAAGGTGACGCACATTGAGCGCAGTTTTGCATCATTCGACTGGCTAATATCGACCGGATGTCGCGTCATGTCGCCACGGAAGAACGCCAGAAGCTGAAAGGCGGCCGGCTGCGCATCCTTCGCAAGCTGAAGCGGATTTTGCGCCATGATGCGAAGAAATAAGTTGCGCCGCGAACTTCTTTGACGCCATCCGGTGTGGCTTGTTTAGGGCACAGAAAGAGACGAGAGGCATTGCAGTGCAGAACCTGAGCAGAGACCTGGCTTTCGCGGACGCGTTCATCACGGCGACGCTTGTGGAAAATGTGGTCGACTACGATGTGGCCGACGCGATCGTCGTCAATATCAGCCCCTCCCCCATGGTGACCGGCGATGAACACCCCGCCATCGTCCCGGCGTGGAAATCCACCTGGCTGAAGGGCGGGCGCATCCGTTCAGCCGAGCGAGCCGCCGTCATCAAGGTCGTCAACCCGACCAATCTGGGCGGCTGCATGTTCCGGGGCTGGGATTGGCTGGGAAATCGTATCCGCAGCTTTCCGCGCGATACGCCGCTTTACATCTCGGCGCAGGATACGATCGGCACGGTTATTCTCGATCCACGGGTCTTTACCAATGAACGTGCGAGCGCCGAGGCGCCGCAGACCTTCACATTGAAGCTCAATCTCTGGTGGTCGCCCGGCGATACGGATTGCTTCATCCACAACGAGCACCCGTTCCTGGAAACCCATACGCAGATCCATGGCTCGGGCCGCATGCAGAAGTTCAAGACGCGGGATGCCGCTGAGATCTACGAGGACGTCGTCATGCCGATCGGCTATTCGCACGACCCCTTCTGCCGGGTGACAGGCGAAAATCAATGGACCTATCCCTGGCACCGCTACTATGCGGATACCGACAGCGTCTGGCTTGCGGTCGAACTCCATCCCTAGGGTGGCGGGACGTCAGCTCATCTGGATCATGTCCGAGCCATCGCCGAGATATTGCAGGGCCTCGCGGGGAATGGCCGGGTCGTTGCGATCGAGAACTGTCAGGTCCTTGAGTTGATCGCGGCCCAGCAGACCCGGGCCGCGATAGTGCAAGGCCACCTTCGTGGAATACGGCTGGCGAAAGACGGTCGCCGCGATGCCGCTGGAGATGCCGAACATGAACCGCTTGGCATTGCGCTTGACCTGAGCATAGACGCCGAACGTCAGCTCGTTGGACTGGATACCCTCGAAATCGGCTGTGAACAAACGGTCGGCGACGGGAAAGCAGAAACCGTAATATTTGAAGACGTACTCCGTCTTCTTCGGATTATCGAAGCTTGGGAAACGCTCGACGTAATAGTGCTGGAGGAACTCGTTGTTGCGGTAGATGCAGAAGGCAGAGCGCAGCACGAAGCCCTTGTAGATCGAGGAGAACTGGTAGCGATCGTAGACACCCACAATGTCGTCGTGATCCGCCCTGTTGTTCTCCACGATCATGTCGGAAACGAAACGCGTGAATTCGGGCATCTGACGGGCCGTCGCCATGGCGTGAAAGAAATTGCCTTCCACAAGGGTGCGGAATTCGTCGGGATCGGCAAACAGCATCGGCACGCTGAGCCCGAAATAGTTCGCGATGATCCGAAGGTTGGCTGCCGATGGGACATGGGCGCCGGAGAGGTACTTGTTGAACTGCTGCCGGTTGACATTGATCTTGCGGCAGACCGCAGCGACGGAGCCGTGCTGCCCGCAGAGTGTCCTGAGATTTGCCGCGAAAGCATTACCGTCTCTACCCAGATGATCCATTCCGGCCCCTCAAAAGTGACGCATTATGACGCTCAAAATACGTCATATCGCTAAAGGTATCAATCATCTGCGAAGTTGTGCCGCAAGGCGCCCCGGATCAATCTCAAGGCGATAAGAGGAGGATTTTAGTGCACCCTACGCAAGCCACCGGCTGGTCCGTCATGGGCACAGGCACGATTGCAACGGAGCACATGGTTGCGGCGATCCGCGCGGCAGGCCACCAGCCGCTTTGGGTCGTCAGCCGTAACGAAAGATACGCCGCGCATTTTTCGCAGGACATGGAAATACCCGGCATCACCATCGACGCACGCGAAGCCCTGCGCGATAAACGTGTCGGCTTCGCCTATGTCAGCGCGGCGAGGAGCCGACGGAAACATTACATCCTGGCTGCCGCCGCGGAGGGCAAGCATCTCTTGTGCGACGGCCCGATCGCAGGCGGCAGCCGCGTCGCCGCAGAGCTGACCGATGCCTGCGCGAAGGCCGGCGTGATCCTCGCGATCAACCAGCCACTTCGTGCCTTGTCACCGCACCAGACGATGCGCCGCCTGCTGCAAGAGGGCGAAATAGGCACCCTGCAATCCCTGCTGATCGCGCGTGGCGCGCCTTTTCACCCTCCACCGAACCGACATATCGACGACGTCGTTGATCACGAGCAAGCCCTGCTCGACATCACTTTGGAGGACATCGATCTCGCCCGGTTTCTGACCGGGCAGGAAGCGGTTGCCGCATCTGCGCTCATCGCCGCGGATCAACGCGCCTATGCAATCGAGATGTCCGGTGGCGCGATCCTGCAGGCGTATGAGAGTTTCACGGCAGCGGAATTCGAAAGCGTCGTGATGCTCGCAGGCGATCGTGGAACGCTCGTTGCCCATGGGACGCTCAGCGGAAAGGGGTCAGGAACCCTCGTGCGGCGCCTGAACGGCCGAAATGAACTCATTCCTGTGCGGGACAGAGACCAGCACATGTCGACACTGGAGGCTTTCCTGGCGCTTCCGCAAAAAAATGGCGGGATCTGGCTTTCGCTCGGCGAAGACAATGTCATCGCGCTTCAGGTCGCAGAAGCCATTCAGGCCGCGCAGAAGCGTCGGCCGGTTGTCGTCAGCCAGTAAACGGACCATCGGAGCCCGACCGTGATCAAATCCCACAACCAACTCGTTTTTCATTCCATGGCGTCGAAACCGAATTCGCTGGCGATCGACATCGAGATCGCCAAAAGCGTTGGCTTCGACGGACTGGAGACGTCCGGCGCCAAGATCTCCGCCTATTTCGACGCCGGTCACGACGAACAGGCGCTCAAAGCCCGGCTTGACGGTCTCTTCCTTCCCGGTATCGGCTTCCTGATCGATCTCGAACGGCAGGGAGAGGCTCGAAAGCAAATGCTGCAGGAGGCGGAAGCCTTGTGTGTGCTCGCCAGCGCCGCCGGCGCCAGGGGGATTGAAGCGATCACCGGGCCGCTGGATATCAGGGTTTTTGAAGCCGATGCCAAAAAACATCACCCCGATCTGTACCGAGGCCTGATCGACCTGCCGCAAACGGAGCAACTTGAACGCACGGCGTCAAATCTCCGGGCGGTCGCCGATATAGCGGCGACCTACGGGCTTATAGTCTATCTCGAATCTCTTTCCTGGACCCCTCTGAATAGCCTGGATGCGCAAATGCGGATTCTCGATCTGTGCAAACGGGACAACGTGCGCTTCGTGATCGACTTCTGGCACGCCTATACGTCGGGCGACAGTCCGGAGCGTGTCGCTCGCCTCGACAAGGACCTGATCTACGGCGTGCATCTTTGCGATTCCCTTGCCTATAGCGGGGGCGTACCCAACGAGGCAGCGCTGCGGGATGTGCCCACCGGCGCAGGCGTTCTCGACCTGCAAAGCTGGGTCGATGCGGTAAAATCGACGGGGTACAAAGGCTGGTGGAGCTGCGAACTGTTCTGCCGGCGTCAACACCAGGAGAACAGCTTCGATGTCGCCAGGGAGCTCAAGGCGTTGATGGAGAAACTGATATTCGAGTGATAAGGCAATCGCTCCTGCGGTCCCAGCGTGGCGTGCTTGATGCGCCCAAAACAAACGACCGGAGTGATTTGCTTCATCCGAGTTTTCCGTCAGCGGCGATGACGTCGTCCCGCGTATCGACATCGGTGCGGGCCGCCGCAAGGCAGGACGATATCAAACCCGGACAGTCGTTCATCATGCTCGCCCTACGCGACCTCGGGCAACCCGCCGATCAGCTTGTCGAGTGTTATCGGATAGTCCCTCACCCGGACACCGGTGGCGTTGTAGATCGCATTGGCGATGGCCGCTGCGACACCGCAAAGGCCCAGTTCTCCTACGCCCTTCGCTTTCATCGGGGATGAGAACGGATCGGTTTCATCCATGAAGATCACGTCCTGATGGGGGATGTCCGCATGAACAGGCACCTCGTAACCGGCGAGATCGTGATTGACGAAGAAGCCGCGGCGCGTATCGACCACCAGTTCTTCGGACAGGGCCGCCCCCGCGCCCATCGTCATGGCACCGATGACCTGGCTTCGTGCGGTGAGTGGGTTGAGGATGCGGCCCGCCGCACAGACGGCCAGCATTCGGCGGATGCGCGTCTCGCCGGTAACGATATCGACCCCGACTTCCACAAAATGCGCGCCGAAGGTGGATTGCTGGTGGGTTTTGTCGAGATCCCCCCATGTCATCGTGTCTTCGCCGATGAGCCCGTCCGCACCGGCTGCCTGGGAGAGCGGCACCGCCCGGTCGCCGGAGCGGACCCGGCCACCGTCGAAAACAACATCCTGCGTGTTGAAGCCGAGCCTGGCGGCGACCGCCGCGCGCAACTTCACACAGGCCGCGTAGACGCCCGATGTCGACGAGTTTCCGCCGAACTGGCCGCCGGAACCGGACGAAACGGGATACAGGGAATCACCCAGACGCACCGTCACCCGGTCGATATCGACCCCCATCATTTCCGCCGCCGTCTGGGCGATGATCGTGTAGCTGCCCGTGCCGATATCGGTCATGTCGGTTTCAACCGTGATCATGCCGTCGCCATCGAGGCGAACGCGCGCACCAGAAGGCATCAGAAGATTGTTGCGGAAAGCGGCGGCGACACCGACGCCGATCAGGACGCCGTTCTCCCGCCGCGTTGCGGGCGCGCCGCGCTTCTGCCAACCAAAACGCTCCGCACCCAACCTGAGACAACCGATAAGATTGCGATGAGAAAAGGGGCGCTCCGGCTTTTCGGGATCGACCTGCGTATCGTTGAGAATACGGAATTCGACCGGATCCATTTGCAGCTTTTCCGCCATTTCGTCGATGGCGATTTCAAGCGCCATCATGCCCGGCGCCTCACCGGGCGCGCGCATGGAATTGCCTTCCGGCAGGTCGAGTGTGGCAAGCCGCATTGCCGTCTTGCGGTTTGCCCCGGCATAAAGGAGACGCGTCTGGTTGACAGCGAGCTCCGGCTGGCCGCCGGGAAGGTCGCCGGACCAGCTTTGATGGCCGATCGCCGTAATCCGGCCATCACGTTCCGCGCCGATGCGTATGCGCTGGACAGTTGCCGGACGGTGGGTGGTGTTGTTGGCCACCAGCGGCCTCGGCAACGCCACCTTGACGGGTCGTCCGGCCGCCTTTGCGGCGAAGGCCGCCAGAACGGCATCCGCACGCAGGAAAAGCTTGCCCCCAAAGCCGCCGCCAATGAAGGGCGACATCAGATGAACCCGTTCCTTGTCGATGCCCAACGTGGTCGCGAGATCGCTGCGCCACCAATCGATCATCTGGCTGGATGTCCAGATCGTGAGATCGTCGTCTTTCCAGGCGGCGACGGAGGCGTGCGGTTCCATCATCGCATGCGACTGGTCGGGCGTCCTGTAGAAGGCGTCGAGCGTCACCGGCGCATCGGCGAAGGCCCGCTCGAAATCACCGACGGCGGTATCGGGCTTGTCCGAATCGTCGGGTTTCACCGCACCATCCATCGCCTCTTCGAGATCGTAGGCGCCGTCCTCAGGCGCGTACTCGACCTTGACGAGAGCGCCTGCGGCGCGGGCCTCCTCGAAAGAGCGCGCCACGACGACGGCCACGGCCTGATGGTAATGCTGGATCTTGTCGCCGCCGAACACCGTCGCGGTGTTGTACTTGCCCTTCTCGCGCTCGCCGACATCGAGTGTCGTCACCACAGCCAGCACACCCGGCGCCTTTTTTGCGGCCTCCGTATCGATCGACCGTATACGGCCCTTCGCGATGGCGGCGCCGACAGGGTGGCCGTAGGCATAATCCATCTGCGGATCATGCCATTCGTAGGCATAGCGGGCGTTGCCGGTCGTCTTCAGCTCACCGTCGACGCGCGGAACAGGTCGCCCAACAACGTTGAGCCGATCAATGGGATTTGTGGTTGCTGGCTTGTCGAACTGCATGTCTTACCCCCTCGCTTCCGTGAAGATCGCAGCGACCATGCGCTCGACCAGATCGACCTTGAAACGGTTCTGTTCTGTCGGACGGGCATCGGCCATCAGGACCGCAGCGGCCCGGCCCGGTCCGTTCGCAAGCTCCGCCTCGGCTTCTTCCGAACGCCATGGCTTATGCGCCACGCCGCCGACAGCGATGCGGCCCGTGCCGTCGGACTGGACCACCGCGCCGATTGAAACGAGCGCGAAGGCATAGGAGGCGCGGTCACGCACCTTCCGGTAGACCTGCCTTCCGCCGACCGGCGGCGGCAGAACCACCGCCGTGATGATCTCGCCGTGCTCGAGGTCGGTTTCGATATGTGGCGTCTCGCCGGGCAGGCGGTAAAAATCGGCGATGGGTATCGTGCGCCCGGTGCCATCGCCCTTCACAGTTTCGATGGTCGCGTCGAGCGCGCGCATGGCGATTGCCATGTCGCTCGGATGGGTGGCGATACAGGCGTCGCTCACGCCCACTACGGCGTGCTGGCGGCTAAAACCATCGATCGCGGCACAGCCGCTGCCGGGGTTGCGCTTGTTACAGGGCTGGTTGGTGTCGTAAAAATATGGGCAACGCGTGCGCTGCAGCAGGTTTCCCGCCGTGGTGGCTCGGTTGCGCAATTGTCCGGATGCCCCCGCCAGCAGCGCACGGGACAGCAATCCGTAATCGCGCCGAACCGTGTCATGCGCCGCAAGGTCCGTGTTGCGGACCAGCGCGCCGATGCGCAAACCGCCTTCAGGTGTGGCTTCGATCCGGTCAAGCCCCAAACCGTTGACATCGATCAATCGCGCCGGCCTTTCAATTTCCAGCTTCATCAGGTCCAGGAGATTGGTGCCTCCGGCAATGAACTTCGCATTGGGATAAGCGGCCACCAGGTTGGCCGCTTCCTGGACGGACGTGGCCCGCTCATAGGTAAAGGCTCTCATGGCGTGCCCTCCGCAACCTCGAATATGGCGTCGAGAATGTTGGAATAGGCACCGCACCGACAGATATTGCCGCTCATCCGCTCGCGAACTTCCTCCGGCGTAAGCGCGATCGTGCCCGTCAGATCCTCGGTGACGTGGCTGGGTATCCCCGTGGCGATTTCCTGAAGAACCGCCACGGAGGAACAGATCTGCCCCGGCGTACAGTAGCCGCACTGAAAGCCATCATGTCGAACGAAGGCAGACTGCATTGCATGCATGTTTTCCGGCTGACCCAGCCCCTCGATGGTGGTGATCTCGTCGCCCTCGTGCATCAGCGCCAGCGACAGGCAAGAATTGATGCGGCGACCATCGGCGATAACCGTGCAGGCGCCGCATTGGCCATGATCGCAACCCTTCTTCGTTCCGGTGAGGTGCAGATGCTCGCGCAAGGCATCGAGCAGCGTGGTGCGATTGTCCAGCGTGAGCTGGTAAGGCTGGCCGTTGACCTTAAGGGAAACCGTCGAGGTGAAATCCATCTTCTCTTCCAGAGCTTGCGCTTTGATGTGACCGACTGCTGTCCTTGTCAGTCGTGGGCGGGTTTAAGAGAAACGGATTCCGCTGAAAAAGTTCCATCGCCGCGATATGCAACTGCGTCGCTGCCCCTAGACCCGTGGCCCGATCGCCGGCGCCAATCACGAAATATTTCATCAGGGAACGACGGACGCAGATCGTGGTTGACTCGGCGCAGGCGAATGAACGCCTGCCTTTCTAAACCCAAGGAGAAGCATAATGCCGAACCAAGGCGGAACTCATGAACAGCACGTAAAGGCTGGTCAGCAGAGCCAGAAGAACGACGATCAAAAACGTCAGGCTGCCGGCAGTCGCGACCAGAGCGGCGGTGAACGCGGCGGCAAGGGCAATTTCGCGAACGATCGCGAAAAAGCCTCCGAAGCCGGACGCAAGGGCGGAAAACACTAAACAGCCCAAAGATGGGACGGAGCCTGCCACGGATGTGGCAGGCGAAAGCCCATGACTTTCGCTTGGGAACGTTGCCTCCTTTTAATCGTTGAGGGCCGAACCGCATAACGGAGGATTAGGTGGCTAGGTTCTATTTCAAGATTCAAGACCAGGAAGGCGTACTCCTCCCGGACAGGGCCTTCGAATTTGAATCCGTCGCGGACGCGACGGAGCAAGCGAAAACCCTCTTGGCGGAAATGGCCCTCGACGGACTGCCCAAAGAACCGGTCGACAGCATTTCGGTCGAGTTGCAGGATGAGGACTTCAGGCCCTTGCTCACATTGCGTCTCCTGATGGAGACCCTCCCGCACGGCCAGTCGACTTTGCCATCGCATTCGCCGTAGTCGATTTCAGCCGGAGAATCATGTTTGTCCGACAGCCAGACGACTCCCGCACGGCTGTCGACGCGGACTAGAACCGCATGGCGTCTTTACCGGCCGCCTTCGCATCATAGAGTAATGCGTCCGCCTCGTTGATCAGCTCGCTTATATCGCGCTTGGAAGAGCTCCACGTGCCGCCAATGCTCGTGCGAACCTCGGCGATGTTACCGCCGATAGGGATAGGCTCCCTCATACGCTCCATGATGCGTTTGGCCGCGGCCTCCCCTGTAACGCGGCTCCCGGCGATAACCACAACGAACTCATCCCCGCCGATCCGCGCGACGAGATCGTTTTCTCTGACAGCGGATGTGAGGCGGGTTGCGGCGGTTTGCAGGACGATATCTCCCATGGCATGGCCATGAACGTCATTCACCTTCTTGAAGCCATCCAGGTCGAGCGCAAGAACGACGAAGCCGTCAGCCGACTGTAGAGTAGCGAATGCGATCGAAAGGCCACGGCGATTCAAGAGCCCGGTCAGCGCGTCCGTGCGCGCCGTCTCCTCCAGCATCTCGATCCTTCGCCGCTCTTCCGTGAAATCGATCGCCATTCCAACGATTTTGACCGGCCTGCCTTCGCTGTCACGTAGCAGCCTCCTGTCGCAGCGCATCCAGCGTTCGCCATGGATGGTATCGAGACGATATTCAGCGACATTCTGATCGAGTTCTCCCGCGATCAGGGGCGTGAGGTCCGCCTGAGCGCCATCGTTCACATTGACCCTGTTGACGTAGCACTCAAGATCAAGCCGTGCAGCGGTTGGACCGCCGATAAACTGAGCCAGCCGGTCCGATGTCTCGAATTTTCCGGTCAGAATGTCCATTTGCCAGAAGCCGCCGCGGATGGCTTCGAGCGCCAGTTCAAGTTGCGCCGCACGCTCGGCAAGCTGTCGCTCATGCTCCTTATGGCGGGTGATGTCTTCGATTTGCGATATGAAGCGCACGACCTTGCCGTGGGCGTCGCGCATGGCGGCGATATGAATGAGGACGTGAACAATGTCGCCGAACGGCCGAACATACCGCTTCTCGATCGTATAGCCGTCCCGCCTTCCCTGCAGCACCTGTTTGAACAGAATGAGATCCGCCTCGATGTCATCAGGATGGGTGAACTCCTTAAAGTGCATCCCAAGTATTTCTGCGACAGGAAGACCCAGCAGCTTGGCGAATGCAGCATTGCCGCGGACAATCCGACCCTCAAGATCCACCAGGGCGATCCCGATCGGAGCGTTTTCGAACGCAAAGTCGAAAAGCGCCAGACGGGTCCGGGGATCATCCGCGATATGGGGTTCCGCTGCCATCTTTCCTCCGAAGAACGAACATCACCAGAATAGATGTATCGCGCCCGGAGAAGGACAAGCGCGAAATCCTGTAACGCATGCACCTGCTGCGATGTTCGTTAACGCGCAGCTACCGCGTCCCGGTTCCAGTTCACCAACCGCGAGCTTGATTGCTGGCGGTGCCAGTGGATTTCCGATGTGGAGTGCCTACGAGGCCATATCGGTCCAATATCGCACAATTCCCCTCGCGCGGACGCGAAATTTGCTCGGACTTGCCGTTTCTGTCGAGGAACATTCCTGATTTTTATTGGTTTGCGCACGAAAACCGAGGAGGTCGTGAAATGCCAACCAAAGCGTGGAGTCAGCCTATCAAGATTCAAATCGGCTTCGGAAGCCGTCGTGTCGAAGGACCTTTCCAGGCCTTGATCCACCTTGCAGAACACTGGCCACGACGTACCGGACCCCGATTTGTGCGCGCCGGAATCGCCTGTAAGGCCGCAGTAGAGGGTCGGATAGACGCGGAAGATGCGCGACATGAGTTCCTCGAGGCAGCGAAAGAGGTGGGGCTTTATCTTCACTGACTGCGCAAGGGATTGACTACAGACGTGCGCTAAAAAAACGCAGCCCGACAGCGATGGCGGCAATGAAAATTGCCGTCCCGCACAGTCCCAGAGTGATCGCCACGACAGGAAACCGAGAACGAGGCGGATGGTTGGCCGGGAAGATCGGTCGCATTGCAGAGCCTTCATCACCCGAGACATCAGGGCGCTTTCCATCTCGCTGTGTACTGCGAGCGGTCTCGGTCTGCGCCGAATGTGGTCACGGACGGTGAAGATTGATGCTGCAATGATCTAGAAGGAATGTACGCATGGCGGCCCTCCTTTCGGGCACCCAACCAGCATGAGGGCGGAACGTTCCCTGCTGCACCGACGTGATAGCGAAAAAACGGCGTGCTGCCGGGCTGACAGCCCCGCGCTGAAAAGACGCAAATCCTCCGATTTCCATCGCTGACGATCAAGTCACGACACCAGCCAGCCCGGCCGAAGAATATGCCTCGCCGGGCCGGCAGTCGTTGGATCTGGCTTGCGCCTCAGCAACGATCGATATAGCGGCGGCCGTAGCGGTCGCGGTAGTAGCACTGGCCGGGCTGATCCTGGACGTTGCCGATCAGCGCGCCTGCGACACCGCCGACGGCAGCACCCACAGCCGCACCACGGACGTTACCGGTTGCGACCCCGCCCACGACGGCTCCAGTTGCAGCACCCACACCGGCACCGCGTTCGGTGGCGGTGCAGGCACCGAGCGACAGGCCGATGCAGGCGATAAGGATCATCTTCTTCATTGTTACCTCCATGTTTAGACATCAGCCTAACCCCCGCAAGGCGCTCAGGTTCCAACAACGGCGTGGGCCGCGTCACAATTTTTAGATCGTCATCGCAAGCCTCCGCCCCTCTTCCGCCGGGCGGAAGCGCTGGCGGAGTCCGGACCTTAGGAGCTCTGTTAAAGTCCGATCGCCACAGGATTACGCTGAGCGGACGGTTCGGCTTGCATAGGCGGTGCGCAGGCGCTGCTGGTTCAACGCATCCTGCTTGGGCGCAATGCCGAAGGTCCTCGAATATTCCCGACTGAACTGCGACGCGCTTTCGTAGCCGACCTTGTAGGCGGCCTCGGCAACATTGACCGCCTGCGTGACCATGAGCCGGCGCGCCTCCAACAGACGCAGCTGCTTTTGAAACTGAAGTGGCGTCATCGAGGTCAGTGCCTTGAAGTGCTGGTGGAAGGACGATGGGCTCATCCGCGCAATTTCCGCCAGATGCTCGACGCGAAGCGTGTCTGCAAAGTTCGTGTGCAACGTCGATACGGCCCTGACGACGCGCTCGATATTTGATTCCGGCAAGGCCAGTTTGCAGAGCTCGCCGCCATGGGGGCCGCTCAACAGCCAAAAGCAGATTTCGCGCACGATCGAAGGCGCCAGGACAGGGATTGCTTTCGGTGTCGCCAGCATTCGGACCAGACGAAGAATGCAGTCTGCCAACGGTTCATCCACTTTGGCAACAAAGGCACAGGGGCCCGACTCTTCCACCTCCGCCGGCGGCGTGTCCAGTTGCTCGAGAACCTCCCGCAACGTGGCGACGTCGAAATCGATCATGACGCCAACATATGGAGCCTCTTCGCTTGCCTCTACGATCTGGCCTGTCGCGGGGACCCCGACGCTGACGACGAGGCACTCCATCGTTCCATAGCTGAGGCGCTGATCTCCGAGATGCAGCTCCTTTCCGCCTTCCAGTACCACGCAAAGCGACGGCCGATAAATGTTGCGCATCGGCATCATCGACTGAAAGGACCGTACGATATTGAAGCCTTCGATCGCGGTCGGAAACAGCCCCTGGCCACCTCCCTGCTCGTCGATATACGCCGTTACGGCATCCAGCAATGGCCTGTTCACGTTTGGCTCTCGACCCTTCATGGGCCAGGGAAACACCTGACCCCGCGCCGGCATTGTCACGCCTTTTGCAGGAATAGGCAAGTTTCTTGAGGGTTCAGGCATTCTGGTCATGGGACACTCCATCCAGCTTATGGGTGCAACCAAGCGAGGAGTAGTCTCAAGATGGCAGAAATCGCCGCAGGGTCAAGAGATCCTTCCACGAAAAGGGTGTTCTCTGAAGCATCAAGCCGTGAATACGTAGGCAGATGGCGTATCGTCGCCATCTGCGCCGTGCTCCTCCTGATCAATGCATTGTCGCAGATCGATCGAATACTTCCCTTCATTCTCTCGGAAAAGATCAAGGCCGACTTATCTCTCACGGATACCCAGATGGGACTTCTGACCGGTCTCGCCTTTGCAGTCTGTTATGCCCTTCTCTCATTACCGCTTGCGCGCGCTGCGGATAGAGGGTCACCGCGACTTGTGCTGGTGTCCTGCATCCTGCTCTGGAGCGTGATGACCACACTCGGCGGCTTCGCCGCAAGTTTCGCTTTTCTCGCGCTGACCCGCTTCGGTGTCGCGTTCGGAGAGGCGGGAGCGGTTCCGGCAGGCCACGCATTGATCGCGCGCAAGATCGGACCGGAACGACGCGGCCTTGCGATCGGCCTTTTCGCAATGGGAATCCCGCTCGGAACGATGGTGGGTTTTGCAGCAGGCGGCGCCATTGCGGACATCTTCGGCTGGCGCGTCGTGTTGATGGGCGCCGGCGTCATCGGCATCCTGGTCGGCCTGTTGACGGCGCTTGTCGCAGGCCCGACGCCACGCTTGCCGCTTACGACCACCCGCAGCGAACCCTTCCTGCGGACAAGCCTCGATCTTTTGTCGTCTCCGGCTTTCCGCTGGCTGTTCCTGGGCACGGTTTTCCTCGGCTTTGCCGGCGCGCCCTTCTACGCCTTTTCCATACCCTTTCTGATACGGACCTATGGCTTTACCGCAACCGAGGTCGGCGTTTCCTTTGGCATGCTGCAGGGGCTGATGGGCATCATCGGCACGCTGGGCGGCGGGCGCTGGTTCGATCACGCGGTCCGCTCGGGCTCCGGCAGGGTGCTGGGCCCTCCGGCGGTTCTCTTCCTGCTCGCCAGCCTGACAACGACGGCAGCGCTGTTTGCTCCGGCCGGCTGGATGTCCATCGCATTGTTCGTCCCTGGAATGCTGTCGTTCTCCTTCATGCTGCCCTGGGGATTTGGCGCCGCGCACCTCGTTGCCGGGCCGGGCCGGCAGGCCCAGGCGTCCAGCCTCGTGATGATCGGGAGCGGCCTTGCCGGTCCGGCACTTGGACCGCTCTTCGTCGGCGTTATCAGCGATGCCGCAAGTGCAGCCGGCATTTCCAATGGTCTGGGACTGGGCCTCTTGATCGTGCCCCTCGCCAGTGTCCTGTCGGGCATCACCCTGCTCATCGCAAGTCGCCGCATCGGCATCTTCCTTCGCCAGCACCCAACTGAAACTTAAAACAGCTTTCGGGAGCCTCCCATGAAATACAAAACCCTGGGCAATACAGGTCTATTCGTCTCGGAGCTTTGCCTCGGCACGATGACGTTTGGAGGCAAAGGCCTCTGGTCCAACATGGGCAACGTCCAGCAGGGCGACGCCCAGGCTTTGATCGCGCGTGCTCTCGAGCACGGCATCAATTTCATCGATACTGCGGATATATATTCGAATGGCGTCTCCGAGGAGATGATAGGCCGGTCGCTCAAGAACCTTGGCGTCAGGCGGGAAGACGTGGTCATCGCCACCAAGGTCTGCGGTCCGATGGGCCCCGGACCCAACGAAGCGGGCAATTCACGGGCTCATATCTTCGACAGTATCAAAGCCAGCCTGAAGAGGCTCCAGCTCGACTACATCGATCTATACCAGCTTCACAATTTTGACGACGTGACGCCAATCGAAGAGAGCCTGGAGGCGCTCGACGGTCTCGTCAGGCAGGGCCTGGTTCGCTACGTCGGCGTTTCGAACTGGTCGGCGTGGCAGATGGCCAGGGCGATAGGCCACAGCGAACGCCTCAATGTCGTGAAGATCGCAACGTCGCAGAATTACTACACGCTTGCCGGCCGCGATATCGAACGCGAGATCGTACCGTTCCTCGATGCCGAGAAGCTTGGGCTTCTGGTGTGGAGCCCGCTGGCCGGCGGTCTGCTCAGCGGCAAGTTCGGCCGTGGCCGGCAAGTCGAAGAAGGCAGCCGCCGCAGCACCTTCGATTTCCCGCCGGTCGCCATGGATCGGGCATATGACATAATCGAGACCATGGAGCGTATCGGCACGAAGAAGGGCGTGAGCGCCGCGCGGATTGCGCTCGCCTGGCTCTTGCATCAGTCCCGTGTCACGAGCGTGATCATCGGCGCGAAAACCGTCAACCAGCTCGACGACAGCATCGGATCCACGGAGGTCGCGTTGAACTCCGACGAAATGGCCGAACTCGACAAGGTCAGCAGGCTCCCACCCGAATATCCAGCCTGGATGCAGCGAAGCCGTCAGGTGCCGGCAAGACCACCGCTCGGCAAGATCGTCGACGCGGCTCAGTAAGCCCCGCTTTTCGCTCCGCAATTCAGGATTCATGAGGTCGCGCCCCCACAGCGACCTTTGTCCGCCGCAGGGCCCCTCCCCGCCGGCTCTGCGGCGGACACCCCCGCCCAAGAGAAGGAACTGACAATGTCGAAATACTGGACGCTTGATGACATGCCATCACAGACAGGCCGCACGATCCTCGTCACTGGAACGGGTGGCCTGGCTTTCGAGGACGCCATCGCATTGGCCGGCGCCGGTGGTAACGTGATCCTCGCAGGCCGCAATCCGACGAAAGGCGCCAGCGCCATCCGGCGTATCAAGGAAAACGCGCCTGGTGCTGCGGTAACGTTCGAGCAGGTCGATCTCGGCAACCTCGCGTCCATCGAGGCACTTGCCACAAGACTGAGAGGCAGTCGCGCTCATCTGGATGTGCTCATCAACAATGCGGGCGTCATGACGCCCCCCATCCGCAAGACGACGGACGACGGCTTCGAATTGCAGTTCGGCACCAACTATCTCGGCCACTTCGCCCTGACGGCCCGATTGCTGCCGCTTCTGATCAACGGCCGGGAGCCGCGGGTCGTGACATTGTCCAGCATTGCGGCGCGCACGGCCAACGCCGCAATCAACTTCGACGACCTGCAGGCAGAGCACGATTACAAACCGATGCCGGTCTACAGCCAGTCGAAGCTGGCGTGCCTGATGTTCGCTCTGGAACTCCAGCGGCGCAGCGAGAAGGCCGGCTGGGGCCTCTCGTCCATTGCGGCCCATCCCGGGATATCCCGCACCGACCTTCTGCACAACGCACCGGGCCGGCGCAGCGCTCAAGGCCTCCTGCGGTCGCTGTTGTGGTTTTTGTTCCAGCCGGCGTCCCAGGGAGCACTGCCGACCCTGTTTGCAGCGACATCGCCGGATGCACGTGGTGGCGGCTACTACGGTCCCGACACGCTTCAGGAGACACGCGGCCACCCAACGGAAGCTCGGATACCAAGGCAGGCAATGGAAAACCATGTCGCGCAAAGGCTCTGGGAAATCTCGGAGAGGCTGACCGGCGTTTCATTCGAACAGCCGCGGCTGTCGTCGGCAACCGTCGAACCGGTTACGCAATCCCTCGCTCGGGAAGGCTAAAGGATGGACCCGCTCGCAGATCTCGTCGATTGGATAGCGCTGTATGGGATCATTGGCCTTGTTACGGTCGGCCTTGCGGAGCGCTTCGTTCCTGCACTTCCGTCCCACGGTATCCTTGTTGCCATCGGCATCGCATCCCATGACGATGCATGGTCCATCCACACCGCTGTAGCCGGCACGACCGTCGGCAGCTTCCTGGGCGCCTTCGCACTCTATTTCCTTGTCCGCGCGCTTGGCAAATCGAAGTCCGCCGCGATTCTGTACACAGTCGGCAAATGGGTCGGCCTTCCACGAGAACGCATCGACCGAACAGTGTCGTCCCTGCGCGGCCGGGAACGGTTGATCATCATAACGTCACAACTCATCCCGACCATACGTCTGATCTCGCCTTTGGCCGCGGGGCTCTTGGGAGCGAGTGCCATGAGGCTCGCCTCCGGCCTGGCGGCCGGCATCGTGTTGTGGAACGGGCTGTTCATCGCCGCTGGCTATCTGGCCGGACTCGTACTGCCCAGCATCAACTCATCAGCATTCGCACTCAAGACCATGGTGCTTCTCGTTGCCGTGGAGGTGATCGTCGCCCTGATATTCCGTCTGCAGTTTCGGCCCACGAAGCAGCTTCGTCGGGAGGGAAATGCGCGATGACCGGCAAAGCGGCAGACGCAGTCCTCTTCTTTCGCGCCTGGCTCTCCGCGCCGCTGCAGGTCGCCTCGGTGACACCCTCCGGGCGGGCACTCTCATCGCTGATGACCTCAGAGATCTCGGCCGATACAGGAACCGTCATTGAACTCGGGCCGGGGACAGGCGTATTCACAGAGGCGCTGCTCGATCGCGGTGTTGCGGAATCCGATCTTGTTCTCGTCGAATACGGCCTGGAATTCGCCGCCAAGCTCAGTCTGCGCTTTCCCGCAGCCAGAACCATCCAGATGGACGCTGCGCAGCTGCGCAAGGTGACGGTGCTGCCCTCGGCATCGGTCGGCGCTGTCCTGAGCGGTCTGCCTCTTCTATCAATGCCCATGCGGAAAGTGATCGCGATTCTCGAAGGTGCTTTCTCGCATCTTCGCCAGGAGGGCGCGCTTTATCAGTTCACGTATGGCCCGCGATGCCCGATACCGAGACCGGTCCTCGACCGGCTCGGCTTGAAGGCGACGTTTGTTGGCCGGACGTTCGCGAACATCCCGCCCGCGGCCGTCTATCGTATAAGCAGGCGAAAACCGCGCCCCCAACACGTTTGGACAAGCGTACCGCAAATGCCGGATAAAGGGGCAACCTAGAATCCAGCTGTCGTCATGATCAGCCGTCACCGTAACGGGGATCAATGCCGCCGGTGACGTTGTCCCAGCCGGAAAGCGCAATTTCCGCCACGGCTTGCAGCTCGGCGCGATCCGCGCCATCGCGGGCGCGGATCGCCATGCCGCTTTGGACTGTCTGCACAAATCTCGCCAGCCTGGTCGTATCTGCCGTGACCGTGAGGTCACCGTCGCTTTTCGCTCTGTCGAAGCGCGCCTTGAGGAGATCGAAACCGCCCGCGCGCGTCGCTCGCATGAGTTCGGCCAGTTCGGAGTGTCCTTCGCTGCCCACGGCTGCGAGCGTCGCCATGCAGCCGTGCGGCAGATCGCGGTCTCCACCGGTCATGGCGACAGCGGAATCCTGGAGAAACGCCAGCGCCGCCTCTCTTGCGGTCGACGCAGCCCTGAAGCGGGTCCAGACCAGCCCTTCATACGTCGTGTAGTAATATTTGAGCGCCTCGGCATAGAGCGCATCCTTCGAACCGAAAGCCGCATAAAGGCTCTTGGTCCCTATCCCCATCGCTTCCGTCAGATCAACGATCGACGTCGCCTCGTAACCCTTGACCCAGAACAGTCTGGTTGCGGCGGCGAGTGCGGCAACGCGATCGAATTCGCGCGGCCGACCGCGCGAGCGCGGGGTCGGTTCTGAATGGTCGGTACAGGGTGAAACATTATTCTGCATCGACCACTGTATAAATTGATTGACGGCCATTTGCAATGTCGCTAACGATTTATGCATCGATCACTGCATAAAGGAAACGATCATGGAATTGCTTGGAAAGCGCGCGCTGGTAAACGGTGGATCCCGGGGCATAGGGGCCGCGATCGCAATTGCGCTCGCCGAGAAGGGCGCGGATGTCGCGTTCACCTATCAGCGCTCGGCCGACAGAGCTGCATCGGTGGTTCAGGCGATCGAGGAAACGGGCCGGCGCGGGCTTGCCATCCAGGCCGACAGCGCCGACCCGGACGCTATCCGTCGCGCCGTCGGCCAGACGGTCGACACGCTTGGAGGGCTTGATATCCTCGTCAACAGCGCGGGCGTCGGGACCGCCGGCATGACTGCGGATCTGGCACTCGCCGACCTGCAGGCCATGCTTGACGTCAACGTTCGCGCGCCGTTCCTGTTCGCACAGGCGGCGATCCCGCATCTGTCCTCCGGCGGCCGGATCATCTCGATCGGCTCGTCTCTGGCGGAGCGTGTGCCCTTCCCGGGTGTGACGGCTTACGCGATGTCGAAGTCCGCACTCTTGTCGTTTACGCGAGGCCTTTCGCGCGAACTTGGGCCTCAGGGCATCACCGTCAATCTCGTCCTCCCCGGTTCAACGGATACGGACATGAACCCTGCTAATGGGGAGAACGCGGATTATCAACGGAGCCTCACATCGCTCGGCCGCTTTGGCGAGCCCCGCGAAGTTGCCAGCGTCGTCGCATTCCTGGCCGGTCCAGGGGCAGATCTCATCACGGGGGCGGTTCTCAGTGTGGATGCAGGCTTCAACGCGTGATTTTGGCCTCGCATTATCCGGCTTCCAACGCGTAGCGCGACTGAACCCTGCCCTTTCCGGCAGCTTTCCTTCGTCATGTCACGAAATCAAACCGCCCGAACCTTCCGTCACCGGTCTGCCTGATGTCGAGGAGCAGCGCCTCGTCAAACAACCAGTCCCCGGCATTTCCGGGCTCTCCGGGGAAATAGAGCTGGGTGGTGAGAACGCGCCCACCCGGACGCTGGACCTTGAAATGGAAATGGCGCGTTCGGCCGGGATAAAGCGCGGGTATGATGGTGTTGAACCACCACCGCCCCTGCGTGTCGGTGAACTGGTGTCCGCGCAAGCGGAATCCCACGCTGTCATAGTCGCCTTTCTCATCGGCTTGCCATATCTCGACGAGGCTGCCGGCTAAAGGCCGGCAGCGATTGTCGAAGACGAAGCCGGCGACGGTTATTCGCTCGCCTCCGGGCGCATCCGGATAGAGATCCCGATTGAGCGGCGAGTTCGGCCTGAAGAAGGGACCGGCTTCCCGTTCCAGGGTCGGTTCGTCTCCATCGTCACATACGGGGGTAAGCGGCAGCTCAGGAGCGGCCTGCGCAAACGCCCTCGTTCTCGCCGCCTCGATGAAAGGCAGCGTCAGAAAGGCAGTCAGAAGCGAGCGTCTGGTGGAGGACAAGACCGGTCTCCCAGTGTGATGGTCGGTTAATCGGCGCGCCGTCAAGGCTGCAGGCGTTGCGCGGCATTCGCCTGCGCCTCCCGGATAAGGCCTTCATACATATTCTCCTTGCCGGGATACCACGGCATCGTGCCGATGGACCCAAAGCCGGGAATCGTTTCCATATGCGCGACCATGCGCGCACGCATCCGCTCGTCGGGAAGCGGGCCCTTCAGCGCCTGGACATTGTCGCTCATGTGGTCGGGGTTGGACGTGCCGCAGAGGACGCTCGTGACGGCAGGATGCGCCATGACCCATTTCAGGAAGAACTGCGCCCAACTCGTCGCTCCGAACTCGGCTGCAAAACCGGGAAGCTCATGGCCCTCGACCACCTTCATCAGGCGGGCCTTTTCAAGCGGCAGATTGATCAGAACGCCGACGCCCTTGTCGGCCGCAGCGGGAAGAAGACGACGTTCGGCGTCGCGGTTGAAGATCGAGTAGTTCGTCTGGATGAAGTCGACATCATCACGCTGGATGATCGCCAGGAGCTGGTCCTGCGCCGCCGACTCGTGGTGGGTCACGCCGACATGGCGTATGAGGCCTTCCTTCTTCCAGGCCTTCATAAGCGGGACGACGACCGGCGCATTGGTAATGCTGTGGCATTGCATGAGATTGATCGTGTCGCGCCATGTGCGCATGCGCGATTGCCGGAAGCTTTCCATCGCGTGGCTTTCGTCGCCGAGATATTCTCCCGTCGACCAGACCTTGTTGGCGAGGAAGATCTCGTCCGAACCGTCGAGCTCTCCCATGAACTGGCCGACGCTGACCTCGGCCGAGCCGTAAAGCGGTGATGTGTCGACCACACGGCCGCCCGCGGCGACATACCGCTCGAAGACCTGACGCAAAGCGTCGCGCCGGTCACCGGGCTTCAGGTCGAAGGTGAGGAAAGTGCCGAGACCCAGCGCCGTGACCCTTTCGCCGGTCCGCGGCAAGGTGCGGGTAAGGACGTCCGGGTTTGATCCAGTGGTTGGCGACGCCGCATTCGTTTCCTGGGTTTGCGCCGCAGCGTGGCTGGCAAATGCCAGCCCTGTCGCCGCCGCGCCCATCGTGCCGAGGAAACCGCGCCTGTTGATCTTTGACTGGTCCATGAGAGTTCTCCTGTTTCCTTAATCGTCAAAACTGCCAGTTGGCGGGGACCCAGGCGTAACCGCCGTCGGTTTTCAGCATCCGGCCGAGGCCGGGGAAGGGAAAATGGAAGCCGAGCACCGGGAGACGATCGGCGGCCGCCCTGTCAAAGATGCGCCGACGGGAGGCAAGAGCGGTTTCCTTGTCGCGATCCGGGCCTGGAAGCCACGGCCTGTCGACGTTGACGACGGGGTGATAGGCCAGGTCCGCCGTCAGCAGCAACTGGTCGTTTCCGGAATGGACGAGGAAGGTGGCCATGCCCGGCGTGTGGCCGGATGCGACGATCGTCGTCAGGCCCGGCACGATCTCGGCGCCGGCTTCGTAAAGCTCCACATCGTTCATGAACGGCGCGAGGCTGTTCTTGATGTTTGCGGCGAAGCGCAGGCGGAACTCCTCCGGCACCGGCATGTAGGAGAGATCCGGATCGGTCCGGACGAAGAAGTCCCAGTCCGCCTTCGGGACAAAAACCGTGGCGCGCGGAAAGGCCTTGCCGCCATCCGCGGTTCTCAAGTTACCGACGTGATCAGGGTGCGTATGGGAGATAACGATCGCATCGATGTCCGCTGGCGCGAGGCCGACAGCCGCGAGGTTATCAAAGATCTGGCCACCGTTCGGGCCCATGGTCTTGCCGGCTCCGGCTTCGATCAGAATGCGCCGGCCGCCGGTTTCGATCAGCAGCGTGTTAAGGTTGAGTGTCATGTGATCGGCCGGAAGAAAGGCCTGACGCAGGACCTCCTGAAGCTCGGCTTCCGGCGCATCGCTCGCATAGACGCGCGGCGGGCCACCGATAACGCCGTCGCTCAACACTGTTGCGCTGATGTCCCCGACGCGGAAGCGGTAATGCCCGGCATTGCCGGCGAATGCGGGCTTGGCCTGTGCGTTGGCGGTGCCGGAACCGGCCAGGCCGGGTATGAGCATGCTTGATGCGCCTGCGACGGCGGACAGCATCACAGCGCGTCTGTTGAGGGTGAAGGCATTCATCGGTCTTCCCTTTCGCATTGGCCACGCCCGGCTTCGCTACGCAGGGGCCTAAATGACCGGCAAAGGAACCGGATGGAGCGCGGCGTTCAACTCTACGCCAACCATGACACCGGACAATTGATCTGATAAGCTGCATTAAGTTTATCAGCTTGATTAGAAATGCTTCTCAATGAACCCTCTTCGTCTGGACAGCTTCGACGTTTTCGTGGCCATCGTGCGTTGCGGCGGTTTCCGCGCGGCAGCGCTTGAGCGAGGGGTCTCTTCATCGGCCTTGAGCCAAACGATGAACGCCCTGGAAGAGGCTCTGGGTATCCGGCTCCTCAATCGAACGACGAGGAGTGTGTTCCCCACGGAGGCAGGCCAGCGCCTTCTTGAACGCCTGGCACCTGCATTGGGCGACATCAGGCTCGCCATCGCAGAGGTCGACGAACTGCGGGACAGCCCATCCGGTACGCTCAGGATCAACGCGCCCGCGCCGGCCGTCGATCATTTTCTCTGCCCGCTGGTGTTCGATTTCATGGACGCCTATCAAGAGGTGAAGATCGAGATCATCAGCGATGCGGCCGTCATCGATATCGTGGAGCAGGGTTTCGATGCCGGCGTCAGGTTCGGCAAGCAGCTGGCGCAGGACATGATCGCGCTGCCGCTTGGCCCTGCACTTCGCTACGCCATCGTCGCTTCACCGGATTATATTGGAAGGTGGGGACAGCCGCAGACACCGCACGAACTTGTGGATCACGACTGTATAAGACGCCGGTTCCCGGGGGGCACGCTCGTCACCTGGCAGTTCGACGAGGCGGGCGAAGAGATCGAAGTCACGCCAACGGGCCGATTGACGGTCAGCTCCGCGCATAACGAACTGCAAGCTGCGTTGGCAGGCAGAGGGATTGCCCATGTCTTGGATGACTACGCCAAGCCGCATATCCAAACCGGCCGGCTGGTGGAACTTCTCTTAGACTGGAGTCCCACCCTGCCACACTGGTTTTTATACTATCCCAGCCGACGCCTTCCAAGCGCCGCCATGCGCGCCTTTCTCGACTACATGAGGAACTATGACTGGCAGGCCAGGACCTGATGCCGTTCCAGCCGGCATTGCGGCAGGAACGGCTTGTCGGCGATGCCTTATTTGACCCGCTGCCATTCGATCCTGATTTCGGTGCCTTCCGGCCGGCGGAATTGCTCGGACATACGATCGCCATCAACGATGAGCGTGAGATCAGCACGCGTTCGCACGCTGCCGACCCAGTTCGGGAATGTCGCCCCTTCGACACGGTTTCCGCTGAACTCTCCGTTCTCATCGACGGTGTAGGTTCCGAAAAACCCGATGCTGCGTGACATGGCCGTGCGATTTTCATCATCCGTTCCCTCGCCGCGCGTGTTGGAAGCAAACGGCGGGATTCCGGCGTCGGTCAAGACCTCCACGAAATGCATGTCAGGCGTGAAGACCAGAAGCCCATTGGGCTTCTCTCCATAGGCGGCGATATTTTCCCCGCCGGGGTCGATCGTCGCGGATATCATGCGCCAGGTGCCTACGACCTGATTTTCGGTGGCAGTCTGCGCGAAGGCAGCCGACGAAATGCTGACGGCGACAGCCAATGTGATCGGTCGAATGAACATGTCGTTTCCTCTGCTGTTAGGAATGATTGGGCCCGCCGCTGCGGGGTTCACGGATCCTGCCGGTCGGCGGAATTCGCGACATCCCGCTGCGCCTCAAGTGCCGACAGGCGTATGGAAAGCGCCTGCGAGATGGAGGAGTAGGCCGTGCTGCCCAGCGCCAATCGCAATGGTGGTGCCTCGCTTGCGGCAGCCGACAGGATTGCGGCCACGGTGCGCGCCGCATCCCCCCTGATCTCGAAACTGCCATCGGTGATTGCACGGCGAACGGCGCCCGCAGGCGTTTCATCGTAAGCAGTCATGGGATCCGCACAGACCAGATTGGCTCCGAAGTTCGTGCCGGTCGGCCCCGGCTCGGCGATGATGAAGTCGATGCCGAAAGGCGCCACCTCCTGTGCCACGGCTTCGATGAAGCCCTCGATGCCCCATTTGGTCGCGTGATAGAGGCTGAAGCCCGGATAGGCGATCTGCCCGCCTTCGGACGACACCTGGACGATGCGTCCGCCGCCTTGCTTGCGAAGAAACGGCAATGCTGCGCGGATCAAGTGAATGGACCCCGTGAGATTTGTGGCGATCTGTCGATCGATCTCGTCGTTCGTCAGCTCTTCCGCAGCACCGAACAGTCCGTAGCCGGCATTGCTGACAATGACGTCTATCCGGCCGTGCCTTCGGAAGGCATCTCCGATTGCGAGGCTTATGCTTTCCGGCTCGACCAGATCGAGCTGAACCACGTCCAGGCGTTCGCGGTACGTCTGTTCGAGTTGCGTCAGCGCCCCGCGACGGCGGACAGTTGCAACGACCGTGTGACCCTGCGAAAGCAGTCGCTGCGTCATTTCGAAACCGAGCCCCGAAGAAGCGCCGGTTATGAACCATGTCTTTGGCATGTGATCTCCTTATCTTCCATTCGCGAATGTAGATCTGCCGGATTGGTGATATAAGATTTGCAATTTGAGATGAGATAGTGAGGAAAATTCACGAATGGTGCGCCCCAGCCTAAGCGATCTGGCCGCCTTTTCCGCAGTGGCCGATCACCAGAGCTTTCGCAAAGCAGCCGACGTCATGGGTGTTTCGCGTTCCGCCCTCAGCCACGCGATCATCGGTCTCGAGGCGAAACTCGGCGTTCGGCTCTTCAACAGGACGACGCGCAGCGTTTCGCTGACACAAGCCGGCTCACGCCTGCTTGGCCGCGTCAATCCGCTTCTTCAGGATCTCGATCAGGCGCTCGATACGCTTTCGGAGGAACGCGGCACGCCAAGTGGCACACTACGGATCAATGCGAACAAGAGCGGCGCACGCATCCTTCTCGCTGACGTCGTTCCGCGCTTTCTCGATCTCTATCCCGACGTCGAGCTTGATCTCGTATCGGAAGGCCGCCTTGTCGACATTGTGGAACAGGGTTTCGACGCCGGAATACGCCTGTTGGAAGCCGTTCCGAAAGACATGATCGCGGTAAGATTCGGCGGCGACGTGCGTTTCGTCACCGTCGCAGCGCCATCTTATCTGGACGGCAAGGCCAAACCGCAAACACCCGATGATCTTCATCAGCATTGCTGCATCCGCCAACGTCTGCCGAGCGGCAAGCGCTATCGCTGGGAGTTTTCCAGACGCGGCGCCGAAATCTCTGTCGACGTGCCGGGCAACCTCACCCTCGATGACAGTGATCTTCTCGTGCAGGCGGCGGCGGACGGCCGCGGTATTGCTTATGTGCCGGAACATTTCGCGCGCCCGCTCATCGGATCGGGCCGGTTGGTGACCGTGCTGGATGACTGGTGCCCGTCCATGCCCGGCCTGGCGCTCTATTATCCGCGCAGCCGGCGTGTACCATCACCGCTGCGAGCCTTCATCGACCTCCTGCGGGAGGTGGACAGGTCACGATAAGGGCGATACCGCGTGACGTCTGCCCCTGTCAGATGGCCTGCCAGATGGATCGAGACGAGCCTGCCACACGATCGCTCTGGCCCAATCGCGCAGCACAGGCTCGTTCGATATGTCAGGGTGTCGCCGGCTTTCGACGCAAGATCATGCCGCCATGGTGCAAGGTGTTGGCATCGACGAAATCGCCGTCGGCGGTAAAGCCCGTGTCGTCCCAGTACTCGATATGCGTTCCGTCGACTTCATAGCGGCCTTCATAGGCTCGTTCGCGCTGGCCGCGCGCTTCGACATAGCGTCCGTTCGGAAGAAGTTCGTGGCGGACACGGTTGTCGTCGGTGACCCACATGCCGGCGTAGGGATGGTTCGACTGCAAATTTGTTTCCTGTGCTTCTACGGATTGAAACGAAAGGGTGGCAGTGACGAGGGCTGCAAATGCCGGTCGCATGGTCTGGCTCCTTTAGACGTTGCTGTTGGCGGTCTGGTGAGGGCGCGAATACGCGCGGTGCCGGTCCGGCAGACGCGCAGGTCTGCCGGACCGCAGCATCGGTCATTGGGAACGCGGGGCGTTGTTATCCACGACCTGCTGATA
The DNA here is from genome assembly GCF_009826875.1 of Shinella sp. AETb1-6. NCBI lineage: Bacteria > Pseudomonadati > Pseudomonadota > Alphaproteobacteria > Hyphomicrobiales > Rhizobiaceae > Shinella > Shinella sp. AETb1-6. Next base: position 39,794 of record NZ_WUMM01000003.1, on the reverse strand, counting down.
GGCAACAAGATCCAGGAAGGCTTCCGCATTGACCACGAGGCCGTCCTTCATCTCGAGAATCCAGACGAACTGGTTGCGGTAAGGTGCGCCGGACGTCGTCGTCGCCGTCCCGTCGAAGCGGATGATGACCGTGTCGCCGTCGGCAAAGATGTTGTGCACCTGCGGCATGATCGGCGCCGCAAGGCGGCTGGTCAGGGGAAGAGAGGCCTGTTCGACGAAATCCTTCTGGTTTCGATAGATGCCGGCCACCGGGCCCGAGCCATGAATTGTCCAGACGACGTCGGGGGCGAGGAGTTCCGCGAAGACATAGGTGCCTCCGCGCCATTTTTCGAAGGCGGCCTCGACGATCGCCTTGTTCCGTTGCTCGACCGCGGCGCTATCGGCAGCCTGCACCTGCGTTGCCGTTGTGTTGGCGATGGCTGGCCCCGGCAGGGCGAGCGACAGCAATGCCACTGTGATCAGAGCCGTATGGCTCGCGCCGGCAACCCGCTGGCGTGTCGGAAAAATGGTCATGGTATCGATCCTTTCTGTTGCTGGGGACTTGGCGGGGCCTGTCGACGAGCAATGAAACCGGATGCACCGTCGATGGGACTCGCGTTTCAACGGTCAGTTACGGCGTTCGACCGCCGCACCGCCGAAGATCAGTTGCTGGACAAGGGGACGTTGCGTGAAGCGGGCGGGAAAGACGGGGGCCGGCGCGCTGATCCGGTCCAGTCGATCCAGTTGCTCCGGCGTGAGCGCCAGATCCAGAGCCTTGAGATTGTCCTCGGCCTGGGCAAGCGTGCGCGCGCCGATGATGGGGGAGACGACGGCCGGGTTGGCCAGCGTCCAGGCAAGCGCCACGCGCGACGGCGTGGAATCGGCCTCTTCCGCGACGGTTCGAACCTCGTTTGCTATGTCGATCGCACGCCGGTTCAGATGCCCGGACGAGGCTATGACACCCTTGCGGGTGGCGGACACGGCTGCCTCTTGCGAATCCTCGACATCGGCAAGGGAGTACTTGCCTGTGAGCACGCCTCCGCCGAGCGGCGACCATGGAAGCACGCCCAGACCCAGAGCCGCTGCCGCCGGCAGAAGCTCATGCTCGACGGTCCGCTCGACGAGGCTGTACTCGATCTGTAGCGCAACGAATGGAGACCAGCCTCTGATATCGGCGAGTGTCTGCATCTGTGCAACGCGCCAAGCAGGTGTGTTGCATATGCCGAGATAGAGCACTTTCCCGGAACGAACGAGGTCATCGAGTGCCCTCATCACCTCGTCCGGCCGGGTCGTCATGTCCCATGCGTGAAGATAAAGAAGGTCGATGCGATCCGTGCCGAGCTGCTTCAGGCTCTGCTCGACGGAGCGAACCATGTTCAGGCGGTGGTTGCCGCCCGAATTTGGGTTGCCCGGGTCGCGTGCCATGGTAAATTTCGTCGCAAGAACGATCCGCTCGCGCTTGTCGGCGATGAAGGTTCCAAGCAGGCGTTCGGCACCGCCATCGGTGTAGTTGACCGCCGTGTCGAGGAAGTTGCCGCCTCGGTCGACATAAAGATCGAAAATGCGGCGCGCCTCGTTGCCGTCGGCACCCCAGCCCCACTCGGAACCAAAGGTCATCGTTCCCAGGCTCAGCGGTGAAACGCGCAAGCCCGACCGTCCAAGAAGTTTATAATCATCAAGCGCCATGTCAGCTCTCTCCTGGTTGCGAGAACAAGGTAGGCGGCTCGATAAGATCAAACAACTTGCCCAATGATGACCACGCTGGTAAATCTATCTAACCAATGGTGATCGATCTGAACGGCATTTCTGTTTTCCTGGCAATCGCGGAAGCGCGCAGCTTTCGCGTGGCCGCGGAGAATCTGGGCGTCACGCGGCCAGCCATCAGCCAGGCCATCCGTCGTCTCGAAGATCGGCTCGGCGTGGCGCTCGTGCGTCGCACGACGCGCAGCGTCAGCCTCACGGAGGCCGGCGAACAACTGTACCAGCGTGTGGCGCCGGCGATTTCCGAAGTCGGACTGGCGCTCGACGCAACGGCAGACCGCGACAGCGCACCAAGCGGGCTCTTGCGGCTGGCCGTGTCGTCCATCGCCGAACAGTTCATTTCCGGGCCGCTTCTGGCGCGTTTCGCGGATGCCTGTCCCGCCGTTCAGATCGACGTGACGGTCACGGACGAGGAGTTCGACATCGTCGCGGAAGGCTATGACGCGGGGGTACGGCTGGGCGAAGTCATCGATCAGGACATGATTGCCATTCCCGTTTCGGGCGATCAGCGCCAGGGCGCCTTCGCCGCGCCATCCTACATCGAACGTTTCGGCATGCCCGCGCATCCTTCGGAGCTTTCAGCGCATCGCTGTATCGGCTGGCGCCCGGCGCCGCACAGCGCACCCTATCGCTGGGAATTCGGCCAGGATGGGCGCGATTTCGATGTGGCAGTCGATCCCCAGATCACCACCAACGACATGTTGCTTATGATCCGCACAGCCTGTGCCGGCGGAGGCATCACCTTCGGCATGGAGGACACCTTCAAGCCCTATGTCGAATCCGGCCAGCTGGTTCCCCTGCTTCAGGACTATTGTCCACCCTTCGCCGGGTTTTTTCTCTATTACCCCAGCCGGCGCAATCTCGCTCCGAAACTGCGTGCGCTCGTCGACCATGTGAAGCGGTGGCGATAGCGCCCATCGTGACATCGCTGTCGTCTTACCTGGCCCACTCTCCTTGAGCCTTGACATTCGTTCGCTACCTTGCAATTATCGTTAGGTAGCAAACGAATGAGTTTTCAATGCACGATCAGGCGGACACCAAAAATCTCTCCGTGGGCGCCTGGACCAAGCGGTGTTATTTCGCCGGCCGGGCCCTTATGGACGAGCGCCTAAGACCTTTCGATCTGGGGTCCACGCAGTGGTATGTCCTCTGGTATCTCGTCAACAACGGCCCGTCCGTCCAGCGCGACCTCGGTCGCGCTCTGGAGCTCGAACGCGCCACCTTGAGCGGAATCATCGCAACGCTCGTGCGCAAGGATCTGGTTGCGCAGACCGCGGATGGCGGCGATCAGCGACAACGTCTGCTGACATTGACGGCGACGGGAGAGGCGCTATGGCGACGGCTCCCTGATCTTTCTTTCATTCACGATGCTGCTTTCGGCGGAATTAGCGAGGCTGATCTGGCCACGACCATACGTGTCCTCAAATCAGCGACAGAACGACTGCAGACCCTGTTGAGAAAGGATTGAGCAGATGACCGTACTGATTACCGGGGCCACCGGGCTCGTGGGTGAGCGACTTGTCCCGCGGCTGGCCGAGACCGGCTTTGCCTGCCGCGTCCTGCTTCGGCCTGGCAAGGATTGCCCCGCGGGCGCCACAGGGGTTACGGGCGATATTCTCGACCCTTCGAGCTTGGCGAAGGCCGTCACGAAGATTTCTGCTGTCGTGCACCTCGCGGCCGTCTTCCGAACGCAGGACACCGATCTCATCTGGAAAAGCAATCTCGATGGGACGCGCAACCTGATCGCCGCCGTCAAGGCCCATGCTCCCGATGCGCGCTTCATTATGTCGAGCACCAGCCATGTCTACAACAAGGACAATCCGCATCCGGGACGGGAAGACGATCCGGTCGATCCACAACACGCCTACCCCGCAAGCAAGGTTGCAGCAGAACGGGAGCTGCGTGAAAGCGGGTTGAATTGGTCGATCCTTCGCTTTCCCTTCGTCTATGGTGATGGGGACGGACATCTCGAATCCCTGCCCGATCACGTCGGCACCTGGCATCCGGCACAGCGCATGAGCACGATCCACCATCGCGACATCGCACAGGCGGTCACGCTGGCGCTCAGGGGTGCTTTCGACCGACGCGTTGTAAACATTGCGGACGAAGCCCCCTCCTCCATCTACGAACTCGCGGGAATCGTCGGGTCCCCCATGAAATCAAGCGCCGAGCCTCTTGCAAATCCATGGTACCTGCATGTCGACACATCCCTCGCCCGCAGCCTCGGCTTCCGCCCCGGCATAAGGACCGTGTATCAGGCGTGGCAGGAGGACATCTCGTAAAGGCCATCGCGGTGGCCAGCTCATGTGCGGCGCGCAGGAGAAAGGTGAGGAAAAGGCTCTTGTTTTCCTTTGCGCCGAGGATTACAGAGCGCTCATATTTGGTCCCGACCGGAAACAAGGATGAGCGAGACGATGAACAGGGTGCTTGTGAGTGCGGCTATCTGCGCCGTTATTGGCATGTTGGCGACACCGGGTTTTGCAGCCTCGACCACCTATCCGCTGACAATCGAGAACTGCGGCGCGACGGTGACCTTCGACAAGGCTCCGGAACGCGCCGTCGGACTTGGCCAGAACAGCGCGGAAATCATGTTGCTTCTCGGCCTTGAAGACAGGATGGTCGGCACGGCGTTCTGGCCGAACAAGGTTCTTCCGCAACTCGCCGAGGCCAATGCGAAGGTCAAAGTCCTGACGGTCGAGTTTCCGACCTTCGAAGCCATTCTGGCGCAGACCCCGGATTTCGTCGCAGCCGCCCTGCCGAGCCTGATTGGCCCGTCGAGCAAAGTCGCCAAGCGCGAGGACTTCGATAAGGTTGGCGTGCCGAGCTACATCTCGCCGAGCACCTGCGTCGCCGAAGGTAGCGCCATGGATAAGTTCGGTTACGGCGACCGGTCGCAGCTCTGGAACCCGGACACGCTTTACCGGGAGATCGACGAGATCGCCCAGATTTTCGACGTGCGCGATCGGGGCGACGCGCTCATTGCCGACCTGAAGAAGCGTGAGGCCGCGCTGCGCGCCGATGCACCGAAGAACGGGAAGAAGCTGTCCTACGTCTTCTGGTTCTCCAGCCCCTCGCCGTCCGCCGACGCCTATCTCGGCGGCAAGAACAGCGCCTCCGGTTATATCGCCGATGTGCTGGGCGGAACGAACGCCATCACCTCCGAGGCCGAGTCGCCTGCGCTCGGCTGGGAGAGCATCATAGCCAGCAATCCCGACGTCATCGTGGTCGCGCAGGTCGATCGCAACCGCTGGGACCTGGACAAGTCGGAGGCCAAGATCAAGTTCCTCACGACGGATCCCGGCACGAGCCAGATGCCCGCCGTCAAGAACAAGGCGATCGTGGTGATGGACGGCCAGGCCATGAACCCGACCGTGCGGACGATCTACGGCGCCGAACAGATCGCCCAACAACTGAAAACGCTTGGCCTGAAGTGACGACCGAGACGATCCGCAGTTCGTCGGGAAGACAACCTCGGCACCTCACGGTCGTCGCGGGGATCATTCTGGGCTCGCTCGTGGCCATAGCGCTGGTCGTCGGGATCAGCGTGGGGATCGGTGACATGCCCATCCCCTTGTCGACCACCTATTCGGCGATCACGAACAGGCTGGGCTGGACGATGGTCCAGCTCAACCCCATCCACGAGACCGTGATCTGGGAGTACCGGCTGAGCCGCGCGCTGGTCGCGGTCTTCTGCGGCGCGGGCCTGGCGCTGTGCGGCGCGATCATGCAGGCGATGCTGCGCAACCCTTTGGCAGAGCCCTACGTGCTCGGCATCTCCGCCGGCGCCTCGACCGGCGCCGTGGCGGTCGTCATCCTCGGCATCGGCGCAGGCGCGTTCTCGCTTTCGGCAGGCGCATTTGCCGGAGCCTTCGCCGCGTTTCTGTTTGTGGCGGTTCTGTCCAACGGAGCACGCGGCGGAGCGGACAGAACGATCCTGGCGGGCGTTGCGGCATCGCAGCTCTTCAATGCGGCAACTTCTTACATCGTCACCACCTCCGGCAATGCCCAGCAGGCCCGCGACGTGATGTTCTGGCTGCTTGGCAGCTTCGGCGGCGTTCGCTGGCCGGAATTCTGGCTGGTCTCCATCATTGTTGGATTGGGATTGATCGTCTGTCTCTTTTACGCTCGCGTGCTTGACGCCTTTGCTTTCGGCGATGAGGCCGCCTCCTCCCTCGGGATCGACGTCGGTCGAACGCGGATCATTCTCTTCGCGCTGACGGCAATCATGACCGCGACCATCGTCAGCATGGTCGGAACGATCGGCTTCGTCGGGCTTGTCGTACCGCATGCCGCCCGCTTCGTGGTGGGTCCCCTTCACGCGCGGCTTCTGCCTGCCTGCGCGGTCACGGGTGCGGTGTTCATGGTTTTGGCCGATATTGCCTCGCGCACCCTCATCCCTCAGCAGGTGCTGCCGATCGGCGTCGTGACCGCACTGGTTGGCGTCCCCTTCTTCTCGATCATTCTCTACAAGCTCCAGCGGGCATCATGAGCATCAGGGCGGAAAATCTGGTCTGGAAGGTCGGCGCGAAGACGATCGTCGACGATGTCTCGCTCATTGCCAAGCCCGGTGAAATGCTGGGATTGCTGGGGCCGAACGGCTCGGGCAAGACCTCGCTGCTGCGGCTGCTGGCGGGACTGAAGCGGCCTCTTTCGGGGCAAGTCACGCTCGACGGGCAAAACATCGGCAGGATCCGCCGACGCGCGATCGCACGGCGCGTGGCCTTCATCGAGCAACACGCAACAACCAACGCCAATCTCAAGGTCGTGGACGTCGTCAAGCTTGGCCGTTTCCCGCATCGATCGATGTTTTCCGGGTGGACCAGCGATGACGATGCTGCCGTCAACAATGCGCTTGATCGAACGGAGCTGACCGCGAAACGGCACGACACCTGGCAGAGCCTGTCGGGTGGGGAAAAGCAACGCGCCCACCTTGCCCGTGCGCTTGCCCAGTCGCCGAAAGAGCTCATCCTGGACGAGCCGACGAACCATCTCGACGTCCACCACCAGATCAGCCTCCTGCGGCTTGTTTCCCAGCTTGAGGTGACCAGCATCATCGCGCTGCATGACCTGAACCATGCGGCGATGTTTTGCGATCGGCTGCTTGTCATGAAGGCGGGAAAGATCTTCGCGTCCGGCGCGCCTGAAGACGTGCTGACCCGCGAGCTGCTCGGCGACGTCTTCTCCGTGGAGGCGCACGTATCGCCCTCCCCCTATCATGCCAGGCCGCACATCCATTTCGTGCGGTAATCGACGCGGTTTGCAAGCCGCCTGAGGTCGTCCAAATTAAAAATCGGAATCACGCATTTCGATATTGCTAATCTTCGCCCTTCACTTAATATGGCGTTAAGTGAAGGGTGAGGCCGTGAACGAGATTTCGGTAACCGCGGACAATCAGTCGGGCATCGGCGAGAAGGTGAAGACCTTCCGTACCGCCCGGCGCATGTCGCTGCGAGCCCTTGGAGATGCGACGGGAACCACGGCGAGTTTCCTCAGCCAGCTCGAACGGGGCCTGAGCGGCGTCAATATCAGTACGCTGATGCGCATCGCCGGCGCGCTCGGCATCAGCCTGACCGATCTTTTCGACGATGGCTCACCGGCCGTCGGCCGGGTACTGCGCAAGGCAGAACGTCCGGCGCTGCCGCCGGCGGAAGGGTATCGCAAGATGCTGCTGTCTCGGCGTCCGATCCGCGACATGGAAGTCTATATCGGCGAGTTCGATCCGGGTGGCTCGACGGGTGACAAACCCTATAGCCACGGGGATTCGCAGGAACTCTTCTTCGTTATCCGCGGCGAGGTGGAACTCACCCTCGGCGAGGAGCGCCATATGCTGTCATCCGGTGACAGCATTGAATATCCAAGCTCGGTTCCGCACAAGACCGTCAATATCGGCACGGAAACCGCTGAAGTCATCTGGATGATCGCGCCGCCCACCAGCGTCGCGGATGAACTCGACCAATACCTGCCTCGGCCCGGCTCGTAGCCCCGGCAGGAACAACGTAACGCGAGCGCTACTGGGAGTATCAACATGAAGAAAATTTCGAGGGCCCTGGCCCTAACGATGACGTGCGCCCTGGCGTTGCCGGCATTCGCACAGGACAAGCCGGTCGCAGGCGAGGTCAAGGAAGGATCGCTGAAGGGCAAGACCCTGACCTTCGTGTCCTATGGTGGCATCTATCAGGATGGTCAGGTCGCCGCCCTCAAGGAATTTGTCGACAAGTCCGGCGTGACGCTGTTGAACGACGGCCCGACCGAAATCGCCAAGCTGAAGGCGCAGGTCGATGCCGGAAACGTCACCTGGGACGTGGTCGATACCGCCGACCTGCCACCCTATGTCCATTGCGGCACGCTCTTCCAGAAACTCGATCTTTCCAAGCTCGACGTCTCGAAGATCCCCCAGGGCCAGGTCGGCGAATGCTCGGTTCCGGCGATGAACTACGGCGTCGTCCTCATGTACAAGAACGAGGCCTACAAGGATAACCCGCCGAAGAGCTGGGCCGACTTCTTCGACACCGAAAAGTTCCCGGGCGTGCGCGCCATCGACGGCTCGGGCGATCCGACAGGCGGCCTGATCGAGCAGGCTTTCAAGGCGGCCGGCGGTGATCCGAAGGCGATGACATCGGACGATATCGAGAAAGGCATCCAGAAACTGCGCGATCTCGGCCCCGACACGATCTACTGGAAAACCGGCGCCGAGAGCCAGCAGCTTGCCGAATCCGGTGAAGCCGACATGATCATGATGTGGACCGGCCGCGCGATGACGGCCGTCAAGAACGGTGCGGCCTATACGCCGGTCTGGCAGGATTGGCTCGTCGTCATGGACCAGCTGACCATCCCGGTAGGCGTCAAGGATACGGATGCGGCCTATGCGCTCATCAACGCCTATCTCGGCGCGAACGCGCAGGCCGTGCTCACGGAAAAAACCTCCTACACGCCCATCAACATGGACGCGAAGCCGAAGGTCGACGAGGCGACGGCTGCCTTCCTCACCTCGACGCCCGAACGCAACGCGCAGGGTTATCAGCAGAACATCCCGTTCTGGGTGAAGAACTTCGATCTCGCCGCCGAGAAGTGGAACGCGCTTCTTTCCGGCAACTGAGCCGATCACCTGCCTTGCAAGCCCGGTCGCGCCGGGCTTGCCTTCCAAACGGGAGATGATGATGACAGCCACGCCCGATGACGGCCAGCGAGCCGGTACAGCCGTCGATGCCGCGCACTCGCCGTTCCTGCCGCGTTTGCGCCCGCGGGGCGCTGTGTGGCTAACCGCTCCCGCCGTTTTGGTGCTGCTCGTAGCGCTTGCCTATCCACTTGGTATCGTGGTCTGGCGCTCTTTTTCCGATCCCGCGATCGGCATCGACAACTACGTCTGGTTCTTCCAGTCGGCCGTCAACCGCACCGTCTTGCAGAGGACCTTCGTCGTCGCCGCCTGGGTCACGCTCGCCTGCCTCATCTGCGCCTATCCCTACGCCTATGCCATGACCATCGTCGGCAGGAACATGCGGCTGGCGCTCATCCTGTGCGTGCTGGTGCCCTTCTGGCTCAGCGGCGTGGTGCGCACGCTCGCATGGGTCATCCTCCTGCAGGATTCCGGCGTCATAAACTCCATCCTGCGCGGCATCGGCCTTTCGCCCGTAAAGCTCATCCGCACGCTTCCGGGCGTCGTGATCGGCATGACGCAGGTCCTGCTGCCCTTCATGATCCTGCCGATCTATTCCGTGATGAAGGGCATAGACACACGTCTGTTGCAAGCGGCGCGGAGCCTGGGCGCACGGCCCTGGAAGGCGTTCCTCCAGATTTACGTTCCGCTCTCTCTGCCCGGCGTTTACGCCGGCGCGATCATCGTCTTCATCCTCTCGCTCGGCTTCTACATCACGCCGGCGCTGCTGGGTGGCCCGCGCAGCATCCTGTTGTCGTCGCTCGTGCAGAACCAGGTGCTCAGCCTGCTCAACTGGGGCCGCGGCGGTGCCATGGGTGTCGTGCTCCTCGTCGCCACTTTCGTGCTGCTCGCCATCGCCGCTCCGTTGATGCGCCAGAAACACACATCCTCCCGCAGGGAGGCGTGACCATGCCGTCCTTCCCGCGCATTCTTCTCGGTCTCTTCTGCCTGCTCGTGGCGATCCTGCTTCTTGCGCCGACACTGGTCGTCATTCCGATGTCGTTCAACGGAAACAAGTCGCTGGCCTTCCCGCCCGTCGGCTTCAGCTGGCAGTGGTACGGAAATTTCTTCAGCAGCCCGGATTGGACGACGAGCTTCTCCAACTCGCTGATCGTGGCCATCATCGTGGCCGTCGTGGCGACCGTAATCGGCACGCTCGCGGCCTTCGGTGTCAGCCGCGCCGCCGCGCGCACGGGCGGCCTGCTGCGTGCGTTGCTCATCACGCCGATGGTCGTGCCCGGCGTGGTGCTGGCGATCGGCATCTATGCGGTCTATCTCGATACGCACCTCGTCGGCACCGTCACCGGCTTCGTGCTGGCACACACCATGCTTGCCATTCCCTTCGTGCTGATCGCCGTGCAGGCGAGCCTCGAGGTCTTCGACCGCCGGCTGGAAACGGCGGCCTCCAGCCTGGGCGCCGGCCGCCTGACCGTGTTCCGCACGGTGACGCTGCCGCTGATCCTGCCGGGCGTGCTATCGGGCGCGCTCTTCGCCTTCATCACATCGTTCGATGAGATCATCGTCGCGCTGTTCATCACCAGCCCCTATCTCAAGACGCTGCCGGTGCAGATCTACACGTCGATAACGCGCGACGCTGACCCAACGGTCGCGGCCGTCGGCACGCTGCTCTTCCTCGCCACGTCGCTCATCATCATCGCCGGCCTCCTCTTGGGCATGCGCCGCGAAAGGACCTGACCATGCCTGTTTCCCAACGCTCCGCGGGTGCCGCGATCGAAATTCGAAAGGCCTCCAAACGCTACGGTCGCTTCACGGCACTCAACGACATCGACCTGCATATCCGTCCCGGCGAATTCATGACCCTGCTCGGTCCATCGGGCTCCGGCAAGACCACGACGCTGAACCTGATCGCAGGCTTTACCGACATCACCTCGGGCGCACTCGAAATCGGCGGAAAGAGCGTCACCGGCCTGCCCTCCCACAAGCGCAACATCGGCGTGGTCTTTCAGCACTACGCCCTCTTCCCGCACATGACGGTGGGCAAGAACGTCGCCTATCCGCTGACGCTGCGCGGCATCAAGGGCAGTGAACGCGACAAGCGCGTCCACCGCGCCCTGGACATGGTGAAGATGGCCGACTTCGCCCATCGCTACCCCAGCGAACTTTCGGGTGGCCAGCAGCAGCGCGTGGCACTCGCCCGCGCGCTCGTCTTCGATCCGCCGCTTTTGCTGATGGATGAACCGCTTGGTGCGCTCGACAAGAAGCTGCGCGAATGGCTGCAACTGGAGATCAAGCGCATCCATCGTGAACTCGGCACCACCTTTGTGTATGTCACGCACGACCAGGAGGAAGCCCTGGTGCTGTCCGACCGCATCGCCGTGTTCAACGGCGGCCGGATCGAGCAGATCGGCACGGGGCGGGAACTCTATGACAGCCCGGCGACGCTCTTCGTTGGCCGCTTTATCGGCGAATCCACCATTTTGCGCGGAACCGCCGAGATTTCAGGCGGCGACACGGTCGTGACCATCGGTGGCCAGAAAGTTCTCGCGCATGGCCATCTGGCCGGTGACGCGCGTCCGGTCATCCTTCTGCGGCCCGAGCGTTTGGCGCTGAAGCGCACCGGCGCGGATATCGTGTCCGGCGAGAACCGTCTGGCAGGTACGGTCGTGGAAGCGATCTATCTCGGCTCCGGCTCGAAATATGAAATCCGGCTGGCCGACGGCACCACCGCGGTCGTGCGCAGTCCGCTGGGATCCGCGGATTTCGCGATCGGCGACACCGTCGACGTTACCTTCCAGCCCTCCGATCTTATCCTCCTCCCCGACGATGCCAGCGCCGACGTGACGCTGACCTGAACCGAAAGCTCTGCCATGGACGTCAAGACCAACGGTAACATCTCCTTCTGGTATGCCGATATCGGCGGCTTGCCGCAGAAGCGTTCTCCCCTGCCCGGCGACCGCACCGCCGATGTCTGCATCATCGGCGCCGGCTATACGGGCCTGTGGACCGCCTACTATCTGAAGAAGGCCAATCCTTCGCTCGACATCGTCGTCGTGGAGCGCGAATTCGCCGGCTTCGGCGCATCCGGCCGCAATGGCGGCTGGCTTTCCGGCGGGTTCGGATGGTCGCGCGAAAAATACCTGAAGACATCTACCCGTGGCGCCGTTGTCGACATGCAGCGTGCGATGGCGGGTACGGTCGACGAGGTGATCCGGGTGGCGGAAACGGAAGGCATCGATGCCGATATCCTGCGCGCCGACAACCTGACCGTCGCCACCAACCAGCCCCAACTCGACCGCGCGCGGGAGGAGTATCAGTTCTATCTCGACTGGGAGATGCCGCCCGAGCAGATCGAAATGCTGTCGGCTGAAGAGGCCGCCAAACGCATCCGCATCGCAAATGTGAAAGGCGGCTTCGTCATTCGCGATATGGCGCGCGTGCAGCCGGCGAAGCTCGTGCGCGGGCTCGCTGCGGTGGTCGAGCGGCTTGGCGTTCCGATTTTCGAAGGCACGGCCGTCACCGCTTTCGAGAAGGGCCGTGTGACGACCGATCGCGGCACGGTGCTCGCACCCGTCATCATCCGTGCGACGGAAGGTTTTACCGCCGGCCTGCCGGGAGAAGAGCGCACCTGGCTGCCGCTCAACAGCGCGCAGATCGTTACCGAGCCCGTGCCTGACGCGCTGTGGGAGCAGATCGGCTGGGAGGGGCATGAACTGCTCGGCGATGCCGCGCATGCCTATTGCTACGCTCAGCGCACCCGCGAGGGCCGCATCACCATGGGCGGACGCGGCGTGCCCTACCGTTTCGGTTCGAAGACAGACATCAACGGCCAGACACAACAGGCAACCATCGAAGCGCTGCACGCCATCCTGACGCGCCTGCTGCCGCAGACGAAGTCGTTGAGGATCGATCATGCCTGGTGCGGCGTGCTCGGCGTGCCGCGCGACTGGTGCACGACGGCCGGCTTCGACCGGCAGACGGGGATCGGCTGGGCCGGCGGCTATGTCGGCCTCGGCGTCTCCAGCTCCAACCTTGCCGGGCGCACGCTCGCCGATCTCGTCCTTGGCCGGGAAACGGCGCTGACCGGCCTGCCGTGGGTCAACCGGACGGTGCGCAAATGGGAGCCGGAGCCATTCCGCTGGCTCGGCGTGCATTCCATGTACCAGCTCTATCGAATTGCCGACGAACGCGAATTCGCCGGCCTTGCCCAAACATCCAGGCTCGCCGCGATCGCGGACGCTATTACCGGCCACTGACGCCTTTCAAGGACATACTCAATGATCAATTTCGAGAATTTCGGCGACCTTCACGACCGCGAGATCGGCGAATTCACGCCCAAACCCACTTCTATCGCCGGCGACCAGATGGAGGCGACGCTGGAGCTGTGGAGCAGTGCAAACGGCCAGATGGAGACGGGTATCTGGGAATGCACGCCGGGTCGCTTCACCGCGGACCGCAGCCAGAATGCCGAAATCTGTTACATTCTCACCGGCCGCGTGACGCTTCACAATGGCGACGGCACCTCCCGGGAAATCGGTCCCGGCGAAATGTTCGTCCTTCCGCTCGGCTGGCGTGGGGAATGGACCATTCACGAGCAGACCCGCAAGATTTATACGATGGTCGCAGGCGGCGTTTGATATAACCCGAACCAGCCGGTTCCTGAGATTGGATTGTTTATTTCAGTGTCAGGAACCGCTCTTATGAACACCTCCAGGCCAACCGTGCTGTTTGGCTGGAACAGGCGGTTCGGAGTGAACGCCCCATTTCCGCAAGGGAAATCCGCAGGACTTCAGAGTTTCGCCAGCTTTCGGATGAAAAGCCCGAAGAGCTCTGCCTGGCTCGTGATGTTCAGCTTCTGGTGGATGTTCTTCCGGTGAATTTTCACCGTCCCTGAGGTGATCTTAAGCGTCGCGGCGATCGATGCGTTGGAATGGCCGCGCAGGATCAATGACGTTACCTCGATCTCGCGCGGTGTCAGCACGCCGTTCGTCATCCGGTTCAAAGTATCATTGATGGGATCGTGTCCCGGCACGGGGCCCGCACCGGTATCGCTGCCGACGACACTCCAATGTCTCTCGCAGATGGTTCGAAGCAGGGGCTCCGCACCGCGGATCAGGGAAAGATCCCGTCGGCCGAAGGCCGGCGCGGTGACGGGACGCGTGAAGCTGATGACAATTCCGGTCCAGTTCGGCGTGCGGCACAGGATACCGACCTCATCCCTGATGCCCGTCAGGACATAGTGCTGGCGATAATATTCCGAGCTGTAGAAATGATCCGGCGCCATGTCCTTCAGCCGAAGGATCGACGTCTTCTTCGTGTCCAGGGCCGCGCCATAGAAGGGGTCGAGCAGGTAGGGACCGGCGGTATAGGCGTCGATGATGGTTCGCGCCCGCTTCGGATCGATGTTGTGGTAGCAGCAGACAGGCTTTTCCGCGCCGCGATAGGCGAACACCATCAACACGTCGAAATCGATGATGGTCGCAAGGGCCGCTTCAAGGCTTTGTCCAAAGCTTTCCGTACCGACGGCCTTCATGGCGCCCGCAAGCGCACTGTTCCATGCTGCAAACCCCTGATCCAACCGCTGCCCCTTGCCCGTTTGCCGACGTCGAAACCCGACAGCGCGTTCTATCCCCCCGGGGATATTTTCACGCAACGACATCACGCCCTAGGCTAACCGCAACAACGGGAACAAGTCATGCCGAAATCTCCGGATACGAACAAATCCTTCGAAACGAAATTGCAAGAGATCGACGCCCGGTCAGTCCATATCGGCATGGTGGACCCCGAAGGCGAATTCCGCGACAAGCTGGTCTCCGCCGAAAAGGCGGTGAAGCTCGCCAAGGACGGCTATCCGTTCTGCGAGGTTCTCTATTTCTGGGACATTGCCGAAAACACCTATCGCGATGGATCGTTTATCGATCGGCCGGCCAAGCTCGATGCGACGACGATCCGCACATATCCCTTTGCCGAAAACATGGCGCTGTGCATCGCGGATTTCGACGGCGAATTCGGCCGTCGCTCGCCACGCAATGTCTGCCTGGCGCAGATCGAAAAGGCTGCCGAACTCGGCTTTGACGTGCATGCCGCCTTCGAATTCGAGTTCTTCGTTTTCGATGAGACCGCAGAGAGCATGAAAGCGAAGCAGTATCGCGATCTCACGCATTTCGCGCAGGGAAACCGGACCTATTCCCTTCAGACGTCGGCGCTTCACGGCGATCTCCTGGCCGGCCTCGAAACGACGATGGAGACCATGGGCGTCAGGCTCGATGCCATCCACACGGAACTCGGTCCCGGCTGCTTCGAAGCGCCGCTTTATCATGCGAAGGGTATCAAGGCGGCGGACGACGCGATGCTTTTCAAGAATTTTGCCCGTGCGTACTTCGCCCGCAATGGCAAGACGGTGAGCTTCATGTCAAAGCTGTCACCCAAGCTGTCCGGTCAGTCGGGCCACCTTCATCTGTCGCTGCGCGACCGTGATGGCCGCCCGGTCTTCTCCGATCCATCAACGTCTGATGGCCTCAGCAAGGCGGCGCGGCATTTCCTTGGCGGCCTCCTGAAGCTCATGCCGGAACTTCTGGCCATGTGCTCCTCCACCGTCAACGCCTACAAGCGCCTCGTGCCGGGCGCCTGGGCACCGACGGCAGCCAATTGGGGGGTGCAGAACCGCACTGCTGCCGTGCGTGTCATCAACGACCAGCCGGAAAGCACCCGCATCGAGTTCCGCGTGCCGTCGGCGGACACCAATCCCTATCTGGCCCTGTCGATGATGCTGGGCGCGGGCCTCGCCGGCATTCGCGAAGGAATCGAGCCGCCACCGGGCAGCGCTGCGGACTTCTATGCATCGAAACCGGCGCCGGAAACCGTCTTTCCGCGCGATCTCCATGAGGCGGCTACCCGCTTGCGCGCGAGCAGCAAGGCGAGAGAGCTGTTCGGCAGCGATTTCGTCGAGAGCTTCGCGGAAAGCCGGGAGGTGGAGCATGCCGAATATCAGCGACAAGTCAGCGAATGGGAGATCCGGCGCTATCTGGGCGTGGTCTGATGCCGCGCCCCAATGAATGATCAAGAGAGGAAGAAAAAATGAAAAAGGGAACAGCAGATATCAGCTCCAACATCGGCGCCATGAAGCGCCGGTCCGTGCTCAAGGGCATCGGCGGTCTCGGCCTGGCCGCCGCCGGCAGCGGCTTCCTGGCGTCACGGCGCGATGCCGCAGCGGCAGAAAGCCTCAACTACATGTGCTGGGAAGGTTATAACGCACCCAGCATTCTGGAGCCGTTTCAGAAATCGAAGGATGCCTCGATCTCGATCGACCTGATCACCGACTCGGCCGGCGGTTTCGCCAAGCTCGCAGCCGGCGCATCGCGTGATTTCGACCTCGTGTCCTCCGACAGTCCCTGGATCCAGCGCATGGGACCGGCGGGCTTCTGCCGCTATATAGACGAAGCGGATTTCGCCGACCAGTTCGCCGAATTCTACCCGCAATTCCGCGCGCCCTTCGCACCGCTCGCATTCGAAGGAAAGGCGACCGGCCTTCCGACCCGCTGGGGCTGGGTCGGCCCGACCGTCAACACCAAGTTCGACAAGCTGGAGACATGGTCGAGCTACGCGCCTGTCTTCGACAGCGCCTACAAGGATAAGATCTGCCTCCTCGACTGGGGTGACTGGCCGATCATGCCGCTGGCGCTCTATGCCGGCATCAACCCCTACGAGGAGCTGGACGACGCGGCGCTCGAAGAGGTCCGCAAGGTCCTGCGCGCCGCCTTCAAGAACACGCGCGCCATCGTCGCCGACCTCGCCGTGGCGCAGAAGGGCCTGATCGACGGCTCTTTCCGCGCCCTTATCGGTGGCGGCACCTATGCGACCTCGGCGCTTCGCATGAAGGGCCACGATTACATCCAGTCCATCGTGCCCGAGCCGAAGAACGGCTTGAAGCAGGGCATCATCTGGATGGAAGCGACCGGCCTGATCGACAACGGCAAGAACTCGCAGATCGCGGCGGACTTCCTGAAATACATCGTGTCTTCCGATGTCGCCAAGCAACTCGCAATCACCGAGGCGACCTGCAACCTGGTGCCGAACAGCAAGGCCGAGGCGCTGTTCTCCGAAGAAGAGAAAAATGCCTTGCAGATGGACTACATGTGGACGGCCTGGGACAACAGCCAATTCCACACCGTAGCGCCCAATATCGACGACATGCTGGCGATCTGGCAGGAAGAGCTCGCCGCTCGCTAGTCGCGCAGAACAACGACAGGCCGCCCGATGGGCAGGCCTGTCCGTTCCCATTGCAGATATCAAGGAAATCGAGCTTGGCCAGCCCCATCATCGATGCATCCGGCATCGTCAAGGACTATGGAACGGCACGTGCGCTTCACGGCGTTTCGCTGCAGATCGGCACCGGCGAATTCGTTGCGCTCGTCGGTCCGTCGGGCTGCGGAAAGACGACGCTGCTGAAAATCCTTGCAGGCTTCGAGGAGCCGACAGGCGGGCATCTTCAAATTCAGGGCAGGGATATGCGCGGCGTACCGGCGGCAAGCCGCCCCACGCGCATGGTTTTCCAGAAACTCGCGCTCTTTCCGCACAAGACGGTCGCGGAGAACATCGGTTTTCCCCTCAAGCTCCAGAAGGTCGGCAAGGCGGAAGCGAACGGCCGCATTCGCGCGATGCTCGACCTGATGCATCTGAAGCCGGACTATCTCGAGCGCTATCCCGCACAGCTTTCCGGCGGCGAGCAGCAGCGCGTGGCGCTCGCCCGTGCGCTGGTGTCCCACCCCGGCGTGCTGTTGCTGGACGAGCCCATGAGTGCGCTCGACGCCAAGCTCAAGAAATCCCTTCAGGCAGAACTGAAGAAACTGCACCGCGAACTCGGCACCAGCTTCGTGCTCGTGACACATGATCTTGAGGAGGCGATGATGCTGGCGGACCGCATCTGCGTGATGCGCTCAGGACACGTCGTTCAAGTCGGAACGCCCGCTGACATCTACTACCGTCCAGCCAACATGTTCGTCGCGGGCTTCATCGGCGAGACCAATTTCCTGCCCGTGACCGCAAGCGCCGCCGGTGACGGGATGGCGGTCGTTTCGCCCTTGGTCGCCGCCGGGAAAACGACCATCGCGTCCGAGCATGTCTCACCGTCCGTGTCCGCGAAAGGCACGGCGCTTCTTGTCCGCCCCGAGACCATTCGTTTCGTGAAGGGGGATGCCGCTCCCGGCGAATGGGTGCTGGACGGCCAGGTGGAGGAATATTTCATCAAGGGTGCATCGACGCAGTACCGTGTCCGCGTCCGCGGGCTCGACAACGCCGTCATTCTGGACCTTCCCGGCTCGATCGTACTGCCGGCCGCTGTCGGCGAGGCGGTGCGCATCGGCTTCGACCCCACCCAAGCCTTCCTTCTTTCGGAGTGAGCATGAGGATCGAACGCAAATCCTGGAACGATCCGGTTTTCGTCGCCACGGTCGCGCCGCTCGCGCTGGTCATGGTCGCGTTCTTTCTCGTGCCACTCCTGATGACCGCGGTCCTGACCTTCCAGACCACGCAATATTACCGGCTCGTCTGGACGTGGGACCTCAAGATCTGGACCGAGGTCTTCTCCAAGCCGCATTACTGGACGATCATGCTGCGCACGGTGGCGATGGCGCTGATCTGTGTCGTTCTGACCGTGCTGATCGCCTTTCCGGCCGCCTATGCGCTTGCCACGCGGCTGAAGACCTTCAAGACGCAGATCCAGATCCTGATCATCTTCGCCTTCCTGACCGATGCGGTGCTCAAGACCTTCGGCTGGATCCTCATTCTCGACAAGAATGGCGTGGCGAACTGGCTGCTGATGCATTTGGGCTTCCCGCCGGAAATGCTGAACCTGCTCTTCACGCCGACCGGCACCATGATCGGCATGGTCTACAATCTCGTCGCTTATCCCATGTTCACGATCTACCTGTCGCTGGTGCGTATCGACCGCGACCTGATGCTCGCAGCCTATGATGCCGGGGCGTCACGAATTCGGACCTTCTTCGAGGTTACGCTGCCGTTGTCGCGGCCGGGACTTTACTCCGGCGCGGTGCTGGTCTTCGTGCTCAGCCTTGGCGCATTTCTCGAACCCAAGGTGCTGGGCGGCGGTACGTCTCCGCTCGCATCCGAACTGATCCGCCAGAGTTTCGAGACCCGTGTCAACTGGCCGCTCGGCGCGGCGCTGACCATGGTGCTGATTACCATCGGCGCGCTGATGCTTGCCACGTGTGCGACATTCGCCCTTCGCCGCCCGTCCACCGGGAGGAGACCCGCATGATGTCACAACGCATGCGCAACGCGCTCGTCGATACCACACTGGTCGGCTCGGTCGTTCTTCTTCTCGTGTTCTTCTACGCGCCGATCGCCACGCTGGTCGCGTTTTCCTTCACGTCGAGCCGCGTGCTGACGCTGCCGATCGAAGGTTTCTCCCTGCAATGGTACGGCGAACTGTTCAACAAGCCGGACTTCCTGCCCGCCGTCCTGAACTCCGCCGCCGTTGCAACGATCTCAACGCTCTTCGCGACGGTACTCGGCACAGCAGGGGCCGTCGCATGGGTCAGATACCGTTTCCGCCTCCAGAGTGCATTCCGCGGGCTCACCTTCGCGCCGCTCCTGTTTCCGCAACTGCTGCTCGGCGTGGTCATGCTGTTGTGGTTCTCGGTTCTCGGCAGTTGGCTGGGTTTTTCGACCGGCCTTGTCACGGTTATCATCGGCCACGTCGTCTACATCACACCCTTCGCACTGGTTGTCGTGGCGGTGCAGGTCTACGGCTTCGACGAGACGCTCGAGGACGCTGCCCGGGATGCCGGCGCAAGCGGTTGGGAAGTCTTCCGCGAGATTACGTTTCCGCTGCTCTGGCCCGGCATCTTTTCTGCCGCCATCTTCTCCTTCCTGCTCTCCTGGGGGAACTTCTACGTCTCCTATTCCCTTGCGGGAACGGCGCGCACGCTACCGATCTTCGTCTATAGCGGCATCGCCGTCGGCTCGTCGCCGATCTATCCTGCGCTCGCCACCGTCAATCTCGTGCCGGCCCTTCTCCTAGTCATCGTCGCCGAAGTGCTGCGACGCCGCGCGCTGAAGCGGCAGGCTTCCAGCATTGCCACATCTTAAAAAGCAAGGTTCCAACATGCCTGTTGATACACTCACCACCACCAGCAACTGGAGTTTTCCCACGGTCGTGCGCTTCGGGAACGGCCGCATCGCTGGCCTGGGCGAGATGGTACGCGAACTCGGCGCAAGCCGGCCGCTCGTCGTCACCGATGCCGGTCTGAAGGATCTTTATCCCGTACAGCGTACGCTTGAAGCGCTGAAAGCGGCAGGTCTTGCGGCCGGGTTCTACTGGAATGTCAAACCCAATCCGACCGGCGGCAATGTCGCCGACGGCGTCGAGGCCTTTCGCGCCGGCGACCATGATCTGGTGGTGGGGATCGGGGGTGGCAGCGCGCTGGATGCGGCCAAGGCAATCGCCTTCATGGCCCGCCAGACGATCCCCATGTGGGATCTTGAAGATATCGGCGACAACTGGAAACGCGCCAACACCGCCAGCCTCGTGCCTGTCATCGCCATTCCGACAACAGCCGGGACAGGCTCGGAACTCGGCCGCTCCTCGGTGATCACGCATGAGGACGACAGGCGAAAAGTGATCGTCTTTCATCCGCGCATGATACCCGAAATCGTCGTCATGGACCCGGAGCTCACCGTCGGACTGCCTGCGCATATCACCGCCGCAACAGGCATGGATGCCCTGTCCCACGCGCTCGAAGCGCTGAGCGCCCCCTCCTTCCATCCCATGGCGGAGGGCATTGCGCTCAACGCGCTGCGGCTGATTCACAAATGGCTGCCGATCGCCACGCACGACGGCAGCAATCTGGAAGCACGTGGTCAAATGCTGATCGCTTCCGGAATGGGCTGTGTCGCGCTGCAGAAGGGCCTGGGCGCCATCCATGCGCTCGCTCATCCGCTTGGTGCTCTCCACGACGCACACCACGGCCTGCTGAACGCCGTGCTGATGCCATATGTCGTCGCGTTCAATGCCCCGGCGATTGCGGATAAACTCGAACTGCTGGCCCGCGTTCTGGATCTCCCGCGCAAAGACGCGGACGGTGTCATCGACTGGATCGTTTCACTGCGCGGCGACCTCTCCATTCCGGACAAACTGTCGGGCATGGGATTGAAAGACATCGACCTCGACAAGGTGGCGCAGATGAGCCTGCTCGATCCCTGTGCCGGCGGCAATCCGGTCAAGCTCGACGAAGAAAGTGTGCGCGGCATTCTTTCTGAAGCGAAGTAGCCCCTACCCGCATAGAAACCGATTTCACAACCTTGCCCCGGTCGTCGTGCGACTCCGGCAGGCAAGGAAAGCCTGACAAGCCGGCAGGATCTTGCCTCGCTTAACGCGAGGCGAGATCCTGCCGCCTTGCTTTCGTCTGGCCCACGCCACTTGGCTAGTCCGGTGGCCTTACTGCCCTTCTCCTGCAATCCGACATGCCGTCGCGGCAGAGCTGATGAGTGCGCCTGGCCGCCATCCTCCACGGATCTGTGAAGCGAACCACGCACGCGTTGGTGACCGTTTTGCGTGCACGCCGGAACGTCGGAGCAAAATCAATTTGACGTAACGCGACAAATTCACTATTTTGATTACATTCAATATACTGAACAAAAGCGGAGGATGGACGTGAGCGGACGCGGAGTGGAGCGTGTCTTGGACATGATTGAGTGGTTTGCCGCCTCACCGGAAGGCGCAAGCCTCTCCGAGATCGCGGCTGCTCTCGCCATGCCAAAGTCGAGCGCGCTTCTGATGCTGCAGTCGCTGACCGAACGCGGCTACATTCATCGTCTTGGCAGCGGCGAATACCAACTACTCAGGCTGCCGGGCGAAATATCGCCGGACGGCCGCAATTACGGTGCACTCATCGCTCTCGTTTCGCCCTATCTTGCAGACGCTGTGCAGCAGACCGGCGAGACAGGCTTTGTCGCCGTCTTGGAAGGCCCGTCCATCCGCTATCTCAACAAGGTGCTGCCGAAACGCGAAATCCTCTATGATCGCGATATCGGTCCGACACGCCCCGCGCATAAAGTCGCCAGCGGCGTGGTTCTGCTGGCAGCCGGAAGCGATGCGGAAATCGAGGCTTACGCCGTGTCCGCCTCACTGTCCGAGGCAGAGCGTTCGAAGCTCCTGAACGCCGTCGAAAGCGCCCGCAAATCAGGCTTCTACGTCAATCCCATGGGGATCGTCGAAGGCGCAGCGGGCGCCGCCGCGCCGATCATGGGCGCAAACGGCAAGGCGATCGCCGCGCTCAACATCTCCGGGCCTCAGGTCCGGTTCGTCAAGAATTCCGACCGCATTTCTGAAGTGGTCCGGGAAACGGCGGTGACGATCAGTGAGGAGCTGGCGCGCCGCAGTCGTCGTTTATCCAAAGGGAGGTAAGAATGAAAATCGTGGCTCTGACAGCCGTTGCAGGCCTGTTTGCCGGCATCGCCGGTTTTGCGCAGGCACAGGACGTGCCGGCCGGATATCCGGAAGACTACGCCAAGATCATCGAGGGTTCGCGCTCGGAAAAGGGCCTGATGATCTATTCCAACATGGCTGACAACAATTGGCAGCCGATCATCGCCGGTTTCAACGCAAAGTATCCCTGGATCAAGGTCGAGACCGTCGACCTCGGCTCGGGCACCGTGCACTCGCGCTGGGAAGCCGAGAAGGGATCGAGCGCCCGCACCGCCGACGTGCTCGTATCGGGCGCCAACGACCGCTGGGCGGCGTATGGCAAAGACGGCCTGATGGACGATTATAAAAGTCCGGAAGCCGATAAGCTGCCGGAATTCGCGCGTCCCTATCCGGGCGTGAACGTGCTTTCCACCGATCCGCTGGTCATCACGTACAATGCGGCCCTTCTGACGGAAGATCAGCGCCCGAAGGGCTTTGCATCGCTGGTTGAGGCCGCGACGGCCGATCCCGGCAATTTCAACGGCAAGATCACGACCTATGATGCGGCCCGCAACAGCTTCGGCCTGACAGCCTGGTGGGCCTACATGGACAAGAAGGGTGAGGCCGGCTGGGACGGTCTGCGTAAGATCGGCCCGATGATCCGCGGTGAAACCTCCGGCGGCCCGATGAACGAAAAGATCGCCACCGGCGAATATCTGATGGGTATCGCCGTGTCCGGCATCACCATCTTCCCGCGCCTCGAGCAGCCGGGCGGCGAGATTCTCGGTTTTGCCTTCCCCGACGACGGCACGATCATGATGCTGCGCGGCATGGGCATCCCCAAAGGCGCGGCCAACCCGAACTCCGCCAAGCTGTTCGTCGACTACGCGCTTAGCCAGGACGGCCAGACACAGGTCGGAAAGGGCGGTCTGGTGCCGTATCGCGAAGACGTTCCGGAAGACCAGGTTCGCTACACGTTCCAGAAGATCGGCGAGATCGTCGGCGAGGACAATATCATCACGGCCGGTTTCGACCAGCGCCTGATCACCGAAGCGGGTCCCTTCGTCGAGAAGTGGAACGCCGCACTCGCCGGCAAATAAGCCGACCCGAAGGGCCGTCGTCTGGTCGGCCCTTCCACCAACCCTGACAGGAAAATTCGATGACGGATATCAGCCACCCCGGCGCGGCCGGACGGGGGATAGACCGATCACAGGCGATCTACTGGGGCGTTGCGGCGCTGACGACGATCCTCGTGTTTGGTCCGATCACCCCCATCATCTTCCAGGCCTTTCTCGACAAGCCGCTCTATGATGACAGCGCGGTCGTCACGATCGGCAACTTCACGCGCCTTTTCAGTGAACCCGGCATGGCCGGCGTGTTCTTCAACACGCTCTATTTCGGCGCGCTGACCATGATCGTGGCCCAGGTATTCGGTGCCGTCATGGCCGTGCTTGTCGGCAGAACCAATCTACCGGGCCGCAAGTGGCTGGGCGAGATCTTCATCTGGCCGCTCTTCGTCTCGAACCTCGTCATCGCTTTCGGCTGGTTCACGATGTACGGCCCGTCGGGCTTCATAACGCTGGCTGCCAAGACATATCTCGGCGGCGCGCCGTGGAACCTTTACACCGTGACCGGCATGGGAATCGTCGCGGGCCTCAGCCAGGCGCCGCTCACCTATCTCATGTGTCTGGCCGCCGTCACCAAGGCCGATCCGCTGCTCGAAGATGCGGCGCGATCCACCGGCGCAGGTCCCTTCCGGGCGCTGTTTTCCGTCACCATCCCCATGATCCGCCCGGCGATCATCTACTCCGCGGTGCTGAACTTCGTCGTCGGCATCGAGATGCTGGCGATCCCGCTGCTCTTCGGCGGACCGTCCGGCATCCAGACGGTCACGACCTTCCTCTACAATGCCGGCATCAACGCGGCGGTCCGGCCTGAATACGGCATCGTTGGCGCTGCGGCAGTGATCCTGCTCCTCGTTGTCGCCTTCCTCGTCTGGCTCCAGGGCTTCCTGATGAAGGGTGCAGGCCGTTTCGTCACCGTACGCGGCAAGGCCAGCCGTCCCTCGACGCTGGATCTGGGCGCTTGGCGCTGGCCCGCTTTCCTGTTCGTCTTCGCCTTCGCGTTCCTCACGATCATCTCGATCTTCGGAGGCATCTTCATGCGCTCGGCCGTGAGCTTCCTCACGCCCCTTATCCCGTTCTGGAAAGTGCTGACGACGGCGAATTTCGAGCATGTCCTGGGCTCGGCCAACTATGTGCGCTCGATCGTCAACTCCGTCCTCGTGGCAACGATCGGCGCGGCGATCGGCACCTTCTTCATCCTGGTGATCGCGCTCGTTGCCCGCCGGTCGGATTTCCGTCACAACCGCGCGCTCGAATATATCGCGCTTTTCCCGCGCTCGCTCCCGGGCATCATCGCCGGCCTCGGCTTCTTCTACGCGGTCATCTGGCTTCCCGGAGCGGATGTCATCCGCGGCACGATCCTGGTCCTGATCCTCGCCTTCATGATCCGCTACATCCCGGTTGGCTTCGGCGCCATTGCGCCGGCGCTCGCCCAGGTCGGCGAAGAGCTCGACCGTGGTGCCCGTATATCCGGAGCCGACTGGTGGACGACGGTCACGCGCATCATCGTGCCGATCCTGAAACCGGCATTGTTCAGCTGCTACGCCCTGCTCTTCATCCACTTCTTCAAGGAATACGTGACGGCAGCGTTCCTCTATCAGCCTGGATCCGAAATCATCGGCACCACCATGCTGCAGCTGGTCGCCCAAGGCGATAACGGCCCGGTCTCCGCACTAGCAACCATTCAAGTCGTCATTACCGCCGCGTTCGTAATCCTTGCACGCCGCGTCATGGGAGCCAAAATCTATGGCTGATCTCGTTCTTCAGAACCTGACCATCAAATACGGTGCGGTCACGGCCGTCGACAACCTCAACATCCACGTCGCATCCGGCGAATTCCTGACGCTGCTCGGACCGTCGGGATGCGGCAAGTCGACCTCGCTGTTTGCCGTTGCCGGCCTCAACCACGCGACGTCAGGCACCATCCGCGTCGGCGAGCGGGTGCTTTTCGATGGCAACCCGAGCAACACCGTCCCTCCGGAACGGCGCAACATCGGTCTCGTCTTCCAGTCTTATGCGCTGTGGCCGCACAAGACGGTTGCCGAAAACCTGGCTTTCCCGCTGACGCTGCGAAAGATCGGCCGGGCTGAGCGCGACGAGCGCATCAAGGAAGCGCTGGGTCTCGTGGAGATGCTGCCCTATGCGGATCGATATCCGTTCGAACTGTCCGGCGGCCAGCAACAGCGCGTGGCGCTTGCCCGCGCGCTCGTCTACCGGCCGCCGCTTCTCCTGCTCGACGAGCCCCTGTCGAACCTCGATGCGAAGTTGCGCGAGCGCGCCCGCGTCTGGCTGCGCGAGTTGCAGGAGCGGTTGAACGTGACCACCATCTACGTAACGCATGACCAGGCGGAAGCCCTGGCCGTCTCCGATCGCATCGCCGTCATGAGCATGGGCCGGATGCGCCAGCTCGGCACGCCGCGTGAGATCTACGAGCGCCCCGCCGACAGCTTCGTCGCCGACTTCATCGGTTCGTCGAACTTCTTCGATGGCACGATGCTTGAAAACGGCACGGACAAAGCCCGCATCCGCCTGGCTGATGGCAGCGAGATCGTCACACCGCCGGGTGCCGCGGCAAGGGACGGGTCCGTGGTCGTCGCCATCCGCCCGGAGAAGATCGAGCTTTCCAGCTCGGCCGGCCAGAACACGATGCGCGTCTCGATCGATCAGCGGACTTATCTCGGGTCGGTCTGGCAATATGCCGTGCGCTCCGGCTCAATCGAGTTCCGCATCCAGACCCCCGTCGAACTGAAGGAGGATTCGGTCCTGGTGCATATCCCGCAGGAACATTGCGCGGTCTTCCCCGACAAGCCCGGCGCGAATTGAGGTCCCCGATGGCAGACAGCAAGAAAACCGTTCGCTTTCAGGCAGACCGCATAGGCCCCCTGCGCGGGATCCGTGTCGTTGACCTGAGCCGCGTCGTCGCCGGCAACATGTTGTCGCTGCAGCTTGGTGATTTCGGTGCGGATGTCATCAAGGTCGAGCCGCCGCAGGGAGACTCGCTGCGCGAATGGCGCGATAACGGCTATTCGCTGCACTGGAAGACCTATGGCCGCAACAAACGCTCGATCGTACTCAACCTGCGCCAGCCCAAGGCCCTGGAAGCCCTGAAGAAGCTACTGGCGAAAGCCGATGTCTTCATCGAGAACTATCGTCCCGGCACGCTCGAGAAGATGGGGCTTTCGCCGGAAAGCCTGCTCGAACTCAATCCGAGGCTTGTCATCGTGCGGATATCCGGCTTCGGGCAGGACGGCCCCTATGCGGAACTGCCCGGGTTCGGCACGCTGGTTGAGGCCATGAGCGGTTTTGCGTCGCGCACCGGCTTTCCGGATCGCGAGCCGGTACTGCCACCGCTTGCCCTGGCCGACATGATCTCCGGCCTCACCGGCGCAAACGCCGTGATGATGGCGCTGTTTGCCCGCGAACGCGGCGATGCTGCCGGCCAGGTCATCGACCTGTCTCTTCTCGAGCCGATCTTTGCGTCGCTCGGCCCGGAAGCCTCGATCTATCAAGTCACCGGCAAGGTCAAGCAACGCTCCGGCTCGGGCTCCAACACGGTATCGCCGCGCAACGTCTATCTGTGCAGCGACGGGAAATATGTGGCCCTGTCGGGATCCACCCAGGTCATCGCAATGCGCATCTTCGACATCATCGGCCGACCCGACATGAAGGACGATCCACGTTTTTCCACGAACATGGAACGCGTCCGGCATCGTGAACTGGTCGACGCCGCCCTTGGGGCATGGTTCGTCACCCGCACCCGGGACGAAGCCCTCGCCGTAATGCGCGGCGCCGGCGCCACCGTCGGACCTGTCTACGATATCGCCGATATCAGCACCGACCCGCATTTCGCCGAGCGGGAGATTATCGTGGATGTCGAGGATGCCGATCTTGGCAGCATTTCACAACACAACATCTTTCCGCGCTTTTCCGCGACGCCCGGGGTCTTTCGGCATCCGGCGCCTGATGTCGGTGAGCAGACCGAGGCGATCCTTTCCGAAATCGGCATGACGCCGGCGGATCTGGAGGACGAGGCGTGATCTCCTCGCTGCTTTACGTTCCTGGCAACGCACCGCGCTTCCTGGAAAAAGCGGGACAGCGAGGCGCCGATGTCGTCATCATCGACCTGGAAGATGCGGTGCCGGAAAATGCCAAAAGCGAGGCCCGGGACGGTCTGGCGAAATGGGTACCGGAGATCAAGAAAGGCGGCTGCCAGGTCTATGTTCGTGTGAACCAGTCCTACCGGCTGCTCGACGATGCAATCGCAGCCGTAACGGCCAATGCCGACGCGCTCTATATTCCGAAGGTCAGCAGCGTCGACAGCCTCGTTCATCTGGCGGAAGGTCTTTCCGGGCATGAAGCGGATCGGCACCCGATCGGCTTCGTTCCTCTCATCGAGGACATGAAGGGTCTGCTGGACGTCCGGACGATCGCCCATGGCCCGCGCGTGTTCGCTCTCACGTCCGGTGGCGAAGACCTCGCGACGGCGATGGGTGCAAAGCCGACGCCTGAAGTTCTGCGCTATCCCAAGTTGATGATCCATTATGCGGCCAAGGAAGCGGGTCTGCTTTCCTTCGGATTGCTGAGAACGACCGTGGATTTTGCCGACAAAGCCGCCATACGAGCTGCCGCCCTGGAAGCGCGCGACTTCGGATTTGATGGTGCGACCTGCATTCATCCGTCGGTCGTGCCCATTCTCAACGAGTGCTTCGCGCCGACCGCAGAGGAAGTCGAATGGGCCCGCAAGGTCGTATCGGCCAGCAGGCAGGAGGCGGCGGCAGGGCGAGGCGCCTTCATGCTGGACGGCCAGTTCATCGACGCGCCGATCGTGACGCGCGCCGAAAATCTACTTCGCAGATCTGAGAAAGGACGAGCCGCCACATGACCCATGATATCATACAGGGCGTCGAGCATGGCACGCGAGGCCGGCGCATTCTCGTGAGCCACAACAAGATCGCCGAAAAGGCGATCAGGCTGCTGAACCAACACGATATCGACGTTTTCTTTTCCCCGCCCTACGACCCGTCCGACGTTGTGGCAAAGCGCGCCGCCGAGCTGGAAATCGACGGCCTGATGGTGCGCCAGGGACGCATCAACGCGGAGGTTATCGCCGCATCGCCAAAACTCAAGGTCATCGCCAAGCATGGCGTCGGCGTCGACAATGTCGACATTGCGGCGGCGGCCAAGCTTGGTATTCCCGTGCTTCGGGCTATGGGCTCGAATTCACGCGCCGTCGCCGAGCACACGATCGCACTGGCGCTGAGCCTGATCAAGGAAGTGCTTCCGCTCGACAGGGCTGTGAAGCGCGGCGAATGGCCGAAGCCGACCTTCACGGGCAAGGACGTCCTTGGCGCCACGATCGGCCTCATCGGTTATGGCGGGATCGGCAGGGAGACGGCGCGAATGGCCGAAGCGCTCGGTATGGAACTCGTGGTCCACGATCCCTTCGCACCGGAAGCCGCCGAGGCCGATGGCTTCGTATCCATCGGTGATATCGATGCCATGCTGCCGTCAGTCGACGTGCTGAGTATCCATTGCCCGCTCACGGCGACGACGCGCAATCTCATCGATGCGCGACGACTTGGATTGATGAAGAAATCGGCGGTTCTCGTGAACACCGCGCGCGGGGGGATCATCAACGAAGCAGACTTGGCACAGGCGCTTGCCGGCGGCACCATCGCGGGTGCCGCCCTTGACAGCTTTGCCACGGAACCACCGCCCGCCGACAGCCCGCTGTGGACATTGGAGACGCTCATTGCGACGCCGCATATCGGCGGCGTGACCTATGGGTCTGCCGATGCGATGGCGGTCATTGCCGCCCGGCACATCATCAGCGTTCTCGATGGCAACCCGCCCGATCAGCGCTCGATCGCCACTCCAACCGAACTGTCTGCCTGAGGCTTGCAATGACTTATGGATTTCGCATCAAACTGAACTGGGACCGCATCGAGCCTTCGCTCGTGGACGCCTTCCGCAACCTGCCCGTCGCCAATGTCAGCGATTCCATGTCGCGCATCTGCGGGCTCGGCACGAGCATGCGGCCGATGCACCGCTCCGGTACGCTCGCCGGCCCGGCTTTGACGGTGCGCACGCGCCCGGGCGACAACCTGATGCTGCACAAGGCGATCGACATGGCGCAGCCGGGCGATGTCATTGTCGTTGATGCCGCCGCTGATATGGCCAATTCGCTGATGGGCGAACTGATGCTCGCGCACGCGATCCGGCGCGGTGTCGCAGGCTTCGTGCTCAACGGCGCCATCCGCGATGCCGAGGCGTTTCTGGAGCACAATCTGCCCACCTTCGCGGTCGGCGTGACGCATCGGGGGCCATATCGCACAGGCCCGGGCGAAATCGGTCTTCCGATCGCGATCAACGGCACGGTTGTCGAGCCGGGCGATCTGATTCTCGGCGATATCGACGGCGTGGTCTGCGTGCCGAAAGCGCACGCGGCTGACGTTCTCAAGGGAACGATCAAAAAGCACGAGGCCGAGGCTAAGCAGATGGCCGAAACCAAGGCCGGCACCGTCAATCGCGACTGGGTCGACAAGGCGCTGAAGGAAGCTGGCTGCGAATTCCTGGAGTAGCCTGGAAAATAGCCTGGAGCTCTGCAGGCGCCAAGGCACCTTCAACGACGCCAGCCGGGCGATTCTTCGCCCGACGTCGGCCACGCTTGGAGCGATTGCTACGAGGCCATCTGAAGTCTCGAAGCGCCTGGCGTGGCGGCATCATCGAAACGGAACTGCCCCACCAAATCCCGTAATTTACGGGCTTCGGCAGCAAGGTTCATGGACGCCGCCGTGGATTGTTCCACCATGGCCGCATTCTGCTGTGTCGTCTGGTCCATGGTGTTGACGGCCTTGTTGACTTCCACCAGGCCAACCGACTGTTCCTTGGCCGCTGTCGCAATGGCGTTCATATGCTGGTTGATACCGGAAATGCGCTCTCCGATCTCGTTGAGCGCGACACCCGTCTCGCGCACAAGCCGCACGCCGCTTCCAACTTCCGCAGACGACGTGTTGATCAGCGCTTTGATCTCCTTGGCGGCTGTCGCAGAGCGCTGCGCGAGTTCACGGACTTCCTGCGCGACAACGGCGAACCCCTTGCCGGCTTCCCCGGCACGCGCGGCTTCGACCCCGGCGTTCAGCGCAAGCAGGTTGGTCTGGAAGGCGATTTCATCGATGACCCCGATAATATTTGAAATCTGTTGCGAGGAGCTCTCGATCCGCTGCATCGCTTCCTCCGCTTGGCGTACCACGTCAACCGATCGGACAGCGCCATGATCAGCCTCCGTTGCGGCGGCGCGGGCCTCCTCGGTGCGCTTGCTGGAATTGCTCACGTTCGCCGTGATTTCATCGAGTGCAGCCGCGGTCTGTTCGAGTGAGGCCGCTTGACGTTCCGTGCGGTGAGCAAGATCGTTGGCGCCGGACGAAATTTCCTGCGTGCCGCCGTCGATGGCCGAAATTGCCTGGGAGATCGCCATCAGCGTTCCGCCCAACTGGCTCAGAGACGCATTGAAATCGTGGCGAAGGCTCTCGAAATCCGGCGAAAACGGCTCGTTGAGCTGGAAAGCAAGATCGCCTGATGCCAGGCGCTTGAGGCCACCGGCGAGGCCGGAGGTTGCGATGCGCAGCCGCTCGGCCGCGTCGGCCTCCGCCTTCTGCTGCGTCGCGATACGGTCGCTCTCCGCCTGCTCGCGAGCCCGCGCAGCCTCCATCTCGAGTTGGCGTTTGGCAATCGCCGCCTTGCGGAACACCTCGACCGCGGCGGCCATCGTCCCGATCTCGTCCTTGCGACCAAGCCCGGCGCAATTCACATCCGTATCACCATCGGCAATTTTCACCATGCCTGCTGACAGCTGAAGAATGGGAGCCGTCACGGATCGACGAAAGAAGACAAAAAGGGCGATGGACAGGATCAGCGTCAGTCCGAGAATGGCTTTCAGCATGTCGTTGATGGTATTCGCGGTCTGGGTGCTCTGGTCGGAGATCGATGCGGTGACCGTCTCGATTTGATCGCCGGCGTGCTCCATCGCGCTTTCAAGCGCCGAGAACTGCGTCATGAAATCCGGTAGCGCACGCATCGCATCGACAGGGCTTTTCTCCGCCGCTGCCACCATCTTGGTGGCGCTGTCGATGTAGGTGAGGAGCGGCGGCTCGACATCTGCAAGCGCCTTCTGCGTGACGGGATCTTTCGCCAGCACCTTGTTCTCGTCGATCACGCTGCGGAACGAGGCGATGTGCTCCGCGAGATCGGCTTTCACCTGGTCAAACTTGATACCGGCCGCGGGATTGGAGGCATGCAGCGCGGCAAGTACATCGGCGCGAAGGGCGTCATGCATCATGTCGGCCTGCATGTGATTGCGAAGGATCTGCCCCGACCCGGCAATATCGACGGCATCCGCATTCATCGTCGACGCCGACCAGATTCCGACGCCGGCAGCGCCCCCTGCGATGAGAAATATGGCAATGCTCGCGGCGGTGATCTTGTGTTGAATTGATGCCATTGTGCTGTCCCCAAAAGTATGGAGCCATTATGTTAGATTAACCTTAATAACCGATGAACCCTTCCTGTTTGCAGCGAATCGAGCCGGTATCTGTCGCTGAGACAGCATTCCGGCTGAGGACAGGCCGGCAACAACCGCCGCAACAGGCGCAATTTTTTCCGAAAAAACTCTTGAAACGCGGATTGCTTGCAACCAAATCGACTGCCGCCAGCCGCTGGATAGGGCTGGTTTGCTGGAAGCGTCGTCTTTCGGCGCTCCGTACCCATGTTGCTTCAAGGAGGATATGGCTATGGCAACATCTTACGATTACGCACCGCTGTTCCGCTCGAGCATCGGCTTCGATCGGGTCTTCAATCTTCTGGAAAACGCACAGCGTGCCCGCTCGATCAGCGACTGGCCGCCCTACGACATCGCCAAGACGGGCGATGACAGCTACCGGATATCGATCGCGGTCGCGGGTTTCGCACAAGACGACCTCGACATCACGTTCCAATCCAATCTCCTGACCGTCACAGGCAAGAGACAGGAGGCGTCGGCGGAAGGCTACCTCCATCGAGGCATCCCCGCCCGCTCCTTCGAACACCGCTTTGAGCTCGCCGATCATGTCCGGGTGAACGCTGCGGATCTGAACAATGGCCTCCTGTCGATCGACCTGGTTCGCGAAATCCCTGAGGAAATGAAGCCGCGGAAGATCGCCATTCAGAGCGCTCCGGCGCTTGAACAGTCTTCCGCCCCGGCGCAGATCGAGGCACAAGAAGCCGCGTGAGCAGACGCCAGTCGGAGGGCGCCGTTGCGGCGGCGCCCAAGCACATCCAAGGCAAGGAAGGAGAAGCTGGATGAAACCCGATATGTTCGAGCAGCCCCTGTCGATTCTTGTCGGCCTCGGCTTTCCGGCCGAGGTTCGTTCGGTAATGGAGGCTTACCGGCACCTCGTCGAGTGGCCGGCATCGTCAAGGGACGCCGCCCATTCGGTCGCTCTCAAAGCTTGCAACGCGGCACTGCGCGGCGAGATCGAAGCGGAAACGGCACGCGGCCTGTTCGCTGCCTTTGCAGAAAAACATGAGCTGCTTGCACCCGACAGCCATATTCTTGCAGCATCGCGATTGCATCGAGACCGTGATCCGCATGTGCGCTAAGGTGCACAATGGTGAACGGTGACATCGGTAAGCCGGCGTTGAATTGCGGAGAAGCCCGAAATGACCGTCGAAGAGATTCTGTTCGATCCGAGTGAATGGGTACCCAACAATCCGCGGCTCCCGGTTCTTCTCTATGGATCGGTCGAAAGTGAAAAGCCGTTTGAAGCGCTTTTTGCGGCCAATGGCTGGATCGGCATCTGGACCAACGGGGTTTTCGACTATCAGCATTACCATACGAGAGCCCATGAGGTCCTGGGTGTGTCGAAGGGAAACGCCACCCTCCTGATCGGCGGGCCGGGAGGCCGTCACTTGCATGTCTCGAAGGGCGATTGCCTCGTCCTTCCAGCGGGCACCGGACACCAAAATCTCGGCTGCTCTGACGACTTCGAGGTGGTGGGCGCATACCCACCTAACCAACATGCTGATATCCAAACATCTGCCGCCTCCGCCGAACAACTCTCGACGATCGCGTCCGTGCCCCTGCCCCGTACCGATCCGGTATATGGTTCATCAGGTCCATTGCTCGCCCGCTGGCGGTAGATCCGCCTTGAACCGAGAAGAGCCGCCGTTCCCCGTTCGCCGAAAACGATTTACGGAATGACAAAGAAACCGGTGAAGGCGGTCGTCATATCGCCCGCCTTCGGCATCACGGGCATCGATCCGTCGCTTGTCCTTTCACCGTCCGCGGACATCGCCGAAACACGCAAGAAGATCGAAGCGCAGGCCGCCGACATGATCGCCCAAAGATGGACGACGATGGCCGGCGACAACGCACAGGGCAAGATCACAGCGGGGACCGCTGAGGGCATCGACGGGCTCTGCGCCGCCGCCGTCAAGGTGGTGCTTGCCGAGCCGGGCATCGAAAGAAACCCGGCCTACGAGCAGATCTTGTCGTCCTATTTCACGCGCAAGGCCGGCATTCTCAACATCGGGACGCAGTAAGCCATCGGCTTCAGTTCGCCGAGTAGGACAGGTTGCAGACGGACGATCCCACCTTCGTCAGCTTGATCACCTCCGCACCATCGACCCAGTCCGAGATGCTGATCGCACCCGCGCCCACGGCGTCGGCGGCACCGTAGCGTTCCGCCAGCGCCGCCCCCAGCGCATCACACGCCGCAACGTCGGCGGGATTGAACATGACGAAGCGCAGCTTTTCATCGGTGTCGAACAACAATGATACCTGACCGGGCACACCCTCTATCTCGCGGGAAAGCTTGACAAGCGGCGCGTATTTTTTGCCCCCCTGCTCATAGATCTCATTGCCGGCTGGCGCATGCTCGGCAGCACCGTCGAGCACCGCGATGGACTCCTTGGGCGACATGCCCCATCGCGTCGTTTCCCAGCCTGCATAGGCCGGCGCGGAGACCGAAAGGGACAGGGCGATGGCCGCAAAACCGGAGCGCGTTGTGATCGTCATGGCGTTTCCTCTTGTTGAATCCGATCATCAGACGCACGCCGGACTGCAAACCTTGGTCGAAACCGTCCGGCGCGAGCAAGGCTGGGGGTGGTTTGCAACGGGTGGTGCTATTGACGCGTGCCGTTGGCGGGCCGCCTCCAATAGGCCGTTACGGACGTCTTGCCAAGACGTGGCAGTCTCGTCGACAGGCACGCTCGAAGTTCAGCGGCGACGCCATGCTCGCATCCCGCCCAGACGCTGAGTCCGCCTGCTTTATCGTCGATCTGCGTTTCCACCGCATCAAGGATCATCGCGGGATCTCCGGCCGGACGTCCGTTACGCAGTAACCACTCAATATGCAGACCTGGCCCGGGACAGAGATAGGCTGTTTCGGCGATATCGCTGACCTCGACAACGGCTTTTATTTCCGCTTGTCCGGCAAGCGATTCCGCTATGCGGGCGATCGCAGGCAGCGCCGTTTCGTCTCCGATCAGAAGCAGCTTTTCGCCGGGAGGCGTTCCACCGCCGCCCGGACCCATGAGGCCGGCTATCTCACCCGGTATCGCCCGGTGTGCGAAGGCAACGCCTGGGCCGGATGTCGTTTCGTGATGCAGCACGAAATCGATGGCAAAGGTGGATGTCCGCTCATCAACCCACCGTATCGTGTAAACGCGGCTGGAAAGCGTGTCGTCCCCGGCCGGCCAGGTCAGGCGGCCACTTGCCGATTGGCGCGGCCAGCGCGGCACCTTTCCGTCTGGCGGGAAAAGCAACCGGACATGATGGTGGTTCGTGTTCAGGAATGCAGGCAGTCGGCCAGCCCGAAAGACGACGCGTCGCATTCTTGGCGTAACCGCTTCCGCGCGCTCGACGCGAACCTCCTGGAAATTGGCTGGAACGGCGTCTGTTGCGCCCTCACCCGACCATTCGACCTGCGCGTCCGCAGCAAACTCGAACACGTGATCTGCAATGAAGGTTCTTATGACGGCGAGTTCCGATGCCGTCGACGCGGTCGCCTCGATGGCGAAGCCCGCAAGAGACCGCCGAAGGCGCACATGCCCATATTCGCTCATAATGTCAGCGCCATCAGCTTGGCGCTCGACATGAGCATGTGTTTCAAGATGGTCCAGGAAGACCGTCAGGAAGAGATCGGGGTTCGCCAATTGCACATCGGCCGTTGTCTGTACGGCTCGCGTCATGCCTTTTCGCCCTGCCGAACCGGCAATTCACGCTGATCGAGCTTCGCCAACTGCCGATAGGCCAGTCCTATGCCGGCGAAGGAGACAAAAGTCGCGATGCCGAACAGGATGGCGTAACCCAGGCGATCTGCGAGGAAGCCGGCGATGGAGGCCCCGACGAGATAAACGATGAGTTCGGCACAGGTGAGAATGGTGAAATCGGTGCCGGGCTGCTCGTTGGAAGACGACTTCATGAAGAGCGAATAGATGGCAACGAGTTCCATGTAGCGGATCAATGACTGGAAGGCCGACGCGCTCATGGCGACGATCGGACCGGGCAAGACATGGGCCGCGCAAAGCGTGAACACGAGGAAACAAACCGTTCGGAGCACGCCTAGTGTCACGAGCGCGGCTTTGAGGCCGGCCTTGCGAATGAGAAATGCACTGATGACGGCGCCGACCAATCCAGCCGTCGGTCTCTCCCTGACGACACTTTACCTGCCGGCGACCGCCGTCCGCTTCTGGACGACCGGGCTTTCGGAATCGGGCCTCGTGATCATGCGCGCGATGGAGGGGCCACTTGTCGTCGAGCAGCGCCGACACCGGGTCGAGGCCCCTGAAGGCGATGTCATCTTCGCGATGGCGGACGCACCGCTTACCATCGAGTTGCCGCTCGGGGGGCGTTTTGATTGCGCCTATCTCCCAAGCCACGTCGTGAATGCGTCGGATATGCAGCTTTCCGCCATTCTCATGCAGCAGATTTCCGCAAGCTGCCTGCCGTTGCAACTGTTGATCACCTATGCGGGCTACATGCTGCAGCAACAGCGGCAGAATGACAGGCACGCCGATATGATGGTGCGCCACTTCTACCAGTTGCTGCCCGTGCTCGTGGCTGAACTTGCCGCCGACACGAAGCGGACCGGCAGTCCGGACCGACTGACGGCGATCAAGACGGCGATTGCAGCAAACCTCGCGGACAGCACATTTTCAGTTACCGGTGTCGCCCGACAACAGGGTGTTTCACCACGCGCTATTCAGAAGCTTTTTAAGCGGACCGGCACCACATTTTCGCGCTACCTTTCAGAGCGCCGCCTGGAGGGTGCAAAAGACGCCCTTATGCTGGGCAACAGCAGCATGTCCGTCACACAGGTCGCATTCGATTTCGGTTTCGACGACCCGGCCTATTTCAGCCGGGCTTTTCGCAAGCGATACGGCATCTGCCCGAGGAATCTCCAGATTGCCGCTCGCAAGTCAGCGTAGGCGTGGCCACTTGGGCCCGTCGCTGGACCAACTTCCTTGGTGAGCACGATTTAGGCGGGTGAGAGGGCGTGCAAACCACGCCTCCTCTTGACGCCGGAAACGAGCGCGGACATAAAGTTGCACGATACAACTTTATAAGGTCTGCGCATGATGATGGGCGTATCCCATTCGACAATCGATGCCCTCCGGGCAGCCTCCCGCCAACTTGTCCGGCAGCTTGGCTTCATGGGCGGAGACTTTGCTGGCACGGAGCTCCCCCCCTCTGCAGTCCACGCTCTCATCGAAATCGAGAAGGGAACGGCAACGGCGCGCGATCTGGCCGCAATTCTCCGCCTTGAAAAGTCCAGCATCAGCAGAATGCTGCGCAAGCTCGTCGAATCCGGCGACGTGCAATGGGTTGCCGGCAAAGAGGATTCTCGAACCAAACTTCTTTCACTGACATCGGCTGGACGAAAACGCGTCGCTGCCATCCATGCCTTCGCCCGCGAGCAGGTTGTCGGAGCGCTGGAACGTCTGGAACCGGGGCAAGATCAAGTTGTTCTCGACGGCATGCGGCTTTATGCCCGCGCACTGTCGCCCCCAGACGACACCGCCCGATCCGAGGGTATCCACGTGCTGGATGGGTATCGGGCCGGCCTCATCGCTGAGATAACCGGGCTGCATGCGCTCTACTATTCTCAGGCATACGGGTTTGGTCAGCCTTTCGAAAGCGTCGTCGCAAGCGGCTTGGCCGAGTTTTGCGGCCGCCTGGACAGGCCGACAAACCAGATATGGGTGGCAATGCGTGATGGCCGGATCCTTGGTTCGGTCGCCATCGACGGCGAGGATATCGGGCCGGATACCGCTCATCTCCGCTGGTTTATCGTCGACCCTGCCCTTCGAGGGATGGGGGCAGGAAAGTGCCTCCTGGACGCAGCTTTGGCCTTTGTGGACGCGCATGGCTTCAAGCAGACGCATCTCTGGACCTTCGCCGGCCTCGACACGGCGCGATATCTATACGAATCGCGTGGCTTCGTTCTCGCGGAGGAACAGCTTGGAACCCAGTGGGGCAACGAAGTCCTCGAACAGCGTTTCACGAGAACCAAGCCTTGAACATTCCGGAGTAACCCGAGCTAGCACCTGAGAGCTTGATAGACCGTGCAGAGGGCGGGACATTACCGACACTGGCGCCGGGGACCTCCGTCGAAGGGCTGGTATGTATTGTCTTCAGGGCGGTAAGACCTGTAGCGTTTGCTGCACCTGGAAATATGATCGTCCAGATCCGCGGTGACTTGCTCGCCGTTGAGGCCACGGTTCCCGAGCGCGCGATGGGCGCTTAAAAGAACCTCTTCAGCCGCGCCGGCTTCCGGTTCGGACACATTGCTTTCAACCGTCATGTACGGCGTAATGCAATGCCTCCGCTTGCGTGGGCCATGGCGATCAGGCAGATCACGCCACGGCGCGCCAGATCGCAGGACCCAGAAGATACCGTTCAACACGCGTCGGTCATCGACGCGAGGCACGTCTCGCGGCTTGTTAGGTAATAGCGGCTTGATCATGCGCCATTCAAAATCTGTCAGGTCATATCGGCTCATCGTGAGCCCTGAACCAGAAATCGTCGCGATGTGAAAGCGTAAAAGCAGAAGACGACCTCGCATTGGAGGCAGTTCGATGCTATCGTTCGTGCAATATAAAACGGGGCAAGACAATCATGGATTTGGCAATTCCCAGCGCAACGAATCTCAGCCTGTTCGTCAGCGCCACACTGGTGTTACTTCTCGTGCCGGGACCGGCAGTTCTTTACATCTTCGCGCGCTCGGTCGAGCAGGGTCGCTCTGCCGGGCTCGTTTCGATCCTTGGCATCCATGCGGCCACGCTTGTTCATGTCGCCGCCGCCGCTGTGGGGTTGTCGGCGCTGCTGGCGTCATCCGCGCTCGCCTTCAGCGTCGTAAAGTATGCCGGCGCGGCCTATCTGATCTGGCTTGGCCTCAAGAAGCTTTTCGGCCCCTCGGACATTCCCGACGTTGAGGGCGGTTTACCGACGCGAAGCCGCATGCGCCTCTTTCGTGAGGGCTTTATCGTCAATCTCCTCAATCCGAAGACAGCATTGTTCTTTCTGGCTTTCTTGCCGCAGTTCGTTGACGTCAACCGTGGTCATGTGGCTATGCAGATCGCTTTTCTCGGGCTCGTTTACACAGCGATTGGCGTTCTGACGGACAGCTCCTACGCACTTGCCGCCGGCACGGCAGGCAAGTGGCTGAAGCGCAGTCCCGTTTATCTCAAGGCTGAACGCTGGGTCAGTGGTTTCGTGTATATCGGTCTTGGCTTGACGGCCGCTTTCGCTGGCAATCAAAAGAAATAGACCGTCCGTCCTCCTCTGGAAGTTGCCCTAAAAGGCGAGCACGTCGGTGACGATCTGGAATTAACGGCACGTCGTTGTAAAAATCAGATTGTCGTCCGCGTTTATGGGTTCACGACTTAATACGCTCCGCCTGCCCTTCCCTCAGGAGGGGCAGGCGATTTATCGATGGAACTAAAGGCCGCTACGCTCGTTTGCGAGATCAGCTGGTTGCACGATTTCGCAAGGAGGCGAGGAGACCGAGGGTACTTATCGCATCGTCCGCACGCCCGACCTCAATACGCTTCGGAAAATCTCGCCGTTGGCCAGTGCGCCCTAGCTTGTCAGTCTTTGGGCATGTGTCACGACATCTGCAATGGTGTTGCGAAGCCACAGGTGAGCAGGATCGCTCGCGCGACGCTCATGCCAGACCTGCACAAACGGGAATGGCGCTATCGGAAACGGCGGCTCGAAGAAAACCAGAGAGGGATCGGATTCATGGAGTGCGAGCGCATTGCGCGCGACCGTCAGGACGAGATCCGTTCCATGGATCAGCCGCGGTGCGTTGCCCCAATGGGGCAGCGTGACCACGACGTGTCGCGTACGGCC